>CAIXXM010000111.1 GCA_903923395.1 uncultured Acidobacteriia bacterium
ATCCCATGCAGCGGCCCGCGCGGACCTTTGGCAGCCCGTTCCTTATCCAAGGCTTCGGCCTCCTTGAGCGCGTTCGGATTCAGCGTGATCAACGCATTTAGTTTCGGGCCATGGGTATCAAAGGCCTCAATGCGTTTGATATAAGCCTGCACCAGGGATTTCGATGTGGCCCGGCCCTCGGTCATTGCTTTCTGCAGGTCGGAAATGGACGCCTCCGCGACCTCAATAGTTTGTGCGAAAGCGCTGCCTGCGAACAGGCAGAAGAGCAGGAATAACCGGGCTATTTTCATTGGGGAAATACTAGCATCCCGCCTCTAGAGAACAGAAAGGAAATTGGTCAGATCGCGTTTCTCTGCTTCGGAGAGCCCGATTTCGTAAGTGCGGTCATAGTAATCCACCACCGCCCGCAGGGATGCTGCGGCTCCGTTGGTGAAGTAGGGAGCACGTGCGGCCAGCGCGCGGAACTGGGGCATGGCGAAGACCCCTGCGTCTGCAAATCTGCCGGTGATCAGGGCCCGGCCCGGGTCTTCGGAATAAACTACCGTTGCGCCGTGCTTGAGCCGGAACAGGGGCAGGGGAGAATCCGCGGGTTGGGGATGACGTGCCGTGCCGATGTCGAGCAGGCGCTTGGTCCCGGGCTGGTGGCAGGTGGCGCAGGTCATCTCAGAGACGTCATCCATACGGAATGCCCGTGAGGCGAAGAGCTTGCTGCCGCGGGCCGCCGAGGCACGGAATTCCCGCTGCAGATCAGTCTCATGAATCCCCTTCCATTTCCCAAGGTCGAGCCCCGCGAATAGCGATGGTGCAGGCCCGTTCATGAGGGGTTCCACGCCGAGGCCCGAGTTCTCCACCAAGCCGCCGCGCATGTCAGAGTTTTGGGCTGCGTAGACTTGCGTTTCAAAGTCGAGGATGCGGTCCAGTTCTTCCACGGTCAGATGCCGGGGGGATTCTTCATGTACGAAGGCGGCGGTGATAGCCTGCGAGCGGAGCGAAGGTTCCCGGCCATCAGCCATGAGAACGGCGCCTTTGGGACCCTCGGTGAGCTTCGCCAAATTCGCGGCCATGCGCGGGCGGCGGTACACCGAAATCTGATGTGCCGCTGCGAGGCCGAACTTGGGACTTAAATTACAGCCAGCCGGGTCACGCACCACTTCGATCTCAAAATCGGGCTTCACATTCGGCGGGGGCCAGGGCAGGGCGATGCGGAACAAGCCGCGGTCCAGCAGCAACGAATGCGAGGCGCGCTGCGCAGGCGGTTGATCCGGGCAATTCGCGCCATCCACCATGGCGAACACCGGGTCTTTGCCTTCTGTTTCGAGCCAGCGCTGCCGGAGCACTTCCGCTGAAACACTCATCGCGTTTGCCGGCTGATGACAGGTGACACAGGCGCGCCCGTTGGTGCCAAGCGCAGCGAAAAAGGGGTGGCCTTCTGTCTTCACGGCACCGTTCTTATTCGAAATGCGGACCTGCCCGGAAGGATTGTCAAAGTCTGAATCCCAGCCCAGGCTGTCTGTCTGACCGGCATCCCACCAAATCCGGCTGGGTCCGTAGCGGGATGTCTGGGCCACCAGCACAACCCCGGCTGCGAGGAAGGCTAACGTCAGACGTTTGTTCAAGATATAGCGCGCTGGCATTAGGTACAAGCTAACACGGAGCGTACGTTTTGGCTGCGGTCCTGATAACACTTCTTAACGAAGTCCGGGAGTGCTTCCACGCGTCTTTAGAGTTGCATGAATCTTCGCAACACGATCTTATCTCTACTTACTTGTTCCGCTTCTATCTTGCTTACCGCTGGTTTGGTCTATGCCGACGCCAACGGGCCTGACCCTGGTCTTTCCGGCGTGCCCGGAGAAGTTGGTACCTGCGCGAACTGTCACAGTGCCGGTGCCTCGACGATCAACACCATGGGCGGCAAGCTATCACTCAACACCGGGACAGCATCGACTTATACACCGGGGGAGATTCAGCACTGGATCATCACGCTGGCTGATCCGACGGCGAAGCGCTGGGGCTTTCAGGCCACGGCCCGCCTCGCTTCCAGCACCAGCACCACGGCGGGCGGCCTTTCTTCGGCCGACAGTAACACGCAGGTGATTTGCTCGAATGCCTCATTCCGAACCGCGCAGCGCACCACGACGGGGTCCTGCAGTTCCTCGAATCCGCTGATGTATGCAGAGCAAACTCTGACTGGCACGCGCAACGGGACCACCGGGTCCGTAACGTTTGCGATAGACTGGCAGGCACCCGCAACCAATGTCGGGTCTGTTACTGTCTATCTCGCTGGAAATGCCGCCAACGGGAATAACAATGACGACGTTGGGGACCATATCTACACCGCTACCGTAACTTTAACTCCTGCCAGTGCCGCAGCCGCACCGGTCATCACGCAGGTGGTGAACGGAGCCAGCTTTGGCACAGGTATCGAAGCCGGTTCCTGGGTGACCATCAAGGGCACGAATCTGACCGCGGCGACAAATTGCGATGCTGTGAACAATCCGTCCACGGGCTGCCGCACCTGGACGTCCGCTGACTTTACCAACGGCACGCCAACATCACTCGATGGTGTGAGTGTCTTGATTGGCGGGCAGCTGGCGTTTATCTACTTCATCAGTCCGGCGCAGATCAACGTGCAGGCGCCTGATGTAAGTCCGGCGAATGTTGCGGTTACGGTGACGAATTCTTCCGGTACAAGTAACTCACTGACTGCGCCTCTGGCAAGTTATGCACCGGGCTTCTTCCAGGTGGGATCTTACGCAGTCGCCACGCATCTGGACGGGACTCTGGTGGCGCCGTCAACTTTGATCAGTACAGCCACGCCCGCGGTTGCCGGCGAGACGATCCTGCTGTGGGGCACCGGTTTCGGGCCGGTAAGTCCGGGCGTCGCTGCGGGAAAAACTCCGGCACAAGTGTTGGGACCAGGCACTCTGGCCTATGCCTCCATCCCCGCGGTGATCACTGTGGGTGGCATCCAGGCACAAGTGGTGTATGACATTCTCAGTCCCAATGCGATGGGCTTGTATCAGATCGCCATAACCTTGCCGGCGAATGTGCAAAGTGGAGACCAACCGGTCATTGCAACCACGGGGACAACCAGCTCTCCTTCGGGCGTTCTGCTTGCGGTGAAGTAAGTCACGGTTGCCAGAATGGTTCAGCAGCGGGAATAAACTCCACGGGCACCTCCGGCACCAGAGGGCGCAGCCAGTCCGCGCATAGTTTCATTCCCGCCTGTTCGGACACCACATGTCCCAGGAGAATCAGCGCCTTCTTCTTGCCGGATGAGATCATATCCTGCACGTATTCTACGAGTTCCCATTCGCGCGTCTCACCCACAATCAGAACATCCACGCCGTCGCGCGCGATAACTGGAATGCCTGGAAACTGGCTGACATAGCCCCAACTGGTGGCCGCGCTGCGGATCACTAACTTCGGGTCTCCGATGACGCGCATGGTCCGGATGCCAAGCTTGGATTGCAGTTGTTTCGCCAAGTCAGCGAGACTGATCGCGGGAAACACCAGTGAGCGCGGATTCTCTGGATCAGCATACCTTTCCCAGCCCAATTCCCGGTTCATGCCAGAGGCAATGCCGTCTGGCTTGCGTGCGTGCCAATGGTCGTGAAAGTGGAAGACCACCATGTTATTCCCGGCCAGGAAATCACGCTTATACAGATAAGTATCGTCTTTGGTCAATTGCTCCACCGCATCCTGATGCGAGAAGTAAGTGGATTCATGGGTGATGATCATGTTACGCCCGGCCTTGGCGGCCCGCTGGGCTACATCGAGCGTTGCCATCATGGTGGTGGCAATGCCGCGCACGGCTGTGTCCGGGGAGCCTGCGATGATGTTGTCCACGGTGGTCTGTCGCCAGGGCACACCGATGTTCGCCTTGATCCGCTCCAGGACAGCCCCCGCCGTCAGCGTGGAGACCTGACTGCGTGCAAGAGCAGTGGCACCTGTGAAAAGAATAGTTCGACGCGTATACATTCCGCCCGAATCTATCACAAGGCGCACGATCCACTGCGCGGGGCGTGAACGATGCCCCCCGCGTGATCTTACATCCAGCGCTTGATGAAGTTTGTGTCGAACGTGCCAGCCACGAAGTCCGGTTCGTTGAGAATGCGTTTGTGCAAGGGGATCGAAGTATGGATTCCCTCCACGACAAACAAATCGAGCGCACGTTTCATGCGGGCGATGGCCTCATCGCGGTCCTTGCCGTGGGCAATGAGCTTGGCCACCAGCGAATCGTAGTAGGGCGGAATCACGCCGTCCTGATAAGCATGCGTATCCACCCGGATACCGTTGCCGCCGGGAAGATTGAGTCCGGTGATGCGGCCTGGAGAAGGCGCAAACGTGACTGGGTTTTCGGCGTTGATGCGGCACTCGATGGCATGGCCGTAGAACTGCACCGGGCCGCCAAGAATCTCGGGAAGCGTTTCGCCCATGGCGATACGGATCTGCGACTTCACAAGATCGATGCCCGTGACGGCTTCAGTCACCGGGTGTTCCACTTGAATGCGGGCGTTGACCTCAATGAAGTAGAGGTCCCCGTTCTCATCCATCAGGAATTCCACGGTCCCGGCGTTGCTGTAGCCGATGGCCTTGATCGCTTCCTTGAGCTTCTCGCTGACCCGGTTGCGGACTTCCGGCCGCAGCGCCGGCGAGGGCGATTCTTCGAGGAGTTTCTGATGGCGGCGCTGGATGCTGCACTCGCGTTCGCCGAGGATCTCGACGTTGCCATGCTCATCGGCCAGCAGTTGAAATTCGATGTGACGCGGGGCCTGGATGAACTTCTCCAAATACACGTCCGCGCTCGAAAATGCCGCACCGGCTTCCTGCTGTGCTTGATTCAACAGGCCGGGGAGTTCTTCCGCGTTCCAGCAGACGCGCATGCCGCGTCCGCCGCCACCCGCGGAGGCTTTCAAGATAACCGGGAACCCGATCTTGGCCGCCGTTTCGATTGCTTCTTCGGGGGATTGCAACACGCCCTCGGAACCGGGCAGGATCGGCACGCCATAGTCCTTCATGATGGCGCGGGCGCGTTCCTTGATGCCCATGGAGGCAATGACACCGGGCTTCGGGCCGATGAATTTGATGCCCGACATTTCGCAGACTTCCGCGAACCCGGCATTTTCGCTGAGAAAGCCGTAACCGGGATGAATGGCATCCACGTTGGTGATCTCAGCGGCGGAGATGATCGACGGTATATCCAGATAGCTGCGGGCGCTCTTTGCGGGGCCGATGCAGACAGCCTGGTCAGCAAAGCGCACCGGCAGACTGTGCCGGTCAGCTTCCGAGTAGACCGCAACCGTGGGGATGCCGAGATCCTTACAGGCGCAGATGATGCGCAGCGCGATCTCGCCACGGTTGGCGATCAGGATTTTCTTAAAGGGGGCGGATGCCAAAGAGGGCTTCTCCGTATTCCACAGGCTGCGCGTTCTGCACCAGGCAGCTTTCAATCACGCCGGTCACATCGGCTTCAATCTCATTCATGAGCTTCATGGATTCGATGATGCAGAGGACCTTGCCGGCAGTCACGTGTTCGCCGACATGGACAAAGTCAGGGGAGCCAGGTGACGGAGCGCCGTAAAAGGTGCCAACGATGGGCGACTTCACATAGTGGATATTGCTCTCCGGCTTGGAAGAAGCAGCTTCCTGCCTGGCCGCGGCGGCGGGTTCGCCGGCGGGTGCAATAGGGGTGTAAACGGGGGCAGGGGAGGGAGCCGCAACCTCAGCGGGGAAGCCTGTTCGGATGCGGACGCGGTTCTCACCACGCTGCACTTCCAGTTCAGCAACGCCCGTGTCGGTAACGAGGCGGATCAGTTCCCGGATTTCATCGATTGTCATGCAACCTCCTAGGGTACCAAGTGGACACGGATACACTGGTGTCGTGCCTGTCAGTGACCTGCTTTCCGCTCTCCAGAATTGCCGCGCAGTTGACCTCGCGCAGCCGTACTACACCGGTGCGCCGCATCATCCTTCCCACCCCGCGTACCTCTACAGTCTGAACAAGAAACATGGCGACTACATCAATCCGGGCGGTGCAAGTTCGGCTGCGGACGCGATTGCTCTGGGGACGCACGTTGGTACGCACATCGATGCGCTGTGTCACTTTTCCTGCTGTGGCATGTTACACGGCGGCGTAGAGGCCGCGAAAGTGCAGAGTTACGCAGGGGGCCTGGAACACCACACGATTGATCATGTGGCACCTATTTTCCGGCGGGGTGTTCTGCTCGATATTGCCAGGCAGCAGGGCGTGGAAGTCCTGCCGAAGGACTTCGCCATCACCGCGGAGCACCTTGAAGCCGAAGGTGCTGATATCCGGGAAGGAGATGTGGTTTTGATTCGCACGGGATGGGCGAAATATTGGGATGATGCGGCCAGGTTTATTGCGCAGGTGCAGAGCCCGGGCCCCAACCTGGATGCCGCAAAGTGGCTGAGTGCGAAGAAAATTTTCGCAGCCGGCTCAGACACCGCGCCGTTTGAGTTTGCCCCCAGCCCGGAAATGAGCGTACACGTACATCTGCTGGTCGAAATCGGCATCCATATCATCGAGTGCCTGAACATGGAGGAGCTTTCGGCGATGGGAGCGAAGGAGTTTGTCTTCGCTGCTTCTCCACTGAAAATCCGCGGCGGCACGGGCTCACCCATCCGCCCGGTCGCCTTGCTCTAAGAAAGAATTCGTGATGCCTGATCAACGCTACGATGCATTGTTATTCCTCTCCTTTGGCGGTCCTGAGACCCACGGGGATGTGATTCCGTTCCTTGAAAACGTGCTGCGCGGCCGCAATGTGCCACGGGAGCGGATGCTGGAGGTCGCGGAACATTACTATCATTTCGACGGCAAGAGTCCGATCAATGACCAATGCCGGGAAATGATTGCTGAATTAAAGGAAGAATTCGGCGCCAACGGTGTGAATTTGCCGATTTACTGGGGCAACCGGAACTGGCATCCGATGGTCAATGACACCGTCCGGCAAATGGTGGATGACGGTGTGAAACGGGCACTTGTTTACGTTACTTCCGCATTCAGTTCCTACTCCGGGTGCCGCCAGTACCGCGAAGACATGGCGGCGGCGATAGAGTCCGTGCAGGGTGCGCTGGAACTCGAAAAGATTCCGTCGTACTTCGATCATCCGGGCTTTATCAGCACCATGGTGGAACGCGTGGAGGAAGGTTTGGCCGCGTTGCCCGGTGCCGGGGTGGTCTACACGGCCCACAGCATCCCTGTTTCCATGGCAGCCACAAGCCCCTACGTCGGGCAGTTGACCTACGCGGCGGGAAAGGTCAATGAAGCGCTGGGTTTGGGTGAGGTCAAGCTTCTGTACCAGAGCCGCAGCGGCCCGCCCACACAGCCTTGGCTGGAGCCTGACATCTGCGACTATATCCGTTCGACGGAGGCGAAGAAATTGATCGTGGTCCCCATCGGGTTCCTCTCAGACCATATGGAAGTGATGTACGACCTCGATACGGAAGCTGCCGAAGCTGCGGCGGAGCGTGGCATCGAATTCTTCCGGGCCAAGACCGTCGGAGTACATCCACATTTCGTCAGAGCTGTGCGGGAAATGGTACAGGATGCACTGGCCAACGGCATTACACCCATCTGCAAGGTGGATTGCTGTCAGCCTGCCCGCAGGCCGGGTGGTCCACCGCAACTCGTTCGCCCGGCGTAAACTGCTAGGTATGGAATTCGAAGTTGATATCGACGATGAAGTTTACGCTCGTGTGAAGCAGGTCGCGGAGCGGGAGGGCATCACCGCCGAGGAACTGATCGTGCGTTACCTGACGCAGTACGTCGAAGGCCAGGCAAGAAAGCCAGCCCCGGAACCGCCGGATCACGCAACAGAATAAAGTTTGAGATTACCGCCGGGCGTTTTCCACTTTGTGTATGAACGCCCATGCAGGAATACGACATTGCCCTGAAGCGGGTGCTGACCCGCCCCGGAAGCTTGCTGCTGTACGCGTTGACTGGCTGCAAGGTTCTGCATTGGCTTAATGTTGAGTTGCCGCAAACCAGCAACCTTCGTGTGGATCTCCTCGGAGAGTAGACGAAGGGCGGCTCATTCAGATTGAATTTCAGAGCCGCAACAAACCCCGCTTCGCCGAGAGAATGCATAAGTATCTGGTTCTGGTGGAGGAGTGTTTCCGCAGATACCCGAAACAGATCGTTCTTTATCTCGGCGAAGAACCCTGCCGCTTGCAACGTGGCATCAGCGATGACGCGTTCACTTACCGTTATGAGCTGTTCGATATCCGCGATTTTGATGGCGAGCAACTTCTGGCCAGCGACCACCTGACGGATAACGTGGCTGCGATTCTGACGCGTTTCGGCCAGGAGCCTCAGGTTCTGCGGAGAATTCTTGCAAAGCTTGCCGCGGCGCCGCCCGAGCAGCGTGAGGAAGCCCTTTCAGAACTCGCGTTGCTGGCAGGATTGCGTAGAATGAGAGAGGAACTTGCCTGGGAGGTCGAACATATGCCCATTGAAGCCGACATCATGGAAAACCAGATTCTGGGACCCATTCTTCGCCGAAAGATGGAGGAAGGGGTGGCGCAGGGGATCGAAAAGGGTATAGAGAAGGGGATCGAAAAGGGGATAGAAAAGGGGCAGCGCAGTATGCTTCTCCAACTCGTGCAGAGCCGTTTTGGTGAAGTCTCGCCCAGCCTGATGGCGAGGTTGCAATCCCTCTCCTCCGCAGAACTCACTCTCGCCTGCGAAAGAATTCTTGATGCGAAGAGCATCAGCGATCTGTTTTCCCGCTAAGCACCCAAGGGAAAGTGCGCCACGAACGCAGAGTCGAATATATGCCCATTGAAGCTGACATCATGGAAAACCAGATTCTGGGACCCATTCTTCGCCGAAAGATGGAGGAAGGGGTGGCGCAGGGGATCGAGAAGGGTATAGAGAAGGGGATCGAAAAGGGGCAGCGTAGTGTGCTTCTCCAACTGGTGCAGAGCCGTTTTGGTGAAGTCTCGCCCAGCCTGATGGCGAGGTTGCAATCCCTCTCCTCCGCAGAACTCACTCTCGCCTGCGAAAGAATTCTTGATGCGAAGAGCATCGGCGATCTGTTTTCCCGCTAAGCACCCAAGACAAGAACGCCAAACGCAAAAAGGCCGCCTCTTTCGAGGCGGCCTTTTTCAATTCACTCCAACAGCGCTTAGGCGATCGCCGAGTCAATCTTCTCCGGATTCACACCCAGATCCGTAATGGCCTTCGCCGCCTTCTTCGCATCGAATTTGCCTTCCCGTACCAGCTTCGAGAGAGCCGCCACCACGATGGATTCGGGGTTCACTTCAAAGTGCTTCCGCAGGAAGCCGCGGTTTTCCGAGCGTCCGAAGCCATCCGTGCCCAATGCCACATAGCGGCCAGGGAACCACGGCGCAATCTGATCCTGCACGGTCTTCATGTAATCTGAAGCCGCGATGATCGGACCCTCAAAACCAGCCAGCGCCTTCTGCACGTACGGCACCTGCTCGGCCTTCGTGGGATGCAGCCGGTTCCAGCGTTCGACCCGCAGCGCTTCACGCCGCAGTTCGCTGTAACTGGTGACACTCCAAATGTCCGCTGCCACGTTGTACTTTTCTTCCAGAATTGCTGCCGCACGCCGCACTTCCGGCAGGATTGGACCGCTGCCGAAAAGTTGCACACGGGCCTTGGCTTTCGCCAAAGATGACTTCGCAAACAGATAGATGCCCTTGATGATGCCTTCTTCGGCACCTTCCGGCATGGCTGCCTGCTCGTAGTTTTCGTTGTAAAGCGTCAGGTAGTAGAACAGGTCTTCCCGGTCCTCATACATGCGCTTGATGCCATCGCGGACGATCACCGCAATTTCATATGCGTAGCAAGGGTCATACGCAGCCAGAGAAGGCACCGTGCTGGCCAGCAACAGGGAGTGTCCGTCCTGATGCTGCAGACCTTCACCGTTCAGGGTCGTGCGTCCAGCAGTGCCGCCCATGAGGAAGCCCTTGCCGCGGGAATCCGCGAACGCCCAGATCATGTCGCCAACGCGCTGGAACCCGAACATCGAGTAGTAGATGAAGAAGGGAATCGTATCGACACCGTAGTTGGTGTAGGCCGTTCCGGCAGCCGTGAAGTCGGCCATCGAGCCGGCCTCTGTAATGCCTTCTTCCAGAATCTGTCCGTCCGTCGCTTCTTTGTAGTACAGCAGGATGTCCGCGTCATGCGGCTTATAGAGCTGCCCGTTGGCAGCGTAGATGCCGAACGAACGGAACATGCTCTCCATACCGAACGTACGGGCTTCGTCGGGAATAATCGGCACGATGTTTTTGCCGATGCCCGGGGTCTTGAGCAGCTTGCCGAGCAACTTCACAAATGCCATCGTGCTCGAAGGATGCGGAGCCGTGGAACCGTGCTTGAACTCTTCCCAAACTTCATCCGCAGGCGTCTTGATCGTTGACGGACCCACATGCCGCGACGGAAGATACCCGCCAAGAGCCTTGCGGCGTTCATGCATGTAGATCATTTCCGGCGCAGTTTCCGCCGGCTTGTGCAATCCGCTGTGGGCCGCAGTTTCTTCCGGAAGATCAAGACCGAACCGGTGGATGAACTGCTCCACCGCCTTGTCGTTCATCTTCTTCTGCTGATGGCTGAAGTTGCGGGCTTCCCCGGAATCTCCCATGCCAAAGCCCTTCACGGTCTTCATCAGAATGACCGTGGGACCACCCTTGTGATCATGGGCGGCTTTGTACGCGTTGTAGACCTTGATGGGATCATGACCGCCACGGCGCAGTGCCGCGATCTGGTCATCGGTCATATCTTCCACAAGTGCCGCTGTTTCGGGATACTTGCCGAAGAATTCCTTGCGGGCATACGCCGGGCCCTTGGCCTTGAACGCCTGGTATTCGCCGTCCACGCACTCATTCATGAGCTGGATCAGCTTGCCCGACTTATCCTTCGCCAGCAGCGCATCCCACTCGCTGCCCCACAGGCACTTCACCACGTTCCAGCCAGCACCGCGGAACAGAGCTTCAAGTTCCTGCACGATCTTGCCGTTGCCGCGTACCGGACCATCTAGCCGCTGCAAATTGCAATTGATCACGAAAATCAGGTTGTCGAGCTTCTCACGCGAAGCAACGCCAATGGCACCGGTCGACTCCGGCTCGTCCATTTCGCCATCGCCGAGATAGGCATAAACCTTGCGGTCGGTGACAGGGATCATCCCGCGCTTTTCCAGGTACCGCATGAAGCGTGCCTGATAAATCGAGTTGATCGGCCCCAGGCCCATCGAAACGGTGGGGAACTGCCAGAAATCCTTCATCAGCCAGGGGTGCGGATAGCTGGAAAGACCAGGGGTATCCCTCAATTCATGGCGGAAGTTGTTGAGCGCATCCGCACTCAAACGTCCCTCCAGGAAGGCACGGGAATACACACCGGGAGAAGCATGCCCCTGAAAGTAAACGAAGTCACCAGGCTGATCGCCGTAGCTGGCGCGGAAGAAATGATTGAAGCCCACTTCCAGCGTGGTGGCGAGGGATTGGTAGGTCGCAATATGCCCGCCGATGCCTTCGTCCGTCTTGTTCTGGTGGTTCACCATAGCCATGGCGTTCCAGCGCACCAGACTTTCGACAACGGCTTCGGTCTTCAAATCGCCCGGGTACGGCTCCTGCTTCTCAACAGGGACAGTATTGACGTAGTCCGTATTGGAGCGGATGGGAACCGTCACGCCGTTTTCGCGTGCGCGGTCCTCCAATTTTTCAATGAGGAAACTGGCCCGGTCCGGCCCTGCTTCTTCAACGATCTGATCGAGAGCCTCGAGCCATTCGGCTGTTTCGCGGGGGTCCCGGTCAACCATGCGTTCGGTGAGTTGTTGATGCATGTGGGGTAAGCCTCAAGTATAAGCGATGGGACGAAGCGGACCGGGACGAAGCGGAGGGGAACCAGCCTCTCCCGGTCCCCGCACTCAATATTGGTTCCAGTGCCCAAACGCTACGGAAAATCCCATCGCCCGTGTCTGATAAGCGGAATAATTGCCATCGTTCCGCGTATAGCGGGTCCAGTTGTGGGCCACCTCCGCATAATTCCGGAAGATCCCATTGCGCCCAATGCCGCCCGGCGTGGTGGCTTGCGTAGCTGAAAGCCACTGCTGGAATCGATTACCCTGACGTCATCGTAACCGAGAATCTCCCGGTAACTGCCCGGCGTCAGAACCACCTGCATCGAATTGGCGCGCATCGACTGCACCATCATCATGTACCGGGTCGCCTCCGTCGCATGCACATACTTGATGGCGATCATGTCGCCTGCTGCGAAGCCACCTGGCCCCGGGAGCGTGCTTCAGCAGCATAGTGAAGAAGGTACTGCATTCGGAGCTAGCCGGCGGATGTGCAGGACGCCAGTCCATGGCACCGCTTGTGGCTTGGACGTTGGTGTTGACCGGGTGGGCAAGCAGTTCCGTAATCGGGCTTTGGTTAGGCCTGGATGAATCGCGCGGTGTGCGCCGCAAGCTGGCCCGGCTGGGCTGCTGTGAAAGCAACCAGAAGCGCAACTCCCGGGGGCACGCTTCGTAATACTGCATGATTTTCCTTCTGTTTTCCATGTGAGGTGCCATTGCTGTGGCATTCCCTCTGCCAGAACGAACCGAAATTGATACTGAAAGCAACTCATCTGCCATGGCCAGCAAATTGCATGGACCTGGGCATGGGTACCGCGATTTCTGCTCTTCCGCCGTCAAGTACCAACCCGGACGTTCTTCCGGCCGGTGGAATTCCGCCGAAACCAAAGCGTTGGCTGAAAATACTCGTGTCCAGCGCTATTATCCTGGTGGCGGCATCCGGTCTCTATCTCTACCTGAACAGGGCTCCGCCCCTGGCATATGTCACCATGAGCATCGACCGCGGTGATATTGACGCGTCAGTCTCTACCACCGGGACCATGAACGCGGAAGTTACAGTGCAGGTGGGCAGTCAGGTTTCCGGCAACATAATCGCACTCTACGCGGACTTCAACACCAGGGTCAAGAAAGGCCAGTTGATCGCCGTCATTGACCCTGCACCGTTCCAGGCCGCTGTGGATCAGGCCGCCGCGACACTGCTTTCCGTGAAGTCCGCGCATGAGACGGCGCTTGCCAACGTGCAGAAAACCTTGGCGGATCAGGCCACCGCAGACGCCAACACGGCCAGTCAGCAGGCGAACCTCACCAAGGCGCAGAGCGCGGTGGACGTGGCAAAGACCATCACGGAGCGTCACGAGGAACTCGTCAAGGAAGGTGTTCTTGCGAAAGAAGACGGGGACACGACACACTCGATCTGGGAACAGGCGGTAGCTGGGGTCACTGCCGCAAGAGCTGCAGTAGCTGCGGCCGGGACCGCAGTAGAATCTGCCCGGCAGGCTGTCCAGGTTGCGCGTTACCAGGAGGCACAGGCATTGGCCATCATTGCGCAGAATCAGGCTGCGCTGGCGCAAGCCCAACTCAACCTCTCCCATACGAAGATTCTGGCACCGGTAGATGGCACTGTTGAGTCCCGCAATATGGACGTGGGCCAGACCGTAGCTGCGTCATTTGCCTCTCCCGTCATTTTTCTTATTGCGCGGGATCTGACAAAGATGCAAGTGGATACCAACGTGGATGAATCGGACGTCAGCGCCATCCGCCTGGGCCAGACTGCGACTTTTACCGTCGACGCTTATGCCAGTAGAACCTTCACCGGCAGGGTGATTCAGATCCGTGAGGCACCCATAAATGTACTCAACGTCATCACCTATGATGTGGTGATTCAAGTTGCAAATGACGACCTCAATCTGTTTCCAGGCATGACTGCCAATGTGACCATCATGACCAGTCATGCCTCAAACGTGCTTCGGATACCCAAAGCCGCCCTGCGTTTCCGGCCACGCGGCGCAGTGCCTGCCGCGAAACCAACAAAGCAGGATGGCCAGACTATCTACGTACCAGGCCCGAAAGGAGAACCGGAAGCCGTCTCCGTACAAACGGGTATCAGCGACGCCAACCGGACAGAACTAAAGCCCGGCACGCTGCAGGCGGGTGTTGCTTTGGTGACGGGAGTAGCAGTGAAGCCTGGCACGGCAACGCCGCCCCCTGCCAGTTCCTCAGGAAGTCCGAAGCGTTTAGGAATTTAAATGAACTTCAGAAAGTTCTCTGCGAGCGTTGGCATTGCATTCCGCGCCCTGCGCGTGAATAAGATGCGGTCTGCCCTCACTATGCTGGGCATAATTATCGGCGTCGCCGCGGTCATTGCGATGGTTGCTGTGGGTTCGGGCGCTGAGCAGCGGATCAAAGAACAAATCGCTTCCATCGGCAGCAATTTAGTCATCGTTCTCTCCGGGAGTGTATCGAGTTCCGGCATCCGCATGGGCACCGGCAATGCGCAGACCTTAACTGAGGACGACGCCAAAGCCATTGCCAGGGAAGCGGATGCTGCTCTCCTGGCTGCGCCAGCCGTCCGCGGCGGCGCACAGATCGTTTTTGGCAACAGCAACTGGGGCACCCAGATCCTTGGTACAACTCCCGAATATCTTTCTGTCCGAGACCTGGAAATCGAGCAAGGCCAGGCGTTCCTCAGCAGTGATGTCGATGCCGCAGCCAAGGTCGCGCTGCTCGGCAAGACCGTGACCGGCAACCTCTTCAGCGGAGCGAGTCCCATCGGCCAGGTCATCCGTATCAAGAAGGTGCCATTCACCGTCATCGGGACGCTTGTGCCAAAAGGACAATCCCCAACCGGGCAGGACCAGGACGACGTTATCCTCATCCCCATCAGCACCGCGAAGAAAAAAGTTCTCGGCACCAGTCAGGCCAACTACGCAGCTGTCGGGTCAGTGATGGTCCAGGCGGCCGATGGCCGTACTCAGGATGTTCAGGACCAAATCAAGGCGCTCCTGCGCCAGCGTCACCACCTGCAGCCGAATGAAGATGATGATTTCAACATCCGCAATATGGAGGAGGTTTTTCAGGCGCAGGAAAGCTCCGCTGGTGTGATGTCGATCCTGCTTGCCGCGATCGCCTCCGTTTCACTGCTGGTCGGTGGCATCGGCATTATGAACATCATGCTGGTCTCTGTCAGCGAGCGAACCAGGGAGATCGGTCTACGCCAGGCAGTCGGCGCTAAAACCCGTGACATCCTCAGCCAGTTCCTCGTCGAAGCGGTTACCCTCTCAGCCGTTGGGGGCGCCGTGGGGATCGCCCTGGGCCTCGGCTCCAGCGCGTTGATTTCGTACTTCGCAAAATGGTCCACCGTGGTCAGCCCTGGTTCCGTTGTGCTGGCGTTTTTGTTCTCTGCGTTCATCGGTGTCACCTTTGGCTTCTACCCGGCAAGGAAGGCCGCTTATATGGATCCGATTGAGGCACTGCGCCATGAATAGTGCCAACATCATCGAGATTGATCATTTGACCCGAACATTTCAGATTGGGGACATGATTGTGAACGCCTTGCGGGATGTGAGTTTGGAAATCCAGCCCGGTGATTTCGTCGCTGTAATGGGCCCTTCCGGCTCGGGGAAATCAACTCTCATGAATATCCTGGGCTGCCTTGACCGGCCTACTTCCGGCACCTACCGGCTCGATGGTATTCCCGTGGAAGGTATGAGCCGTGATCAACTTGCGGAAATCCGCAACCGGAAGCTTGGCTTCGTTTTCCAGCAATTCAACCTGTTGGCGCGGACAAGTTCCCTCGAAAACGTAGAGTTGCCCCTGCTGTATTCAACCGAGCCGGTACAAGACTCCCGGAAACTGGCGATGGATGCCCTCGCTGCCGTTGGACTCGCCGATCGTGCCGGCCATCACCCCAACCAACTCTCCGGTGGACAGCAGCAGCGCGTTGCGATTGCGCGGGCTCTGGTGAACAAGCCGCAGATTCTGATGGCTGATGAACCCACCGGTGCTCTCGATACCCGCACCAGTGTGGAGATCATGGCCATCTTCCAAAAGCTCAACCGGGAGCAGGGGATCACCACTATTGTGGTGACTCATGAACCCGATATCGCCCAGTACGCCAACCGTATTATTTATTTCCGTGATGGCCGCATTGAGAGTGATCAGGCGATCACCAACCCCCGGGACGCAGCGGCTGAACTCCGGGGCGCGGCATCACTTGCGGTCTCCTAAGTATTCGCCGGCAAAACGGACCTCGGGGCGGCGGCGAATGCTTGTATGTCATGAGGCCGCCCCGGCCTTTGCCGGCTAGCCAAAGACCATTTCTCATTGACATGACAGAAAAACTCAACGACTCCGATCCGGGCACCGGTCACTGGACCTCAGTCCAGGTCAAGACGCACGAACACCCGGAACGTGCTTCCTTCGCACTGACTCTTGAGGTGCCCGCCATCATCATTTGGCTCCCCTGCAACATGACCGGACTATCCTGAACAGGTGACATGCAGAGCGGATGTTGCCGTCATCGGCGGCGGAATCTTGGGCCTGGCGCATGCCTGTGTACTGGCGCGCGCTGGACGAAAAGTAGTCCTGTTCGAGAGAAATGCGAAGGCGCAGGGGGCCTCGGTCCGCAACTTCGGCATGATATGGCCCGTTGGTCAGCCCTTCGGAGCCATGCATGAGCTGGCGCTGCGCAGCCGGGCGATCTGGGATGAAGTGCTGGCGGCATCCAAACTGGACTGTCTTCGAACCGGCTCACTTCATGTGGCCCACCACGACGATGAAGCAGGCGTTCTGCGCGAGTTCGCGGAGATAGGTCCGCCCGCAGGCTACCCCTGCCATTGGTTGAACGCAGCGCAGACGCTCGCAATGAGCAATGCGGTTCAGCCGGACGGGCTGCGTGGCTCGCTTTGGAGCGAAACTGAAATCACCGTTGATCCCCGCCAAATTGTTGCCAAACTTCCCGAATACCTCCGCGAACTTGGTGTCGAACTCCGTTATGGAACGGCGGTCCGCAGTATAGAACTCCCGTTCATCGAGGCCGGCGGAGAACGCTGGGAAGTCGGCGCGGCTATCGTCTGCGGTGGTGACGACTTCGAAACCCTTTACCCGGAAACCTTCGCCGCGAGTGGCATCATCCGCTGTAAACTTCAGATGCTGCGTACCGTTCCACAACCTTCGAACTGGCAACTTGGTCCAGCTCTGGCAGCCGGCCTGACGTTGCGTTTCTACAAGGCCTTCCAGCAGTGCAAAACTCTGGACGCGCTCAAGGCCCGCATTGCCGCGGAGAAACCTGCGTACAACGAGTGGGCCATCCATGTTCTGGCCTCCCAAGCTGCGAATGGTGCCATCACCCTGGGTGACTCCCACGAGTACGGCAAAGAGATCGATATTTTTAACAAGACGCTGCTCGATGACCTGATCCTGAAGGAAGCCCGTGTTTTCCTCCGTCTGCCTTCCTGGGAGATCGCGGAGCGCTGGTATGGTGTCTACCCGCTGCATCCCGAAAAGCCCTTCTTCGAAGCACAACCAGCGCCTGGCGTCCACCTCGTTACCGCGCCCGGTGGTTCCGGCATGACACTTTCGTTCGGGCTTGCCGAACGGACCATGGGGGCACTGGGATGAAGCACGTCACCGCCGTCGTCTTTGATCTTGCCGGCACCGTGGTTGACCATGGCAGCAGAGCACCTGTCGCCACGCTGCAGTCTGTCTTCGAGGCAGCGGGTATTCCTGTTTCCATCGAAGAAGCCCGCGCGGATATGGGCATCGCGAAGAGGGAGCACATTGCGGCCATTCTTTCCAGAAGGCTGGGCCATCGCGCCCCGGATTCTGAAATTGATCGCCTCTATGCCGATTTCATCCCGAGGCAGTTTTCCTGCCTCCGCCAGTACTCTGATGTGATCGAGGGTGTGCCCGAACTGATGGCGCAGCTCAAAACCCGCGGCATCCTTGCGGCTTCCACCACCGGCTACACAAGACCCATGCTGGAAGTTTTGCTTGAACACGCCGGACCGCAGGGATTCCAGCCGGATATAGCCCTGTGTCCCGACGATGTTCCCGGCGGCGGCCGCCCCGCGCCCTGGATGTGTTACCTCGCTGCCATCTGCCTCAAGGTGAGCCCGCTTTGGAGCATGGTCAAGATCGGCGATACACAGAATGACATCGTTGAAGGACGCAACGCCGGAATGTGGACGATCGGGATCACCCGTACGGGCAATGAAGTTGGACTGACCGCAGCGGAGTGGGAGGCGCTCCCAGATAAGGCAGGTGTTCTTGAGCGCGCCGGCATGCGTCTGCGCAATGCCGGCGCTCACTATCTCGCCGGAAGCGCCGCCGAATGTCTACCGTTGTTGGAAGACATTGAGCAGCGCCTCGCCGCTGGCGAACGGCCTTAACCAACCTATCTTATTTGCCTGCCGGGTACTTCGAGGCCAGGAAGTCCACGATGGCAGGCTTCTCTTCCGGTTTCACCGGCGCACCCCAACGCGTCATCTTGTCCACTTCTTTATCCCACTGTGCTCTGGTCATGCGCTGTCCCTGCATCATGTGATCGTCATGGCAGGTGATGCACTTGCTCTTCACTTCTTTGGGATATTCCACGCCTGTGACCTGAGGCGGACCAGGGCGCGGACCCATCACAACGCGGGGCTGCACATTCCACAGGTACCCTGACGGATTCCATTCCTGTTCCTTCGGCTGTACGTTGCCGCCTTCATCGGTGGCCCGTGCCACCAGGACGCCATCGGCAGGCACCGTCACTGCCAGACTCCACAAGCGCCAGCCCCACTGCGTCTTGTTCTTATCGAGCTTCGCCAGTTTCCAGGTCTTGCCGTCATCCACGGAAACTTCCACCTTCGCCACCGGCTTCAGCCCGCTGTAGGCAACTCCGCCCACCAGCACTTTGCCCGGGGCCAGCACCTTCGGCGAATGGATGATGCTTTTGACCTTGATCCAGGTCACCGGATTGGTATCCTTCGGGTCCACTGCTTCGCCGGGCTTGCCCAGGACCTTCGGATAGCGGTAGGCCGTCTTCATGAAGAAGCCGTCGAACTCGGTGGGAATCGCTTCAATGTCGGTGACCCACTTCACCCAGGAATCGCCCGCCCAGCCCGGTACCACGAGCCGCACCGGACCGCCATGCACGGTCGGCAGCGCTTCGCCATTCATTTCCCAGGCCAGCAGCGTGTCCGGGTGCATGCACTTTTCGGTTTCCAGGCTGCGGATGAACTTTGGCTGTGTACCCATCGGCTTGTCTGCGCTGTTGAACGCCAGATGCTTGCCTTCCGGTTTAATGCCCGCCATCGCGAGAACATCCTTGAGCCGCACGCCGCCCCACTTTGCATTGCCCACGGCACCCTGATCCCACTGGAGGCCGGGCATCGTCGGGCGATAGTTGGCGCGTCCATTGCCGGCGCACTCCATCACCGCAACGATCTCCACCTTCTTCATCTTCTTGAGATCGGCCAGCTTGATTGAAACTTCCTTGTTCACCAGCCCGTGGATTTTGATCTCGTAGTTCGCCACATCGGGCGTTGGGGTGAGTGTGTGCGTCCGAACATAGAAGCTGTCATTCGGGGTCAGGTATGACTCAAACCCGGCGAATTCCATCTCGTAGTCTTCCGGCCGGACAGACTGTGTCTTGAGGTTTTTGCCAGGTGCGGCAGAGGAAGAGGTTCCGGCAATGACGAGGCCGGCGAGGCCCGTGAGTAGCTCACGGCGGTCGAGAGAGCGCATGGCAGTTATTCTATCGCGACAATGAGATTATGCCGAAAGACTTGATCATCTGTGTTGCCACGGAGCTCGAAGCGGGGTCGCTGCGGGAACACCTGCCTGTGCTGGTCACCGGCGTGGGGGCGGTCAATGCCGCCATTGCACTTACGATGCATTTGGAACGGTTCGGGGCCGGGGCAGTGATCAGTTGCGGGATTGGTGGTGCTTATCCGGGCAGCGGTCTTGCGACTGCCTCCGCGGTTTGGGCGGAAAGTGAATGTTACGGCGATCTTGGTGCTGCCTCGCCAGAGGGCTTTCTCGATATGGAGGCGCTCGGTTTTCCGGTGATCCCCGGGGCCACTCCCACTTACAACCGTTTGCCGGTTCGCATTCGTCCTGCAGGACCTGCTGCCCGTTTTGTAACCGTCAACACCTGCACGGGCGATGAGCAGACGGCCCATACCCTGGCTGCCCGCACTGGCGGTGCTGTAGAAAACATGGAAGGTGCGGCCATTGCGCATGTTGCCGCAATCTATGGGATCCCCATGGGGGAAGTGCGCGGCATCAGCAACCCAGCCGGCAACCGGGACCGTTCGGCCTGGCGGGTAAGAGAAGCAGCCGCAGCCGCACAGGAGTGCCTGCTGGCAGCCTGGCGGCGCGGCGAACTTACCAGTGCATTACTTGACCGCCATCCACATTGATGGTTTGTCCTGTAACTTGCCGTGCCAGCGCGGAAGATAGAAAGACTAACATCGCCGCGATATCTTCCGGTGTCTGCCAGCTTCCCAGCGGCGCGACACTGCGCACCTTTGCTCCCGCCCAATCGTCATAACTTCGCTGTTGGTCCGGCGGCTGCGCCTGATTCCAGGCCTGCCAGACTGCCTCATTCAAAGGGGTCTGCACCATGCCCGGATTCACCACGTTGACCCGGACGTTATACGGTGCCAGATCCTTTGCCACCGCCTGGGCAAAGTTGATGTTCGCGGCTTTGCTGGCGCTGTACGGCGGATCCGTCTGCGAGCCAATCTGCCCGGCAACGGAGCCAAGAAACAGCATCGTCCCTGAGCGCCGTTCTCTCATCCCGGGGGCGAAGGCGTGCGCGATATGCACGGTACCCATCACATTGACTGCCAGGACCTTCGCCCAGTCGGCTGGTTCCAGGTTTGTGAAGGGAAACCCGAACTTCCCGGAGCCGATTGCGGCGGCATGAACCACGTGCTGCACAGGCCCTTGGGCTGCTTCGGTATCGGCGAGCGCCCGCAGTACGGACGCGTAATCGGAAACATCCACGCGCGCAGAGAAAGCTGCTTCGGCCGGGCTGCTGTTCCGGTCCCATACGGCCACCTTGCAACCCTCCGCCAGGAATGCCCTGGCGCAAGCGAGACCGATCCCGCTCGCTCCGCCTGTGATGACAACGCTGTGTCCTGCGAGTTCCAGATCCATCAGAATGCCGCTACAACTTTCCGGGGCAGCTTCGCCACCACCATGTCATACGATTGGCGCAGTCTGGCGCGCAGTTCCTTAGCCGGCATGGCATCAAAGGTTTCCAGTGCCACCCACGAGGCACGCGCCAGATAAGGTGCCGGCAGAATTCCTTCGCGCTCACAAAGTTCCGCGAACTCGGCGGCGGGTACTTTCAGGGACATGGCATTGCCCGCTGCCTCCAGATTGACTACCGCAAAGATTTTGCCGCCGGTCTTCAGAACCATATGTTCGCCCCATTGCAAAGACTCCGTGACGCCCGGCCAGGAGAGACAAAGCGCGCGGATGGTTTCCTGATTCATTTGCCCGCTACGATACCACTTTTCCCCGGCACAAAGGAGCCTCGAGCCAGTCCAGTGAATTCCCTTTCAGGCGATACCATAAGCTCATGGCAACCCCCATGTGGATTGGCGGCGCGGAAGTAACTGCCCCGAAGACCCGCGACATTCTCGTTCCTTTCGATGGCACCGTGGCCGGCACTGTGTTTGAAGCCGGTCCGGAGCAGGTCAGGGCGGCCATTGCAGCCGCGCAGGCAGCGGTGCCCGTGATGCGGTCCCTGTCGCGTTTTGAGCGTGGCGGGATCCTTTCCCGCGCCCGTGCCATTCTGCTGGAGCGCAAGGAAGAAATGGCACGCACCATTGCCCTCGAATCCGGGAAGCCCATCCGCGAAGCCCGTGTGGAAGTGGACCGCGGCCTGTTCACGTTGCTGTTCTCTGCTGAGGAAGCCCACCGTCTTGCCGGCGAAGAAGTGCCGCTCGATGCGCACATCGCGGGCGCGGGCCGTATGGCGATGACCATCCGTGAACCACTTGGCATCATCGCGGCAATCACCCCGTTCAACTTCCCGCTCAACCTGTCTTTACACAAGATTGGCCCCGCCATCGCCGCGGGGAATGCCGTGGTTCACAAACCGGCCTCGGCGACCCCGCTTTGCGCGCTGCTGCTGGCGCGGATCTTTCACGAGGCTGGACTTCCCGCCGGTGCCTTGAATGTGATCACCGGCCCCGGCAGCACCATCGGCGACTTGCTGACGCAGGATTCCCGCATCGCGATGATTACCTTCACCGGCAGTCCCGACGTTGGCCAGCGGATCCGCAGTCTGGCAGGTATGAAGCGGGTCACGCTCGAACTCGGTTCAAACTCCGCGGTGATCGTGGAACCAGACGCCGACTTCGCCAAAGCGATTCCCCGCTGCGTCGCCGGGGCGTTTGCGCACTCCGGCCAGGTCTGCATCTCGATTCAGCGGATCTATGTCCATTCCTCAGTTTTCCAAAGCTTCACGGAACGTCTGGCGGCGGAAACCGCAAAGCTGCAAACCGGTCACCCGCTGGAAGATGCCACAGACATCAGTTCCCTGATCAACGAAGCCGAGGCCGAGCGTATCTCCCGATGGATTGACGAAGCGGTTGCGGCCGGGGCAACGCTGCTCACCGGCGGCGTCCGGCACCGTGCGACGATCACTCCCGCGGTGTTGACCCAGGTTCCCAATGGCATCAACATCAGCTGTCGCGAAGCCTTCGGTCCTGTGGTGGCCGTGAATTCTTACGACACTCTCGATGAGGCCATCGCGCTGGTGAACAACTCGGATTTCGGTCTGCAGGCCTCCATCTATACGCAGAATCTCGGTCACGCCTTCCGCGCTGCCCGGGAAGTTCACGTCGGCGGTTTCCATATCAATGAAGTTCCGGCATTCCGCGCTGACCAGATGCCTTACGGCGGCGTGAAGCTGAGCGGCACCGGCCGGGAGGGTCCGAAGTATGCCATTGAAGAAATGTCAGAAATCAAGCTAATCTCGTGGTGACGTTTTTTCCGTTCATCCGTCCAACCGGACAGAACAGAACGAGACCATGCAAATTGCAGGGACGGTGACAGCGAAACTGGCGGTGCCAATCGACGAAGCCGGGTTGATCCGGGCCGCCCAAAAGGGTGATCAGGACGCCTTCGAGCGCCTTGTGCGTGCCTACGACCAAAGTGTGCTCCGCGTGGCGATGAACCTGTTGCGCAGTCCGGAAGAGGCGCGCGATGTGTATCAGGAAGCTTTTCTGAAGGTCTATAAGAACCTGCATCTGTTCCGCTTTGACTGCTCTTTCCACACTTGGCTTTACCGTATTGTCACCAACATTTGCCTGGATCATCTGCGCCGCCGGAAGGTCCGCAAAGAGGAATCGACGGTGGTGGAGACGTCAGACGGTCCCATGGACCGCGCTGCGACGCTCGAAGAAGATTCCCCGCGCGGCAATCCCGAGCGCCAAATGTGGAACGCGCAGTTGAGTGACCGGATCCAGCGCGCCCTGGGGCAACTTACCCCTCGCGAGCGTACGGTCTTCGAACTGCGGCATTACGAGGGCCTCCGGCTGCGCGCCATCGGTGACATGCTCGGTACCACCGAAGAGGCCGCGAAGAATTGTCTGTTTCGGGCTACGCAGAAAATGCGGGCCAGTTTGGAAAGTCTGTTATGAACTGTTCGGATTTCGCGCAGGATATCGCGCTCTACTGCTACGGCGAATTGACCGGTGAGGCAGAGGAGCGTTTGGAAGATCATCTCGCCGGATGTCAGGTTTGCCGTGAGGAACTGGATCACCAAAAGCTCTTCATGGATGCCATGAATGACCGGCCGGAGGAACTGGATTTTGGCGTGCTCGCCGAATGCAGGCAGACGTTGCGGGCGCAGGTTGCCACCACGCGGCCATGGTCTTGGAATAACTGGTTCCGCAATGTGCAGATTCCTGTAGGTGCCATGGCGTTGGTGGCCCTCGGCTGGCTAGGCGCGCATTACACTCCGGAACGCTTTGGTGGCGTCCGTGCCGGCCTGGGAACTCCGCCGCTCTTCTCCAGCGTGCGCAGTGTGGAGCCGGATGCTTCCGGACGGATTCAAATCTCGGTGGATGATGTGACCCGCCGCGTTGTCAGCGGGGACCCGAATGACCCGCACATTCAAGCCCTGCTGTTGACCGCCGTGCGGGAAGAATCCAACCCCGGCATTCGTGTGGAATCGATCGGCATCCTGCAGAGCAGGGCAGGGACGGAAGAAGTTCGCCGGGCTCTCTTGGATGCCGTGTCGCATGACCCAAATTCCGCTGTCCGCTTGAAGGCACTGCAAGGGTTGAAGACCTATTCGGCGAGCGCCGATGTCCGGCAAACACTGGCCAGCGTCCTGCTGAAGGATGATGACCCGAATGTCCGCGTGCAGGCGATCGATCTGCTGACGGCCCACCGCGATGATGCGCTGGTGGGTGTGCTGCAGCAGATTGTGGAGAAGGAAGACAACGCCTACGTGCAGAGCCGTTGCATGAAGACGCTGCAGGCGATGCGGGCCTCGGTGGGCACTTACTAGCCGGCAAAAGACCTGATCCACAAATGTTTCTGGGTCCACCTGAATCTATCGCTTGATGTTCGCGCGCCATTCTGGCGCGCGTGCCCAGGTAAAGACAACTTCCCGAAACAGGGGGGATTCATCCACTTTCGTGGTCGGCACGGCCATAGCCCAACATGCGACTGGCAGCCGCGTGTCCAAAATCACAACTGATTGTGACTATTTTTCCAGGCATCGGAATAAATAACATTCTGTGTGAAGCACTCCACTAGCCGGCAACGGCCCCAGGTCCGTTTTGCCGTCGAATAATTAAGCGCCCTTCAGCCAGCGGTCAAACCACGCAAACGCATCCCGCTGCATGTCGAGGTCAAATTTATGCGGGCCGGGGTAGAAGTTCATCTTGTACCGGTCTGGCAGGCTGGCCTTGCGGTAGACCTCACTCAGAATGCGGTCAGCCCGTTCCATCTCAGGCACGGTGAACAAGCCGTCTTCCCGGTTGTTCAGCACCATCAGGGCGTTGGGCACATTGAGTCCAAAGATCTCCGGATAATCGAGATCCTTCGGCAGTCCCGGAATGTAGGCCATCCAGGTGTGTGACGAACTGCGGTTCAAGACCAGATCACGCCAGGTGGTCATCATCCCGGCGCAGCAGGAACATTTGATTCTGGGGTCCAGGCCTGTGAGCAATACGGTTCGCAGGCCGCCGCCGGAGAGTCCCCCAACGCCGATGTGCTTGGCGTCTACATCGGACCTTGATGCCAGATAGTCCAGAGCCTTTTGATCCTCCGCCACGAACGTGCCCGGCCAAGTGGTCCCGGCCGCGAAAAGGCTCTTCGACAGAATGTGTTCGTGATTGGCGGCGAAGGTGTTGTAGCGGGTGATTTCTTCGGGCGATTCGGGGTCTTTTTCCGCGAGACCCTGCGTGACCTTTTCCGGCAGATCCGCATACCGGACCCTGCGGCTGCCAAAGGCAAACGCATCCGGAACGAGTACTACGTAGCCGCGCTTCGCCAGTTCATTCGCCCAGGCCGCACCCCCATAGTACTTCCTTTGGTGTTGCTCCATCACCGGATGCAACTGATTGGTGATCCGGGTGATCTTGCGGGTTCCGAAATACTTCTGTCCGCCGTGGTCATGCATGCCGAGTACAGCGGGCAGTTTCCCTGTTGCCTTGGCGGGCTTCAGTAAGACTGCCTCCGTGGGCGGGCCATAGGGAAGTTGCCACTGCAACTGCTCTACATGCAAGCCATCGAACTCGAACTGATGAACGACGGATACGGCAGGCACCGGGCCAAGTTCCGGCAGCAGAAGCGCATCCATATAGCGGCGTCGGGCGCGGGGCTGCCACGCACCGGTGCTCTTGAATTCTGCCCGCCGGAAGGACAAATGAGGAGGATCAGGGGCCAGTTGCGCAGCCCATTCGCCATAGGCCCCGATCAGGTTCTGCATCGCGGACTACACCTTGTCCGGAATGGCGTACGGAGCGCGCGGCGGCCGTGTGTAGAGCGCGCTGGCTTCCTTGTCGCCAATGGCGGCGCCAGTCATCGGGTCCAGATGCAACATCCGGTTGACGCGGTAGCCGATGTTCCCCAAGTGGCAGAACGCGGCCGAACGTGCGCCAATCTCGATCTCCGCATGCAGCGATTTGTAATCGCGGCTGCGAACGGCATCGAGGAAGTTCTTCATATGCGGCACCGTATCTTCCCCGGAAGGTTTGCCGGCTTCGTCCTTGATGTATTTCTCCTGGGCACCCGCACCTGCGCCGCGCGCCGCTTCGCCGGAGATCATGGCACCGGAGCTCTTGTAAAGCTGGAAGCCCTCATGATCCACCACCAGGAAGCCCTTGTCGCCCATGAAGATGTTGCCCACATAGTTGGGTTTCAGGGGGGCCAGTGCCTCGGTCGGCGTGGGCAGATTCCGGACTTCGAAGGTGAATTCCATATCCCCGAAGTTGAATGAGGTCAGCAGCGTGTTGGGTGTTTCCTGATCATCCACCCAGGCGAACTTGCCACCGGTCGACATCACGGTCTTGGGCCAGTCCGTCCGGTTGATGCCCCACAGAGCGATATCCATTTCATGGACGCCCTGATTGCCCACGTCTCCATTGCCGGTGTCCCACATCCAGTGCCAGTTGTAGACGAATCTGTTCTTGTTGAACGGACGCATGGGCGCGGGGCCCAGGAACTTGTCCCAGTTCACGCCAGCGGGCACGGGTTCGTTCTCATAATGGCCAATCGAGAACCGGCGGCGGTAGCAGATGCCTTTTACCTGATACAGTTTGCCCACTGCTCCACTGCGGACCAGTTCGATAGCTCTGGCCTTGTGTGGAATCGTCCGGCTCTGGGAGCCGACCTGCACCATTCTCTTGTACTTGCGGGCCGCTTCGACCATCTTCTGGCCTTCGTAGATGTTGTGGCTGGCAGGCTTTTCCACGTAAACGTCTTTGCCAGCCTGGCAGGCCCAGATGGTGGCCAGTGCGTGCCAGTGATTGGGCACAGGCAGTGAGACCGCGTCAATGTCCTTGGACTCAAAGAGCTTGCGCATGTCATCGTAGTCGACCGGCTTGTAGCCCTGCTCCTTCTCGATCTTCGCGACTGCCCGCTCCCGGGCCGCCTGCTGCACGTCGCAAACAGCAGCCATCTTGACGTCGGCGGGCAGTTTGCCGTAGTAATTCATGTGGTCATTGCCGCGCCCGCCCAGGCCAACGATACCGAGATTGACCCGGTCGTTCGCTCCGAGGATGGGGAACTGTGAGGTGGCAATTGCTGCCGCCGCACCGAAAGTGAATTGCCGCCGGGAAGGTACAGGAGTCATAGCAGCCGCTATTCTATCGCCTGCTGCACTGCGGTGGCATTCGGCACGGGTTTGTTTCAGCGCAGTGTGTATTTCCTTGATCGTAACTGTACTGGTACTGGTTCTGTGGCGAGTTGACTTTGGTTTAGCTATCATATGCCTACGTACAGGTGGACCCGTACTTTTCTTATGGGCGGGCCAGGCGAACATCACAACAACAACAAAATGATCAACACGAAGAGCAACTTTTCCCGACTGGCCGTTCTTGCCGGTTTTTCTATCGGTTTAATGGTTTTCAGTACTCCCGCGTTCGCTGTGAACGTGGTGAATGGTAATTTTTCAACTTACACCGGCAGTGGTTCCGCCGGTTTGGTCTACAGCTTGAGTGGCTTTTCTGTCAACGGATCCAATCAAATCACCAGCACCACGTACATTGGTGGCTGGAACATCGCCACCAGCGATGGCAAGAATGCACTTGGCTTTATTTATGCTCCGGGTACGTATGGAAATACTCTTGCCGATAATTTTGGTGGCGGCTTCACGATGGGCGACTCGTCTGCCATCACCGCCAGCACCGACGGCGGCAATTTCCTCGCGGCTGACGGCGATACCAATAACGATCTGGTGATCTACCAGACGCTGACCAGTCTCACGGCAGGTGCCACCTACCAGGTCTCCTTCTACCAGGCAGCAGCGCAGCAGGCAGGATTCACCGGCAGCACAACGGAATACTGGCAGGTTGGCTTCAATGCGGGCAGCGTTACGCCTGCCACCACCCTGCAATCTACAGGTGCAAACTACCAGAACTCCACCGTCATGAACACCCCGCAGCAGGGTTTCAGCTCCTGGAATCTCCAGACGATCAACTTCGTAGCCACCTCAGCGACGGAAACGTTGAGCTTCCTCTCGGAAGGCACCCCCGGCGGCGCTCCTCCGATGGTGTTCCTCGATGGTGTCTCCGTGACCCAGGTTTCAGCTGCTCCTGAACCGGCGACTCTCGGTATCGGTCTGCTCGGCTTCGGTGCGCTCATTGCCGCCCGCCGCGCACGCAAGACCCGCGCTTAGGTTGCTCTGCACCAACTGCTTCAACGGCCCTCCCTTACCGGGGAGGGCTTTTTGTTTTGCGTTCGTTTCGCAGGAATGGAATCATAAGAAGTCGATGGAACAGTACGTATTAACGTTCATCAAAGATATTGTCCGGCTGAGTGCCTGGCTCCTCATTCTTTTGACGATCTTCATCCCGGTGGAACGTCTCTTCCCGCTGCAACGCCAGAGGGTCGTGCGCAAGGAATTCTTCGTTGATCTTCTGTATTACTTCCTAAATAATTTGCTGCCGAAAGCCCTGATGATTGCCCCGATGGCGCTGGTTGCCTGGGCGGCGAGGCACGTCATGCCCGCAGGTTTTGTCAGCTATGTTGCCACTTTGCCGCTTTGGGCGAAGTTCGCCGCTGCCATGGTTGTCGGGGAAACCGGCTTCTACTGGGGCCATCGCTGGACCCATGAAGTCCCGTTTCTATGGCGCTTTCACGCCGTCCACCACAGTGCGGAAGAGATGGATTGGCTTGTGAACACAAGAGCCCATCCTCTCGACATGGTCTTCACACGGCTTTGCGGCTTCGTTCCGCTCTATATCCTCGGACTGGCGAATCCCAATGCCGGTGCCCTCGATACCGTCTCCCTGCTCTTCGTCTTCGTGAGCACGCTGTGGGGCTTCTTCGTGCACGCCAACGTGAAGTGGCGCTTCGGTCCTTTCGAGTGGCTGCTCTCCACTCCCGCTTTCCACCACTGGCACCACACATACTCGGAACCCATCAATAAGAACTACGCCGCCATGCTGCCATTCCTCGACATGATTTTCGGGACGCACTATAACCCGAAGCATGAGTGGCCTGCACGCTACGGCACCGAAACGCCAGTTTCGCAAAACATGGGGGATCAGTTATTGGATCCCGTTTTGCCATCGCAGGCGGAAGCTATGCGAACGTAACTCCAGCCTCTGCGCCCATGCGGAAGATGTAATTTCTACCTTCGTCATACTCCGCGGCAGTCTTCAAATGCTCCAGCAGCAAGGGCGCATCCAGGCGGGACAGGTTGCGCAGGTACGCCTGATAGTCCATGCTGCCGCGCCCCGGCACGACCTCCTGGAAGTGCACGTTATTCTCTGGAATCCAGGCCAGATCTTTGGCATGGCAGGAAATGATCCAGGGTCCCAGCTTCGCGAACAGCTCATCGATCAGTCCACCGTTGTTGTAGAAACGCTCCGGGGAGTTAACCGCATTGCAGACATCCATGTGGACCCCGAAGCCTTTCCTATCCACGGCCCGAATCAGTTCCAGATAGCGGTCCGCTCCATCTGGAAGACTCCAGGGCATCATCTCGATGGTGAATCTGGTGCGCTTCGGCTTCACTGCATCCAGAACGGTGCGGCAGTTGGCCACGGTGGCGTCAAAGAACTCTTTCGAATAGTTCTTCGGATGCGCGCCGTACCAGTAATCGCGATTGTATGAACCCGCAATATCCACGCAGCACCTGGCGCCCACTTCCTCGGCAATGGCGCAGCGTTCGGTCACGTAGGTGAGATTCCTGGCGCGGGCCGCCGGGTCCGGGTCCAGCATATTGACCCATGCGCCTACCTCCGCGATCACGACATTCTCCGCGGCGAAGGCCTTCGCGATGGCCCGCATTCTGGTGGAATCACCCGGTTGAACCGACGGACAGGTCGCTGCCCGATAGCCCAGCCGGACATGTTCGCGCGCCAATTCCGCGGGGTCATCGGACTTGAGGAAGACCGGTCCACCGAGACGCACCGGATGTCGGGATTGTCCCAAGAGCGGCGCTGCTGCCAGCATGCCGCCGAAGAGTCTGCGCGAAATCTTGCCCTGGCTCATTGAATTTTCACCACACCCGGCGCGATCTCTGGAAATCCCTTCATCACGGCGGGGTCATGGCCTGTGATGATCCATTGGGGCTTGGTCGCGAGTTGACGCATCCTGTCCTGCGCTTTCAAATTGGACTCCCCATCGAGCGTTGCCGCGATGGGTACATGCCGGTCGAGATTCTCCTGGAGGTAGACGTTATCACTGGCAAGCACCACCGTGCCACCGGCTGTATTCACGCCGATGTACTGCGACTGGAAAGTATGCTTCCCGCCGGTGTAGCAAATGATTCCGGGGAAAACCTCCTGGGCATCGCCATTCACCAAATTGAGACGGCCTTCGGTATTGAATTTGATCAGGCCCAGAAGATCCTGCGGGTCAGCTGCAGTACGCTTGTGGCCCTGCCAGGCATCGGTTGCATAGAATGCCAGTTCGTCGCGCTGCAGCCAAACCTTCGCCATGGGGAAGAGATCGAAGCCGTCGGCATGGTCCCAATGGATGTGGCTGATCACGATGTCTGTAATATCTTCCGCGTGCAGGCCCGCACGTTCCAGCGCTTTCGATGGCTTTTCATATTGCTGGGGGTGCCATTGCTGCTGGAAAGACTCGCGGTAGAAGCCGCAGTCGAAGAGAATATTCCTGCCGCCTCCACGGATGAGCCAGAACATCATCGCAATGTCCATTTTCCGTTCTTTGTCAGCGCCCGCGACCAAACCGGAGACGGCAAAGTCCTTCAATGTGGCGTATTGAATCGCGTAGACCTCATACTTCGGTTTCGTTTGCGCGAACAAAGGCAGGGCGAGGAAAACGCAGAGCAGGATCTTGAGACTCATTTCCCGTGAGTATAAACGTCTCCTGGGTATTCGCGGCAACACGGACCCCGGGCGGCGGGGAATGCTTGTTTGTGATGGGGCCGGTTAGCCTTGAATCATGCGGACAAATGCGTCTGCGGCATAGCTCAAGGCGCGGCGGCTGGGTTGCACCAGGTAGATCTTGCGCTGAATGGATATCTCCGGCACGGTCGGGGAAAGCAGCCGTCCATCGGCCAATTCCTGTTGCACACACATCCGCGGCAGGAAGGCCACGCCCAAGTTATCTTCCACCATCCACCGGATCGTCTCCACCGTGGGCATCTCCACATCCATATGGAGCGTGACACTGCGTTCCTGGAATGCGCGCAGCACAAACTCCCTGTAAGGCGAAAGAACGTTATGCGCGATAAACGTCTCATCGCCCAACTCCCGTATGGAGACCTCACCCCGCCCCGCAAAACGGTGCTTTTTCGAAATCACGAAGGCCAGCGAGTCTTCAAAGATCTCAGCGGAAAGCAGGCGCTCATCCCGGGGTTCATAGCTGATCACACCCAATTCCAGATTGCCATCCACAATCTCGTCTGGAATCTTGCTCGAAAGGCTGCGCCGGACCTGAATCTTCACCTTCGGGTAAAGCCTTCGGTACCGCTCCAGCGGCCGCAACAGATACAGCGTGGTGGATTCGTTCGCCCCGATGACCAATTTTCCGGCTGAGTGATCCCGCAGCTCGGCAATCGAATTCTGGAGTTCCGATTCCAGGTTCTGGAACCGGCGTGCGTAATCCAGCACGATGCGGCCGGCATCCGTCAACATGAGGTCTTTTGCCGAGCGGTCGATCAGCTTTTCGCCCAAATCGAGTTCGAGCCGCTGCAGCGCGAGTGACACGGCGGGTTGGGTTCTGCCAAGCTTTTCGGCAGCCCGCGAAAAGCTGCGCTCATTCGCAATGGTGAGAAAGACGCGCAGTACGCTGAGTTCCACATTCCTGAGTATAACTTCCGATTATTGACTTCGCCTTGGAGATAAAGAGCGTTTATCGAGCTTGGCCGATTAAACTGAAGGTTGCTTCGTTTCTTTACCGCATTTTTTCTGTTCACTGCCAGTCTTGCCGCTGCGCCGCGGCAAGTCATCGTCATTTCGATTGACGGCATAGATGCCCGTCTTCTGCGTGATGCCGACAGCCTCAAGCTGAAGATCCCCAACATTCGCAGGCTTTTCGCCACGGGAACTTCCGCCGATCTCCGCGGCGTCAACCCTTCGGGCAACTTCGCCGCCAACGTTTCTCTCGTGACCGGACTGCGGCCTGCCGAACACGGCATCAAGGAATCCGATGAACTGGATTCCATGCCAGCCCGCAATTTTGAAGCCGCCACCATCCACGGCCAGACCCTTTGGCAGGCAGCAAGCGCGGCAGGACTGAAGACGGGCCTGGTCTTCTGGCCTGCAAGCGCCGGTGCTGGTGTGGCGTTCAATCTGCCGGAGTACTGGTCCGGTAAACCGGCACGTGACGTCGAGTTTGAACCCGTTGCAACTCATGCGTTTCCCGCCGGACTGCCCGCCATGATCTCGAAGGCTTCCCCGCAGTTTGAAAAGCAGCTTTGGGATGATTCCTCTGCCGCGCAGGCAGCGGTGTATCTGCTGCGCACGGCCAAGCCCGATCTCCTGTTGGTCCACATGTCCGGCTTCGAAATCGAGCAACATGAGACCTCGGCCGGCAGTGTTTACGCCCGCGAGGTGCTCGAGAGTGAGGATGACCTGATCGGCCAGATCTTGGCGGCATCTCCGCAGGGTGCAGTCACCGTTCTGGTTTCGTGCCACGGCTTCGAGAATGCCAATAAAGTTCTGCGCCCCAAGGTGCTGCTGCAGCAGGCCAAGGTGGCAGCGAAGATCGATGTGGCGGATGGATTGATCGGGGTCACCGGCAAATCTGGCGCTGATTATCTGCGCACCTTGATCGGCAACCCGAAATTTGGCATTGCGCGCGAAGTGCCCATGGATGAAGTGCGGCAGCGCGCCCCGGAATGGAAAGCGTGGACGGCAGCATTCGATACCCAGAAAGATTGGGTGGCCAGTGAAGAGGCCAAGGGCAGCGCTGCAAGCACCGGCTCTCATCAGGGCGTGCATGCCTTCTGGCCCACGCATCCGGGCTACCGCTCCATCGTAGTCTTTTCGGGGCAGGGCATTGTGCGAGGCAGGAAGCTGGGCGAAATCGATCTCATTGACGTTGCGCCAACTCTGGCGGAACTCCTCGGGGTAAAGTTGCCGCAGGCCAAGCGGAAGTCACTCCTGCCTGTCATGACCCATTAGCGCGAGGGCTTGCGCTCGCACCGCTTCATGCAGCGCGGGGGCCCACGGGGCGCGGTCCCGGTGCTCCGGTGCCAGCCAAACGCACTTTTCCTGTGACCCGAAACGCTGCACCGCAAGGATCACATGTTCAAGATAAAAGTTGCTTCCCGCCGGGCCGCCATAGCGGACGTCGCCGGTCAACGGCGCTCCCCGATGGGCCAGCATCACGCGGATCTGATGGAAGCGCCCGGTATGCAACTGTACGAGTACATGGCTTTCTCCACGCCTGCCAGGCACAGCGGTGGCCATCGTGATGTCCAGAAACGAGGGTTTCCCGCCGGAGCGGACCAAGCGGGCGGAAGCGCCTTCGGTCTTCAGATAGGCTTTGTGCGCGCCGGTCAGCTTGGCCGCTTGCGTCTCTGTCGCAGCCACTTGGGCCACGTACCATTTCTGCCAGCGTCTCGCTGCAATTTCCGCGGAATAATAGGCGGCAGCTTCCGCCGAGCGGGCAGCGAGGAACAAACCACAGGTGGGAGAATCCAGACGGTGCACCAGCCGCAAGCCCGGGTAGCCCTGCGCCGCCAGCCGTCGCACAAGGGAATCCGCTGCGGGATCACGCGGGAGTTCGCAGGCCAAACCGGCGGGCTTGAGCGCGATGATCTCGTGCTCGGTAACGTCCAGGATTTGGATCATAAGGAAGAACGCCGCGCGCGACAGCCGGGCTAGGACTTCTTCTTCTCTACCGCCAAAACCGGTCTGACCCGCGTTCCTTCCCGCACACGGTCGCCCGGATTCACGATGACCTGCTGGCCCGCGTCGAGGCCCATCAGCACTTCCACCTTTTCGCCGAAATCGCGCCCGAGTTTGACCTTCTGGAAGTGGACTTTTTTATCGTCCCCCACCAGCGCCACCTGGGCACCTTCGCCGCGCATGACGAGCGTGTCACCGGGGATCAGCAGCGGTGGATCTTTGCGTGACACGCTGAGATCCACTTCGGCGTACATGCCGGGCATCAACAGTGCCGCCGCGTTTGCAACCTGCACTTCCACCAGCAGGGTTCGGGATGTCGGGTCCAGTGCATTCGCCGTGCGCGTGACAGTGCCTTCAAACTGCTTCTTCGGCAGATCCGGAACGGAAAGCGTGGCTTTCTGGCCGACATGCACGGAGTCTGCTTCCGACTGGGGAACGTTCAAGTAAGTGCGCAGATGATCGGTTTGAGAGACACGGTAGAGCAGGGTACTGCCCTCATTCACCAGAGCACCAACATCGATATTGCGCAGTGTGATCACGCCGGCAAACGGTGCCCGCACCTGCAGATAACTCTGCACATCCGTGAGCCGTGCAAGGTTTGCCTGGGCGACGCGGATGTTGCTCTTCGCGACGTTGACCGCTTTCCCGAGTGCCTCCGTATTTGCTTTCTGCGATTCGTATTGTGCGAGGTAAGTATCCGCATCCTGCCTCGACACTGCGCCGCGCTTCACCAGTACTTGATAGCGTTCTGAAGTGATCTGCGCCAGATGTTCGTTGGACTTGCCCTGCGCGAGGTTTGAGTTGGCCTGTTCGAGAGCGGCGTTCATTTGGTCGAGTGTGGCCTTGGCCTGCAGAACCTGTTGTTCGAGTTCCACGGCATCCAGTTCGGCCAGCACCTGGCCCGCCTTCACGCGGTCACCGATATCGACATAGCGCTTCTTCACGTAGCCGGTCGCGCGGGCCAGCACAGGTGCTTCCGTAACCGCCTGGATATTGCCCGGCAGCACGAGCTTCAATTTGCCTGCGCCGGGAACAGCTTCCGCCACAGTGACGGCGGGCGCGGTTTCCCCGTCGGATTTAGCCTGCACGAGCAGTTCTTCCCGCCGCTTCTGGCCGGGCAGCCAGCCTGTAAAAAACGCAGCAGTGAAAACTACAGCGATCAGCAGGAAGAGCGCGATCAGCACACCGGTCGAGGGCTTGCCGGTTTGGCGCTGGTGCGGGCGTGCCGTGTCTAAGAGCTTTTCCTGGTCCCGCAGGCGCTGTTTGAGCGCGTCAATTTCGGCCAGCAGTTGTGCTTCCGAGTTTCCGGTTACCCCGTCGTTCAATGAGATCCCTCCGACAATTCGTAGAGCAAGGTCATGTCCTGTGCTGCTTCTTCCTCAAGAAGGCGTTCGTGATCGACCGGCGGTTTCTTCCGGAGAATGCTGTAGAGCAAAGGAACAACGAAAAGTGTGGTGACTGTGCCCAGCAGCAGGCCGCCGATGACCGCGCGGCCCAGGGGGGCATTCTGTTCGCCGCCTTCTCCGAGGCCCAGAGCCATGGGGAGCATGCCGATGATCATCGCGGCGGCGGTCATGATGACCGGGCGGATACGAACCCCGCCAGCTTCGAGCGCGGCATCGAGTGCATTCGCCCCTTCAATGCGAAGGTCATTGGCGAAGACCACCATCAAGATGGAGTTCGCCGTCGCCACGCCGATGCACATAATGGCACCCATGAGCGAGGGCACGTTGAAGGTTGTTTGCGTGACGAAGAGCATCCAGACAATCCCCGCCAGTGCGCCGGGCAGCCCCATCAGGATGATGAACGGGTCGACCCAGCTTTGGAAATTCACGGCCATCAGCATGTAGACCAGAACAATAGCGAAAATCAGGCCCAGCCCCAGCCGCTGGAAGGAGGTCTGCATGGTCTTCACTTGGCCACGCACCTCCATGGAACTGCCCTTGGGCAACTTCTTCCGCGCTGCCTCCACAATCTTGTCGACTGCTGCGCCCACTGACCCCAGATCCTGCCGGTCCACGTTGGCGTAGACGTCGAAGACAGGCTGCACGTTGTAGTGGTTGACGATCAACGGAGAAACGCCCCGGCTGGTTCTCGCCAGATTCGCGAGCACCTGCGTGGAGGGAGCCACTGCCCCGGGGTTGCCGTAATTCATAGAGTTCTGGGCGGGTCCGGCACCAATACTGGTCTGGCTGCCCGGAACGCTTCCTGAACTGAGGTTCCCGGCCAGCGGCGCAATGGGCGTTGACATCAAGGCATCCATGGAATTCATCCGGTATTGCGGCGTCTGCACGGTGATGTTGTAATTCACGCCATTCTGCGGATTGACCCACTGGTTCGGCGCCGTCTGGCCGGAACCGGAGAGGGAAATCATCATGGAGTTGGAGACGTCGCGCTGTGTGAGCCCGACCTGACCAGCCTTGGCGCGATCTACATTGACGCGAATTTCCGGGTAATCGACGACCTGGTGGACGTGAACATCGGCGGCACCGGGAATTCTTGCGATCTGATCCTTGAGTTCCTCGGCGAGGGCGTAATTGGCATCCGCCGCGCGCCCGATCACCTGCACATCAATGGGAGCGGGCAGGCCGAAATTCAGAATCTGATTCGTGATATTCGCGGCTTGGAAGAAGAAAACAATATCCGGGAATTTCTCTTTCAGGCGCTTGCGGATCCGGGTGGTATAGACATCAGAGGGAGCGTGCTTCTCTTTGTTGAGCGAGATCAGAATCTCGCCGTCGCTGGCACCCAGCGTGGGGCTGTCACCATAGGCCAGGTTGAAGCCGCTGTTCGGCAAGCCGATGTTGTCGAGGACTGCTTCGAGCTCCGCAGGCGGAATGATCTCACGGATTTCACGTTCAATATCCGCGAAGATGGCCTCCGTTTCTTCGAGACGCATGCCGGTGGCGGCGCGGGCGTGCAGGCGGAGCTGGCCGGAATCCACATTAGGGAAGAAGTCACTGCCAATGAAGAAGATCAACCCGAAGGAGCCAAGCGTGAAGAGCGCGAAGCCCAGTAGCACGGCGCGGCGGTGTTCCAGGCTCCATTCAAGCAGCGAGACATAGAAGCGGCGAAGCTTTTCGAATTGGTTGTTGAAGGCGTAGTGGGTCTTCCAGAAGATGCCCGTGCCGCCTGCGGAATGCCCGTGTTCGCCCATCATGTAGAGCTTCATTTCCGGGCGGAGCATGTAATGCACCATGTTCGGAATCAAAGTCCGGGAGAGCAGATAACTCGCGAGCATGGCGAAGACGACCGCTTCAGCCAGTGGCGTGAACAGGTATTTGGCGGCACCAGTCAGCAGCAGCACCGGTACGAACACGATGCAAATACAAAGTGTGGAAACAAAGGCTGGCGCAGCGATCTGTTCCGCGCCATCCAAAACGGCACGCACGAGCGGCTTCTTCATGCCCATGTTGCGGTGCGTGTTTTCGATTTCGACCGTTGCGTCATCCACCAGAATGCCGACGGCCAGCGCCAGACCGCCCAGCGTCATCACGTTGATGGTGTGACCCATCAAGCTCAGGATCGTGAGGGAGACAAGAATCGACAGTGGGATGGAAATACAGACAATAATGGTGCTCCGCCAACTGCCCAGAAACAAAAGAATCATCAACCCCGTCAGCAGCGCGGCAATGAGCGCTTCCCGCAGCACGCCCTCAATAGAGGCGCGCACGAAGACGGACTGATCCACCAGTTGCTTGACCTCCAGTTCCGGCGGCAGTCCGGCGAGAATCTTCGGCAGGGTCTTCTTCACTTCATCGACGATCGCCAGGGTGGAGGCGCGGCCGTTGCGAAGCACAGTCAGCAGTGCGCCCTTGGTGCCATTCGTCCGGACCATGCCGGATTGCACCGTGGCACCGTCGCGAACCTGGGCCACATCCCGGATGAAGACTGTCGCACCGTTGACGACCTTCACCGGCATATCGTTCATCTCGTCCAGAATCCGCGGACTGGAGTTCATCTTGATCTGGTAATCGCGGTCGCCGATCTTGGCCGTGCCGGCGGGCAGGATCAGGTTCTGGAGATTCAGAGCGTTCGAAACGTCGGTCGCCGAGACCCCTTTCGCGTACATGGCCGGGGGATCGAGGTCCACCATGATTTGGCGGAATTTGCCGCCGAAGGGTGTCGGAACCGAGGCACCCTGGATGGTGGCGAGCTGTGTCCGGATAAAGTTCTGGCCGTAGTCGAACAGTTGCTGTTCGCTCATCGTTTTGCTGCCCAGACCCAACTGGAGGATCGGCACGCTCGACGCATCATATTTGATGATGGTGGGCGGAAACATGCCGGGCGGCATGGCGCGGAGGGTGGAGTTCGAACTCGATGCGATCTGTGCCAGCGCAAGTTCCACTTTGGCGATGGGCTGGAAGTAGACGCGGATTACGGAGATGCCGTTATACGACTGCGACTCAATGTGCTCGATGTCATTGACCGAGGTGGTCATCGACCGCTCAAAGACGGTTACGACACGCTTTTCCATCTCTTCCGGAGAAAGCCCGGAGTATTGGAAAACCACGCTGACCACGGGGATGTCGATATACGGAAAGATATCGACGGGCATCGTATAGATGGACGCCCCGCCGAGCAGGACGATCAGCACCGACATAATGACGAACGTATAAGGCCTGCGAAGGGCTAATCTGACGATCCACATGACGGTAGGAGAGCGGTAACTCTAGATTCTAGCGCTGAGGCCATTATGGAATCACAACCACGGGTACGGAGTGAGCCGATATATACTTTTGCCCATGCGATCCGTTCTTTTGCTGGCAGTTGGCACCGCGATGGTGCTCCAGGCGCAGGAGGTCCAGCGCCCGCGAATCCTGGGCATCCCGCATATTGCCTTCCGGGTGCACGACATTACTGCCTCCCGGCACTTCTACAAGGATTTCCTTGGATTTTCCGAACCCTTTTCGATCCAGCCGGATGGCAAGTTATCGATGACCTTCATCAAGATCAATGACCACCAGTACATTGAGCTGGCTCCGGAAACGAAGCCCGGGGAAGCGAGTTTCATCCACCTGGCAGTGCAGACGGATAACGCCGAACAGTTCCGTCTTTACCTGAAATCGAAGGGTGTCAAAGCTTCGGATAAGCCGGCAGCCAAGGGTCGCATCCGCAACACCTCGACCAGCGCGACGGACCCCGACGGAAATGTGATCGATGTCACACAATACGAGCCGGACGGCGAAAGCATGAAGTTTGCGGGCAAAGAGATGCCGGACACCCGGATTTCGCGCCGCATGCTGCACGTGGGTTTCTATGTTTCGAAGCCCGAGACACTGGCTTACTACCGGGATATCCTGGGCTTCCGTGAATTCTGGCGAGGTTCTGTGGATGGCAAGACCGCAAGTTACTCAAACCTTTATGCCCCCGAGGGCGATGAGTATGTGGAATTCATGCTGGGCACGGAACCGCCCACCAAACAGCGCGCCGGTTCCGTCTTTCATCTTGCGCTGGAAGTTCCAGATATAGAAGCGGCGGTGGCAAAACTCAATGCGAACCCATCCCGGAAAGACTACAAACGTCCTCTTGAAATCAAGACTGGCCTGAACCATAAGCGCCAATGCAACCTCTATGACCCGGATGGCAACCGTGTGGAGTTGATGGAAGACCATACCGTGGATGGCATGCCTTCCCCGATGTCCACGGTTCCGCTGTTCCCTGTACCTTGAGCGTCAGGCAGGAAGTGAGATCCTCTCGATGATGTTACTTTCGTTGCCAGTGAACTTCTTAGTCAGATTTTTCAACTTACGCGATTAGTATAGTGGTGGAGGCTCAGCAGTTGGCCAACAAATTCCCCGCCGGGCTCAACAGCACCTGGAGAATCAGCATCCTTGTGCCGTTCACCTTGTTGGTTGCTCTGGCAGGGTGGGTCTATTCCTCGGAACATCACCGCACCTTTGAAGAGGAATTGCGCTTAAGGCTCCGCGAGGCTGCGGAGATGAAAGCAAGAGGGATTTCGGCCTGGTTGCGGGAGCGTCTGGCGGATGCGCGCGTTTCCGCCGTCGATGTGGCGTTGCTGCCTTCCGTACGGCGTTTGGTGACAGGCACGGGGTCGAGGGAAGACTCTAAGGACGCGCTCCTGTGGCTCGAAACCATCCGGACCCAGTATCGCTATGAGAACGTCGCGCTCTTCCGCAATGATGGCGTGGCACTGCTCACGGCGGGAGAAAATCCCGGCGGTGGACCCTATTGCACCACGGTGGAGACGTTAACTTCCGAGGAGTTCTCCACGCCCCGCCTTAGCGGACCAGCGCGGGCAGGGGGCAATGGCCAGCCCTGTCTGAGTATTACGATCGCGATTCCTTCGCCCTCCGGCGCAAGGTTCGCCAACCTGGTTCTGGGGATTGATCCGGAGCATGACCTTTATCCGGCTTTGCGGCAGTGGCCGGGTTCGGGGAGTTCCGGAGATATCTTCCTGCTGCGAAAGAACGGCAGTGATGTTGAATTCCTGAATGAGACGCATTTGGCGGGCAAGTCTGTCCTGTTCCGGAAACGGCCCCTCTCTGAATCCAGTTTGCCTGCGGCCAAGGCAGTGCTCGGTGCCACGGTTGCGGATGGTGTTGACTTCCGGGGTGTCCCGGTTCATGCGGCTGCCGTTGCCGTCCCCGGTACGGACTGGTTTGTTTTGGCGAAGGTTGACGGGGAAGAAGCTTTCGCACCCTTGCGGCGCGAAGATATTTTCGAAGTTGCTTTCCTCGGTACGGTGGTGCTGCTGATCTTTCTCGCGGGCGGGTTGCTCGAGTACAGACACCGGGAGCGGCAACTCGCGGAAAAGCAGATCCAGGACGCCGAGCGGCTTGCCCTGCTGGGCAGTTATGACTTCCTTTCCAGATTTGCCAATGACGCCATTCTCGTCTGGCAGGACCAGGGTTTGATTCTGGAAGCGAATGAACGTGCCCGGCAGATGTTTGGCTTCGAAGAAGCGGAGATGACTGGGCGGCTGGTTTCAGAACTCGCCTTAAACCAGCCGCCGGAGTCCTTTGAGAACAGTGCCGTCTTTGAAACCACTTATCACCGGGCCGATGGCACGGCGTTCCCCGCGGAAGTTAGTCTCCGCCGCACGGAAGTCTCCGGCAAGGTTCTCTACCAGAGCATCATCCGCGATATTTCCGAGCGCAGACAGGCCGAGCGACAGATCCACCGTTTGAACCGTCTTTACGCGGTCTTTAGCGCCTGCAGTTCCGCAAGTTGCCGGATGAGAAATGAAGATGATCTCTTCCGTGAAGTCTGCAGGGTCGTGGTGGAGTGCGGCGGTTTTCCTTTGGGTTGGGTGGGCCGGTTGGATTCGCTCAGTCTTCGCGTTTTTCCCGTCGCGGTTGCTGGTTCGAAGTCGTCATACATGACTGGCGTGACCATCGCGGTGGATTCCAGCCCCTGGGGGTCAGGCCCGACAGGTTTGTGTGTCCGTGAAGGCCGGCCTGTTGCCTGCACGGACTTTGAGACAGATCCGATGATGCTCCCCTGGAGGGAGCGCGCCCGCAAGGAAGGACTGCGATCCTCCATTTCCGTGCCACTGGTGCGGCGCGGCCGGACGGGGTTCGTCCTGGGAATGTATTCCTCTGAGCCATTTTTCTTTACCGGCGAAGAAATATCCCTGGTGGATGAGGTGGCCGACATTGTTTCCTTCGCCTTGGATCGAATGAGCCTGGAGGCTGAACGCGATCAGGAGGAATTGCAGCGGAAGGTCACGCAGGAGCGTCTGGAACTTGCACTGGATGCCGCTTCGGAGGGCTTTTGTGACCTGCGCCTGGATGGCACCGGGTCTTATGCCAGCCCACGCTTTTTCAGTATGTTGGGCTACGAGCCGAATGAGTGCAGAATCACTCCGGAGTTTCTCATCCGAATCACGCACCCGGACGATCGTCCGCTGTTCCAACTGAAGTTTGGGGCCATTCTCGACGGTACGGTTTCGGAAAGCTCCGCTGAATTCCGGGCGGCGAAGAAAGATGGTTCGTATATCTGGGTGCAGGGGCGAACCAAGACCGTGAGCAGGGATGATACGGGCAAGCCTACGCGAATTGTTAACACCAGAGCGGAGATTAGTTCCAGAAAGCTGCTCGAGCAGGAATTCCTGCAGGCGCAAAAGATGGAATCCATCGGGCGCATGGCTGGCGGCGTGGCGCATGATTTCAATAATCACCTGACTGTGATCAACGGGTATTCGAGCATGGTGCTGCGCCGCCTGCCCGCCGACAGTCCTCTGGCGAGACCTTTGCGTGAAATTCAAAATGCCGGCGAGCGTGCCGCGGGTCTAACCCGCCAGTTACTCGCTTTCAGCAGAAAGGACGTGGAACACAAAGAGCCCTTGAACGTGAATGAGGTCATTCAGACCCTGCAGAAAATGTTCCTCCATTTGATGGGCGAACATATCCAACTGGACTTGCACCTCGATTCCGCTGCGCCTGCGGTGCTGGCGGATAAGATCCGGATTGAGCAGATCGTGATGAACCTTGTTGTCAACGCCCGTGACTCGATTCATGATCACGGCCGTGTTGCGGTAAGAACAGAAAATGTCTATCTGGACCCGTTAACGCGGCCGGACAAAGCGGGGCGCTATCTGCTGCTGACCGTGCAGGATACTGGTTGTGGCATGGCTCCGGGAGTGAAAGAAAAGATCTTCGAACCTTTCTTTACCACCAAAGACAAATTCCGCGGCACGGGGTTGGGACTCAGTACGGTTTACGGCATCGTGCAGGATTGTGGCGGTTGGATCGAAGTGCAAAGTGCGCCGGGACAGGGGTCGGCGTTTCAGATCTATCTGCCCGCGTTTTCAGATTGTCTTGCCAAAGGACCCGAGACGAAGGCTGAGGCCGGTCTGGCCTATGGCGCCGGCACGATACTGATTGTGGAGGATCAACCGGGAGTCCGTGAGATGGCCGTGGAGTTCGTCGGGCAACTCGGTTACAAAGTGCTTTCCGCGCCGGATGCGGAAAAGGCAATTCAAGTTTCCAGAGAATATCCCGATAAGATCGACGCGGTGATAAGTGACGTGGTTATGCCGGGCATGAATGGTCCGGAGATGGTGCATGAGATCCTGCAGCGAAGGCCGGGGATGAAGGTCCTGTATGTTTCCGGTTATGCTGGGGATACATTCCGGCTGGCCCGGTTGAAGGATTCGGGTGCGGTGTTTCTTCCCAAGCCTTATACGCCAGATATACTTTCGCGGGCTGTCAGGGCACTACTTCAACCTCAAGGAAAATCCTAAGTATGATTCTTTTGAGTCCTGTGTATTGGGCTTCTATTCTGGGTTCAGACAGGCTAGGATTGGACCAGTGGTTCATACGGTCGAGGTTTCCTGTTGCCTCCTGAAAGAAGTGTCGCCTTGCCCAAGCTCCTCGTCGTGGATGATGACCCAGCAGTTGCGGAACTGATCCGCTTGACGGCTTGTGACGCTGGTTTCGACGCCTCTTCCAGCATTGGCAATCTGGACCTCCATAGTGCTTTGGCAAAGCCCCCGGATTTGCTGGTGATTGATCTCCAGATGCCGGGCCGGGACGGCGTGGAACTCATTCGGGATCTTTCCTCCGCTGGATCTCAATCCGCCGTGTTTCTGGTCAGCGGACTTGGTGACCGGATGCTCTCCACAGCGGTGGAACTCGCGGAAGCCAAGGGACTGCGTGTGCTGGGTTCTCTCGGAAAGCCTTTCTCAGACGATGAGCTCTTCTCTTCGCTCAGCAAAGCCCGCAGTGCTTTCGGTGCCGCGGTGGAACCGGCCATGGCGGAGAAATTCTTTGTCTTCACAAGGGAGGAATTGGAAGCAGCCCTGGATCTGGGACAGATTGAGGTTTGGTACCAGCCCATCGTCACGGTTTCGAACGGGCGTCAGGTCAGCGCGGAGGCACTCTCCCGCTGGCATCACCCGGAGTTGGGCCTGTTGCCGCCCTCTGCTTTTATCCCGCTGATGCAGAGCTATGGTTTGTTGGGCCGGATGAATTGGATGGTGCTGGAGACAGTCTTGCGGGATATGAAGGCCTTCCCGCGGCGTCCCGTTCCGATTTCCGTCAACTTCAACGCCTGCGATCTGACCGATGTCACGATGCCGGACCGGCTCGCACGGGCAGTGCACGATGCAGGACTCCCGCTGGACTGTATCAAGGTGGAGCTTACCGAGGGCAATATGATCGAGGATCTCCCCAGTGCTCTTGACACGATGATGCGGCTCAGAATGAAGGGAATCAAACTGCTTCTGGATGACTTTGGCACGGGTTATTCCGCCATGGAAAAGCTCCGCCGCCTGCCGCTCAGCGCCCTGAAGATCGACCGTTCTTTTCTGCCCTTGCAACCGCGGCCGGAAGATGAAGTGCTGCTCGAAAGCCTGGTCAGTCTGGCGCACCAGATGGGACTGCCCGCGATTGCGGAAGGCGTGGAGACCAGGGCTCAGTTGGAATTACTCCAGCGCCTCGGTTGTGATGAAGCGCAAGGTTACTATCTGGCGATGCCGATGCCGATCAGCCAGTTCCGATGTTGGACGGAAGGTTTTCCCGCAGTTGCCGCAGCCTGCTGAATACTACTGCTTCGCAGCCACCGTGGTTTCTTTCGCAAGAGCTTCGCGGTATTGTTTCTCCAGACCCATCACGTCGAACGATTCCGGTAAACGCCCCTGTGTCTGGTAAGCCTTGGCGGTGCGATACTCCTCCAGCAAGGCCGATGACTCTCGGGCATCTCCATTCGCATGCACGCTTTCATGGACCAGCACTCCAGCCACAACCAGTGCGATCCACGGCGATTGCGCGAAAGAGTTTTCAAACACCGGGTGTGTATCCAGATTGATGTAGATTGGCCATTTAGGTGTGAGGCAGAAGGCGAACGCATGCACCGCGCGTTCCCTGAGATATCCGTCGGCGGCGATGTTGGGATGATCTTTGAGAAACAAGGCCAGGTTGCGGATCACCACCAAGTGTTCCGCGTCACACGGGAAACGGCGTTCTTTTGGGAGTTGTTTCCATGCTGCCTGAATGACTGGGACGTCCGTGCAGGTGTCTGTTGCTGCCAAATCTTTCGCGCAGAATCCATAAGTTGCCAGCAATGCCAGCGGGAGAAGCCAAGTGATTCCGTTCATGAGCGGAAGCTTGGCGTGGAACCGGGGAGCCGGTCCATATTCCGGAAAGAGTCTCTACCTATCCATCTAAAGAACTGTTTCCATGGGACTTAGCGACTCAGGTAACCCGCCGGAGCGCCATGTTAAACTCGGACTCACCCCGTCATGCCTGACCGCATTGTCCGATTTGGACTCTTCGAAGCAGATCTGGAAACTGGAGAACTCCGAAAGGCCGGCTTGCGGCTGAAGATTCAGGACCAGCCCATGTTAGTCCTGACCGTGTTACTGGAGAATCCCGGGCGGATTGTTACCCGTGAGGAACTCCAGCAGCGCCTTTGGCCGGACACCGCATTTATCGATTCCGAGCACGGTCTCAACATGGCCGTGAAGAAACTCCGCGCTGCCTTGAATGATTCCGCCGATACGCCGCGCTATGTGGAGACGGTTGCGCGGAAGGGCTACCGGTTTATTGCGCCGTTGATTCCGCAGGAAACGGCAACGGTGGTGCCTGTCACGGCGGAAACGCCTGTGGAGTCTGCTTCGCCTGCACCTCCAGCCCCGCGGCGGCGTTTCCTCTGGATCGCCGCGGCATTGCCCGCCGTTGGGGTCTTGGCTCTGGCCGGTTGGCGCCTGCGGCATCTGCCAACCCCTGTTGTCACACCGTTGATTTCCGTCGCCGGGGCTCCCAGAGATCCAGTGTTTTCGCTCCCCGGGACGGAAGTGGCATACACGCTGGAGGAATCACCGGGGCTCACCCGCATTTACGTTAAGGCACTTGGGATCGCCCCGCCGCGGCGTCTGACGGATTCCACGGAGCGGCTGTCGGAAACCAGCGCGCAATGGATTCCAGACGGCTCCGGGATTTCGTTTCTGCGTGCCAATCCTGAGCGGGGACGGTCCCTGTTTATGGTGCCGGTCACCGGGGGAACACCGCGCAAACTGGCTGACCTGGGAACCTGTCTTGGATACCACTGGTCCCCGGACGCCACACAACTGGTTCTCTCAATCACCGGCCCCGAAGGCGACGCGGAACTCTACGTCCAAGACCGCAAGACTGGCGCGCGCCGGATGCTGATGCAGCCTGGTGCGGGCGGTGTTTTGCCGCGCTTCTCGCCCGATGGCAGGACGATCGCTTTCAGCCGGAACCGCTCGGGGCACGTCTCGCTGATGACGGTCCCGGTCAGCGGCGGGGTCCCGCGCACGATCAACCCGGAGAACCTTCAAGTCAGCAGGTTCGAATGGACACCGGATGGCCGTGGAATTATCTTTGCTGCGGCGGGCGAACAGCCCTTCGTTTCGCTCTACCGCATCAGTGCGGATGGTGGCAAGCCGCCGGTTCTTTTGGGGATCGGGCAGGGCGCGGCCGTGGGCCAACTCGCGATCTCCTCTTCCGGCAACCGGCTTCTGTATTCGGTGCCTGCACTCCGCAACACGATTTGGCGTTACATGCTGGGTACGGACCACAAACCCTCTGATCCGGTTGCGGTGGCGCGGTCCCCCCGCTTGCAGATTTCCCCGGATTTCTCTCCCGATGGCAGGAGGATTACCTTCGCCTCAGACCGCGGCGGCACCTTCCAGATCTATGTCGCGGACCGCAACGGAGGCAACCCGGTTCAACTTACCGCGCTAAAGTCTGGCGACGCCGGTTCCCCCCGCTGGTCTCCAGATGGCAAAAAGATAGCTTTCGATGGCGTGGAGGGCGGCCACAAGAGTATCTATGTGGTTGATGCGGAGGGTGGGGAACCCAAGCCGGTAGTTACCGGGGAAGTTGACGCGATGATGCCGCAATGGGCTCCCGATGGAAATTGGATCTATTACACGCGAAGTGATTTGAAGCGCAACACGGATATCTGGAAATCACCTGCAGACGGTGGTCCTGCTGTGCGGGTAACTCATGGCGGCTGGTTTGGTGTGCTGGTTTCTCCAGACGGCAAGACGCTCTATCTTGGCAGGCAGCGGCAGGAGGGCATTATGGAATATCCGCTGCCAGATGGTCCGGTGAGGAAACTGGAACTGTCTGGCGGGGCGGACCTGAGGTGGACTGCGATGGGGCGGAGCGGTTTGTATTATGTTGCCTCGCTGCGCCGGTTGATGTATTACAGCTTCAGCAGCGGCCAGCTGAGTGAGGTCGCCGTATTACCCGGGCCGCGGCAACCTCCAGCCATGGCTTTGTCAGCGGATGAGAAAGAACTTATGGTCTCACTTGATGACGGGCGTCTCTTTACTTTGATGTTAGTGGATAACTTCCGCTGAGAAATCTTCCTTGACACTGACTGGGAACTGAAGATATCATCAGCGCTCATGGCGAAAGCACTTACGCAAGAGCACCGGATTGCCGTTGTGATGTCCGGGGGAATTTCCCTGGCTATTTATATGAACGGTATTGCGCAGGAACTTCTTGCGCTGGTCCGGGCCACATCACCCAATAATGAGGGTCCACTAACGGGCACGGATGTGGTGTATCGGAAGCTGGCTGGCGAACTGGGCTGCAGATTCAGCGTGGATATTATCTCCGGGAGTTCAGCCGGTGGCATCAATGGCGTCTTCCTCGCGAAAGCCCTGGCCACAGGTGCGGATATGAGCACGCTGAAAAACATGTGGGTGGAAGAGGGCGATTTCGCCAAGATTCTGAATGATCGCGGCGCGATAGATGGGTTAAGTCTGCCGCAACAGAAGCCTCCCAAATCGATTCTGAGTGGAGAGCGGATGTATCTGAAACTGCTGGCCGCCTTGGATGGCATGGATCAGCAGTCAGGGACTAAGGCCTATGTGGAAGACGTGACTCTCGCAGTGACGACCACGGATATCTATGGCAAGGTGGTTGCCTTGCAACTGGCGGATGGCAACCCTGTAAGTGAGCGGAACTACAAACAGTCCTTTCGTTTCCGGTATTCAGAAAAGGGCGGGGACAACAATGACTTCACGCCCGTAAATACACCGTTTCTGGCATTTGCCGCAAGGTGTACCTCCAGCTTTCCCGTGGCGTTTGAACCCATGCAGTTAGACTCCGTACAGCGTCTGATCCCGCTGTATACCCCACCGAAGGGAAGAGGGAATCCCTCTTGGATGACTATCGCCGACTGGCGGAAGCAATGCAGCGATTGGGAACAATACTTCGCGGTAAAGGATGGAACTGGCAGCGTTCGCGAACGGTACTTCGCGGATGGTGGTTATCTTGATAACCATCCCTTTGACCATGCGATTGATGCTCTGGCTAGCCAGTCATCCGTAGCTTTGCAGGGCAGGACCCTGTTCTATATTGAACCGTCGCCAGGCCATCCCAACGAAAACCAGAACCCCCGGGGTGCGGATGGCAAACTTCTTCAGCCCGATGCGATTTCCAACGCCTGGAGTGCCCTTTCCGGTATTCCCACCCAGCAACCGATTCGCGAAAGTATCCTGCGTCTCCAGGAACGCAACCGGTTGATTGAGAAGGTGAATGACGTGGTTAGTGCCGCCGTGCTTGATCTGGATAGTATTCGGGACGGCAGCGAAAATAATGCGTACTTGCGGTTGCGCGCCTCCAGTGTCACGGATGACTTTGCCAGGCGGTTGGCATCTATTCTTGGCTGTGACGTGCGGTCTGATGATTTCTGCAAAATCCGGCAGTTGGTCAAGCAATGGCGGGATTCCAAAGTTAAAGTTAAAGTTAAAGGTAAAGTTGAAGTTGAGGATTGGGAGCCGTTTCTTGAGGGCGTTGACATCTCATACTCGGTACGCCGCATTCAATTCCTGAAGAGTCAACTTCTTTACATGGTTTCCGATGGCGCGCAACGGGAAAAGCGGTTGAAGGGGTTTGGACTGGAATGGTCTGGGACCGAGGAAGATCTGGTCAAAGGGATCGACAAAATCCGGGGCTACCTTCACGAAGCTTACCTCATTCTCCGCGGCGCTTCCAGGGCTGCGAAGCAGCCAGGGGGCCTGAAGCTTCCCGGGGAGTTCTTGAAGGAAGTGAGGCGGAAAATCGCTGACGAGAATGCATCTTCCGGGGTCTTCAATTTTGATCCACTTGTTGAGGCGATCAAAGAGCACTACGGACCCAAGTTGAAAGATTCGTCAACTCAGATAGTGGCTGCATGGGGAGAAGAGAAGTTAGTTGAGCAAAAACTTCTCAAACAGTATTTCGAAAATTTCCCAACGTTTGATTCCATCGTTTTCCCGTTAACCTATGGCACGGACTCCACGGTTCTTGTGCCGGTCGAAATCGCAAGAATCAGTCCGGAGGATGCCACACAGATTCAGGATGAGGCGAAGACTGGTCGTCCGAAGCTTGCAGGCGCGGCGCTCGGTTCTTTTGGGGCGTTCCTCGATAAAACATGGCGGCAAAACGATATTCTGTGGGGCCGTCTGGATGGTGCGGAACGTCTCATCCGCGTTCTCGGCAGGGACCTCGAGGAATCCATGGTGGTGTGTCTCATTCGTCAGGCACACAGGGCGATCATTGCAGAGGATTTGTTTCAGAAGCAGAATGAAGGGCTCAGGATGGCCATTGGAGGCACTGATGTTGCGTCATTGCTGCGGGAACTGGAAACCTTTCAAGTGAATAGAGATCTCGACCGCATCGTAGGTATGAAGAACCTTGCGCGGGCTGTCAAGATTACAGGCAAGATGCTGGAAGATGCGGGCCGGGGCACCAGCACGCTGAGTTCATTGGGCAAGCGACTGGCGCAGGCGGGGTCTGTGTTGTGGGGCTTGGTTGAGGTGGCGACGCCCGGGGTGGTCAGATCGAAAATACTTAACTACTGGTTCGGCTTGCTGATTCTGTTCTCGCTGGTGATGATTGGGTTTGGCACTGTTGCCTCCACCCCTTTGCAAACCGCCGGCGTGAAATTATTCGCCTTGTTGGTCGCGACGCGCGGGTTGGTAGAGCTGCTTCGGCATTTCCTGGAGGGTCGTAAACGGCTGGTCTGGGAAGTGGCCATTCTTACCGTTGCCGCCATTCTCGGGTTGGGAGCCTACTGGGGATATTCCCTGCGGGACTGGCTTGCGGAGCGACAGGCTTCTGCTGCCCACCGATGCTTCGCGCAAAGCGAGACGTGCAAATAGCAGCTGGGCTTATGCGGAGAACCGGAAGGTTTCGAATTGCGCCACATTTCCATAATCCGCGACTGCGAGGATTATGGAATCTGTCAGCGACCCGGCATTAAACGCGATCTTTTCATTCTCAAAAACGCTCGTATCCACGTAGAGAGGGAAGGGCAGGATCGGCTCCCCGAATGGCGGCACCGAACCGGGCACCAGACCTGTCCGTTCCAGTAACTCCTCCGGGCTCGCGAAGCGGCTCTTCTTTGCGTTGAAGTGGAGTTTGATCGCGCTCGAATCCGCTTTGCGGTCCGCGCTGAGCACAAAGAGACGGAAAGTATCATCCACTTTGAGCAGCAGCGCCTTGCCACCCGTCTTGAGTTCTTCGCCGCGGGCACGGGCGGAGTCTTCACTGGTGCGGGTTGGCTCGTGGTGAACCTCACGGAAAGGCACACCAGAGGTGACAAGCAGTTGACGGATCTTTTCGAGGACGGTCACGGATCGATTATGGCAGGCCGCGGGACGGTCGCACGGCGTGGCTAGTCTTTGATCAATTTCAGAATCATCCCCGTGTCGGTCGCGGCGTAGGCGGCGTCCTGCGTGGGGATCGAGAGGAAAGCCGTGTGAGCCACCGCACGATAATCCACTTCCATTTCCTTCCATTCGGTCAAGTCATCGCTCATGATGATCTTGAGCTTGCCGGGAATAGGGCTGCGGTAGATGGTGCCGGAAGTCTCATAGCCGATCAGGAAGGTCCGGTGTGTCACCGGGGCCTGCTTCACGTCCGTAATCGCACGGTCGGTTTCGCGGTAGACGCGCTGCATCTTGCCGCCCTTCAAATTGACGCCGTAGACCTCGGCGGGATATTCGAAGGCATCCCGGAATTGAATCAGCCCGAGCCCCAGGTTGTCATCGGCCATGTTGATCCGGGTAATTTGGCCGAAGATCGATGATTCCGATTTCGTCCACGTCTTGCCGCCGTCCAGGGTTTCGAGAATGACCGAGTAGTTCGGCAACTGCCGCCGCATTTCGCGGTCCGTCTCCATCCAGTCCGGCCCGCCAGGGCGCGGAGGAATATTCCAGCCGGAGATCAAGCCGCGGTCGCCCAGAAAAGCAATTTCACCGAAGGTGGTGAACCGGGGATCTCCCGTAATGTCCTGCAGGATGGAAATTGGCTTCCAGGTGTCGCCGCCGTCGAACGTTTCCGCCACGGTCTTGTCGAGGCCCGCGGCGAACCCGTGCTGCCGGTTGAGGAACCATACTTTGATGAAGCCGGCGGGCGCTTTCAGCCGGGTCCAGCTGCGGCCTGCTTCGGCGGTGTACCAGAGCCCTTTACTGCTGACCATCCACCCGTTGCCATCGTCGAGAAAAAACAGGGAGAGGCAGGTATCTTTGGCCGGGACTTCCGTCCAGTTCGCTCCGCCATCGGCAGTCACGGTCAAGAAGGGGTGATCCTTGCCTTTGCGGTCCGTGGTGTAGCCGCAAGCCATGCCGCGTTTGGCACTGGGGAAACTGAAGTCATTCAGCGTAAGCACGCTGTCGAGCTGGGTGTAGCGATAGACGATATCCCAGTGTTCCTCTGCCACAAGTGGCAGGGCCACAGTGAGAAGCAAGAGCAGGAGGCGCATCAGCGTCCCATCCGCGGGGGACCGGAAGCGAGCACGAGTTCCGCATGGTTTAGAGATTCCATCGCATTCGGTTCCATGCGGGCCAGTGTCAGCGCACATCCAATCTGTTCGCCGACCGTCGTGAGAACTTCCATTTCGCTCCCCGTATGCTGATGGGCGTTCCTGTGCTGCACGTTAATCACGCCGACGACGCGGTTGCGTGCGATCACGGGTGCGGAAAGAAAGGCCTCAAAGGAATCCTGGGGCAGTTCGCCGAAAAATTTGAACCTCGGGTCGCGATATGCTTCGCGTGAGATGGACAACAACCGGCGTTCCCGCGCCACCCAGCCGGTAAGACCTTCGTCCAGTTTGAGCCGCACGCTGCCCGAACTGGGGTCGAACCCGGAATTGGAGGCACAGAGCACCAGGTCATCTTTGTCCAAAAGATAAACCAGACACGAATCACACTCCATGAACTCGACCACAAGGGACACGACACCCTGCAGCAATTCACGCAGACTCATCTCCCGAACCATGAACCTGCTGACCCTTTGGAACAGTCGAAGCTGCTGCTCGGTTCGCTGCAGTCTTTGCTCCAGGTCTTTCGCCTTAGACACGGCTTCATTATAGTAGAGAGTCGGGGGGATGTTGTTGGCTTCTCCCAAAGACGGCCCTTATGCAAGAGTTTTCCAGCTGGTTCCATCCCTCATGTCCGATTGAAATCGAATACTCCGTGCAGGCGCTGGAGGCGATTCGTGAGAAGGCCGTGGAGGGTCTCGTCTCCATGCCAAAACAGGGACTGGGTATCGGCTGTCTGCTGCTGGGAACACGGCGCGGCAACGGCTTTATCCGGATACTCGATTTCGAAGAAATCCCCTGCAGTCATGCCGCGGGGACAGGCTTTGTGTTGACCCCGCAGGAACTCGAAGCGCTTCGTCTGCGGTTGCAGCAACGGGGGCAACTGGCAGTGGTGGGACTATTTCTCAGCAAGCCACGCGGCGGCCTGGATTTGGTGGAAAGCCAGCGCATCCTCTTCGAGCGCTTGTTCCCAGAGGCTTACCAGGTGGCTCTGTTGATGCGGCCAGCGTCCCTGGACCCTTCCCGTTGCGTCTTCTACTTCCAGAACATGGGCCTGCTGACCCGGGGGCCGGAATGGGAATTGCAGCCGCTGGCAGCGACCACGCTCATGGAAAACGCTGCCGCGCTGGATCGCCCAACAATGGATTTACCTATGCCGGAGCGCCCTGCAGCGGAACGGTCTGGCATGGAACGGACCATACCAGAGCGGCAGGCTTTCGACCGTACGCTGATTGACAGACCTCCGGTGGTCAACCCCATTTCCGTCCAGTTCGCCGGTCGTAAGGATTTGTCGGCAAGTGTGCCCGCGCCCCCTCCGCCTGCACCGCCAGCACCTGCCCCGCCAGTTGCGATGCCGCCAGCCTTAACGCCACCAGCGTCACCGGCACCTGTGGAGCGTGCTGCCGTTGCGCCACCGGTTGCCGAACCCGCTCCAGTGACACCAAAGCCCGAGTTTGCCGCGCCGGCTCCCGCTGTCCCGGTGAAGCCCATCAATGTTGCCTTTGACTCGAAAGCTTACAAGCCACTCGCACCCACTGGCGTGCGCAAGTTCTTAATCGAACTCGATGCCGCGTACAAATCCGTCCGGCTTGGTTTGTCGAAAGTACTGTACAGCGTGCTCTTCGTTGCCTTGCTCGGCGGTGTGGTGTACGGCGTTTACCTGTCGCGGCCACTGTGGGTGACTCCGCCGCCAGCCAATTTGACCGTGACAGACGCGGTTGGCATCCTGACCTTCCGCTGGAACCCGGAGGCTGTGGAGTTTGTCGATTCCGGGACTATCTCCATCCTGGATAACGGCCGGAGACGCACCATCGCCCTGACGCATAAGGATCTCTTGAAGGGTTCCTATGATTACCGGCGCAGAAGCGGCCGGGTCACGGCCAGTCTGGCTCTCGACGAACGCCGGTTCATCGCGGCATTCAATGACCCGAATGCACCAGCAGCCGACCCGACTTCAACCCAGGCTGCACCGGCTGCCAATACGACACCCGCGCAGAATGCGCCACAACCCGCGTTGCCGCAATTGCCCACGTTGCCCACTTTACCCACGGTGAATGATCTGAATGACGCGAAACCGGCTCCCGCCAAGCCCAGTCCTCTACCGCAAAAATGAAGCGGACAGGAAAGTCAGATTATTTTCCATTTAGAATCGCCTAACTTCTGGGCAGCGCAGGTGTTTTGCAGTAACGTCAGGTAGTTGTGCATCGATCCAAAGCACTGAGGCAAATCGAGATGAAACTCCGCCGTACCATCTTTCCGATATTACTAGTCACCTGTTCGGCCTTTGCACAGGGACCCGGACCGCAGGATCCTCCTTCCAGGGTGGCGCGGTTGAACTGGCTCAACGGCTCGGTTTCCTTCCAGCCCGCTGGCATTGACAGCTGGACGGCTGCCACTGTGAATTACCCCTTGACCACAGGGGACCATATCTACACGGACACGGGTTCGCGCGCAGAGATGCATATCGGCGCCAACGCCATCCGCTTGAGTGAATTGTCCAATTTTGGGTATCTGAACCTGGATGACCGCACGGTGCAAGTCCGGTTTGCGGAAGGCTCGATGGAAGTTCGCGTCCGGCATCTGGAAGATGATGACTTATACGAAATCGATACGCCGCAGGGCGCGATTACCCTTCTGCGCGGCGGCGATTACCGCATTGATACGGACCCGAACCGCAACGCAACCATGGTGACCGTCCGGTCGGGCGAGGCCGAAGTAACAGCTAACGGACAAGCCTTCCCGGTGCACCCGCGCCAGACGGCTTACTTTACCGGTGACAGCGCGCCGGATGTCCGTACATTCAATGAACCCGATGATTTCGACCGCTTCACGGACAGCCGCAACCGGTTGGAAGATATGCCTCCGCCCCGGCAGTATGTGCCCACTTCCATGCCTGGTGCGAATGATCTCTACGCGTACGGTTCCTGGCGCAATATGCCCGGTTACGGTATGGTCTGGGTTCCGCCAGGTGGCCGCGACTGGGCCCCGTACCGCTATGGTCACTGGGCTTGGGTGGAACCGTGGGGCTGGACTTGGATTGATGATGCTCCCTGGGGTTTCGCACCCTTCCACTATGGCCGCTGGGCCCATGCTGATTTCGGCTGGTACTGGGTGCCCGGACCGGTGGCAGTGCGCCCCGTGTATGCTCCCGCGCTGGTGGCCTTTGTCGGTGGACCGCGCTTCAGCCTGTCGATCAGCGTTGGCGGCGGTGGCGGTGGAGTCGCATGGTTCCCACTCGGCCCGCGTGAGGTTTACCAGCCGGCTTACCGGGTCTCAAACACCTACGTGAACCAGGTCAATGTGACGAATGTCACCAACATCACCAACGTCACGAACGTTACCAATGTGAACAACGTGCGGTATGTAAACCAGAACGTTGCTGGTGCAGTGACGGCTGTTCCCCAACAGGCTTTCGTCTCACGCCAGCCGGTCCACACGGTGATGCAGCCCGTTTCGGCCCAGCAGATGCAGCAGGCGCAAGTGATTGGTGCGGCTCCCACGGTTGCCCCGCAGCGCGCCAGTTTGGTCGGTATGCAGAATGCACGTGTTGCGCAGCCCTCCGCGCAGTCCATGATGCGTCCGGTGGCAGCGAAGGCGACACCACCTCCTCCTCCCGTGAGCTTTGCGGCCAAGCAGCAGGCGTACGCGCAGAATCCGGGGCGTCCACCGGCTCCTGAAGCGATTCAGTCCATCCGCGCGCAACAACCCAGAGCCCAGGCAATGGTGGCACCGGTGCGCTCGGCAACGGCACCTGCTCCGCTCTCGAACCGTCCGGCTGTAGAGGCAACGCGCCCCATGCAGTCCCGCCCGGTGCCGTCGCAACCTTCGAATGCCACTCCGGCCAATGCCACACCGGTTGCCCCGCAACGGCCAGCGGACCGCTTTGACGCGCGGCCTCCAAGTGCCCGCCCGGCGGCAGCGCCCACTCCAGCAACTTCTGGAACCTCGCAGACTCCTGCTCCCGCACCCGCCCGCACGGAGATGCAGACGCAGCGCCCCGTGGCCCAGCCCCGCCCGGAGAATACGGTCCAGCCCCGCACGGAGACACCCCGTCCGGCGGCCACGCCTGCTCCGGCGCCGGCACGTCCCGCCGCTGCTCCCGCTCCTGCAAGACAGGAAGCACGACAGGAAGCCCGGCAGGAAAAGAAGGCCGTGAAGAAGGACGAGAAGAAAGAGGAAAAGAAGGAAGAGCAGAAGTACTAAGCTTCTTCCGCGATCACTTTCGCTTTCGCTTCACCCTTGGCAAACAACAGGCGGAGTTCAGTTCCTTCGGGCGCTGACTCCGCCTCTTTTATTACGCGTCCGTTGGGTCCCAGAACGATGGAATAGCCGCGCTGGAGCACGATCTTCGGATCCATCTGCGTCAGTTTGGTTTGCTGTGTATCCAGGCGCTGCCGCTTGCGTTGCACCGCCGACCGGATCAATGTTTCCAGCCGGTAGATCGAGGAAACCATCCGCTCGCGGTCGCGGCCCAGGCGGGGACGGAGATCGTAATACCGCAGCTTCTCTTCAAGCATCCGGCGGCGGCGTTCGAGGGAGGAGAAACGGTTCCGCATCGCGGCGCGCATGCGTTCATCCAGATCATCGAGCCGCTGCGTACGCCGGGAAAATCCCCGCTGCAGCAGGCTCAACGCACGGTTGATGGTCTGCTCTTCCAGTTGCCGGCCGAGGCGGGCAATACGGTAGCGGACAGACTGCGTCATCCGCTGTTCTGCATAAGTGATCTTGTCGAGAAGTTCCTGGCGCGAGACGATGATCATCTCCGCGGCGGCAGAAGGCGTGGGCGCGCGAAGATCTGCCACGAAATCCGCGATGGTGAAGTCGGTTTCGTGACCGATTGCCGAGATCGTGGGAATTGGACAATCCGCAATGGCGCGGGCAACGGCCTCTTCATTGAAGGTCCAGAGATCTTCGAGGGAGCCTCCACCGCGCGCAATCACCAGCACCTCTGCCCAGCCCGACGTGGCGAAGTAATCCAAACCGCGGCAGATGTCTTCGATGGACCCCAGGCCTTGAACGCGGGCAGGGAACAGGCGCACATGCACGCCGGGGAAGCGGCGCGACAGAACCTGTAGAAAGTCCTGAATCACCGCGCCGGAGGGTGACGTAATGATGCCGATCCGCATAGGGTACTTCGGCAACGGCTTCTTGAATTCGGGGTCGAAGAGGCCTTCCGAAAGAAGCTTCTTCTTCAACTCTTCAAAGGCCAGCTGCAAAGCACCTTCACCGCGCGGTTCAATGGTTTCCACCACGAACTGGTATTCACTGCGGCCTTCGTAGATATCAACACGCCCGCGGATGACGGCCTGCATCCCGTCTTTCGGTTTGAATTTCAGCCGCCAGTAGGAGAGCTTCCAGCAAACGCATTTGATCTGCGCGTCGGCGTCTTTCAGCACGAAATAACAATGCCCGCTGGGAACCAGTTTGACGGCCGAGATTTCTCCGGCGACCCAAATGTTGGAGAATTGCCGGTCCAGCGCGGAACGGATGCCATCACTCAGCTCGCGCAGCGTGAAGATGCGGCGTTCATTGACGAAATTGAGGGCGAATTGTTCCATTACTGGCGGGTGTAACCATATTTCTTGAACTTGGTGCGTGCTTCCAGACTGTCGAGAAAGCTGGCGTAGAGTTCCGCAGCGTCTTTGTCCTTCGCCGACTTCAGGACGCAAAGGGTCTGATCAATGGGCTTGTAGAGTTTGGAATCAATGGTGAAGTATTTGCCCTGCGCCTGATCCACCAAAGAGAGCGAGGTGAAGGCAGCATCCACGTTGCCTGTTTGTGCGTACTGCATCACCGCGGCGATGCTGCCCGCGTACTTGGTGTGGCTCTCCATCTGCGACCAGATGCCGGCGGCCTGCATGGCTTCGATGGCGGCACGTCCGTAGGGGGCAAGTTCGGGTTTCGCGACGGCAATTTCCGCTGGCTTGGGCTTTGCAAGGTCGGCGAGAGTGTGTAGGTCCGTGCGCGTGGGGACGAAGACCACCAGTTGGCCGCGCGCGTAGACCTGCTTGCTCTTGGGGTCGGCGAGCCCTTTCTGGATGAGTTCATCGACGTGTTCGGTATCGGCCGAGAGGAGAACGTCAAACGGCGCACCGGCTTCAATCTGCTGCGTGAGTTGTGCGGTGGAGCCATAGCTGGCAACTACATGAACCTGGGTATTGCTCTCGAAGCCACCATCGAGATCATCGAGCACTTTCGCGAGGTTGGATGCCGCCGCGACCCGGATCTCACGCCGGTCCGCGATGGATTTTTCTACTCTGCGGATACAGCCGGTGGAAAGCAGGGCAACGCAGCAAAGCAGGGGGACGAAGCGCATATCTTCAGTCTATCCACTGCGGCAAATCGAGCCCGGCGCGTTACAACTGAAAGGCGCTGGAGTAACGAACGCTGCCCCGCACCCCCGCAAGAGCACCCTCCACCAATTCGAGCGCCATGAATGCCTCCGGCGGGAAAGGGCTGTGCAAATCCGCAGTTTTTTCCGCTGAAAACCCGAAGCGTGGATAGTACTCCTTGTGTCCGAGCACGATCACAATACGGCCGGCACTATCGCGGAGCCTGGCCAATCCGCAACGAACCAACTCGCTGCCAACCCGTTGACGCTGATGCTCCGGCAGAACGGCCATAGGCGCTAACGAAATTGCAGCCACTGATTCCGCAGCGGTCTCAATGCTCATGCGGCTGAACAGGATATGACCAATCACTTGTCCCTCCAGTTCCGCTACAAGGGAGAGAACGATGTCTCCGCCGTCCCGCAATCTGTCGATGAGATCTGCTTCACCGGCGCGGCCGAAGGCTGCTTCATTCACTTGGCGAATCCACGGAACATCTGCCGGTTGTTCCTCCCTGATCTGCAAGCTCATGTGCCATTGTCCCATCGAATCTTTTCTGAAGAAACGCCAGTTCCTTCTCGTTTGTTGTCAGCGCGATTGCTTTTTGATACTCCTGCACCGCCTCACCATGCCTGCCGAGTCGCTGGAGCAAGTCCGCCCGCACCGCAGGCAACAGGTGATAACCGGGAATATCCAATTCCTGTATCCATTCCAGCCCTGCTGCCGGGCCTTGCGCCATCGCCACCGCCACCGCCCGGTTCAACGTCACCACAGGAGACGGATACATACGCTCCAGCGCTCCATACAACGCCGCAATCTGCGCCCAGTCCGTTTCAGCGGCAGTTCCGGCAGCAGCGTGCAATGCCGCGATGGCCGCTTCGATGGCGTAGCGCTCACGACCGCCGCCTCGTCGAAGAACGTCTTCCAGAATCCGGGTTCCCTCACTGATCTGGCTTCGATCCCACAAACTGCGATCTTGCTCTTCCAGCAGGACAATCTCTCCTGCGGCATCGGTTCTCGCCAGACGCCTGGAATCCTGCAGCAGAAGCATGGCCAGCAAAGCACGCGCACTGAGTGCCTCCGGCAACAGAGTCGCCACCAGCCGTGCCAGCCGGATCGCCTCTTCACACAGCGGACTCCGCACCAGTTCCGCACCGAAAGTCGCAGCATAGCCTTCGGTAAAGATCAGGTAGATCGTCGTCAACACGGCATCGAGACGTTCCCGCAGTTGCCCCTTCGCTGGCACGACGTAGGGAATGCCCGCATCACGAATCTTCCGTTTCGCACGCACAATCCGTTGCGCCATGGTGGCGGGCGGGACCAGGAAACAGCGTGCTATTTCCTCTGTCGTCAAACCGCAGAGCGTGCGAAGCGTCAATGGAACCTGCGCTTCCACAGCCAGCGCGGGATGGCAACACGTGAAGATTAGACGGAGACGGTCATCCTCCCACATTTCGATTTCATCCTGATGCGCGGAAAGGTCGTGGTCCCGGAGCATCTCAAATCGCGCATTCCGCCGGAGGATGTCAATCGCCTTGAAGCGCGCCGTGGAAATGATCCACGCTGCCGGATTCGTTGGCGTTCCTTTCACCGGCCATTGCTCCACGGCAATGGAAAACGCCTCCTGCAGGGCTTCTTCCGCGAGGTCGAAATCCCGCAGGAGGCGGATCAGCGTCGCCAGAATCGCGGCGCGGTGTTCCCGATAGACAACTTCTGGCGTCACTGTTTTCAGAACTTCATCAGAGGGCGTACTTCAATGGAACCCATCCGTGCCCCGGGAATGCGCGCGGCGATGCTGATGGCTTCATCCAAGTCCGCCGCCTCCACAATGTAGAAGCCGCCGATTTGTTCCCGTGTCTCGGCAAACGGCCCGTCTGTGGCGATTGTCTTCCCCTCGCGGACCTTCACCGTCGTAGCGGTAGACGTCGGCAACAGCGGCGACCCCGTCTTGTAATGGCCACTCTCCCGGATCTCCGTGGTGAACTTCCAGTAGTCGGCGTACATTGCCTTCTTCGCAGCTTCGTCCATGGCCGCTTCCTCGGCTTCCGGTGTACAGATCATGAGCATGTATTGCATGGTTTGTTGCTCCTTTCACTGGATAGTCGAATGGGGCGGGAAAAATTCGACAGTCCCGGGGAAAATATTATGCTGTGACTTGCACCGGGCGGGTCAGGTCCTGTCCGGGGAACGTGCGGTCGAGCAACTTGGCGAGTTGCGCTGTGGTTCCGGCATCGATATTGCCGCCCGGGTGCCGGACCCGTCCACTGTCGATCAGCCCCCGCCGGCGCAGGATTTCTTTGCGTACCGCCAGGCCTGGCTGCTGCTCAAACACCATCAGGGGCAGATAGCGGGTGTAAAGCGCGTAGGCCGTATCAAAGTCCTGTGACTTGGCTGCATTCACCATGGCGAGCAGCACCTCTGGGAAAGCGAATCCGGTGTTGAAGCCATCGGAACCGCGCTCCAGATCGAAATGGCCGTAAAGTCCGCCCAAGCCGGTGAGAACAGTGACCGGGCGCTCCATGGATTTCTTGAGCAGGGCGATTTTTCCGGGGCTCGGCACGGCCTCTGCCTTCACCGTGATGACGGAAGGGATCTCGCGGATGATTCGCAGAATCAAGGCGGCACTCATCTGGACTTCCGTGGACGCCGGGTGGTCCTGCAACACCACCGGCACACCGGCCCCTTCTGCCACGCGCCGGTAATACTCGAAAACGGTATCGTCATTCGCGACGGGTTGCTTCGAAGGCGCGATCATGACGGCGGCAGCCCCCAGCGCAGCGGCTTCTTTCGAAAGGGCCACGGTGGCGGCAGTGCCGGTATGGCTACAGCCCACAATCACCGGCAGCTGACCCGCCGCGGCAACGGCTGTTTCGATGAGTTCGGCGCGCTCAGCATCCGTCAGTCGGTTCGATTCTCCCAGCACACCGAGCAGAGTCACACCGCTCACGCCCAAGCCGGCAAAGAAGCGGATCATCCGGTCCAGAGAAGGCAGGTCGAGGCTTTCGTCGTCAAGAAACGGGGTGGCGAGAATGGGGATAACGCCCGAGAGCTGTAGAGACATATCGGCTACCAGAATAGCCGCTACTTCTTTCTCACGAGCTTGATCTCATACAGCTTCGGCCAGAGTTTGCCTGTCACGAAAAGGCGGTCCGCGGCGGCGTCATAGGCGATGCCATTGAGTACATCGTGAGAGCCGCCGTCTTTCAAGATGCCGGTGAGATCGATCCAGCCGAGCACTTTGCCATCCACCGGGGAAATCCTCGCGATGCGGTCCGTCTGCCAAACGTTGGCGTAGATCTCACCCTTCACCCATTCCAGTTCATTCAGTTCCGCGATGGGCTGGCTGCCATCGTGAACCTTGATGCGGCGGATTTCTTTGAGGGTGGCGGGATCCCAGACGCGGATTTCCGGCGTGCCATCGCTCATGTAGATCTGCTTGCCGTCGTTGGTCAGGCCCCAGCCTTCGCCGGGATACTGGAAGGTCCGCTTGAGTTCGAATTTGTCCTGCGAATAGATGAAGCCCTGCTGCGCCTGCCAGGTCAATTGAAAGATCTCGCCTTTGAAAACGGTGATGCCTTCGCCGAAGAAGCGCTGGGGCAGGGAACCGGTCTTCTGGATTGGCACGCCCGTCTTGAGCGTGACTTGCCGCAGGGTCGACTTCCCGTTCAGGCCGGTGCTTTCATAAAGCACGCCATTGCGGTATTCCAGGCCTTGTGTGAAGGATTCGGGGTCATGCGGGAAGGTGTTCACCACCTGGTAGGTGTAAACCGGTGTTTGCGCGGATAAGAACCCGGCGGCGCAAAGTGCGAGGGCAAGAAGACGCATCCTGCTTATGATACTGATGCCGGATGCCGCAGGTTTCGGCGGCGCACAAAAACAGCCGGATTTCCGCCGTGGATCTCAAACGGCGGAACATTGCGGTTGGCAACGCTGCCTGCCGCAAGCACCGCGCCTTCGCCCACCGTCACCCCGGGGCAGACAACCGCACGGACCGCTACCCAGCAGCCATCCTGCAATGCAACCGGCTGCACGAACAGCCGCATATGCGGGTCAGAATAGTCATGGTTTCCAGTGCAAAGGTAGACATCATTCGAGACCACCACGTTCGCACCGATCCGGACGGCAGCCAGATTGTCGATCTTGACGTTCGCGCCAATCCAGGTGTTATCCCCGATTTCGAGTTTCCACGGGAACTTCACGTCGAGCCCCGCCTTGCGCATCACGACCTCTCTACCAATCCTGGCACCAAAGGCGCGCAATAGCAGAACACGCAGGCGCGACGAGACGATCCAGCGGCTTTGGATCAGGGGAGAACCGAATAGATACCAGAGAATTTCCAGCCAGGCCGGGCGGCCTCGGACCAGTTCGCTTGCGTCCGATTTCGACAAATCGACGCGCGGTGGCAAAGATGCCAGTTGCGGCGGTGCCATCCGGTTTTAGAGTAGCAGGAATTCGACGCGTTACTCTTGCGCGCCCAGGGAGCGCAGGCAGTGGGCGATCGCTTCCTGATTTGTTCCGCCGCCGTAGATGGCCCAGCCGAGCGGTGTCCCCTTCCAGATCGTATCGCGGAAATCCAGTCGGGCCCCGCGTGCGACCAACAACCGGATCACTGCTTCGTGCCCGCCGAGTGCGGCCTGGTGCAGCGGCGTGGAGTGCGCGTGATTCCCCGGCAGATTGAAGCGGTTCGGATCTTCGCCCGCATCCAGCAACAGTTCGAGAATCGCTGTCCGTCCATGTTGTGCGGCCAGAGACAGCGCCCTGTGGCGGGCTTCCGCATTCGCCGCAGGGAGCAACCGGGTGGCTTCTTCCAGCAGGCCGAGTCCGGCGGCGATGGGCAGATCGACTGCCGCACCGCGCCGGTGGAGAACCTGTGCGGCCTCCAACATGCCAAAGGCCAAAGCGGTGCAGAGCGGGCGCGCACCGATGCCGTCGACTGCGGCACCGAAATCCAATAGCAGTTCCACCAGCGGAACCTGCAAGCCAGCCTTCGCCGGGGGCGTACTCGAAACCATCATGTTCAACGTGGTGTTCGGTACACCATACATCACGGCGAGCGCATCGGGCTCGGCTCCGGCTTCCAGCAAGGTCCTGGCGATCTCCACAATGTTTGATGGGGTTTTCTGCAAATCTTGTTCCACACCATTGGCTGCGGTGTAATGCAGCAGCGTTGCTCCGTTGTCTTCCGAACGGGCCTGGATGAGTTCGGGGTGATCTCGCAGCAGAGTCCGCAACCGTGGCAGGTGCCCTTGGACGATGGCATCGGCTGCGGCGTGGAAGGCAGTGCACACCGGTTAGTGAACCCGGCCCATTTTGTCGAAGGGCCAGTACACAAACACAGCTTTGCCGTAGATATACTTGCGGTCCACCGTGCCCCACATGCGGCTGTCATTGGAGGAACTGCGGTGGTCGCCCATGACGAAGTAATGGTCCAGCGTGACTACGGTTTTCCGGGTGGACATCCGGTCGCGGTATTCCTCGGGCACATAGGGCTCTTTGAGTTCTTCGCCGTTGACGAAGACCCGGCCTTCCTGCACCTGCACATAATCGGCAGGCAGACCGATGACGCGCTTGATGTACTTCTTCGTGGTGTCATACGGATACTCGAAAACGACGAGATCGCCGCGCTCGATATTGCCGATGCCGAGTTTATAGGTGTACTTGTTGATGAATATGCGGTCGTTATCCGTGAGCCCCGGCATCATGCTGGTGCCTTCCACGCGCACCGGCTGGTATACGAAGATGATCACGAATACGGCGAGGATGACGGACAGCGCAACATCCCGCAGCAGGGGGAGTTTGAAATCACCGCCCGCGGGTGTCTGTTCCGGTACTGGATTCTCTGCGTCCACTGGCACTTCAGTCTACCAATGAAAAATACGTATGAGCGGGGGAAAGGTTATCCCCCGATTTTCCGATTTGACATGACAAAATAGAGCATATGCGTTTTTATTCGTCTCTCCTGCTGCTCGCGGCCGTGACCGTGGCTTATGGGCAGTCACCCGCCGGCCTGAAGGCTACACCGGCCTTCGATCTTGGTGCCATCGACCGTTCCGCCAACCCGTGCAGCGATTTCTACCAATTCGCCTGCGGAACCTGGATGAAGAACAATCCCATCCCCTCTGACCAGGCCAGCTGGGGCCGCTTCAGCGAACTCGATGAGAACAATCAACTCATCCTGCGCGGCATTCTGGAGAGCATTTTGGCGAAGAAAACCCGCACTCCCGATGAGCAGAAGCTGGGCAATTACTTTGGCGCCTGCATGGATCAGAAGGGGATTGATGCCAAGGGCATTGCTCCGCTCCAGCCGCTGTTTGCCCGCATTGATGCGCTCCAAACTCCCCAGGATATGGCGCCGGAGATTGCCCGTCTGCACCGCATGGGCGTGAACGTTCTGTTTTCGTTCGGCTCCGGCCAGGACGCGAAGGATTCGAATGCCGTGATCGGACAGGCCGACCAGGGCGGTTTGGGATTGCCCGAAAAAGATTACTACTTTCGCGATGACCCGAAGTCAGTCGAAACCCGCAAAGAATTCCAGGCCCATATCGCCCGGCTTCTGAAATTGCTGGGCGTGGCTGCCGGCGATGCGGAAAAGCAGGCGGCGACCGTCATGTCGATTGAAATGGCACTCGCGAAGGTTTCGCAGGATATCGTCACCCGCCGTGACCCGGAGAAGACTTACCACAAGATGAAGCTCTCGGAATTCGAAGGCCTGTCTGATTCCTTCAACTGGAGCCGCTACTTTGCCGTCCTCGGCGGCCCGAAGATCGAAACCGTGAACGTCGCCGGACCGGAGTTCTTTCAAGGGCAGGAGAAGCTGTTGAAGTCCATCCCGCTGGCCGATTGGAAGATCTATTTGAAGGTCCACACGGCTTCCGCGCTGACGGAAACGCTGCCTACCAGCTTTCAGGAAGAGGCCTTTACATTCCGCAAGTTCCTGACCGGTGCGAAGGAAATGCGTCCCCGCTGGAAGCGCTGTGTGGGCGCGGTGGATTCTGATCTGGGGGAACTGCTGGGCAAGTCCTATGTGGAGAAGACCTTTGGCGCGGAAGGCAAAGAGCGCACGCTCGCGATGGTCAAGAACCTGGAAGCCGCGCTGGGCAAGGATCTGAATGATCTGCCCTGGATGTCTGAGGCCACACGGAAGAAGGCACTCGAAAAGCTGCATGCCATCACGAATAAGATTGGTTACCCCGAACGCTGGCGGGATTACTCGGGCTTGAAGATCGTGGCGGGCGATGCAGTGGGGAACTCCACGCGTGCCAACGAGTTTGAGTTCAACCGGCAGTTACAGAAGATCGGCCAGCCGGTCGACCGCAAGGAATGGAGCATGACTCCGCCCACGGTGAATGCCTACTATGATCCGCAGATGAATAACATCAACTTCCCGGCTGGCATTCTGCAGCCGCCCTTCTTTGATAAGAAGGCCGATGATGCCAGTAACTACGGCGGCATTGGTGCCGTGATCGGCCACGAGTTGACCCACGGCTTTGACGATGAAGGCCGCCAGTTTGACGCCCAGGGCAACCTGAAGGATTGGTGGACGGCAGATGATGTCAAGAAGTTCGAAGACCGTGCCGACTGCATTGTGAAGGAATACGAGAGCTTCAATCTTCCCGGTGGCGTTCACATGAATGGCAAGCTGACGCTTGGCGAAAACACCGCTGATAACGGCGGGTTGCGTATTGCCTGGATGGCGCTGATGGCTGACAACGCGGCCAAGGCGCTGGGCTCGAAAGAAGGGTTCACCGCGGCGCAGCGCTTCTTCCTCGGCTGGGGCCAGGTGTGGTGTACCAATGACCGGGAGGAACGCATCCGCCTGCAGGCGCAGACGGATCCCCATGCGATTGCGCGCTATCGCGTGAATGGAACCCTGCAGAACATGCCGGAATTCCAGCAGGCCTTCGGCTGCAAAGCCGGGCAGCCGATGGTCAGTGAGAAAGCCTGCCGGGTCTGGTAAGTCACCAGAGGACTCCCTGTTAGCCGGGGAGTCCTTTTTTATGGGTAACGATACAGTCGATCTCGCAGCTTTTCACAACCCAGAATGCGGCGAAGGAATAGATGCCAAACCATTCCAGCAGGAGCGTGAGAACTCCGCCTCCGGCGAAGTAATTTGCCACAACCGCGCCGGCCGGTGAGGCAAGCATAACTACCGCCAGGATGGAGTAAGCATTCCTGTACCAAGCCTTTACTGCGGGATTGTCGATCCTTCTCAAAGTATCGTTCCGGCAAAATATGCAAACATAGGCGAGACAGGCGAAGAACGCCATGGCGCAGACGTAGTGGGCCGATATCTGAGTTGGCCCACAATTCCACGGCATTGGACATAGCGCCACGCCTGACGCGAACACTGCCGCTACGTTCAGTGTCCAGTTCTCTTTGTTGCTGTAGCCGCGGTACGGAATCAGGAAGCCCGCGATCATGAACAACATGGCAACAAAATAGTCACGCATGAGTCCCCCGCCAAACGGGCGTGGCGCATCGGGATGAGTACACCCGGTGATTGCGCCGGGGATCGCATGATAGTAGGCACTCAATGATCCCGCGACCGGGTCGATGCCGCGCAAGTAACCAACGCCGCACAGCACGAGAGGGAACGCGAATGCCAGGATCGCGATTGCAGTGCGGAGTCCAAAGTATGTCTTGACCAGATGTTGTTCGGGATTTTGTGCTTCGTCCGTCATGTCAGGTGAAGTTAGCAAGGCTCCAGGCAGCTTGCAATAGAGTAAACTGGCGGCTGCCACCTTTTCCCATGACCAGGAAACAGTTTCTGTCTTCCCTTGCGGGTGCAGCCGTTGCTGCTCTGCCCGCCGCTCCACAGCAAGCCCGCCCGAAGAACGTCCTGTTGATCCTCTCTGACCAGCACAAGCAGGGCTGTCTCTCGATTGACCAGGACCCGCATGCCAGGACGCCCCATCTCGACGCTTTGGCACGTTCCGGCGTCCGGTTCCAGCGTGCGTACTGTTCCAATCCCGTCTGCACGCCCTCGCGCGCTTCATTGCTCACCGGCCTCTATACCCACAACCACAAGGCCTACGACAACACCACACCCTGGCCGTTCGCCCGGAAGACCCTGGCGCACCATTTCGGAGCCGCCGGTTACATGAGTGCACTCATCGGCAAGATGCACTTCGTTGACGCGCAAACGCACGGGTTCGATTACCGTCTCGACTTCAATGACTGGTATCAATACCTGGGCCCCAAGACGAAGTTATATGCCGATGAACTTGGCCGTCCGAATTCGGGGTCCGGATTGCCCCAGATTGATGACCTCTGGCGTGATTTCGGTGACCCATGGGAAGGAACCCGGGAACCCGACGGGCGCGCCGGTTCCGTCGCGGTGGGCCGTGTTTCGAAACTTGCCGAGCGGGATCACTTTGACAACTTCGTCGCGCGGGAATCCATCCGTTTTCTGAAGAACCATGGCAAGGAGCAGCCATTCTTCCTGGTTACTTCATTTCTCAAACCCCATGACCCCTTCATGCCGGCCGACAGATTCGCGAAGATGTTCCGGGCCGAAGAGATGCACTTACCCGAAACCTTCGGCAACGTGGATCTGAATACCGTGCCGCAGGAGATCCGCCGGTCCATCACGAATTCTCCCAACAACCCTGAATTAAAGGACCCGGCCCTGGCCAAACAGCGCATGGCCATGTACTATGCCAACCTCGCCCAGATGGATGACTGCGCGGGTCAGGTGCTGAACAGCCTCCGCGAGTTGGGTCTGGAGCAAGATACCATCGTGGTCTATACCTCAGACCACGGCGAGATGCTCGGCGAACACGGTATGTGGCATAAGTTCGTGTTTTACGAACCCTCCGTCTGTGTGCCCTTTATCTGGCGCGTTCCCGGCAGCGCGGCGCGGGGCGGTGAATCGAAGACGCCGGTCAGTCTGGTGCAAACACTGCCCACTCTACTGGATCTCTGCGGACTGCGCGTGCCCGCGGGGCTCGATGGCACTTCCCTGCGTCAGGACCTCGAAAAGCCACTCGTAACACGGGACACCACTGTCTTCTCGGAATATAACCTGGAGAAGCCCGCCGCCAAATACATGATCCGGCGGGGCGACTATAAGTTCAATTACTACGTGAACGATTTGCCGGAGTTATACAACTTGAAGACAGATCCGAAAGAGATGCACAACCTGGCAGCCAACCCTGCGTATGCGGCCAAGGTGGCCGAGTTACAGGCGCAGCTATTCGCCTGGCACACGCCCACGGAGAAAAAGCGGTAAGTCCAGCCACTTACTCGTCAAATACAAAGTGCAGGACCTTTTTGAGGTCTTCCCACGCCTCGCGCTTCGCACTGACGTTGTAAGCCCGCAGCAGGTAGGAAGGGTGGTAAGTCACCATCAGCGGAATATCCTGCCACTTATACCAGTTCCCGCGCAGCTTGGTGACGCCATCCTTGCCGCCAAGCAGTGCTTTGGCCGCGGTGCCGCCCAGAGCGCAGATGGCCTTGGGCTTGAGCACATTCAATTGACGGAAGAGAAACTGTCCGCACATTGCCATCTCGTCGGGTTCCGGAGTGCGGTTTTCCGGCGGACGGCATTTCACTACATTGCAGATATAAACATCCGGGCGCTTGATCGCGATGCCCTCTTTCGACGCCGTGTTCTCAATCATCTGCGTGAGTAACTGCCCGGCCTTGCCGACAAACGGAATGCCCTGTTCATCTTCATCTGCACCGGGGCCCTCGCCAACGAACACCAGTTTCGCTTCCGGATTGCCATCGCCGAAGACAATCTTGTTGCGCCCGATGTGCAACCGGCAGCGCTTGCAGTCGCCGATATCAGAGCAGATCCGCTCGAAGGAGTCATTTTCCGGTGCCATGCTGGGCAGTTCGATCAGAGCGGAAGCTGCCGCGGCACGATTGACCACGACTGGCGCTGGCGGTTCTACGGGCATAGCCATTACCGGCGTTGGTTCCACTACAGCTTTTGTGTTCGGCTGCCGCTTATAGATTTCTTTCACACCAAGATCCTGAAAGTATTCGAGCTGCTTCTTCAACTCGTCGCGGTTCATGAGCGCATCCTTCGATCAATGATTTTCGCCGTCACATCAATGATCTGGCGGGCGATCTCAATCTTCGGGGCCTTGGGCAACTCCACAAATTCCCCGGATTGCATTGCCAGAACCACAGCATTATTCTCTGCTTCGAAACCTGTTCCGGAACCGCCCACAAGGTTGGCCACCACCATGTCGCAATTCTTCACGGTGAGTTTGCGGTGTGCTTCTTCGCGGAGATTCTGTGTCTCCGCAGCGAAGCCCACCAACAGGCGGTTACCCTTGTTCTTGCCCACGGTGGCCAGGATGTCCACGGTGGGTTCCAGTTCCAGCGAGAGCCGCGCCTGGGATTTCTTGATCTTCTGCGCGCTTTCCACTGCGGGCTTGAAATCGGCCACGGCTGCGCACTTGATCACAACGCTTGCCCGCTCCAGATTCCCCATCACAGCATCAAGCATTTCCGCGGCTGTGCGTATCGAAATCACTTCTGCGCCGCGCGGGGGACGGATGGCGACAGGGCCGCTGACGAGGATCACCTTCGCGCCCCGCTCAAGAGCCGCCTCCGCCAGCGCATAACCCATCTTCCCGCTCGAGCGGTTGGATAAGTAGCGCACGGGGTCGAGCGGTTCCTGCGTGGGTCCGGCGGTGATGAGGAAAGTCTGCCCGGCAAGGTCGGACCCTGACTTGGTGACCCGTTCCACAGCGTCGGCGATGACTGCTGGTTCCGCCAGCCTGCCCGGGCCATAAGTGCCGCAGGCCAAGTAGCCGTCAGCCGGTTCCACGAGGATATGTCCGAGGGCCCGCAGTGCAGACACATTCGCCTGTGTTGCCGCGTGCTCCCACATCACGTTATTCATCGCGGGAGCAATCACCACGGGGCCGCGGAAGGCCAGATACATCGTGGAAAGGAAATCATCGGCCAGCCCGTGTGCGAGCTTCGCGAGTGTGTTCGCGCTCGCAGGCGCAATCACCAGGAGGTCATGTTCCTGCGCTACGCCAATGTGCTCCACGGAACTCGATAACGTGGCTTCCGGGCTCGAATGATCGAAGAGCTCCGTAATCACTTTGCGGCCTGTCAGAGCGGCAAAGGTTAACGGCTGAATAAACTCGCGCGCGGACCTGGTCATGACGACCTGGACCGTGTGGCCCTGCTGCAAAAGTAAACGGGCGAGCTCAGCGGCTTTGTATGCCGCGATCCCGCCCGTTACACCTAGAACGATTCGCATGATGCCGGAGCGTTAGCCCAGCAATTCGAGAGCTGCGGCGGCCTTTGCTTCCTGCAGCGCCAGAGCTTCACCCATCAGTTCGTACTTCACCAGTCCGCGACGGGCTTCTTCCATCGCAATTACGGTGGACTTCTTCGACGAGGTGGGCAGCACTGGACGGTGTCCGCTCTGCAACTGCCGGGCCCGCTTCGCGGCAACAATGATGAAACGGTACGTGCTCTGCTCTGCGTCATCCGGCAGGGAGCAGTGCGCGTTATTGCGGGGGGGAGTTGTGGACATACTTGTAGTGTAACCCGTTTGTGCTGTTGCGCGGAACTGACCAGTTCGTCAGGCGAGTTCCTCCAATGTGACCAGGCCCCGCTTCAAAGCCTGCACGATGGCCTGGGAGCGGTTTTCCGCGTCCAACTTTGTCAGCACCGCCGAGACGTGGGACTTCACCGTCTCATCGCCAATACCCAACGCCGAGGCAATTTCCTTATTGGCGCGGCCCAGGGCAAGCTGCCGCAGGACGTCTTTCTCCCGGGTCGTTAACTGGTCGGAAGGCATGGCAGATTGCGCAAATTGCATGGCGACAACGGGGTCCAGAAATGTCCGCCCCCGTGCCACCGTCCGCACCGCCTCCAGCAGCACTTCCGGTTCCGCATCTTTGCGGACATAACCCGATGCTCCGGCCCGCAGTGCCGCCGTCATGCGCGCTTCGTCAATCGACGCCGTGAGCGCGATCATGCGGATCTCCGGTTCTGCGGTATGCAGCCGGCGCATGGTTTCCACACCGTCGATACCGCCGGGCAGCAGCAGGTCGCAAATCACCACGTGCGGGTTCCAGCCGGCGATGTTCCGCAGGAGTTCTTCTCCGCTGGTTGCGGTCCCCGTGACTTCGAGGTCCGCGAAAGATTCCAGATACATACGCAGGCTGCGGCTGACCACGCGGTGATCGTCCAGAAGAGCGATTCGGGTCTTCATTTCTGCCTGCTCCTCAAGTAGCCGGAGAGATTGGCGGCGAACTGGACCAGATAGAACACCGCGAACCATGCGAAGTCATACTTTCCCTTCCAGAACATGCCGATGCACATCACAATTACCGTCCCGCCGGTGAGTGCTGCCTGCAATCCATAGCGTTCCGTGCGCGGCTTCCTGTAAGGCAGGTCAAGACGTATAGCCGTGCCCTGGCCCGGCTTGGCGAGGATGGTCAGCGTTCCGCCTAACTCATCGGCCCGCCGCCGCATGTTAGCCAAGCCCATGCCCGTTGATGTGGAGGCTTGTTGAAATCCCGAGCCATCATCCCGTATGGAGAGGATAAGCGCATCGGGTCTGGTGGTGAGTTTGATCCAAAGATTGGCGGCACGCGCGTGGCGGGCGGCATTGGAAAGTGCTTCCTGTGCGACGCGGAAGATCGCATCGTGCGTACCCGGAGGGATGGCGTCCTGTGGGGGTAAGTCTGCGGCTTCGAAGTGAACTTTGGCACCGGTGCGGAACTCAAAGGCTTCGCATTGTTTCTTCAGCGCTTCGATCAGGCCCGTATTTTCCAGGGGCTGCGCTTGCAGTTGATCGAGCATGGCCTGCATCTCTGCGATGGCTTCCCGCGACGCACTGCGAACCTGCTGTATCGCTTCACCGGCACCGGTTCTGTCCGTTGAGATGCGTTCCTGTGCCGTTGCTGCCGCGGTCTGAATGACGAAGAGCTGCTGTTTCACCGAGTCATGCAAATCGCGCGCCAGACGGTGGCGCTCTTCCTGTGCCGCAGCCAGACGGATTTGTTCTTCGTAACGGGAGCGAAGCTTTGTTGGAGGTTCTTCGCTCTCGCCGAAGGAATTGTTCCCGAAGATGGTGGTCAGTGGACGCGGTAAACGGCCTCTGCCATCCGGCATGAGCCATAAGTACAAATAGAGCCCTCCGAGACAGACAAAGACATTGACGGCCCATTTTGGCGTGAAGGTGGATGCCACGGTGCTGTACTGGGATCGCAGGACCAGGGCCAGAATGCCATGCGCGAGAGCGTACCAGCCGCAAGCAGTCTGCAGCATTTGCGAATCGCGGCTGAGAGTAAGGGGGATGCTCAGGGTCGCGATGGCCGCGAGAATGCCGCCCGCAATGCGGACCAGCGAAGCACCAGCCCAGGGCTCACCATGGATATCTATCGGGAATTGGACAGGTCCCCAGGCGAAGAGATAGATGCCTGCGAGGCCCGCAAGCGCGGCGTAAGTGGCGAATACCCAGCGGGTATTGATTAACGGAGAGGCGGTAAGTTGACTCATGGCTCTAAGTTAGCCGCGATTGGAAATGACCGCCTCCCGCAGAAGGTTGGTTTTGGGCTCCCCCAAACGGGGGTTAGTAACCGTAGATGAAGCGTCCGCGCCTGGGGTCCGCGGCACCCTCATAGACGCCGTTTTCCATCTTGATGACCGTGGGGGCGGAACCATTGCCCCAGGGTCCGGTCACGTTGACTTTGTGGCCGAGTTTCCCCAGAGCTTCCACGGTTTCGCGCGGGATGCGGCCTTCCAGATTCAGCTTGCCGGGGACAAATTCATGGTTCGCGAAGGAAGCATAGAAGTGTTCTGTCTGGAAGCGCGGTGCCTCTGCCGCTTCCTGCGGGGACATGCCGAAATCGAGGATATTCAACAGCACCTGCAGCAAAGCCTGATCCTGATTGTCGCCGCCCGGTGTGGAAAGTGCCAGGAAGGGCTTGCCATCCTTCAGCACCATCGTTGGACTCAGCGTCACGCGTGGTCGCTTGCCGGGCTCCAGGGTATTGGGATGGCCGGGAACCGTGAGCAAAGTCTGCAGCCGGGTACCCAGCGGGATGCCGGTATCTCCAGCGATAACGGAAGGCAGCCATGCGCCCGAGGGTGTTGCCGAGAAGACGTTGCCCCACTTATCCACTGCGTTGACACAGGTGGTGTCCGCGGCCGGTGAAGGCGTCTTCGATTGCGGCATGGCCATTGGCCCGCCAAAGTCACCGGGGCGGGATTCCATGGAGGCGTGATCGGCATCAATCAGCTTCCGGCGGCTTTCGGCATAACCCTTTGAGAGCAATACGTCTTCCGGAATCTTGGAAAACTTGGGGTCGCCATAGTAGCGGTCACGGTCAGCGAAGGCTAACTTCGCAACTTCCACCACGGTATGAAGATACTTCGGCGAGTTATGTCCCATCGCCTTCAAGTCATAGCCTTCCAGCATGTTCAATGCTTCCAGCATCACGGGCCCCTGCGTCCAGAAGCCGGGCTTCACGATGGTATAGCCGCGGTAAGTGGTGGTGCGCGCTTCATCGATCTCGGCATGATACGCCGCCATATCTTCGAAGCGGATCAAGCCGCCGTTGTCCTGGTTGAACTGGCCAATCTTCTTGGCAATGGGGCCGCGGTAGAAGTAATCCCGAACGGCTTCAATCTTCGCGGTGCGCTTGCCCTTGGTCTTCTGCTCGGCCTGGATGAGCGCCTGCAGCGTCCGGGTCATATCGGGCTCGGAGAACATATCACCGCGCTTGGGGATGAACCCATTCGGCTCAAAGAATTTCATTGAGGCAGGCCAGGGCTTGAAGATCGGTTCCGTGGTGCGGATATAGGTCGAGAAGATCTCTGGCAGCGGGAAGCCCTTGGTGTACTCCAGGGCCGGTTGCACCACCTGTTCGAAGCTCATGGTGCCATACTTTTCCAGCGCAAGCATCAACCCGTCGAACACGCCGGGAATGGTTGCGGCCAGGATGCCATTGCCCGGAATGGGCGGATAATTCTTGGGGTCTTCAAAGGGTTCGGGCTTGCGCTTGGAGTAGAAATCCACGGTCGCCAGCTTCGGCGCCGGGCCTACTCCGGCGATGATGTTCACCGGCAGTCCGTTCATCTTGATGATGAGGGGCATTTCCCCGCCCAGGCCAAAGTGGTCCATCTCAGTGATGGCGGCGGCCAGCGTTGCGGCCACACCAGCATCCACGGCGTTTCCGCCCTGTTCGAGGATCCGGCTGCCCGCGGCAACCGCGAGATTGTTGCCTGCGCCGACCATGTAATGCGTCCCGCGCACCACCGGGTACATCGTGGTGGGGTTCTGCGCGACCAGAATCGCGGTGATCGAAGAAAAGATGAGGGCTTTAAGCCCGGTCGAACCTGTAAAGAGCTTTCGCAATCGGTACTCCTGTGACCTCGATCCGGTTCAGATCGGCGCTGCCAGCACCAAGCTGTTCGGCGAGTAAGAGGGTATTATCGCAGTTCTGGAACGGCGGCACACCTTTGGGCGCGCGCGGGTTATAGCCCATCACCGCGGCGGCCACCGCATCGGTGTTCACGCCATTGGTTCCTGCAATCAAGACGCCGGGCTGCACCAGTTGCAAGCCCTTGATCCACGGTCCTTCACCGCCAGACACCGATTCGATCCCGTCGATAATCGCCAGATCAATCGGCCGCGCCGTGATCAGTTCCGCAACAATGCGTGGCATGCGGTACCCGGCCTCCCGGTTGCTTGCGGGGTCGAGCTCCTGCGGTGCGGATTTCGAGGGGCCGCGCTTGCCATCATGCATCGCAGAGCCGCGCCCGGAACCCGGCTTCTCATTGGGTTCATACTCACCCGCATCGTCACCATAAATCGAAGCCGGTGTGATGCCGAAGCAGTTCTTCATCGAAAGCGTAATGCCGCAGGTGGCGTGGTTCTTGAGCTTCGCCATGCTGACAAAAACATCGGTATCTTCGTACGCGTGGTTCAGGTCATAGGCGGGAAACAAATACGCCTGGCCGGGGACTTTGAGCCGCGAATACTTCTTCCCTTTGCCGAGATTGTTGGTGTTCTCAAACTCCACGTTCCGTGCGATGTTTGCAAGCTGCCGCACATTCCAGCCCGAATCCAGCAGGTATTCTTCCAGTGGGCCGGAGAGCGCCCAGCCGCTTTCGACGAAGCGAATCCGTTTGGCTCCGGCTTCACCCATAAGATGCGCCGCGGCCATCACAACTCTGGGATGTGTGTAATGCGTCACTCCCGGTGCCTTGCCCTGGAATCGGAGCCCCGGGCTGCCCGTGAGATTCAATTTGACGGTGACGGTCTTGTTCCGTACGATTTTGCCGAGTCCACCGAGCTCATCGAACATCGTGTTCAGCAGCGGGATGAGGTCTTCGCTGTACGCGCGGGCCCGTCCGATGGAGACGGTTTTTGCCGGCGGCGCGGCGTAGAGCGACAGGGGCGTGAGTGTGCCTGCGGCAGCGGCGGTGGTGAGTGCGAACCATTCCCGGCGGGTCATCTGTTCCCTAGTGTATGCGAAAAATCCCGGGGCGTTGGCGCGCAGGATTGGCATACTGGTGACTGTATGAAGATTGGTGTCATTGGAACAGGCAACGTAGGCGGCACGCTGGGGTCGCGCTGGGCGAAGGGCGGGCATGAGGTGGTGTTCGGGTCGCGGCGCCCGGAGTCTGACGAGATCACGGACCTGCTTGCCGAATCCGGCCCCACGGCGCGCGCCGCATCTCCCGCGGAAGCAGCGTTTGCGTCTGAGGTCATTGTGCTGGCCACGCCATGGCCTTCCACCAAAGAGATTCTCGAAGGGCTGGGCGATCTCACCGGCAAGATCGTGATTGATGCCGTGAATCCGCTGTTACCTGGCTTAGCCGGGTTGGCGCTGGGGACCGACACTTCCGCCGGCGAACAGATTGCCTCCTGGATTCCCCCGGCACGCGTGGTGAAAGCCTTCAACACCATAGGCAACAACATCATGGCGAACCCGCATTTCGAGACTGACAGTTCCGTGCTGCTCTACTGCGGCGATGACGCCGAGGCGAAGGCCGTGGTGCATGAACTGGCTGAGGAGTTGGGGTTTGAACCATATGATGCGGGTCCGCTGACGCAGGCGAGGGTGTTGGAACCCTTCGCGATGTTGTGGATCTCGATGGCGTTGAAGTACGGTTACAGCCGGAACATCGGGTTCAAGTTCCTGCGCCGGTAGGAATTATAAGTTGTATTCCCCCAGCAGGGCTTCGAGCAAATCCGCGACGCCGAGTGCCGTGCCCGCGTTACCGCACATGCCGCGAAGATCGCCCCACTGGCGTTCGAAGGTGCCGCCACCGAGTCGGTACCATTCGAGCTTCCGCAGAATCGTGTCTTCGATTGAGCTAATGGCGATTGAGCTAACGGCGCACTCGACGGCGGCTTGGCCATCTGGACGCACCTCGCGATAGGTTCTCCGCGCGAATCAAGCGCGGCTGAAATCGTCGTCCTGCAGCGGGAATAGGTCGAATTTCCAAGCAGTCGCAAAATGGATCAGATTCGCTGCCCGTCCACTGGCAAATGCTTCCTAGCCGGCAAAGGCCGGGGCGGCCTCATCACAAACAAGCATTCGCCGCCGCCCCGAGGTCCGTTTTGTCGGCGAATACTTAGGAGATAAGGGTTACATCCGCGTAGAAGTCAGTACCCAGGGCCGTTGTGAATTCCTCTACCTGGGAGGGCTTCAGATCTACCACGATATCGATGTCGAGGGTTGTTCGCGGTTTTCCATGGATAGAACTGGCGACCGATCCCCCCACGTGGTAGCGAACCTCCATCCGATCCAGAACCTCGAGCAGTTTCTAGAGCGCGGCGGCCGGTGTGTTCAGGGGTGTGCTCACGGATGTTCCTCCGGGTCCCAGCCATAGGCACGGATCATCAGATCCCTGGGTATTCGCAGTGCCGCGCAGCGCAGGAAGATCTCCCTCTCAGAGGCCTGCGGGTATCTTTCCCGTACACCGGCCTCGGTCATTTTGAGCGCGAGTTCCGTGAGTTGGAAGCAGATCTGCAGACGCTCGCTTCCCGTCTTTGCGCGCAGGATGTCATCCCAGACCTTCATCACGCGAGGGGCGGTATCGCTGAACTCGGGGGGATGCCGCAGCTCTGCCATGCCGTTATATCCGGTGAAATGCCTTGAGAATTTCGCGCGTATCGTAGCGCAGAGCCACGGGGCGGCCGTGGGGACAGGCCATCGGATAATCGGTGGCGGCCAACGCCCGGAGCATCCATTCCATCTTGCGCTGGTCGAGCGGTGTATTGATCTTGATGGCCGCGCGGCAGGCGATGCCGGCGGCAATGCCACGGCGGATATCGGAGATGGAGACCGTGCGCAATTCCTGCTCGGCGATCTCCAGAATTTCGAAGAGTGCCTTTTCCAAATCGCCGGGCGCGATGGCGGCGGGCGCGGCCTTGACGGCGATTGTTCTATTGCCGAAGGGTTCTGTTTCGAAGCCCGATGCTGCCAGGTCATCGGCCAGACGTGCGTATTCGATCTGTTGTTCCGGCGTGAGCTGGATGATGATCGGCATCAGCAGACTCTGCACTTCCACCTGCCCGGCAGCCTGTTGCTTGAGCACCTGTTCAAAGAGAATGCGCTCATGGGCGACATGCTGGTCAATGATCCAAAGTCCGGCGGCCCCGGCAGCGATGATGAAGCTGTTGTGCAACTGCCCCATGGGACGGAGTTCGCCGATATCGGCCATGCTCTGTTCGGCAGGCAGCGCACCGGCGGGAAAGCCCGCATGTGTTTCCGGTATCTTCAGCTTGAACGCCGGTTTCGGTTCGTTTTGCAGGCTGATGTTCGCATCGCCGAAGTCAAACCGGGCCGGTGGCGGGGGCAGCGGGGCGAGCGCGAAATCCGCAGCCCGCGGCAGCAGTTCCGGCGGCGCGGAGGCTTCGCTGTTCACCAGCATCTGCGAGAACTCCGAGTAGGGCAGGGCAGCTGCAGGCTGCGGGTTGGGGCTGAAACTCGGCGCAGGACGCGATTGCATGAGTTGCGCTCGGATGGCATCGCGGACGAAATCATGCACTTCGGAACCCTGCCGGAAACGGACCTCGGTCTTCGACGGGTGAACGTTGACATCCACCTCTTCGGGGTCGCAATCAAGAAACAGCAGCGCGAACGGGAAGCAGGCCGGGGGCATCAGATTGTGATAAGCCGCCGAGAGTGCGTGCAGAATCAGGCGATCCCGGATGAGACGCCCGTTGACGAAAATGAAAATCGAATTGCGGTTGTTCTTCTGCACCTGCGGCCGCGAGACAAAGCCGCGCAGGGTGAAGTGGTGCGGCGGTTCGTCGGGGTCCTGGTCGCGCAGGGTCTTGGTGTGCGTGCCGAGATCGAAGAGATCTTCCAGAATCTGGCTGCCGAAGACTTGGAAGACGCGTTCCCGCAGCGTATCCACCGGCGTTGCGTGCAGCAGGTTGGAGGCACCGTTCCAGAGTTCGAAAGTCTTCTCAGGATGCGCGAGGCTGTAATGCGTTACCAGCGACGCGATGTGTGCGAGTTCGGTCTGCTCGGAACGCAGGAACTTCTTGCGCGCGGGTACATTGAAGAAAAGGTCGCGGATAGTGAGCGTTGTGCCTGGGCCGCGCGCAATCTCTTCGCAGGTGATGATCTTGCCGCCCGCGATTTCGACGCGTGTGCCCGTGGATTCTTCGGGAGCGCGTGTTTCGAGCAGCAGGCGCGAAACCGAGGCGATGGACGGCAGTGCCTCGCCGCGGAAACCCAGCGTGGCGATGGAGAGCAGATCCTTGACGTCGTGCAGTTTGCTGGTGGCGTGGCGCTCGAAGGCGAGCAGAGCATCATCCTGCATCATGCCGCAGCCGTCATCGGCGATCCGGATCAAACGGCGGCCGCCGGTCTCGACTTCGACGCGGATACTCATGGAACCGGCATCGAGCGAGTTTTCGAGCAGTTCTTTAACGACAGATGCAGGCCGTTCGACAACTTCCCCTGCTGCGATTTTGTTGGCGACGTGGTCGGAGAGAACGCGGATCTTGCCCAAACCACTAGATTAGCGGAGTGGCGTCGTGTCGCGCCCTCCGCCTTTGATCAGACGCGAAATGGAACTATTGGATCGCGATCCCGCGCTCTTCGAGCAGCGTCCCCGTCTTCGCGGCCAGATTGAGTAGATTGCGGCGATAGGCCACGGTATTCTGCACCACGGCGAAATCCGCATTCACCAGCGCTTGTTGCGCCTGCAGAACGAAGTAAACGGTGCTGGTCCCGAGTTCGTATTTCTTCTGTTCGGCATCAAGATACTTGTGCGCGAAGTCGAGGGCGATCTTCGCAAGCCCCACGCTCTTCTTCGCGGACTCTACCTGATTCACCGCCGTCAGGATATCGAGCCGGATCTGCTGCTGGATATTCCGCTGGTTGAGAGTGTCAATCTTCTTCTGCGCCACGGCATCAGCGAGGTCGGCCACCGCTGTGTGGTTGCGGATGGGGAACCGTAACTGGAGGCCGAAGGTATAAGTGGGATACCCGAAGGCGAATAACTCACTGAGCGATTCTCCAAAGCCCGCGCGGCTGTTCAGGAAGTTACCGCCCCGTCCATAGGCGGAGTAACTGCCGATCAGAGAAAGATCCGGGCGGAGTTCATTTGTGGCACCCCGGATGGTGTAGTCATCGCCGATCACTGCCTGTTGAATCGCCTTCAGGTCAGGCCGTTCCGCCAGAGCGCGGGAGATGGAAGACTCGACATTGATGGCGGGAGGATCAATTGCCATCTCCACGGTCTCGGTGAGTTTGATCGGCATCGCCCGGTAATCCGTGCTGAGATCGGCACCCATCTGGCGGCGCATGGCATCCAGTGTTTGCGCGAGCGTGTACTCTGCCTGTGCCACGGAAATCTCGGCGGTGGCGCGGTTTTGCTGCGGGTTATAGATATCGAGCGGTGACATCGCGCCGAGGTCCAGTTCCTGCTGGGCGCGCTTGAGAGCGGCATCGGCGAGTTTCAGCGCTTCTTGCTGCACGCGCAGGTTGTCACGCGCCAGAACCGCATCCCAGTAGGCGCTTTCCGCCGCCTGGACAAGCGAAATAATCGAGTTCCGCACCACAAACTGCTGCTGGCCAAGGTTGTACTTCGCCACCATGATCGGCACGCGGTTGATGTAATAGCCGCGGTTCTTGATCAAGGGCTGGGTAAAGTTGACGGTCAGGTTGGAGGTGATAAGCGGATTGAACAGGGAATTCGCACTCGTGGTGCTGTTCTTCTGTCCCGCATAAGAGGCACTGAACTGCAGACCTTCCTGAAAGGTCTGGTTATAAGTGAAGTTCGCGGGCTGGGTGAGTGTGGCGATGGTGGTGTTGGACGTGGTGCCAAGACTATCCAGAACACTGGTTACCGGGCTCTTCTGCTTCGTGCTGGTCCAGCGGGCCACGGCACTTGGATCAAAGGCCGCAAAGGCGCGTGTGACGGCATCTTTGTAAGTCTCCACGGTCAATCGCTGCAGGGCGATGTTCGTGTTATTCGTCATCACCAGTTCGAGATAGTTTCGCAGCGAAAGCGAAAGCAACTTGCCTTCCGGCGTATCCACAACGAACTCCTGGAAGCGCGCGGGGCCCTGCAGTTCCACCTTCAATTCGGGCTGGAAGAAAGCCTGGCGCACATAGGCCGGTTTGGGAAAGTTCTCTACTGTCGTGGGCACCTGTTGTGCGACGAGCAGGCAGGGCAGCGCCAGGCTGAGAATGGGTCGGATGATCTTCATCTATTCGTACCGGATGGCCTCAATGGGGTCGAGACGGGCGGCCTGCATGGCGGGGTAGATGCCAAACATGAGGCCAATGAAAACGGAGACGCCGAAGGCAATTGCAATCGACGACAAAGTAACCACGGTGGACCAGCCCGCCAGTGATGCGATCACGCGGGAGAGCAGGAAGCCGCAGGCAATTCCGATCAGTCCACCCATGATGGAAATCAACACGGCCTCCGTCATAAACTGGCGAACGATGTCGGCCTGACGTGCCCCAATGGCGCGGCGGATGCCGATTTCGCGGGTCCGTTCGAGCACCGTGGCCAGCATGATATTCATGATGCCGATACCGCCGACCAGCAACGAAATGCCGGCGATACAGATCATCACTACACTGAAGATGAACTGCGTGCGGCGGCGCTCTTCGAGCAGCCCGGCGGGCACGGTGACCGTGAAGTCCCCGGCGTCTTTGTGCGTGGCGTTTAGAATCGCTCGGACCACATTCGATGTCTCGACGGAATCCACGCCCGGTGAGACCCGCAGATAGATGCCGTCGATCTCGTCTTTGAGATAGCTGTTGTTATCTTCAAAGCGCCGCATAACGGTATTCAACGGTGCCACGATCATGTTATTGCGGTTCAGCGCACCCGGGCTTTCGGTATCTGTATCCGCGCTGGCTTGCGGAGTCAATACGCCAATCACCTGCAGCCAAACGTCATTGACTTTCACGAACTCGCCAACCCCGGGTTTGAAGCCGAGTAAGTTGAGCTTCGCGGTGTCCCCGAGCACGCAGACGGGCGCGGAACGAAGATTCTCCTCTTCGGTGAAGAAGCGGCCTGCAATCAGCTTCAGGCTGTTGATCTCCATGAAGTTGGGCAGCACCCCCACCAGCGCGGGAAGTTCCTGGGCGGTCTTGGGTAACACCCGTGTTGGTTTGAATTTCTTGCGCGGGGTCATGGCTTCAATGCCCTGCACGTTTTCTTTAATGGCACGGTAATCACGGAAAGACATGCCGGGTGACGTAGCACGAACCTGTTGCAGTTCGTTGCGGTCCACGGCTTCTTTCGCGTCGATGATGATGTTATTCACTCCCAGCTGGTCAATGAAGCTCATCATTTCCTTTTGTGCGCCGGCAGTAATAGAAAGCATCGCGACAACCGCGCCAACGCCGAAGATCATCCCCAGCATGGTGAGCAGGCTGCGCAGTTTATGCGCGAACAGGCTGGCCAGGCCCATACGGACTTCGGGCAGAAGGTTCGCAATAAAGTCGATCATTTTCCACCTCCCGAAGGCATACCGGGCATGCCGGCACCACTTCCACCGGTTTTCTTGCTGCCCTTGCCGGAATCCGGCTTCTTGAAGGGATCCGCCAGAGCCACCATTTCATCCGGCTTCAGGCCATCCGCAATGATGGTCGAGGTTTCGCTGCGCTTGGCCAGTTTCACGAAGCGCTGCTCGAATTTCCCATTCTTCTGGATCCAGACGAATTGCTTCCCGTCCTTCTCAAACAATGCCTGGTTGGGGACATAGATCGAATCCGATGTTTTCTCAACGGTAATCTCCACGTCAGCCAGCAAGCCGGGCCGCAGCAGGATACTCAATCCGGCATCCTCTTCGGGCGGCGGCGGAAGTTTGGCGTTCTGCCGGTCTTTGTCGAGCTGGGTATCGGTCACCGGCATGGGGATATCGGTGCCGGGAATCATTTTCGGCGGTGCCACGGGCGCGGGCGGTGCAGTGGAGGGTGCACCCCGCTTGGCGTTCTTATCCGCCGTGGCGAGAATCTCACGCACCTGTTCCGGCTTCGCCCCAAGGCCTTCGAGCAATTGCTTCATATCCACGGCAAAGGTCACGTCGAACTTCTTCGCCGGGTCGCCGGAGAACACATTCGAACTTGCCGTGCCGCTCAGGCTCTTGATGGTGCCGCGGAAGTGCTTGTCCGGCACGGCATCGAGCTGAATGGAAACTTCCTGGCCCTCATGCAGATTCGCGCGGTCGAGTTCACCTACGCGCGAGATCACTTCGAGTTCCGAGAGATCCAGAATATCGGCGACTGGAATCCCCGGTTGCAACGTGTCGCCTTCCCGAATATCCGGCAGCTGCATGCCGGTGACGAAGAAGTTGACGGCGCGGTTTTGCCGCACGGCAACCAGCCCCGTCATAGGCGAAAGGATCTTTGCCTGGGCGATGCGCTGGCGCTCCCGCGAAATATCGATGAGGCTGCGGGCGCGGTTCTCTTTCATCAGGTTGATGGAGGCCTGCGCCTGGTCCTGGCGGGCTTTGATATCGACTTCCAACTGCTGCAGGCGGCGCTTGTTTTCTTCGAGCGCGAGGATGTTCTTCTTGGCATCGATCTCCGCCAGCAGAGGGTTCCGCTTCACTTCCAGTTCCGCGCGGCGCACGGCGAACTTCGCACGCAGCAGATCCACCTGGTCCTGGTTATTGCGGATGGCGAGATCCGCCTCTGCCTTCTTGATCTGCTGATTGGTCTGCTCGACTTCGAGTTCTGTTTCTTCCAATTGCGCCCGGCGGTCCGAGTCATCAAATTCGACGATGAGATCTTTCTCATGCGCCAGACTGCCCAGCGGTGCCAGGCGTGTGACCTGCACGGTGGAAAAGAGGTTCGGGGCGGTCAGCGTGACGGACCGGACGGCGCGCAGTTCACCTCTCGTGTAAGAGCGGATGACGACGTCGCCCCGGCGTACTTTGGTGACGGGAACCTGCTGTGCCTTTTGCGGCAACGCCTGATAGGCACGGAAGCCGGCATAAGCACCGGCCACCAGCAGGATCAGGAGAATGATTCGAATGATTGGCTTGCGCATCCGTTAGAGCTTCTTCTTCGCGCGCTTGGCGGCTTCCATGGGATTTTCGAGTGTCACGAGTTCGCCTTCTTTGAGTCCGCCGGTCACAACAAGGTCCTCATCATTGCGCTTGCCGACTTCAATCTGGCGGATGAGGAATTGATTCCCCTTCTGGATATAAACGGCCGGCTTTCCGTTTTGCTGAAAGCTGGCTTTGGCGGGAATCAGCAGGACGTTGGGTTCCCGTTCGAGCAAAATCTCAGCGGAGGCGCTCATGCCGGGGCGCATGCGCGGGTCCAGCTTCTGCAGCGTCCCGCGGGCGGGGAATTGCTTTTCGGGCGGTGTCGTGCGGAAGACCAGCTGAGCGATGGGGCTGATCCAGTCAATCTCGGCATTGAACTGCTTTTCGGGAATGGCATCCACACGGAGGCGGATCGGCAGCCCCATTTTGACTTTGCCGCGCTCCACTTCTTCGAGCTTGAACTCGATGCGCATTTCGGACATATCGGGAATTTCGGCGATCGCCGCACCCGTCCAGGCACGGTCGCCCTCTTTAAACGGGGGCGGGGAATTGCCGAAGGAACCACCGGCGCGGAAGTTGGGGAGCAGGTTGACCACGCCGTCATTTGGAGCACGGATCACCATGCGGGTCATATAGGTGCGGGCCTGATCCATGTCCCGCATCACTTTGAGCTTTTGTTGACGAAGACCTTCGCTGTCTGCCTGATGTGCCACTGTGTGGGAGCCGATGTTGGTCTCAATCTGTTTCACGTTGCCTTCGTAGAGGCCGACATTGATCTTGGTCTTGGCACCTTCAATGGCAGAGACGATCTCGGCCTTGCTGGCATCGAGTTTCGCGCGGTCCAAGTCGAACTTGGAGGTCAGCAGATTCAGCGAATCCTGCTCATCTTCCATGCGCTGGGAGGCCTTCAACTGGACGATCTGGTCATCGGTTGTCTTGGCGCTGGTGTTGCGGTCGAGCAGATTCTGCTCCTGCTGCACACGGTCGAACTCGACGATGACATCGCCCTTGTGCACGGTCGCTCCAGTGGTGGCGAGCTTCACGATGCGGGGGTCTGGAACCTGCGGCGCGACGATGGTGGTGGAGCGGGTGCTGCGCACCTCTCCCCGGGTCTTGATGGCAATCTCAAAATCGCCGCGGCGTACGCGTGCGACCGGCACGTCCACTTCCGTATCGCCCGTGTAGTAGTACGCGGCGTAGCCTGCGCCACCCATCACGGCGAGGATGAGAGTCCAAACCACCGCTTTCTTGGTGCCGGACCATTTCTGCTGGCCGAGCCGTTGCTTTTTCAAGTCCTTCGACATCTACCGGGCCGTTTCCTTTGCAGTGTTTTCGATAACGATATCGGCGCTGGCTGAGATATCCGGAATCAGCACCGGGTCAGAGGCATCAATCTTCAGCCGCACGGGAACCTCCCGCATGAACTGTGGCCGGAACAAGCCGGGCTTGGTCATGGCGCCGATGCCAGTGACATGGGCGGGAAATTCCACGCCGGGATAGGCATCCAGGTGGACTTTGGCGGTTTGGCCCAGGCGGATCTTTTCCGCGTCCACCTGATTGACCGTGGCGTTCACGATCATGCTCTTCGGATCAATCACTTGGATGAACGGCTGGCCGGGATATAACTGGTCGCCATTCTGGATCTGGCCATAATCGCCGCCGCGGAAGATCTCCTTCATCACGGCGATGCCATCCATGGGGGCGGTAACCACCATGCGGTTGATATTGCGTTCCACACGGGCGAGTTCAAGAGTGGAGATCTCGCGGGAAAGCTGCGTGGTGCGAAGTTGCGCCCGCTGACTTTCGTTGAAGAGATCCACTTCCTGGAGCACTTGCTTGTAGCGCGCGTCCGCTTCTTCGACGGCGAGTTTCAGCTTTTCCGCGTCAATGGCAGAGCGGACCTCCGCAGTCTGCAGATCGAGTTTCGCCTTATCGAGATCTGCCTTGGCGGAGGCAATGAGACGGTCATGCGCGACCCGGGCAATCAGCAAGTCTGACTTGAGCTTTTCAATCGAGGCATCGTACTGTACAACGCTGGCCTTGTAGTCATCGAGCCGGTTCAACTGGTTGGTGCGGTCAAACTCGGCGATGACTTCGCCTTTCTTGACCTTCTGGCCTGGCGCGGCGAGCTTGACCAGTTGCAGCAGGAAGTCACTGTTGCCGCCGCTGTCATTCCGGCCCGCTGCACTCGACAGGCTGCCTGCCGTGGAGCCCAGCCCGTTGTTGGCGGAGGCCGAGGAAGAGACGCCGGGAGATGCATTGAGCTGCTTCAGCACGGTGACGCCGAAACGGTTTCCCGCGGCTACCGCAATGGTGGTCGCGTCACTGTTGCTGCCAAGAGCCGAAGCGGGCGTGCTGGCCGGACCGGTACCCAAATTGCGGGGTGCCATGGCACGGCGGTTCCCAGCCAGAGGCGGGGTGACTATGTTGAGGAACCGCTCTGCCGCCACGTTGCCACTCAAACGGATGACCGTCTTATCCGTTTGTGCGTAGAGTGCAGTAATAGTGCACAGGCAACAGGCGGCGGCACGCAGATATGCGAACCCCATGACTAGAGTTTTCTTCTCACTTTCCCTCATTTGACTGATCAAACACCAGACGTTCAGCGGGGCTGAACAGTTAGCGGTGACGCCAATGTTTTTATTAATTCTATACCGCCGCCCTGCGTGCAAGGCAACTGTCAGAGTGGAGGGAAGGCGATAAAAAACAGGGCGTTACTTGCCCAGGTCAATGCCCAGTTTCTTGAGTTCTTCGGCGTAGTAGCGTTTGTGCAGAATATCCCACTCTTCGCTGCCTTCGGGGATGTCTCTCTTCTGCGAACGGATCTTGTCCTTGGATGCCCGGTCCGCACGCTCTTCGCTCTGCAGGCACTCGGTGAAGGCTTTGACGATTTCGAGGCGCACCTCGTTGACGTCCTTCTTGATGCGTACTTCCCTGGTTTTCTTCAGAATCGCCACGAGCTTGTGCGAAATGTCCGTGATCTTGTCCCGGGAGATCTTCATGGGATCTCCGGTTTCGCGGCCTGAGGCTTTGACGATCTTCCGCTCTTTGATCATGGTGTTCTTGATCTTGCGGAACATCTCGATGTAACTGACGCCTTCTTTGCGCATGTAATCGCTGTATTGCTCCAGCAGATCGCGCACTTCGTCGTTCAGTTTGTCTTCGGCCTCAATCTCGTCGGCGATCAGGCCGTTGACGATCTCTCCCACCTTCTCAGGGGCGTGGGTTTCGATCACGCCAGGGGTCAGGCGGCGCACGACCTGACGCGATAAATACGGTACGAACTCCCGGGGCAGCAGCATGTCAGCGAATCACCGCAAGTGTACCATCCGCCAGTTTGTAAGACGCTGTCCGGCGCTCAAATTCCGGCTTGCTATTCTGATGAAGGTCTTTTCATTGATATGACAACGTCGTTCTCCACGCCAACCAGCTCCGAACGGCTCCGGACGGCGGAAGCCTTGGGACTCCAACCGGAGGACCTCATCCATGCATTCCGTCTGATGCAGACTTCCCGCAGGGTTGACGACCGCGAGATCGTGCTCAAGCGCCAGAACCGCATCTTCTTCCAAATCAGCGGTGCCGGCCATGAGGCCATTCAAACGGCTGCGGGCCTGGCGCTCAAGCCTGGCTTCGATTGGTTCTTTCCTTACTACCGCGACCGCGCGCTAGCCCTGGCACTGGGCGTGACACCCGGGCAAATGTTTCTGCAGGCCGTGGGTGCAGCCGATGACCCTGCTTCCGGCGGCAGACAGATGCCCTCTCACTGGAGTGATCGCGCGAAGAACATCGTCACCGGCTCTTCACCCACAGGTTCCCATTACGTGCAGGCGATTGGCACGGCGGAGTCTTTTAAATTTCTACATCCCGGCGAAGGCAGACTTGTGCTGGCTTCCACCGGCGAGGGTGCCACCAGCGAAGGCGAATTCTGGGAATCGCTGAACGCGGCGTGTCTCGGCCGCTTGCCGGTGCTCTACCTCATTCAGGACAACGGCTACGCGATTTCGACTCCGGTGGAGTACCAAACTCCCGGCGGTTCCATATCCGCTCTCCTCACCGGGTTCAAAGATCTGCTGACCATCGAAGTGGACGGTACGGATTTCGTCGCCTCCTATAAAGCGATGCGCATGGCCGCAGCCTATTGCCGCGAAGGTCACGGGCCGGCGCTGGTGCACGCGCATTGCGTGCGTCCTTACTCCCATTCCCTCAGTGATGACGAACGGCATTACAAGGCGGAAAGCGAAATTGCCCTGGAAGCCGAACGCGATCCGCTGGTTACTTTCCCCCGCTTCCTGTTGGAAGAGGGCATTCTGGACCGGCATGAACTGGAGCGGATCGTGCGCGAAGTGGACCGCGAACTTCACGATGACGTGCAGACCGCGTTGCGTGCGGAGCCGCCTTCACAGGACACCGCTCTGCTGCATTTGTATTCCGAAGAAGTCGACCCGTGCGGCGCGCAATTCGATGTGCCCGCCAAACCGGAAGGCGAACCGCGCACGATGGGCGACATGATCAACATCACGCTCAAAGAAGAGATGCGCCGGAATGACCGCATGCTCATCTTTGGCGAAGATGTCGCTGATGCCAGCCGGGAAGCCGTGCTCGCGGACGTGAAGGGCAAGGGCGGAGTCTTCAAGATCACCTCCGGTCTGCAGGCGGAGTTTGGCGGCCGCAGGGTTTATAACTCGCCCATTGCCGAAGCCGCGATTGCCGGGCGTGCGATTGGCCTCGGACTGGCAGGCATGAAGGCCGTGGCGGAGATTCAGTTCTTCGATTACATCTGGCCGGCAATGATGCAGATCCGCGACGAGATGGCGAACATACGCTGGCGCTCGAACGGCAAGTTCTCCTGCCCGCTGGTGCTTCGCGTGCCCATCGGCGGTTATCTCAACGGGGGTGCGGTGTATCACAGCCAGTCCGGTGAGGTGGAGTTCACTCATATTCCCGGGCTGCGGGTGGTTTACCCGTCGAATGCGGAAGATGCGTGCGGCTTGCTGCGCACGGCAATACGCTGCGAAGACCCGGTGCTGTTCCTGGAACACAAGCGGCTTTACCGTGAGACCTACAACCGTGCGCCGCACCCCGGTGTGGATTTCACCATTCCCTTCGGCAAAGCCAAGGTTGTGAAACCAGGCAACGCTCTGACCGTGATCACCTACGGTTTCCTGGTGCAGAAGTCCTTGCAGGCGGCCATGCAGGTGGAACGCGGACAGGATACGAGCATTGAGGTGATCGACCTCCGTTCGCTCGCTCCTTATGATTGGGAAGCGATCCAAACCAGCGTGAAGAAAACCAGCCGTGTCGTGATTGCTTATGAAGACACGATGAGCTGGGGCTACGGCGCGGAGATCGCGGCCCGCATCGCAGATGAACTCTTCGGCTATCTGGATGCGCCTGTAAAACGTGTGGCGGCCATGGATACCTGGGTCGGGTACCATCCGCAACTGGAAGCGAAGATTCTGCCGCAGACGGAAGACTTGGTGCGCACGTTCGAAGAGTTGCTCGCCTACTGACCGGTTATGGCATCACAGGTGACTTACTCGCGCCGTGATGCTTCCTGGTTCTCAGAGCGCTCACTGCGGCGTCATGCAGGTGTCTTTCATCTCTGGGCGATGGGCGTGGGTGCCGTTGTCGCCGGCGACTTCTTTGGCTGGAACTACGGCTTTCTTGCTGGTGGCTTCGGCGGTTTGCTGGCAGCTCTGCTGTTGATGACGGCGCTCTACTTCGGTCTCTGTTTCAGCCTGGCCGAGTTATCTCCCGCATTGCCGCACACAGGAGGTGCCTATAGCTTCGCGCGGGCATCCATGGGCGTCTGGGGCGGGTACCTGACGGGTCTGGCGGAGAACATGGAGTATATCTTCACCCCCGCCGCGATTGTAGTCGGGGCGGGCAGTTATCTTTGCGCGGTGTTTGGGACGCCTGCCTCCTGGACTCCCCTCTGGTGGCTTGCCTGCTATGTCGTCTTCGTGGGCCTGAACATTTGGGGCGTGGAGATGTCCTTCCGTGTTTCCGCGATCACCACTTGCGGCGCGCTGCTGGTGCTGGCGATCTTCTATGCGGGAGCGATTCCTCATTTGGACCTGAACCACTGGGCCCTCAGCAAAGAAGCGTTTCTGCCGAATGGGTGGCAGGGCATCTTCGGGGCGCTGCCGTTTGCGCTTTGGGTGTATCTCGGCGTGGAACAGTTGCCACTGGCGGCGGAGGAGTGTCACAACCCGTCGCGCGACATGCCACGCGGCATTTTCTGGTCCTTAGGGACGCTGGTGGTCTGCTCGCTTGCTACGCCGTTTTTCAGCGGGGGCATGGCGCCGGGGACCATCGCGGTCGGCAAGTCATCGGAACCATTGTTCACGGGCTTCCAGACGATCTTCGGCAGTGGGGCGGGTTCGCGCGTGCTCGCTCTTTGTGCGGTGACGGGATTGATGGCCAGCTTTCACTCCATCATCTATGCCTACGGACGGCAGATCTATTCACTGGCCCGGGCCGGTTACTTCCCCACCTGGCTTTCGGCGACGCATGGGACGCGCAAGACGCCGCACAGGGCGTTGATTGCCGGGGCGGTTGCTGGCTACAGCGCGGCGCTCGCGGTCTGGTTTCTGGGGCAAAACAGTTTTGCCGGCGCGGTGCTCTTGAACATGGCGGTCTTTGGCGCGGTGCTGGCGTATGTGATGCAGATGGCGTCATTCATCGTGCTGCGGTTGCGCTATCCGGGTCTCTACAGGCCATACCGCAGTCCGCTGGGAATTGCCGGTGCCTTGCTGGCTGCTTTGATCGCTTTGGCCACCTTCGCCTCGTTGTTTCTCAATCCGGATTACCGCGCGGGAGTTTACGGTGCGGCTCTCTGGTTTGTGCTTGGTGTGATCTGGTTCTATTTCCATGCCAAGCACCGTTTGGTGCTCGCGCCGGAAGAAGAGTTTGCGATGGAGCTGGAGCGGTGAGTTCCTTTCGGGCAACGGCTGCGGGCAAGGTGTATTACTTCGGGAATTTGAAGGTCTTGCTCGCCAAGGCCTCGCCGCTGCGGTCCGGGGATGAGCTTGCCGGTGTGGCCGCGGAAAATGCCACGTGCCGCGCGGCGGCGCAAATGGCGCTGGCCGATGTTCCTCTGCGGGTGTTTCTGCAGGAACCGCTGGTGCCTTATGACGAAGACGAAGTGTCGCGGGTGATCTTTGACTCCCATGATGCCGCGGCGTTCGCACCAGTGGCGTCGATGACGGTGGGTGAATTCCGCGATTTCCTTTTGAGTGAGCAGGCCACGGGCGAAGTGCTTGCGGCACTGGCCCCGGGAATCCTGCCGGAGATGGCTGCCGCGGTGTCGAAGTTGATGCGGGTGCAGGACCTCATCCTGGTGGCCGCCAAGATCCGCGTGATCACGAAATTCCGCACCACGATCGGTTTGCCCGGGCGGCTCTCCACACGCCTGCAGCCGAATCATCCCACCGATGACCCGCGCGGCATCATCGCCTCTGTACTCGATGGCTTGCTGCTGGAGAGCGGCGATGCCGTGATTGGCATCAACCCTGTTGCCGATCAAGTGGATCGCGTGGAACTGCTGCTCCGCCTGCTGGACCGTCTGCGGGAAACCTACAGCATTCCCATGCAGAGTTGCGTGCTCGCGCACATCACCACGCAGTTTGAGGCGCTGCAGCGTGGCGCGCCCGTGGATCTGGTGTTTCAATCCATCGCGGGAACTGAGGCTGCGAATACTTCCTTTGGCGTGAATATCCAGCTGTTGGATGAGGTGCATGATGCCGCCCGGGGCCTTCGACGCGGCGAAAATATCATGTATTTCGAAACAGGGCAGGGCAGTGCGCTTTCCGCCAATGCCCACCACGGCATGGATCAGCAAACCGCCGAAGCCCGTGCCTATGGTCTGGCCCGGCGCTATCGGCCCATGCTGGTGAATACGGTGGTTGGTTTCATTGGACCGGAATACCTTTTCGACGGCAAACAGATTCTCCGTGCCGGGCTGGAAGATCATTTCTGCGGGAAATTGCTCGGGTTGCCGATGGGGTGCGATGTCTGTTACACCAACCACGCGGAGGCTGACCAGGATGATATGGATACCCTGCTGACGCTGCTGGGCGCGGCGGGCGTGAATTACATCATGGGCGTTCCCGGTGCCGATGATGTGATGCTGAACTACCAGAGCACTTCCTTCCATGATGCTCTTTACATCCGCAAGCTGTTGGGGCTTCGTCCGGCCCCCGAGTTCGAAGCCTGGCTGGCAACTTCCCAGCGTCAATTGCCGGGTATGATGGCGCTTCTCGCATGAAGGAACTACGCGAATATACGATGGCCCGCGTCGGGCTGGGCCGGGCGGGGTCGAGTCTGGCTACCGGCGAAGTGCTTGCGTTTCAACTGGCCCACGCGCAGGCAAGGGATGCGGTTTATTGCGAACTGGATGTGCCGGGTCTACAGATGGCGTGCCATGACGAGGGTTGGCAGACACTATTGCTGCGCAGTGCGGCGGCGGATCGTCAAACTTATCTGAAGCGTCCCGATTTGGGTCGGCGTCTTGCGGAGAACACAGCGCTGCAGGGTTCCGACGCGGACCTCTGCGTCGTGATTGCGGACGGCCTTTCCGCACTCGCCGCCAACCGCCATGCCGTGCCACTGCTGCGCGAACTGCTGCCATTGTTGCCGGATTGGAAGCTGTCCGCGGTTTGTTTGTTGCAACAGGGCCGGGTTGCGGCGGGAGATGAGATCGCTGCTGCCATGCGGGCGCGGATGGTGCTGGTGCTGATTGGTGAACGCCCTGGGTTAAGTTCCCCGGATAGTCTCGGTGCCTATCTCACGTGGGATCCCTTCCCGGGCCGGAGTGACGCCGAACGCAACTGCATCTCAAACATTCATGCGGCCGGGCTTGGCTATCCCGAGGCCGCCCGGCGCCTGTCCGCACTGCTCTCCGCGGCCCGCCAGCAGCAATTGACGGGCGTGATGCTGAAGGAAAGGCTTGTCCTGCCGGCTGCCGGGTAGATACTGTGCTTATTCGCGCGAGGTCTGCAGGTTCTCGCCCAGAAGCTTCTCGATCGTGGCCCGGTATTCTGCCGCCATCTCTTCATGCAAGGCTCCACTGGCACGCCCAGCGAACCCAGCGTGCACCGCGCGGACCTTGCCATCCCTGCCGAGGAAAAACGTCGTCGGCCAGGAGTTCAGATTCACTGCCTGGGGGATTTTCGCCTGGAGTTCCGATGGTTCTCCGGGAACGAGCACCGTATATTCAATGCCGTACTGTTTGATGAACGCGTGCAGCCGCCCGAGATCCTGCAACTGTTCCTGCTCTTCGAAAGAAAGCCCCACGATCTCCAAGCCTTGCGCGCGGTATTCCTTGTAGAGTTGCGCCAGGAAGGGGGCTTCATCATGACAGTTCGGGCACCAGCTGCCGCCCAGAGCAACAATGACGACCTTGCCGCGGAACTTCGGGTCGAGGTTCGTGACCGTTTGGCCTTGCAAGTCTTTGCCGCTGAAGCGGAAGGGCTGGGTGGGGTCCAGCACGCTGGTGTGCCGCGAAGGGTCGGCGGGCGCGGGCAGGCCTTTCGCCCGTGCAATGGATGACCGCACCGCAGTGTAGGTCTGCGTTCCATTCTGCGTCACCTGGAGCGTGCCGTCGCTCGCCGGTTTCAGTTCGAAGAGCGACGGCCTTGCCCCGGAGAAGTGGCTGAGCACGAACTTGCCGTCTTTCCACGTGCCGCTGAGCGCCCCTGTATCGCCGTCGATCCGGAGCACTGCCGCCGTGACCTCCGGGCCCGACTGCCGTACGATCAACTTCCACGCCGATTCCCCCTTGGCACTGTGGACGCCGCCGATTTCCCAAAGCCCTGCAATGGAAGGAACATCCGCAGCCGTCAGCGCAGAGGGGACGAAGTGTTTTGCCTGGAACGCATAGCTGCCCCTCGAACCGCGATCATACGTGCCGGTCAATTGCCCGTCCTTCAGTTCCGCATGCAATGCCGTTGCGTAGTGGTCGAACTTCAGTTCGAGCGTCTTTCCATCGAAAGTACCCGCCGTGGAGGCCACCCGTTCCTCTCCATTGAAGAAGAAGCCCTTTGCGGTGTTGCCCTTCGTCGAGAGCTCCATGCGGAAGGGAATGTCGAGCTGGTTGGCTTTGATCTGTGCGTCCCAAAGTCCATTGACGTCTTGTGCGAAGGCTGCGGTGGCGAGCAGGGCTGGCAGGGCGAGAAAGCGCATGAGTTTCATTATACCGATTTCCTATCGGAATAGATGTGTTTGCGGTGGGGAGGATTCACTGATACCGTGAATCCCAGCTTTGAACCGTCGAACCTTCCTCAAAACCGCCACTCTTGCCGCCTCTGCCCCGTTGGTCTCCGCGCAAGCCAGACGCCCCAACCTGCTGCTCTTGATGTCAGACCAGCACCGTGGCGATTGTCTCGGCGTTGCAGGACACCCCGTTGTTCTGACGCCGAACCTGGACCGCCTGGCGAGGGGTGGTGCTTATTTCCCCTGTGCCTACTCCTCGACTCCCACGTGCACGCCGGCCAGGTCGGCGCTGCTGACCGGGATGTCGCCGTGGTCGCATGGCTTGCTGGGTTATGGGCAGGTGGCGGCGAAGTATTCCGTGGAAATGCCGCAGTTGATGCGGGATGCGGGTTACAACACGCTGGGAATCGGCAAGATGCATTGGACGCCGCAGCGCGCGCTGCATGGTTTTCACCGCACGATTCTGGATGAATCCGGGCGCGAGGAATCACCGGGGTACCGCAGCGATTACCGGAGTTGGCTGTTTTCCGAAGCACCAACTGTGAATCCGGAGCCAACGGGCATTGACTGGAACGGTTATGCGGCAAAACCGTGGCCGCTGGAAGAACGTCTGCATCCAACCGCGTGGGCCGCTGAGACTGCCATACATTTCCTGCGAACGGCGGAGGCTTCGAAGCCGTGGTTTCTGAAAGTATCCATGGAGCGGCCACACAGTCCATATGACCCTCCTGCAAGGTGGTTTGAACATTACATGGCGGCAAAGTTGCCTCCGCCTGTCGCGGGCAAGTGGGCCGACAAGTACAAACCGAAATCCAGCGAAGGCTCTGCGCCGTGGCATGGCGAGTTCGATGCAGAGACGACCCGGCGGGCAAGGGCCGGTTATTTTGGGTCAGTCAGTTACGTCGATGAGCAGATGGGGCGGATCATCAAAGAACTCGAAGCCCTGGGACAATTGGAAAACACCTGCATCGTATTTCTTGCTGACCATGGCGACATGCTGGGTGACCATCACCTGTGGCGCAAGAGTTATGCCTACGAGCCGTCTGCAAGGATACCGATGATCGTGCATTGGCCCGGTGGCGGCTTTCATGGGCGCGTGTTGCGGAACCCGGTCGAGATACGCGACGTGCTGCCGACCTTATTGGAAGCCGCCGGAATCCCTATTCCAGAAGCTGTGGAAGGGAAGAGTTTGCTGGGTCCGGCGCGAAGGCCGGAGACGGAGTGGCGTAAGTGGATCGATCTGGAGCACGACCTCTGTTACAGTCCGGACAATCACTGGAACGCACTGACGGACGGGAAATGGAAGTATATCTTCCATGCGAAGTCCGGGGGGGAGCAGTTATTTCATCTGCAAGAAGATCCGATGGAAGTCACCGAGCGCAGGGATCCTGCCGTGCTGGCAGAGTGGCGGGCGCGCATGGTGGCTCATCTTGCGGTACGCGGGCCGAAGTGGGTGGAGGGCGGCAAGCTGCTGGTCAGGCCGGAATCGCAGCTTTATTCGCCAAAGTATCCGAGATCTCCGCGTTGATGCGTGAAGCATCCCAGCCGAGCAGGCTACCCATGGTTTCGGCGAGTGGGCGAAGCCAGGCTGGATTGATTTTATTCTCGTGACCCCAGTACGTCGAGATATAGAGTAAGTCAGGCAGTTTGCGTGCGTGCTCTCTGACGACCGCCTTTTCGATGCGGGCTGCCGTGCCAGCGGGAGTTGGTGCGATCTGCAGAGGAACATCGGCGGTCCTGCAGGGTAAGTTCTTGCCCGGGCGGAGTTCGGAAACCAAGAGATCCGTCATTTCTTCAGCCATGGCGCGGTAAGTTGTATATTTCCCGCCGGCAATATGATGGATCCCGTCAGCAGTCTGCCAGATCTTATGTTCCCGGCTGGTGGAAGTGGCGGACTTACCTTCCTCTTTAATCAACGGGCGGAGTGAACTGTAACTTGCGACGGCCTTGCCTGTGTAAGCAGGGAAAAGGCGGTGGACGATGCGGGTGAGATATGCTTCCTCGCCGGCGGAGATCTCGACATTGTCCGCACCGGTTTGATGGTCAATATCGGTGGTTCCCACGAGGGTCAGGTCATGATTCTCGCCCCAGGGAATGAAGAAGATGATACGGCCCTGTTCATCGAAGTAACTGATGGCTTCCGTGCCCTGCTGTATCCGGGGGAAGATCAGATGCGAGCCGCGCACCAGCCGCAAAGGCGCTCCGGTGGACCAGGCACCGGAGGCGTCCACCATCTGCTTTGCTCGAATCGAAAAGCTTTCCCCGGTAAGTTGATCGGTCGCCAGACCCCCTGGCGTAACAGCAACATAATTCGCCACCGCCGCGCCGCGTGCTTCGGCATCCAGAATGTTTTCGAGCGTCAGTCTGGCGGAGTGCACCTTGCAGTCATAGAACAGCAAGCCGGCGCGCAGACCGTCTTGCCACAGGCCGGGTTCCAGAGACTGCACTCTTGCCTGGGAGAGCGCCCTGTGGTTTCCAATGCCCTTCGAGCCTGCGAGCAGATCATAGAGCATCAGCCCTGCGCCATAAAACCAACGGTCGATGGCACCGTAACAGGGGATCAGGAATTGCAGCGGCTCCACCAGTTCCGGGGCAATCTTGAGCAACGCGGCACGCTCGTGCAGAGCCTCTTTGACCAGCGGGAATTCCAGATACTTCAGATACCGCAACCCGCCATGGATCAACTGGGAATTGCGTCCGCTGGTGCCGGAGGAAAAGTGCCCTTTATCCACCAGAGCCACGCGCAGTGAGGGGTCGCGGAGCATCAAATCGCGGGCGATGCCGGCACCGTTGATACCGCCGCCAACAATCAAGACGTCGAAGGTCTCTGTCCGCAGGCGGGCGAGGCTCTGTTGGCGTGGATCGGTCATGTTTTCAGTCCATAGAATTTCACTGCGGTCTCACCAAGAATCTGTTCGCGGATCGCCTGTGGCAAAGGTCCGCAAGCCTGTGTGAAGGCGGCGAGCACGGCCTTCCAACTTCCCGCGAGCAGGCAGACGGGCCAATCGCTGCCGAACATCAGACGGTCCGGCGGAAAGAGGCTAAGTACGTGTTGGACGTACGGCATGAGTTGCGCGGAGTTCCAGTTGGTGTGGTCGGCTTCAGTGATCATGCCGGAGAGTTTGCAGTGCATGCCGGGAATCTTTGCCACGGTCTCGAGGTCGCGTGCCCAGGGTTCTAACGTGCCGTCCTTGATGAGTGGTTTTGCGATGTGGTCGATCACGAAACGCAGGCCGGGCACTTTGTCCGCCAACTCTGGAATCAAGGGCAGGTGCGGCGGGCGGAGCAGCAGGTCATAGGGGATATCGCGCGAGGCCAGTTCGCGCAACCCGCGGATGACGTCATCCCGCAACAGCCAATGTAAGTCCGGTTCATCATGGACAATGTGCCGCACGCCGCTGAAGCGTGGATATTGCAGGCACTGATCGAGGGTCCTGCCCACGTCAGGGTCAGTCAGGTCCACCCAGGCGACGACACCCTTGACGAAATCGTTGTCCCTGGCCAGTTCCAGCAGCCACCAGGTTTCCTCGATCAGGCTGTTGGCCTGCACCACGACGCAGCCATCAAAGTTCGCGGCCTGGAGGTGAGGCCAAAGGTCAGCAGGTAAGTAATTGCGCCGGAGTACGGAAGTTTCGTCGTCCGGCATCCAGGGGTAACGGAAACGGGAGATGTCCCAGAAATGCTGGTGTGAATCGATGCGCACCACCTCATATTACTGATAAACAGCTGTTGTGATAGTCTCTACCCATGGCTTTTTCCCGCCGAACCTTTCTTGCCGGGCTGAGTGCCCCTGCCGTTGCCCCGATTATCCTGGGGGCTGCCAATAAATCCGGGTCCGCCAAACCCGTGATTGGAACAGGTGCCCACACCTATGAAGTGACGCACGATTGGGGGGAATTGCCCGCCGAAATCCAATACGGCAACACGCATGGCGTGGTGGAAGATTCCCAGGGCCACATCTACATCCATCACACGGTGAACAAAGCCAGCCAGAGCCATGATTCGATGGTGGTGTTTGACAAAAATGGCAAGTTTGTGAAGAGCTGGGGCCCGGAATTGATGGGCGGCGCTCACGGCCTGCATATCCATAAAGAAGGCAAGCAGGAGTTCCTTTACCTCTGCGACACCAAGCGCTCTGTGGTGGTGAAAAGCACGCTGAACGGGGAAGTGGTGTGGAGTATCGGCTATCCCGAAGAATCAGAAGCCTACAAGCCGAATGCGCAAGGCAAGAAGATTGCCTACAAGCCCACGAATCTGGCGATTGCCCCGAACGGGGATATCTATGTGGGTGACGGCTACGGCTCCAGCTATATCAATCAATACACGAAGGATGGCAAGTACATCCGCACGTTCGGTGGCAAAGGCAAAGAAGCCGGGAAGCTCGATTGTCCGCACGGCATAATTGTGGACACGCGCGGCAAGACGCCGATTCTGACCGTGGCTGACCGCGGCAATGCCCGTATCCAGCGCTTTACCCTGGATGGGCAGCACATGGATTTCGTGGATGGCACCAAACAGCCCTGCCACTTCAACACGTTCAAGAATGGCGACACGGTTGTGCCTGATCTGGGGGCGCGCGTAACGCTGCTCGACAAGAACAATCAGGTAATTGAACACCTGGGGGACGATTCGGCAAGTGAATACCGCAAGGTGAGAACCATGACGCGCGATAAATTCACGCCCGGAAAATTCGTTTGTCCGCACGGTGCGTGCTTCGACCATGCCGGGAACATCTTTGTGGTCGAGTGGGTGGAAGTGGGCCGCGTGACCAAGCTGCGTAAAGTATAGGATTGACTCCTGTTCTGATTCTTGGCTGCGGCTTCACGGGAATTCGTGCCGCAAAAATGCTGCTTTCCCGCGGGTATGAGGTCACAGCCCTCGTCCGCGACCCCTCCCGGCTGGACGCGTTGCGTTCGCTCGGGGCCCGCGTGGAAGCTTGGCATTTAACACCGCCTTCCCTGCTGCCTGCGCTCGCGCACGGAGCCCTCGTGTTGCATTCCGTACCGGATATCCCGGACAGCGAGCGTTCCGTATTTCGTGATTACCTCACCAGTTTGCGTCCGTCGCGGGTCGTGTATCTTTCGACCACGGGGGTTTATGGCCGTCATGAAGTAGTTTCGGCTTCGACCCCGGTGGATCCGTTTGACGAAAAGAGTGCGCGGCGGCTGGATGAGGAGCAGTTCGTACAGGCGGGGCCGTGGAGTTCGTTGATCCTCCGTCCGGCTGCGATCTATGGGCCGGGCAGGGGAGTGCACATTCACATTCGGAACGGCAGGGAACCCCGTTCACAGGGGGGCATGGTCAGCCGGATTCATGCCGACGATTTAGCCCGCATCGCAGTGGAGGGGTTGCTCTCGGACTGCACGGGAGCCTGGCCGGTTGCCGACGACCTTCCCGCTTCGAGTATTGAAGTGGCGGGCTTCTGCCGCCAACTCTTTGGTTTGGATACGCCGGAGGCCCCGCCAGCCCAGACGTTCACCATTGCCGGACGTCGGGTGGATGGGACCGCGATTCGGGAGCGGCTTGGCGTAACGCTGCACTATCCCGATTACCGGGCTGGAATCAGAGCGTGTATAGAAGCAGAGGCCTCCGCTTAAGCAGCGGCAGGTGGGAGTGAGGCGGAAACGGCCTTCAGGGTCTCGATGGACTGGAGCAGTCCGGAGACATCCACCTTGCCGATGCCGATCACATGCAGGGCGAGATGAAACTCGATCTGCAACAGCGACCGGATCAAAAGGAAGCGGTTCACGGCAACTGCGCGGAGCAGATCCGGGCGCTCGACCTCCGACATGAGGATCCGCATGCGGAGACCTGCCAGCAGTCGGGAATAATCTTTCACCAGCGATCGGAGATAGCGGCGGAACACCGTCCGCCGGTTGGACCGTGCCTTCCGGATCACGTCCGCCGGACAACCTGACTCCGCCAGATATTGGAAGTCCCGCTCATCGAGCAGGCGCAACATCGGACGGTAATGTTCCACGCCCGGGATTGCCGTCAAGGCTGTGGAATTGGTGCGCAATACGTTGATATGGCGGGCTAAAAAGAAGAGGGCCAGGCCAAATCCAGCAGCAAGAAAAGAGGGAACTATCGCGATGAGCGTATCCATTATGTACATTCCAGTTGAAATGAGAATACCGGATGTTACAGTACGAATCAAGTCTAAATATGGAAAGAAGCCGAAGAATTGCGTCCGCAGTGCCGGGGTATTAAGAAAGTATTGCGGATGTTAATGCCGCGTGGCACCGCTCAGAAGTCTGTTGAGGCTTTCCAGCTGGGAGAGTAATTCCTCTTCGGATTCCACGTTGGGGCGAACGGAAGGTACAGTATCCTTGGCTGCGGGCTGCAGCAGGAGAGTCCAGCAAATCAAACAAATGATGCTCACAATGACCTGCGCGAGGTTCAGAGAAGGATCAGCCATACGGTCCCTGCTTGTGGTTTGAATCACCTGGACCACGGCTTGCGAAAGAAACATCGTACAGAAAAGACTGCAGGAGACCGTAAAATTCCGAGGCAATTGCAGCGGGTAGCGGGAGAGGAAAAATAGAATGACGAGGATGAAGAGCACCAGGGTAAAAACCGTGGATCTCTCCATAATCAACATGTAGTATGAGGGCCCTTTTTTCCCTTCGTACCTGCCCACCAGAGCCGGGAGCAGGTAGCTGAGTGTCACTACCAGTGTGACGGCCACGTACATGGCAGTCCGCCCGACGTTCCGGATCGCCGGGTAGCGGGAAAAGACCATATTGAACATTTCTCTGACTGCGGCCACCATCAGCACAGCGTCAATGGGTATACCTGTAAGGAACATCCAGGTATAGCCGGGCTGGTAGTACGAGAGTAAAAAGTAGGTGCCGAGGCTCAGTATGGCCGTCCAGAGCTGCCACAGCGCCATCGCCTTCATGGTTCCCGCGAGATGAAAATGCGAAAGCCGCCACGCCACAAGAATGGCGCAGGCGGCTTGCAGGAGTTGCATGATGGTGGTGACTTGTCCGATTGGCATCCACATCTGCTTAGACGGAGTCAGTCTAGCACTGGCGCAGGGCCAGCCGCGGCCTGTATGCTACTGATCGAGGCGGCAGGGATTCACGGGGTCAGTAATGCACGGAGGAGGCGGAATGTAAGCCTTGGTCTGGCTGGCCACATTCTCCAGGCGGCAGGGGTTCACGGGGTCCGTAATGCACGGGGGCGGGGGAATATACGCACTCATCTCACCGGCAACGGCGAAAAGGGAAAGCGTCAGGCTCAGAAAAAGAATGGATTTGCGGCTCATCGTAGGCTCCTCGTTTGGTTCAGACTTTGTTTTCGGCTTGGCTCGAAAACGTGTTTACGAATCGAAGTCTATGTTTTCCAGAACCTGGTTTTCTGATCTGTGTAAAATCTTCCGGTTAGTAGAACGGCAGAACTACAACGTTTGTGATTTACTGTCCGCGATTTTCTGAGGGAATAGCCTTGCGGCTAACAGCCTGTGGATTTAGTCTCCGACAGAGCAGAAAACAAGTGACCTTGAGAATGTTCTGAACGTCATAGTTAACATGGCGATGGGCAAGCGGAAGAAGGAGAAGCAGGGGGAGTTCTGGATAGCGAGTCAGGACATAGCAGTGTCCCCCGGCAACGCGTTTTACGAGCGACTGAATCAGATTCTTGACGCACACAAGTTCGACCGCAAGGTGGAACTAATCTGCCGGAAGTTTTACAAGAAGAGTCAGTACGGGAGACCGAGCATGGCACCGGGTGTGTACTTCAGGATCATGTTGATCGGGTACTTCGAAGGTTTGGATTCCGAGCGCGGCATTGCGTGGCGGATTGCGGATTCTCTTTCGCTGCGGCGCTTTCTGGGGTTTGGGCTGGATGAACAAACTCCCGACCACTCAACAATTTCCAAGACTCGGCGGTTGTACTGGCTGGAAACCCACAAAGCGGTCTTCGGTTGGGTGATCGGAGTGCTGACCGGGGCAGGTCTGATTCAGGGACAAACCATCGCCATAGACGCGACTACGTTGGAAGCAAATGCGGCGATGAAGAGTATCGTGCGGCGGGACAACGGGCAGAGTTACAACGAATACCTGAAGGATCTTGCCGCGAAGGCCGGGATGGAAGAGCCAACCCGGGAGGAACTGGCACGAATGGACCGGAAGCGGAAGAAGAAAGCTGCCAATGACGAGTGGATGAGCCCCTCCGATCCAGACGCGCGGATCGCCAAAATGAAAGATGGCCGGACTCATCTGGCGCACAAAGCAGAGCACGCGGTTGATCTTTCCAGTGGAGCGTTGATTGCAGTGACGCTGCAGCCTGCCAGCGCTGGAGATACGGCGACAGTGCACAACACCCTGGCCGAAGCCCAGACGGAAGCCCGTAAAATCCATCCGCTTGGGGTCGGAGAACTGGTCGCCGACAAGGGATACCACAGCGGCGAAGTGCTGAAACAACTGCATGTTGGCGGAGTAAGAAGTTATCTTCCCGAACCCCTGCGCGGAAAACGGAACTGGGCCGGAAAGCAACTGGAACAGAAGCGGACTCATGAGAACAGGCGGCGCGTGAAAGGCTGCCGGGGCAAGAGACTCCAGAAACTCAGAAGCGAGTTGACAGAACGGACCTTTGCGCATCTGTACGGGACAGGGGCAATGAGACGGGTTCACTTAAGAGGCACTCAGAATATCCTGAAGCGGCTCTTGATCCATGCAGCAGCGTTCAACCTATCATTGATCCTGCGCAAACAACTCGGAGCAGGCAAGCCGAAAGAGATCCAAAGCCTCTGTATACATATACTTCAACAATTCCGTAACGTCTGGAGAGCACTTTTCCCGAACTATAACTCAGCCCCAACCCAACAAACGCACTTTATCCCGCAAAGCTGCTGTCGGGACTCACATACGGCCCTCGATCCCATGAACGCCTTTA
>CAIXXM010000112.1 GCA_903923395.1 uncultured Acidobacteriia bacterium
CAGCTCGATCAGCGGCTCAAAACCCTGCACATTGCGGCTGCCATCGCCGCGCACATCCTCTGACCCCGGCATTCGTGCCGTAGAATAGCACCGTCATGCGCTTTGCCGAATCGCTGGGCCTTTTGTTGTTGACAGTGGTGCCGCTTTGCGGTCAGACGGGAGCGCTGATTGGCTTCGATTTCCAAAAGGGCCAGGTCTTTGCGTGGGGCGAGGGCGCTTACCACTGGGAGTCGCCGCGCGGCAAACCGCTGCGGATCGCGGAAGGCACGTTTTCAGCGGGTGGATGCGCATGGGATGTGGATGGTGACGGCTTGCTGGACCTCATTGTGAATGAGACAGCGCCGGAGCCTGCACTGGTCTGGTATCACGCTCCGGATTGGAAGCGCCGTGTGATTTCGAAGGGTATTGATTCGCTGGATATGATCCCCGCGGCACTGTTGGGGCACCGGGGGATTCTGCTCATCCACAAACGCATGCAGGTGCGTTTCTTTGATGCGCCGAAGCTCTTGGATGCCACGTGGACGGAGACGGAACTCTATTCCTTCTACACGCCTTCGCATGAGGGTGGCCTGGTGCTGGCGGATATTGACGGTGACGGGCGTTTGGATGTGCTCGCTGGAAATTACTGGATGCAATCGCCGGAGGCATGGGAGCTGCCGTGGCATTTGTTCGCCATTGATACGTGGACGGAGCGGGCGGAATCCGCGCAGTTGTCTTTGCTTTGGATGAATGGTGCGCGGCTTGCCGCCCAGCGCTCGGCCTCACCGGCACGGCTGGCGTGGTTCGAACCGGCGCCGGACAGAAAGCAGTTGTGGTCGCAATATCCACTGGCGGAGGAGTTACAACTGGAGTCCGTGGCGCTGGCGGCGCTGGAAGGTGGACGTTTTCTGGCCGTGGAGCGTGCCGGGAAGGGCCGCTGGCTGCTGTTCGCAAAGGACCACTCTTACCGGCAAATTCGGGCCGGTGAGCCCGTGCTGGGAGTGCGGGATCTGGGCGGCAACCGAGTGCTGGCAATCCGCCGAAACGGGATTGAGGTTGTAACCATCCAGTAAACTGAAGACTTACATGAAGATTGCTGTAGCCGCGGACCACGCAGGCTTTCCCCTCAAAGACCACGTCATTGCGCTGGTCAATAAATTCGGCCACGAACCAATAGATCTGGGCACACACTCCACGGCGGCCGTCGACTATCCCGATTATGCCCGTGCTGTAGCGAAGGAAATTCGCGAGGGACGCGCGGAACGTGGCATCCTGGTCTGCGGTTCCGGCATTGGTGCGTGCATCGCCGCGAATAAGTTCGAGGGTATCCGGGCAGGTACCTGTCATGATACGTTTTCCGCGCATCAGGGAGTGGAGGATGATGCGGCGAATGTGCTTTGTATCGGGGCGAGAATCATTGGACCCGAATTGGCTTCAGCGATTGTGAAGGCGTTTCTGGAAGCGAAGTTTTCCGAGGCTGAACGCCACCAGCGGCGGCTGGATAAAGTGATGGAGATTGAAGCCGGGCCGCGCGGATAAGACTAACCCCGGATTAGACGAATGGATTCGCTGACGCCCGAACAGCGATCAGAAAACATGCGCCGCATACGGAGTGCGGATACGGCGCCGGAGATGACTGTGCGGCGGGCGGCACATGCGCTGGGTTACCGCTTTCGTCTGCATGTGAAGTATCTGCCGGGGCGTCCTGATCTGGTGTTTCCCAGGCTGGGGAAAGTGATCTTTGTCCACGGCTGCTTCTGGCATTGCCACGCGCGATGCAAGCAGTTCCGCATCCCCGGGACACGCAGAGAGTTCTGGGAAACAAAGCTGCACGGGAACAAACTCCGCGATCAGGCGCATTTGAAGGCCATCCGCAAGCTGGGCTGGCAGGCGCTGGTGATCTGGGAATGCCAAACCGAAAAGCCCGGGCTGAGCGAACGGCTGCAGAAGTTTCTGGCCTGATGGTTCGATATGCTTGACGCGTGCAACTGACCCGACGCGCATTCACCGGCGGCCTTGCCGCGGCTGCCCTTCTTCCGGCACAATCCGGCTGGGAATCCTTGTTTGATGGCAGGACCCTGACGAACTGGAAGCCCAGTGAGAATAAAGGTTCCTGGCAGGTGATAGACGGGTGTTTGGCGGCCATGGGTCCGCGAAGCCATCTGTTTTATACCGGGCCGGTGCGGAGTGCCAACTTCAAGAACTTTGAGCTCGAAGTGGAGGTGCTGGCGCATCATGACTGTAACTCCGGCGTCTACTTTCACACGGAATATCAGGAGAAGGGCTTCCCCGTAAAAGGGTTTGAGGTCCAGATCAATAACACCGCCGGCGGAGAAGGCACTTACCGGGAACGGAAGAAGACCGGGTCACTGTATGGTCTGCGGAATATGTACAAGCAGATTGTCGCGGATGATATGTGGTGCAAGATCAACATACTGGTGCGCGGCAGGAATATACAGATCCGCGTGGATAACATGTTGACGGTGGATTATACGGAGCCTGACCCTCCGGTGATACCCAGCGGCGCGGAAACAGGCCGGTTTCTTTCGAACGGCACGTTTGCGTTGCAATGCCACAATGACGGGTCCAGGGCTCTATTCCGCAGCGTGCGCGTCAGGCCTCTGCCGGAGAATACGCCCACTCCGGGACCGCTGCCGTTGGTGGATGATCAGTTCCGCCGGGTGATTGAGATTGGCCGTCATAACGTGCCCATGGTGGACTATCATGTGCATCTGAAACCGGGGCTGGATCTGGACCAGGCCGTGGCAAAATCACTGCGGGACGGGGTGCAATATGGCATCGCCATCAATGGCGGGCAGTTGAATGCCGATGAGAAGGCCGTGCGGGCATTCCTCGCCAGCCTCAAGGGCAAGCCAGTGTTCGCGGGGATGCAGGCAGAAGGGCGCGAGTGGACGAAGTTGTTCTCCCGCCCACTGGTCAGCATGTTCGACTATGTCTTCAGTGACTCCGAAACCTGGACCGATAACCGGGGAAAGCGCATGCGGCTCTGGATTCCAGCCGAAGTGGGAACGATCCCGGATGAGACAGAGTTTATGGAGACCATGGTGGCGCGGACCGTGGGCATTCTGGAGAATGAGCCAATCGATATCTATGCCAACCCGGCATTCCTGCCGCCGCAGTTAGCGAAGAACTTTGATCAGCACTGGACTGATGAAAGAATCCAGAAAGTGGCGCGGGCTGCGGCGAAGAATCAAGTGGCCATTGAGCTGGCCGGGCGGTATCAACTGCCCGGCAAACGTTTCATCGAGGCTGCCAAAGCGGAGAAGTGCAAGTTCTCCTTCGGCACGAATAACTCCAGTGCGGCGGATCTGGGCCGGATTGAATACGGACTTCAGATGTTTGAAGAATGTAAGCTCACGTGGCAGGATATCTTCGTGCCTGGCGCGTTTTGGCCTAGAGCAGTGGAACGCAAGGGCGAACTGCTGCGCGCTTAGTTACTTCGCTGCCTCATAAACGACCCGGCCATTGAAGAGCGTCAGTTCGCACTTCATCCTGGGAAGTTCCTGCGCGGCGACGGTGTACGGGTCCATATCCCAAACGGCGATGTCTGCCTGTTTGCCAACTTCAATGGACCCCACGCGGTCTTCCATAAACATCTGGTGCGCGGCCCAGATGGTGTAACTCTTCAGTGCCGCGTGGATATCAATGCTTTCCTTGGTTCCAAAGGGTTGCTTGCCGTAAACACCCTGCAGGGTTTCCCGTTCCACAGCCGCCCACAGGCCATAGCGTGCGGGGAAGGGAGTGACGTGGAAGTCTGACCCGCCCGCGAAGATCATCCCTTTTTTCAGAAAGGTGGCGAAGGGTGTCAACATCCCGGCACGGTCAGGGCCCAAGTTGCCGGCATAGTTATCGCCCAGCCACCAGGCGAAGGTCGATTGGGCTTCAGGGTAACCGGAATCATAGGTCTTCTGCATCCGCGCCATCTCTTCAATCGCATGCGGTGTGGGTGTGTTGCAGTGGATCACCGCATGGCGCAGGCCCTGCGTGGGCTTGTCGTTCAGAACTTGGGCATAAGTATCCACTACCCAGTCGATGGCATGATCGCCAATGGCGTGTGTGCCAACGTGAATACCGGCTTCGTGGAATAACTTCACCATCTGGCGGTAAGTGGCGGGGTCCGTGGTGGGATAACCTTTGTTCCCGGTATCTTTGCTTTTGTAGCCTTTGTTGAAATCGTCATACATCCAGGCGGTGCGGGCACCGCCGCTGCCATCCATGTATAACTTCACGCCGCCGGAGATCAGGATGCCATCTTGCGCCACGGGGGGCTTGGGTAACTTCAAAACGGTGGCGATGGCGGCTTTCGCGGATTCGAGGGTCCGGCCGCCTTGCCAGAGAGCGAAGAGGCGGACGGTCAGTTCGTTCTTGCCCAGAAGTTCCTGGTACATCCCCCAATCGGCCTGGGTAATGCCGGGGTTCTTGGCGCCGGTCATCCCTTCTTTGTTGAAGTCAGAAATGATCTTCTTCAAACCGGCAAGCTGTTCTTCACGCGTGTGTCGCGGAATATGCCTTGTAACCATTCCACTGGCCGATTCCTTCAGCACGCCGGTGGGCTTGCCGGACGCATCGCGGTCAATCGTGCCCGCGGGCGGATCTTTAGTCTCCAGGTTGATATCTGCAATTTCGAGAGCTTTGGAGTTCGCAACGCCGTAGTGTCCGGTGGTCTGCGTGAGCCAGACCGGATTATTCGGAGCTACCTTGTCGAGATCCGCAGCAGTAATATAACGGCGCTCGGCGAGTTTCCCCTCATCCCACCCCGAACCGCGCACCCATTCCCCGGGCTTGGAAGCGGCGACCTTCGCCTTGACCAGCGCGAGGACGTCATCGATCTTGGTGATTTCCGGGTCACTTAGTTCCACATCGAATAACTGCGAGGTTTCGCTGAAGTGAACGTGGGTATCAATTAGACCCGGCGTTGCCGCGCGTCCGTGAAGGTCAATGAGTTTGGCACCGGGCGCTGCGAACTTGCGGGCGGCATCATTGCTGCCCACCGCGACGATCTTTCCCTTGGATATGGCAACGGCTTGGGCGATGGAATCTTTCGCATCCACGGTGATGATCTTGCCGTTGTAGAGGATCAAATCGGCTTGTTGAGCGGAAAGGGTAAGGGCGCAAAGTGCAAGGAAAGCGAGCCGCATAGGAACTTAGTGTAGTACAGGGCGGGGACCTGAGAAACGCGCGCCAGAATGACGCACGAACACAGCGCCGGTAGTCCTGGCGATTCTTGCAGCACGGGTTCACGCGCCATTCTGGCGCGCGTCTTCCACCTACTGCTGCTGTTGCTGTTGTTGCTGCTGCGGCGGTGGCGGCGGACCATCCACGGGCGGCTTCGGCGGCGGGAACGCAGCCGTCTCCTTCAGCAACTCCGACCCATCATCATCCAGCGCCGGACGCACAAGCACATCCACCGACAAACTCTGCCCCGCATGGCCCTTATAAACCCCGCGGACCGGCGGCACATCCCCGTAATCCCGTCCATAGGCGATGCGGATGTGTTGATGATCCACAAACCAGCCCACCGTAGGATCCAGCCCCATCCAGCCAGCCCCGGGAATCAGAGCTTCCACCCACGCATGCGATGCCTGCCCACCAATCACACGCTCCACCGCACCCTGCGCATCCTCAGACTGCCGCGGCACCAGATACCCGGACACATAACGGCCCGGAATCCCGCGACTGCGCAGCACGGCAAGTAGTAAGTGTGAGAAATCCTGGCAGACACCGGCAAGGCTGGTGAGGCAGTCAATGATCGAAGAATTGACGTGCGTCGCACCCGGTTGGTACTTGAAGCGCGTATTGATCAGGTTTTCTGCGGTGTGGACAAAATCATAGACTTTGCCGCCGCAATCCTTCTCAATCTCCGCCGCAAGGGAAGCGATCTCAGGAACCAGCGGGCAATAGGCGGAAGGCGACAGCCAGTCGAAGTATTCGTCCCCCAGCGATTCACTCTGCGCATCCAGCTCAGAGAGGGTCATCAAACTGGGCGGCGGGTGAATCGGCGGATGCACCAGCACCACCGCTTCTGATTCCACGCGCAGGTGCCGATGCTCCGGCAGGATATGAAACTGGTGCACCCAATTGCCATAAAAATCCAAATGAGCGGCAGGCCGGGAGGCAGGGTCAGTGGAGATGCGGAACGAAAGGCAACTCTGGCCTTCATCGTGCCGTGGCCGCAGGCGGAGTTCGTTGTAACTCTCCGATACTGGACCGTCGTAATCGAACTGGGTCACATGGCCCAGCCGGTATCTATTCAGAATAGGCATCATTTATGAGGCCACCGCGTAGTAGAAGTAGGTCCGGGTAATTTGCTCCCCGATCTCCTGACAGGTTTGTTGCAGTTCCGTCAGCGAGTTGTGCAGACCGCGGTCAAAGATCTCCTCGATACGATCATACGTAAGACGTTCGTGTAGGCGCCCGGTGAGCCGCTCCGCTTCATTCGCGTAAGTGCCCGGCACTGAGCCGCTGATTGCCAGCAGCGAGTTCTGCAACTGGCCGATGTTGTAACGCACACTGCGCGGGTGGCGCGAATCCAGCAGCATCAACTCCGCCACCTTCTGGGGCTCGATCTGCGTGTATTGGCGTTTATAGAACTCAAACGCGGCCACGGATTTCAGCACGGCCATCCAGGCATGGCTGCGGGCCTCATTCAAAATCGGCGGACCCTCCAGCAGACGGTGATAATTCACGTCCAGGATGCGCGCCGTCATTTCCGCCCGCTCAATCGCACTGCCGGCCATGAGGAAGTGCCAGCCGTCATCCCGGGGCATGGTCGCTTCACAGACGCCATGGAACCGGTGCCCGCCGCGCTTCACCACGTCACAAAAATAAGTCAGGCCATCGGCATCGCGCAGCTTGATCACCTTGTGATAGAGGCTGTTAATGTCTTCCCACATTTCGCGCGAGATGCGGTCGCGGATAGTGCGCGCGTTTTCACGCGTCCGCATAATGCACTGCAGAATCGAACTCGGGTTGGCTTCATCGAAGCCCAGAAATTCGAAGACGGTCTTGGCGCTGGCCTCGCCGTACTTCGGATAGAAGAGGGGCGCTTCCGACGTGATCAGCACCAGCGGGTCCCAGCGCAACCGGTAGGTATCCGGCGGCTGCTCCAGCAGCATGTGATAGTTCACATCCAGAATGCGCGCGGTGTTGTCGGCGCGCTCCATGTAACGGCCGATCCAGAAGAGAGAGTCCGCGATCCGTGAAAGCATTTATTCGTCACCCCGCAGTACCCAGGTATCCTTCGAACCGCCGCCCTGCGATGAGTTCACCACCATGGACCCCGGTTGCAGCGCCACGCGCGTCAAACCTCCCGGCACAATCGTTGTCTTCTCGCCGTCATAGAGGCAATAAGGCCTTAAATCCACATGCCTGGGACTCATACCGCCCTTGCTTGGGTCAAAACTTGGACAGCGCGACAGCGGCACAATCGGCTGGGCAATATAGTTTCTGGGGTCCGCGATGAGCTTCTCACGGAACTCCTCGATGGTCTTCTTATCGGACATCGGCCCCATCAACATGCCGTAACCGCCCGATTCACCGACCGCTTTGACCACCAGCTCCGGCAGATGTTCCAGCACATAGGAGAGTTCATTGGGCTTGGAGCAGAGAAAGGTTTCCACATTGTGCAGAATGGGGTCTTCCCCCAGGTAATATTTGATGAATTTGGGCACGAAGGCATAGATCGCTTTATCATCCGCCACGCCGGTACCAACGGCGTTCGCGAGCGCGACATTCCCGGCCCGGTAAGCATTCATCAACCCCGGCACGCCGACCAGTGAATCCGTGCGGAATGCCAGCGGGTCCAGGAAGTCATCATCCACGCGCCGGTAAATCACATCTACGCGGTTCAGGCCACGGATGGTTTTCATGTAAACCACGTTGTCGGAAACGACAAGATCGCGGCCTTCCACCAGCTCAATCCCCATCTCCTGGGCCAGGAAGCAATGCTCGAAGTAGGCGCTGTTGTAGAGACCCGGGGTGAGCAATACGATCACCGGGCGCTCGCCAGTGCGCGGCGAAAGGCTGCGCAGAATCTTGACCAGTTCGGCGGGGTAATGATCCACCGGCAGTACTTCTGATGTTTCGAACGCCCGCGGGAAGGTCCGGCGCATCACCAGACGGTTCTCAATGACGTAAGAAATGCCGCTTGGCGACCGGACGTTGTCTTCCAGCACCAGATACTCGCCCGACTTCGAATCACGCACCAGATCAATTCCGGAGATGTGGACGTAAATATCCTTCGGCACGTGCAGGCCGGCCATCTCGCGGCGGAAGTGCTTGCAGGAGTAGACCAGTTGCCGCGGGATGACTTTATCCTGCAGAATCCGCTGCGGACCATAGATGTCCTGCAGATAGAGATTCAAGGCCGTCACGCGCTGGGCGAGGCCGCGTTCGATGGTCTCCCACTCTGAGCGGGCGATGATGCGCGGCACCAGATCAAACGGGAACAGACGCTCCGTGCCGCGGCCGTCACTGTAGACCGTGAACGTAATGCCCTGCACCAGATAGGAAAGATCGGCCAGCTTGCGGCGCTCTTCGTAGACCTCCAAAGGCATTTCCGCGAGCTTCTCGTACATGGGCTTTGCACAAGGCCGCGGCTGACCATCCGGCGCGACGAGTTCATCGAAAAACGGCGCGGGGTCATAGTTCTGGAAGAGCGTGGAGCTCCCCGGGTCTGGGGCGGGCGAAAGAGTGGGTGCGGAAGACATGGCGATGGCGTGTGTAACGAAAAAGGCGCTTCGGTCGACGCGGATCGGCTGCCTGACGGGAAATGATTATTTTGACACGATTGAAAAAAAAGCGCACAGAAAGAAAAGGGGCAGGAGAGCGAACTCCCCTGCCCTATCTGATGGAACGAAGCGGTTACTAGAACCGGTACACGCCGCCGAACTGCATGACGCGCGGAGTGCTCAGTGTGCTGTTGTACTTGCCGAACGTGCTGGAGGCGCCCAGGTTCAGGCTGACCGTGTTCACGTCAAAGCGGGTGGTGTTGGTGATGTTGAAGACTTCCGCGCGCAGCTGGAACTTGTGGCTTTCTTTCCAGGGCATGGTGAAGGTCTTGCTCATGCTCGAATCGATGTTGAAGATACCGTCGCCGCGCAGGGTGTTGCGGGAGCCGGTCTGTCCGGGCATCGTGAACGCGAAGTCATTGAACGCCGCCGTCGGGTTGGCAAACATGTAAACGCCGTTGCCCGTCTTCACGGTGCCTGCAGTCAACGGAGCCAACTGCGTGCCGTAACCGGAGAGGTTCCAGTTGGTGGGCCAGAAGCCGCCGTTGCCGACCGAAATCGGGAAGCCGGAGCTCTGGCGGTAGATACCGCTCAACTGCCAGCCGCCGAGGATTGCGTCAACCACCTTGTTCGAGTTGCCGAGGAACTTCTTGCCCTTGCCGACCGGGAGTTCATAGATCGCGAACGCCGTCACGTTGTGGGTCAAGTCATAGTCGGAGACAGCGCGCATCTGGCCGGTGTTCCAGGGATTGATGATCTGGCCGGACGTGATGCTGTCGCTTTCGCGGGTGGAGGAAAGGTCGATGGACCGGGAGTAAGTGTAGTTGAAGTCGAACTGGAAGCCATTCGCATAGCGCTTCCGCACGCTGAACTGCGCCGCGTTATACGCACCGGAACCGCGGGAACGGAACACAGCGAGCGAAGAGTACTGCGCATTCCACTGCTGGTAAGCACCATACTTGCCGCAGGGGCTGCAACCGGGGCCGTCGATATCAAGCAGCACGGAAGTCGCATCCGGCTCCGTCATGTAGAACTGCTGGTAGATCGACTGCGTGGCCGAAAGGCTGCTGGTCGCATAACCGGGGTAGAAGTTTTCAAAGAACGGCTGCTTCGTGATGTTCTTCACGGGCACGCCGGCATTGACCTGCTGCATCATGAGGGTCGCAGCCTGGAAGTAAGTCTGACCGGAGGTCGGGTCTTTCAGGTTGGTCGGGATGGCAACGTCGTCACCAACAATGGAGTGGCGGGACATCTTGCCAACATAAGCGACCTGCACCATGTAACCGCCCTTGAGTTCCCGTTCAATCGAGAAGTTCAGGTTGATGGTGTAGGGAGCGCGCAGCTTGTCATCGAGGCTGCTCGCGATCGCCCAGATATTGGGCGCGGTCTGCGGGAAGCCACCGGCGGGAGCGGGAATCAGCAGGCCGGCGGGAAGCGACGTCGGGCCCGTGAAGCGGGGAGCCGTCAGAGCGCTGGCGTTGGCCGGATTGGTGAGAGCCGTGGAGAAGCCGAGAGCAGTGGCGTCCACCTGACGGATCAAGCTGGAACCGAACTGGTCAAAGTACATACCGGCACCCATGCGGATGGAGGTCTTGCCGGGGCCGCCGAAGATCTTGCCGAGCAGACCATCGCTGTTCTGCGGAGAGAACGCAAGGCCGAGGCGCGGCGAGAAATCCTTCTGGAAGGGATACAGGGGACGTCCACCGGGCTTGCTGGTGAGATCGAAGCTGATGGGCGTGATCTTGGACTGGGGAATGCCCTGGTCAGCCAGCGCGCCGCGCTGATTAAACCAGTCAGACAGCGGAATGTTGGTGGTGGTCTGGATGCCGTTGGCTTCGCTAAGCGCGGGGGTCAACGTCATACGCAGACCAGCGATTACCGTGAGACCGCGGGTGACTTTCCACGTGTCCTGGAAGTAGGTTTCGAAGCCCTTATCGAGGAACTTGCGGGCAATCGGCGTACCCTGGGGCAGCACGTTGCCGCTCTTGTCGTAGTTATATTTCGCGTCACCTTCTGAAATGATGCCGAGCATGTCGGTCATCAGGCGGGTGTAAAGCGTGCTGTTCTTTGCATCCGGAACCAGCAGGTTGCTGGTGCCGCTGCTGCCCGTGCCCTGCAGCCACGAAGAGTTCATGTAACCGTCGCTGAAGGAGTTGGCAGAGTTCAAACGCGTGGCCGAAGTGAACCGCATGTTGGCACCGAACGCGAACGTATGGGCACCCTTGTTCCAGGTGAAGTCATCCGCAATGGTGTGGGTGGGAACAGTCGCCGTCAGAGGACGGGTCGTCGGGTAAAGGAAGTCAATGGAACGCAGCGTCACATACGGCGCGGACTGGATGCCAGTCTGGTCATACGCCTGACGGGTCAAGCCATAACGCATGTTGCTGACCAGGTTGCTGGAGATGATCCAGGTATCGCCAACGGCGACGCCCTTCGCATTCTGGAGCAACAGCGAGGAACTTGCCTGGCCGGGGAACTGTGGCAGACCGGTGGTGGAGTGGTCATTCTGCAGGTTGCCGCGGGCGAACATGGTGTTCTTCGAGTTCAGAACATAGTCGATCTTGGTGACGTAAGTGACGTACTTGAGGGGCAGACCGCTGTTGAAGGTATAGCCGGAGGTGTTGAGACCGTCACCAACTGCCGATGTGTTCGGCGAAGGATACTGCTGCAGGAACTTCAGCACAGCCTGGTTCGGTCCGATGTGCAGCGGATCAGCCTGCGCGGCAATCTGCGCGGGCGTCAGCGTGCCGATGGTGCCGTTCGTGCGGACGTAAGTGAAAGTACCCTGGCGGAACAGATCATTGGGAACGATGCGGGTTGCGGAACCCTGCGAAGCATCGCGGCGCTGTTCATAGCTGCCGAAGATGAAGAGTTTGTCCTTCTTGATGGGACCGCCGGCGGTGCCGCCGAAGATGTTGCGGATCAGTGCGGGTCGTCCCACACCGGCCGCGTTATTGAAGAAGCTGTTCGCTTCCGTCAGTGTATTGCGGTTGTATTCAAAGAGCGAACCCTTGAGCTGGTTCGTACCGGACTTGGTCACGAGCGAAACCTGTGCACCGCCGGAACGGCCGCTGTCTGCGCCGCCGTTGGCAGTGGTCACGCGGAATTCCTGCACGGAATCGAGCGTCACGCGCAGCACGGAGGTGAAGGCCGCGTGCGCCTGCTGGTCGTTCACGTCGACGCCGTCCAGCGTTACGTTGCCCTGGTCCGCCTTCCCGCCATTGACGGCGCCGCTGCGGTAGTCATTGGTGGGAATGTAAGTCACACCGGGCTGCAGAGCGAGCAGACCGACGGGGTTGCGGGCTTCGAAGGGAAGTTCCGCGATGGGCTTTTCGCCGATGGCGTTACCGATTGTCGCGTCCGTGGTGTTGATGGCGGCGGCTTCGGCGGAAACGGAGACGGAATCAGAGATGGCGCCGACTTGCAGCTTCAAATTTACCGTTGCAGGAGATGCGACCTGGAGCACCAGACCATCCACGACTTCTGATTTGAAGCCAGTGGCTTTCGCTTCCAGCTTATAAGTGCCCGGAGCGAGTTGTGCAAAGACATATCTGCCTTGCGCATCCGTCTTTTCGGCACGCTTGGCATCATTGCTTTTGTTCACCAATTCGATAACGACGCCCGGGACAACGCTGCCGGATGGATCCGTTGCAACGCCGCTGAGACTCGTGAAACTTTGTGCGTAGAGACCGCTGGCAATCAGAGACGCCACTGCGGCCACGCGCATGAGATTGCGCATGAAACCCCCTTCTTGAACTGTTTGGATTTTTTAAGACGCTTGATCCGGCACAGACAGGGTGGGCCGAGAGGAGAGACGGGGAAGCGTAGCTATTGTTGGAGTATGGGCAAACACAAGGGTGTTTGTCAATAGATTTTGAACATTCGTTTTACGGACAGTAAAATTAAAGTTTTTCTTTATTTACAACACTTTGGATTTCCATAGCGCGCCAGGAGTTCAATCCAAATTCCCGTAGATTCACCGCGCCAGCCGCTAGCAGTGCTTTCGAAACTTCCGGAATATCCTGCGCCTCGAAGCCGCTGAGAATGGCCGTACCGCCTGGTTTCAAGATCCGCACCCACTCCGGTGCCAGATCTGCGATCCAGGCCGGGGAAATATTTGCCAGCAGCAGATCCGCAGATGCCGTGGGCACCTCTTCCGCGGAACCCAGCACTGCACGGAGGGCGATGCCCGCGCGTTCGAAGTTCTCATTCGCCGTGGTCACTGCTTCGGGGTCGTTGTCGCACGCGAAAACGGAACCAGCACCCAGCTTGAACGCCGCTTCGGCCAGAATCCCGGAACCACAGCCCACGTCGGCGACGGAGCAACCCGGCGTCACCAGCCGGTCCACGGCTTCGAGACACAGCCGCGTGGTTTCATGCGCACCAGTGCCAAAGGCGAGGCCGGCGTTGATCACAATGCAGATGCGCCCCTCCGGAGTGGGGTCATTGCGCCACTCCGGAATGACGAAGATCCGTTCCCCGAAAGTCATGGGATGCAGATGTTCGCGCGCGAAGGCAACCCAGTCACGGGTGTCAGCGGGTTCGGCCTTGCCGCCGAAACGCGATACCAAATCCTCCGCCAGGGAATCATCATCAAAGAAAGCGCGGATGCGCGCGGTCTCCGGGCGGTCCTCGAGTTCGACGATGCCGTTCGAGCCCGCCTCCCAAAGGTCAGCGATGAGAATATCTTTGGCGTCTTGCTTGCAGTCGAGGTCGATTGAGAACATGGGAATTCGATGAAACTACAGGGAATGTTTGCGGCGGCCGCGACGCCGTATGATCACACCGGCGCCATCTACACAGCCAAGGTACAGCATAACGTTGAGAAGTGGTTCCGGACCGCACTGTCCGGAATTCTGCTCGGCTCACCGGCCGGGGAAGGCGTCCTGATGGACCCCGCGGAACGCGAAATCCTCTGGAAACTCGCCATCCCGCACGTCCCCCAGGGCAAGCTGGCACTGGCCGACGTCACAGCCGAGGGCGTGCTGCCCGCCATCAAACTGGCACAGGCTGCCGCTGCCGCAGGCGCGCACGCCGTGGTCAGCCTCTCGCCGCACCAATACCGCAACATGATGTACGGCCCGGAAGCCCAGATGCTCTTCTTCCGCGGACTGGCGGACCGTTCGCCCATCCCCGTCATCATCCACAATGCCCCCCTCTGGACGGGCGTGGATCTGCTGCCCGAAACCATCGCGCGCCTCGCGGAACACCCGAACATCGCCGGCGTCATCGAATCCGGCACTCCCGGCGGACGCATCGCCGCTCTGCGCTCTCTGGTGCCGAAGGACTTCGCCGTTCTCGCCGGTACCGAAGCACAGGTCTGGGATGCGCTGAAAACAGGGGCAAATGGCGCAGTTCTGGCGCTGGCCTCCGCAGTGCCGTATGCGACGGTGGCCATCTGGGAAGCGTTCCGCACGCGCGAGGAAGAAGCCGGCCTCGATTGGCAGCAGCGCATCACGCACCCCGCCATTCTCGTCACCGACATGTACGGCGTGCCGGGCCTGAAACATGCCATGGACCTGAACGGCTATTACGGCGGCCCGCCCCGGATGCCGCTTTCGCCCGTGAGCCCCGAAGCAAGGCAGGAGATTGAAGACGCGTTCCAGATCTTCCGCGGCTGCTAAGGGCGCTCAACTCAAAAAATTCTGATAAAGTGTGGGCTCAGGAACTTCAATACCATGATCAGAACCCCGCTCGCACCGCGATCCTGGCTTCCGCTCCTCGGCATTTTATTTTCTTCCTGCCTTTGCGGCGCGGGCTTTGAGGTTCGCGTCCAGATACAGGACCCCAAAGGCAAGGAATTGGCGGAGCCCGGCCGCCTTCTTTGCACCGAATGGTATCCAAAGATCAACGCGCTCCTCTTCGGCCCGGGTACCGAGCTGCCATTCCAGGAAGTGACTCTGGTCTTCGAAGACTCCATCGTCTCCAATTCCGGGCAGCAACACACGGTTGTACCGGCCTACACCAGCGGAAACAAAATTCACGTGAACTCTGCATACGTTTCGGAGCTGCACAAGCAACTCCCGGCCGACTACAGCGGGATGATGATTCACGAACTCACGCACGTCAACCAGCACTATGGCAACAATAGCGGCGCGGGATGGCTGGTGGAAGGGATCGCCGACTATGTCCGGCACAAGTATTTCGAAAAAGATATCGAACCCCGGCTGCCTTTGAACAGCAACGGGGAACTGCCAGGCGACAGCGACAAGAATTCCTTCGCCACCGAAGGCTACCGGCGCGGCTACACCATTACGGGCCCTTTTCTCTACTGGCTCGAACTTCGGAAAAACAAAGAGATCGTTGGCATTCTGAACAGAGCGCTGCGGGAAAGCCGGTATTCAGACAAGCTGTTCCAGGAGCAATGCGGCTTTTCCCTTGGCGTACTCTGGCAGGAATTCGTGACGCAAAGCAAACCGGGGAGGGCTCTACCCTAACTCACAGCCGGGTAAGTCCCCAAGGCCTCGCGCGCGATTGCATCCCAGCCGAACCGTTCTTCCGCCGTTCGCCGCGCGCTTGCGGCCATGGCTTCCCGCCCCTGGCTATCCGTGAGCAGCCGCGTGACCGCAGCCGCGAAACCGTTGTCCAGCTCGCGGATTTCGAGTTCCACGCCATCCGTGAGCTCGAGCCCCACACAGCCAACCGGCGTGCTAACCGACGCGCGCCCGCAGGCCATCGCCTCCATCAGCTTGATATTCGTACCCGCCGAAACAGGCAGCGGGATCGCCACCACATCAGCGTCGCGGTAGGCGGGGCGCACATCCTCCACAAAACCATCGAGCAGAATGCGGGGGTCGTTCTGCAGCAGTGCGCTCTTCCCGGCCAACCCCGCCCAGCGCTCATGGTTGGAACCTGCGATAACGTGCAATTCAGCGCTGGGAACGGCCTTCCAGACTTCCGGCATGATGGAGTTCCGCAGGGCTTCAAACGCCAGCAGGTTGGGCAGGTGGCGGAACGAACCCACGAACAGAACGCGGGGGGCTGCCGCCTGTTTCTGTTGCGGCTGGAAGCGTTCCAGGTCCACACCATTGGGCACAGCGAACGTGTGTTCCGCGCGGCCACCGTTCTGCAGAATGACCTCGCGATCATGGCCGGACATGGCCCAGGTGCAATCCGCATCGGCCAGTGCCTGGCGCTCAAACGCTAGCCAGCGCTCATATTCCGCTTTGTCTTCCGCACCGCGCTTCGTTTCCCAGATCTGGCGGTAGAGCGTGAAGGTCACATCATGTTCCACCAGCAGCACCGGTACGCCGGGAGCGCAATCACGGTACTCCGCCATTTGCGTGTACTCAATCTGGAGCAGTTCGATGTTGAGGCTTCCGCAGAGGTGCTTCACCAGGGCCCGCATGGCGGAGTTGCGGTAGCCGGGAATCTGCTTCGGCAACGAGGGATCGCGGTACTTCTCGTCGTTATCCACCACATAAACTTCGCGGAAGACTTCATGCAGACGGTCATAGTGCATGACGTCGTCTTTCTCGCGGAAACACGCCAGCACGAAATCAATCTCATGCGCCATGGACCGGCACATGTTGAAGATGCGCACCGCGCCGCCATGCGAAAGCGGGAACGGCAGATAAGGCGACAAAACCAGCACGCGCGGCTTGCCACGGAAGGGCTTGCGGTGCTCCAGCGAGGTCATGATGTTGCCCCGCCCCAGATCCACATGCAACGGCGCCAAATCACAGAGCGCCGGACGCCCTGGCAGCGGTTTTTCGAGCAGCAAGCGGACAAATTCCGCATGCTCGAGCGGCACATCTGCTTCCTGACTGACAGGCTGTTGACCGCCGATCGTGTACGAATGCCAACCCGCCGCTGCCGCCTGCCAATGCAGCAGCATGTAAGCAGAACCGGCTGAGAGAACCGCAGGCAGACCAAATTCCGTCAGCGCATCCCGCCGGAAGGCAATCAGAGTGGAGTAAGGCGACTGTGTTCGCGTGAGTTCACCGGGCTGCAGTTTGCGGAACGGGAACTTTGCCACCAGTTTCTTGCGCCAGTCTGTATGTTCGGTTTGCAGTGCCACGGAGAAGGTCTGCGGCAATTCGAAAATCTTGAGCAACTGGGCAACATCCGCAGTTTCGCCGTGCTGGCGGAAGACGATGATCTGGGCCTTTGGCAACTCTTGCACGCGCCATTTGCGGCCGTCCAGACAGACCTCTGCAAAGGTGATGTCTTGCGGCAGGGCGGGGATATCCAGACGCAAGGCTTTAGTACCGCGCAGACGGTCAAAGACAAAGCGCGAAATTGCTGTGTGGAACTGGCCTACGAAAGCGAACAGAAACAGCCCCAGAGCGCGGGTGAAATCGCGAATTGGCACCCAGGCTGCAAGTGCGGCACCGCTTGCGTACTCGCCGGTCATGATGCAGAGGTCCACCACTTTGTCACGAAGGCGGCGCATGCCGTGGGACAGCAGATACGGCGTCTTCGAGAAGATGTCACCAGTCTCATTGATGGCGTTCACGCGGAAGGGCGGGCGGAAGAAGGCGCCGAGCTTGAACCAGAGATGGCCTTTTTCACCAGTCCAGGAGACGAGGGTGAGAGCGGCCCAGCGGTCGCGCAGAATTTGTTTCGCCTGCTGGGGTGTGATGCCCGATTCGAAGCGGTGATAGCCTTCCACCGGTTCACAGGCTTCCAGGCAAAGGCACCAGAAGGGATAGTCGGTCTTGCCAAACTTTTCCGAACGGAAATATTCCATGGCGACCACCGCAGATTCCCTGCGTATGGCAAGCACCACAATCGTCTTCGGCCGGCCTCCTGTGATCAGCCGTTGCAACCCCACCAGCGCCACCCCTTTCAACTCCGGTATCCAGAGGATCCCGGTCCGCACCACCTGATAGCAATAATTGGCCTTCTGCGCCAAGGTCCTGCCAAGCCACTGCGCGGCAGCCACACACCACTCCGCGCGCGCCGCGTTCCAGCGGCCGATGCAGTTCAGTGCTGCCCAGCACCATTCTGCCTTATTGATCACTGCACGTGCCAGAAACCCTGACCATGCAATCAGCCATTCCCCGGTGTTCTTGACACGCGCCCTGAGCCATAGCAACACCAGCTCCCGAACGTCCAGCGTTTCGCGCAACCGCCGTAGAAGGTGGCGCGCAATCATGTCCAATCTCGAAAAAGCACCACCTGCCTCATTCAAGACCAGCATCCGGAATGGCGGCACCAACAAGGGAAGAGCCTTCAAGAAGTGGTGGCGGGGGCTGCCGGTCCAGAAAACAATCATAAGTGCGGGCCAGACCATGCGCAGTTCCCGCCATACGGCCCGCATAGAACGGTGATGCAGGACACGGTCGAAACCCTCTAACTCCCCGGATTCGAACCCCGGGCAGATGCACCACTTTGGAAATTCCCCGGTGACATGGGGAGATGCCTTGGCGAGAGCCTGCGCCGCCTCATCAGGTGAGGTGGCAACGACAACGATTACTTTGGGGCGGTCAGCCCCCAAAAGCTTCTGAATAGAGCGCAACATGGCTGCTAATCTCGTTTGCTTGTAGAAGTCAGGGTTTTAGCTCAATGCTCAGGACGTCTCCCGCCAAAGGTCCATTGTTGGCGGGCATGTAGGTAACCACAGCAGTTTGCGGACGGACAGCGCCGCAGGGTGTGCGGTCGCCTTTCGGCATGGCGAAGACCATCTCTTTGGAGCCTGCGGCCCGCAGGTGGAAGAGCCGCAAAGCCCCCTGGCACTCATAGCGCAGGGCCGTTCCAGTGATGGTGACACCGTTGGCATCTGCCCAATCCACAACTTTATCCTTCGGTGACACAGGGTTCTTGTTCACCTTGGACTCCAAATCTGCAATCTCTTTGCGGGCTTTCGCCTTCAGTTGCTCCATCTCGCGGGCGTTGGCTTCCTGTTCGCGGCGGCGGTCGGCATCTTCCTGATCCAGCTTCTGCACGGCAATCTTTTCGCGCGCGGCGAGGAACTGTTCGCGCCTGGCAGCATCAGGGGCCGATTGCGCGGCGGCAACCCACGCCCTGCCGGCTTCCGAATATTGCTTCTGTTCCAGGCAGGCCTGTGCGTACATGGCCCACCATTCCCAGTTGCGGGGGGATAGCTCCGTCGCCTTTTTCCACTGGAAGAGCTGCATGCGGGGGTCGAGGGTCTTCTCTCCCATGGCCCAACGCGCGGGGGCGTACTTCGGATCAATGGCGATCGCTCTCAGAAGCAGATCCGTGGCGGTGCGGCGGTCGAGTTCAATCTCAGCGAACCGCGTCATCATAACGACGTTCTTCGAACCGGCATCGAGCGCTTTCTGGAAATATCTGCGGGCGTCTTCGAGATTGTGGCTCCGTTCGGCGAGCAACCCCAAGCCTTCGTTCGCCTCCTGCACCTGCTTGCCTTGCTGCAACAACTGCCGGTAGAGGCCCTCTGAGGCAGCGTTCAAAAGGTCAGCCTGCATCAGCATCCCTTCATCGGAAGTCAGCTGCGTCGTATTGAAATCACGGTTCGGGTTGATCGGGCGGCTGGGCCCCGGCGCAGCCTCAAACTTTCCCGCCTGCAGATAGCGGTCCACCTCTGCGTCAAACGTGGCCGCATCTTTGCCAAACGCATTCTTCACCGCTGAAGGCCGGTCCATGCCGGACGCCAGATTGTGCAGATAGATCCGGGCGCGGGCCGCTGTTTCCGGATTCGTAATCACCAGATGGAGCAGTGCCCAATCCCTCGTGATCAACCCGCCGCTGGGAGGTGCCCCCCAAGTCACATGGGTCGCTTTCGCCTGAAAAGTGCTGAAGAAGGTCTCTACCGCCTGCTCCAGCGGCGGGGGCATGGAAGGGAAATTATTCTCAATCAACACCCGGGTCAGAGAGCGCAGAATTTCCGGCGACAGCTGCTGATCCGCAGCGACGCAGAGGTTGAGCCGCTCCCGGCCCGGGGTCAAGCCGGAACAGTTTTGCCCTGCCAGCGAGGCCAGCGTCTTGAAGATTAGGATGCGGACGGGCGGTTCGAACGTGAGGTCTGCTTTTCCTAAAATATTTCCGAGTGCGTACCGAAACTGTTCGAACTGATTCAGTGTTACTACGGCTGAAAGCCGTCCATCGTCACTGACAGCCTCGAACGGTCCACTGCGTGCCTTGACCCATGCGGCACCGTCAACTCTGCCCGAAAGTAACGCAAGCGCAGCCACAAAGGCCGCAGCCCTTCCACGTCCACTGAAGCTCATTTGGGCCAAGTATATTCCAGATTTTGCCCTCTGGAGGCGTCCAGAAACTTCTTTACAATTTTTTTACCATCCACATGTTGGATAATGGACGGATCACAGCAGGCCACTATGATTTCTGAGCTCATTCAAAAGGCACGGCAGCGGTTTCTGATCCATGAATCGCTGGCACAACTGGCACTGGCGGCCTCAGTCGCGGCTGGCGGCATTGCCCTGCTGCTGATTATTGGTACAACCTACGTGCAGTGGTGGACCGTCGCCCTGGTGTCTCTGGGCGCACTGGGCTTCGGCGTGTGGCGCGTCAGCAAGCGCATCCCCGGCGAATATGCGCTGGCGGTGCAGATTGACCAGACCGCCGGCCTGCACGATGCGATATCCACGGCCGTTTACTACACCACGCATGACCCAAAATCTCCTGAGTTCCAGGCGGGCCAGCTAAGCCAGGCCGAAGCCGCCGCAGCCACAGTGGATCTGGAAGTGGTCATGCCCTTCCTCATGCCGCGCGCGATCTATGCTCTGGCCGCCTGCGGCTTGCTGGCCACCGGACTCTTCATCGCCCGCTACCGCATTTCCGGCAATTTGGACCTCCGCGCTCCCATCACCCAAATGCTGTTCGAAGACCAGCAAAACCCCGAACTGGCCAAGGGTGCGAAGAAGACCCCCAACGGCAAGAAGGCGCTGCCGCAGAATGGCATGCAGTCTTTGCTGGCCAAACTCGGCGTCAACCTCAATGAAGAGGACCAGAAGACGCAGGATGCCATCGACAAAGCCATCGAAGAGGCACTGAAAGCCCCCGGCGCACCGGGCGAAGGCCAGGGCAAGGGTCAGGCGCAAAGCAATTCCAAAGACGGTAAGGAAAAAGGCGCCGGCGAACAGGCAGCCAAGGGCGACCCCATGGACGGCGGCAAGCAGGATGAAGCCGGCAAAGAGAGCGACGAGAACGGCAAACAGGGCTCAAAGGAAGCTGGAGCCGGAGAAGACGGCAAGGGCAAAAATGCCAGCCAGAACGAAAACGGCAGCCTGCTTTCCAAGCTCAAAGAAGCGGCCCAGAACCTGATGTCGAAAGCCAAACAGGACGCCAACAAGGGCGGCGACAACAGCAAGCAGGAAAGCGGCCAGCAACAGGCCAAGGCGGAAAAGGCCAGCGGCGAAAAGGGCAAGTCCGGCAAAGGCCAGCAGGGCGCGCAGCAATCGAGCCAGCAGGAAGCCGACCCCAACGGCGATTCCCAGGAAGGTCAGCCTTCGCAAGGCAAGGCGGGTGCCGAAGACCAGAACCAGAAGGCTTCTTCCCAGCCCGGCAGCGGTGTGGGCCACCAGGATGGCGCGAAGGATATCAAGGCCGCCGAACAACTCAAGGCGATGGGCAAGCTCAGTGAAATCATCGGGAAGCGGGCGCAGAATGTTTCCGGTGAAACATCGGTTGAAGTGCAGTCCGGCTCGCAGCAACTGAAAACCGGCTACACACAAACCAACGCCAGCCACGCGCAGACAGATGGCGACGTGAGCCGCGACGAAGTTCCCGCGCCCATGCAGCGTTACATCCAGCAGTACTTCGAACAGGTGCGCAAAGGCACGGAAGTTCCCGCGGCGAAGAAGAACCCGTAAGCTACGCGGCCTTCCGGCGAAACACCCCCAGCGCGATAAGCAAGCCGCCCGCCAGGAGCATGGTGGAAGGTTCCGGCGCTTGCGCCTGCACCACCGTGCTTTGGCTGCTGTCTCCGGACCAGTTCAAAGTCACATTCACCGGGCCTTCTGCCGAAAACCACGAGCCGTCAGCCGCCGTGGCACCAACCAGGGCCACGCTCTCTTCCGCGACCTGAAACTTCGCCGACTGTGTGAGATCGAGACCGGACATGCCTCCAGAAACGACATCAATGGTGGTGCTGTCAATGTTCTGCTGATCTGTGGTCACGCCGGTTGCCGCATAGAGCTCATAGAGGTTCTGCTGCTTGGCGCATGCCAGACCAGTGTTCTGCGCGGTGATAGAGAGGTAGTTGGCCCAGTCATCCGTCGAATCGAAGGAGTACGAATACTTTCCGATGGTAATGGTAGTGAGGGCGGTGGCCATGAAAAGGTCCTGATAGGTGTCATCGCCACTGGAAGAGCTGAGATCCGGGTTGAAGCTGCTGGAGATTTGGAAGGTCTTGCCTGCGTTGCTGCCCGTTACAGGTCCGAAGGTGCCGTAGTTTTGCCCTTCGCTAATGGTGCCGGTCGCGGTGACGACCAAAAAGCCGCTGGCACCCGCAGTTCCCAGGGCAGCCGTGAAAAAGGTCAGGGCAAAAAGGGTCCGCTGCAAGAATGTCATACCTCTTTCGGGGTGCACGAGCGATGCCAGGCCGCAGAAACACAACTCCTCCTGAAAACAAAGAGGTTAAGGGAAGCACACGAGCAAACAGAGCGCCCGGCGTACGGAAACGAAACACCTGCGACAGGGTGAAGTGTTCCGCAAGACAACAGCCCTTGGCGATGGCGGTGCGCCCGGACACTGCAGTTCTCCCGGCTCAGAAGAACGCGGAATCGCCCCCTGTTGGCTCTCCGCGGGTCTATACTGAGACGGGAGCTTTGCCGGAAAACTGGCTGGCTTCGATTACTGAATGCGCGCCCGCAATGCTATCGCGACGGCTGGCTTTCTCCTTCTCGGACTCGCAGGCACAATTGCAGTCTGGAAACAGCCGCCCAATCCCCGTGCCCAAAGGGTCTACCGGATCGGCTTCGGCAACGACAGTCCCCTGCACTATCCCGGCCCGGATGGCGAGCCGAGCGGCCTGGCCGTCGAAGTGATAAAGGAAGCTGCCAGGCGCAGCGGCATTCCACTGCAATGGGTCCGCACCACGGACGGCTACCGCGAAATCATGCAAGGCCGGGTGGACATGCACGTCCTGATCACCGCGCTGCCGGAGCGCTCGCAGTTCGTTCATCTCGTCCGCCCCTACCTGAGCACGGAAACCTGCTTCCTGGTCAAAACCGGCTCCCGCTATCAGCACATGAGTGACTTGGCTGATACACCCATCGCCGTCAACAAACTGCCCATCCTGCAGGACACTCTCCACAGCCTGCTGCCGCACAGCAAGCCCATGCTCCTGGACTCCACCATGGACGCAGTCAAAGCCTTGGACGAGGACCGCGCCAGCGCCGCGTACGTGGATCAATTCGCCGCTATCCGCGCTCTGCTGGACGGTTCGGCGCACTCTCCGCTCCGGATCATCCCCTCGAACATCCCGCCGCGCCTGCTGACCCTGGCCTCTTCCTTTGAAACGAAGGATGCCGCAGATGAGATCCGGGACCAGATCCAGTTGCTGAGCGAACAAGGTGAACTCCGGCCCATCCTCGCCCGCTGGAGTCTGTTCCCCGCCCTCATGGCGGAATCCGCGCATGCGCTGGATGTGGAGCGCGTCAAGGTGAAGGTGCTGGCCGCCGGGGCACTCAGCCTGCTGCTCCTGCTCCTGGTGGTGGCCTGGCTGCTCTGGCACCTGCGTCACCGCACTTATGCGCTTAGGGTGAGTGAAGTCCGCTACCGCAACGTAGTGGAAAGCCTGGGCGATGGCGTCGCGACTCTGGACCGCGAAGGCAGATTTCTTCTTACCAACCCCGCCGCTGAGGGCGTGCTCGGGGCTCACGGCGGAACTCTGGCAGGCCGGAAGCTCACCGAATTTCTGTGTTCCGAATCGGGAGAACCCACCCAGCTTCCAGAGTTGAAGGAGAACGACAAGGTCTGCTTTCAAGCCGTCGTTGCCCGCCCCGATGGCACCCGCCGCAAGGTTCGCGTCACCGTAACACCCCAATTCCGGCGGGGCCTTCGTACCGGAGCCATCGTGGTGCTGGGAGACATCACTGGAGCCCGCGAACTCGAAGAACAACTGCGGCTTCTGGCCCAGGCTCTCCGTTGCGCGGACGACTGCATTTCCATCACAGACTCCCAGGACCGCTTTGTCTACGTCAATGACGCCTTCCTGCATACCTACGGCTATGAACCGCACGAATTGCTGGGGCAACATGTGACTTTCGTGCGGTCCAGCCGGAATAAAGAGAACCTCTCCGCGCTCGACACGCAGGAGCATTGGCGCGGCGAGTTGTGGAACCGAACCAAAGACGGCCGCGACTTCCTCATCTCCCTGGCTACCGCACGTGTCCGCGACGAGGAAGGTGCCGCCGTCGGCATGATCGGTGCCGCACGGGATATCACTGCCCTCAAGAGGGTGGAGGAAGAGCGCCGCAGCCTGCAAACGCAGCTCATACAGGCGCAGAAACTGGAAGCCTTGGGCCGCCTCGCCGGGGGTGTCGCCCATGATTTCAATAACCTGTTGACCGTGATCATCGGCTATACGGAACTGCTGCTCAAGAATGAAAATCCGCTCACCGCAAACCGGAAGCGCCTGGAGCAAATCCGCCAAGCCGGCAAACGGGCCGCCGACCTCACCCAGCAACTGCTCGCATTCGGGCGCAAGCAACTGGTCCAGGCGAAGCTGCTGAACCTCAATGAAATGGTCCTGGAAACCCGCGAGATGCTTCACCGCCTGCTGCCGGAGAACATCGAGATCCAGACCAGCCTCGATCCCTGCCTGGACCTCATCCTGGCGGACCCCAGCCAGATCCACCAGGTTCTGCTCAATCTTGCCCTGAACGCCCGCGACGCTATGACCGGCGGAGGCAAACTCACACTGGAAACCACCAATACCGCGGTGGATGAGCACTTCACCGCAATTCATCCGGAACTTCTGCCCGGGAATTACGTGCGCCTACGTCTTTCAGATACCGGCATCGGCATGAACGAAACCATTTGCGCCAATATCTTTGAGCCGTTCTTCACCACCAAAGGCCTGGGGGAAGGGACAGGCCTCGGTCTGGCGACAGTCTACGGGATTATCCGCCAAAGCGGCGGCACCATTTGGGTGGAGAGCGAACCCGGCCTGGGCTCAACCTTCGAAATTTACCTGCCCGCCAGTTCCTCCACCAGCCTTCCCGCAGTCAACGCGGAGCCTGCCGCCCAACACGCCGAGGGAAAAGAGACCATTCTTCTGGTGGAAGATCAAAATGAGGTCCGCGTCTTCGTCAGAGAGGTTTTGGAGGAACAAGGCTACCGCGTCCTGGAAGCAGTGGCCGGCAAACCTGCACTGGACCTTGCCAGCCGGCACAGCGGGCCGCTGCATGTCCTTTTGACCGATGTGGTGATGCCCGGTATTTCCGGCCGGGAACTTGCCAAACAATTACTCGAATTCCATCCTGAAACCAAGATCTTGTATATGTCCGGCTATACCCAGGATGTCTTCACGGAAACCGGCCACCACGACCAGCCCATCGCATTCCTGCAGAAGCCCCTGGAGCAGGAACCCCTTCTCAGGAAACTGCGCGAGATGCTGACCGCGCCGAACTGAGACAACGCGCTACCATCAGAAAACGGTACGCCCTATCGCGGGCGGTCCCGTGCCCTACCCGTAAGGAGAACCAACAATGAATTTCGCGAAAGCCGCGGCGCTCTTCGCCTTGTCGGCGGCAGCTGTTTCTGCCCAGGTCAACATCGGCGAACAAAAGCCCGAACCCAGCCTGCCCTTCAACATCACCCCGGTTGCCGACTTCAAACTGCCCTGGCGGATTGCCTTCCTGCCCGACGGACGCATGCTGGTCACCGAAAAATCCGGCCCCTTGTGGCTTGTCACCCAGACCGGCGAGAAAACCCAGGTCAGCAACACCCCTGCCGTTTACTTTCAGGGCCAGAACGGCATGCATGCGGTCTATCTCTCCCCGACCTATGCCAAAGACCAGAGGATTTACCTCACCTATGCCGAACCCGGTGACTACGGCGGAGGCCTCGCCCTCGCCCGCGCCAAGCTGGTGATCACCCCCACTTCGGCCGCTCTGGAAAACTATGAAGTGCTCTGGCGCCAGATGCCCAAAGGCAAAGGCGGCCAGGAAGGCGCGGCGATTGCGTTCACCAAAGACGGAAAATATCTCTTCCTCGCGGTGGGCGACCGCCAGCGTATGACCCCTGCACAGGATCCCGACCAGCCCGTCGGCAAGATCCTCCGCCTGACGCTCGATGGCAAACCGGCACCCGGCAACCCGGAATACGGCAAAGTTGGCGCTGAAACCATCTCTTTGATTGACCCGCCCCGCGACACCGAACTCGCCAAGACCGCGAAAGTGGTCAGCACGTACACGTTCCCGACCCCCAACATGACCCGCGCGGAAACCTGGGCCATGGGTGTGCGGACGCCTTACGGTCTGGCCCTCTCCCCCACTGGAGAACTCTGGGAAGTGGAGCACGGCCCGCAGGGTGGCGACGAACTGAACCTCATCGAGAAAGGCAAGAACTACGGCTGGCCTCTGGTTTCCTACGGCAAGAACTACAACAACACGCCGATTCCCAGCCATGACACACGGCCCGAGTTCACCAAGCCCGTTCTCTATTGGGTACCTGTGATTGCTCCCGGCAACCTGATGTTCTACACCGGCAAGAAAACCTTCCCGCAATGGGACGGCAACGGCTTCGTCAGCGGTCTGGGCAGCCAGTCGCTCGTGCGGATCATCTTCGACGGCAAGGGTGGAGCGAAACCCGCGGAGCGCTGGAAGATCGGCTTCCGGGTCCGCGACGTGGAGGAAGCTCCCGACGGTTCCCTGTGGATGGTGGAAGACGCCAACCCAGGCAAACTGGTACACGTAACACCGAAGTAATTCTCAGGGCCGGAGCAATCCGGCCCTCTTCTTTTCCGGGTACCGAAATCTCAACGCGTTTTGACAATCACCCGGGAGATACGTCTTCTCAAGTCCTAACTAACTTCCGGCGGAGACTGGCCATCGTTAACTCCCGACACTGAACTCCACCCATCCCGCGAGCGTCGCGGGTTTGTTCTTCAGAAACACAATCTTCCTGGTCTTGGGGAACGGCAGACCACTCTTGATTGCCCGCTCGTAAAACGGCAACAGACCCAGCACTTTTCTATGTGCCTGTTCCTCAGCACCAATCCCCAGTGACTTACTCAGGAACCCCGCGCCCCAGCCCACAGACAGCAGACAGCCGCCGTTCTCCCTCGCCTGTGCTAACTTGCTCTGCAACCCGGCAACAGCGGAAGCCAGCGCTTCCAACCCCGTCCACTTCGCATACTGCGCGTGTAGCTCCAGTTGTTTTGCGGCATAATCATTCGCCGCTAGGAATAACTTCTCCCGCGGAATCGGAGCACCCCACCGCAAAGACGCGCGCACTTCCTCCTGATTCAGGAACGCATTCTCGTGCCATGAGCCCTCAAAGACAGTTCCCGGCTTGGCCATCTCCGCGAATGCCGGTGTCGATTCCTCCGGCCGGCTTCCCAGCGCAATCCCGCGCCCGGAAAGCTTCCAACCCAGCGCCAGTTGCTCCGGCGACTTCTGAAACAGCGTGGCAACCCGCAGTAAGTAGACCTGCAAAGCCTCTCGCGAGATATTTCCGGCATCGCCAATGCGGAACACACGCAACTTATCGGAATTTCCTGTCCCCAGAATCTGCTGCTCGATGTTCTCCGCCGGCCGCCGCGGCGAACGCTCCCCGGCCAGCCGTCCCGCCACCTCAGCCATCGCACCGGGCTTGGCATGCGCAAATAAGTACGCCGTACGCAGCGCACCCTTCAACACAGACCCCGCCAGATAAGGCCCGCGCGCATCCCTGGCAAAAGTCGGGATACTTAATACATCCGCCGGTGCCGCATTCCAGTAAGGCGTATAAGCCGCATCCTCAAACGGAATCCGCCGCTCCGCGAAGTTCTGCGCATAACCACCCCAGGACGCGAAATCCAGCTTCGTCCCCTTCGCCAACTGCGCCAGATAACTATCCAGCCGCGGACCCTTCGCATTCAACTCAAAGATGCGTTTCTGGTTCAGCACGTTCACCTGATCGCGCCAAACCATGTAATCGATAGGGGAGAGCTTATCTCCGTCACCAGTCAACGTGGGAGTCAGCACAGTAACGCGGTACTTCATTCGCTGATCTCCTCTTCGCCACTGGCGCTTTCTTCCTGTTCCATCACCACCGGTTCCGGGACAACTGCCGCCGGTACAGGCACCACCGGCTCCACTACCTGCAGCCCCGCCAGCGCAATCGGAATCGCCAGTGCGAACCCGCTGCGGTACACCGGATGCGCAAACCCTTCCGGAGCCACATCCACAGCCTGTCCGCACAATGCCGGAGCCGCCAGCACAGAGCCCTCTTCCACCATGCGGACGTGCTTCTTTTTCGGCGCTCCCGCCGGGGAATCCGTCCAGCCGCCGCGCTCCTGAATCACATACTCGCCCTGCGCCCAATCCACGCTGTCCGCGGCAACCGGCGAATACAGAGACAACAGCCACCAGGCCCCCTGCACTTCCACTTCCGGGAACAGCTTCGCAACTGGATGAAACTCCGGTTCCGCCGCACGTCCCCAGCCGCGCGAACGTTCGCCGCCAAAGCCGGTATCCGCCAGCAAACGGAACGCCGCACGCACACGCGGCTCCCACCGGGCCTCACGAATATCAACCAAGCCCCACATGCCCGCCCGCGGATGAAACTCCAGACAGGCAACACGGTGCGGCTCTCCGGCCACGCCACTGACACGGTCCACCGCCACAGACGACCGCAGAGAAACGCGGAACGGTGCGGAAGCACCCCCGGGAATCAGACAGCCACTGGCCCCATCCACGGCATAACGGTTCTCATCAAACGCACCCAGCGCGACATCCAGCGGCACCAGCTTCGCACCCTTCAAATACAAGCGGCTCGAAACCGCCGGCGGCCACGAAGTCTTCGGCGGAGGCACCAGCCGCGTGTTCCCCGCAAAAGGAAACAGCGAACTGAACCGCACCGCGGGACCCTCCGCGGAACGCACCGTCGCCTCCAGCCACTCCTCCAGCCACCCCAGCGAACGCATGGCCTGCGTTACCGCTGAGAAAAGAGAATCAGAGTGGTAGACCGCATCCACACGCGTGCGGTCTCCGCTGGAATGTCCAATGCGCCACGGACCCGCAGGCCGCAGCTTTACTTCAAGCAGCGCCATGCCTTAAGCCGCAACCAGGGAATCACCAATCTCAGCCACCTTGGCCTGCAACGCCGCCAAGTCCACGCCAGCAGCGAGTTCCTGCTCGGGTGCACCCGCCGCATAGTAATCCTTGCCGCGCCACACCAGCTTCAGCCCATGGAAACTCACACTGCCGGACCCGCGCGAACCACCGCCGCCCAGCGTGTCATCCTCCAGCAGCCGCAAACCCTGCAGCAGCAACCCCGTCAACACAGCATCTTCCGGGCACAACTGGTCGATCACCATGCGGATCTTGAACTTCGCACCCGCGGGCACGCGCTCCAGCGTTCGCGGATTGGCCTGCGAAGTAATGCGGTCAATCGCATTCTCGCTCTTCACTTCCGTTAGTTCATCGTCCAGGTTTTCACGCATCTGCGGCGTGATGCTTTCGAGCACCAGCGGCGCGTCAAACACCGCCAAGCGCGCCGGCGTGGCATGGTGACTGTCGATTTCACCGCCGCCCACCTTCTCCATGCGCCCCGGGTTGCGCCCAAACAGCAGGCAGATCTCATCATCCGGACGGTCACTCTGGTGGATGCGCACTTCCTGGCCCTTGCGCTTCGAGATATAAACCAGCTCCGAAGGTACTGCCGCACCCGTGGCCTGCTCCAGCAGCGCACGAATACGCCCGCGCAAAGAACTGCCGGGCAGATACGGACGGCCCTGCGAATCCTTCACCACCGGATTATCCGCCCCGCCGATTTCGAGCGAGCCCTTTCCCGCGCCAATATGCAGCCCCGTCCCGCAAACCAATTCGCCTTCGAGAATCAGCTTCCCGATCAACTTCAATTCCGTTTTTGCCGTGTGAGCGCTCATCTTGTTCTCTCCGGTTGTTCTTGAGTGCGCTATTCGTTGTAAGCAACAATGGCTTCGAACAGATCGCGGAACCGTTCATAGCCGCGCAGTTCGTTCTTGCGGGTGACCTGCAGCAGCAGCCGTTCCATCTGGTCCAGGCTGCGCAGACCGTGGCGCGCAATGGTGTAGGCAAGCCGCGCCCGCAGCATCACGAACTCATGCTGCCGTTCATTTTCAGGGGCACGCGTGGCACGGCGGACAGCGTTGTAAAACCGCCGCAACTGGCTGCGTGTGCCGGAATCCATATCCCGCATGCGGCTGACTACAGCGTGCGCCTGGTTATCCAGATAGAGGCTGTCGTTCACTAGCTTCTCCAGATCCACTTCCATGCCCGCATCGCCACGGAACGCACCGGGCGCACCGCCACCAGGCCTCGGCCCGCGGTCACCACCCGGACGGTCTCCGCCCGGCCGCTCGCCACCGTGTCTCGGACCCCTGTCGCCACCGGGGCGCTGCCCGCCACCCTGGCGGTTGTCACCCCCTGGCCGCGGACCACCACCCTGCGGCTTCCCGCCATCTCTCGGCGGACGGTTCTGACCCGCGCGGTTTTCCTGTTTTGCCTGTTCTTCCGCCATGCAAGTTGTCTCCGTGTTATCCCTTTGCACTCAGCCGGGCCCATTCCATGGCCACCAGCCCCTCCGGCCGCAGCTTCAGCCGCCCCCGGATGTTCTTGCCCGTCATCTCTTTCATGAGGTGCGAGCGCAGTTTCTGAAACTCTTTCTCCCGCTTGCCCGCCGCCCGCGCGAATTGCCTTTGGAAACGCAACGCCCGCGCCCGCAGGCGCTCATCTTCGCTGCGTTCCGCGGTCTCCACTTTCTTGTAGAGATTCCGCAGTTGCGTCACAAACTGCCTGCCGGACCGGAATTCCTCGGTGAGCTTCGCGACGGCATCTTTCAGCTCCGCCGCACTGCTCAGGTGCCGCCATTCCAAGACGCGCCCCAGCAAATGTATACAATCCTTGTCGCTCGCCTTCGCTACTTCCAGATCCCGCCCTGCCATTTCATACACATGGCCCAGGGTCTCTTCCGCATCGGCGATCCGAAGCGCCATCGAAATCGTCTTCGCTTCACCGCCGGGCAGCTCTTTCAAGTTCTCCGCGGTGAAGCGGGCGAAGATCCTTTCCAACTCCTGCGCAAAGCCCGCCAGCGCATCCCACGCACCGTAGACTGCGAAGCCGGAAGTCGTCGCATAGAGCACCGTCACGCTCTGAAAGTAATCCGGCTGCGAACAAAGCAGTTCCAACTCGCCAGCCAGGAACTGTTTGTAGAGCAGAGCCAGAGTCACATACTCTTCCACACTCTGCACGCGCCGCAGACGCAGTGCAAAATCATCGAACTCGCCGCGCAGAACACCCCAGAGCCGCTGCCCTTTCGACCGGCCAGCCAGTTGTGCGGTGCTGGCAGGGCCGTTGTCCGTTTGCGCCTGATGCCGCGAGAGCGAAATGTTGCCCATCGAAGCCTGCGCGCTCAGATCCCAGTGGTATTGGCCGCCCTCCGCGGCAATTAAGGCAGGGAAATCAAACGAGAACCCCACACCCGCCGCTTCCCGCAGACCGGGAGGAGTCGCGTCATCCGAGGGTGCTGTCTTCTCGAAGGCAGCGAAGAAACCCGGCTCCAGAGGCACCTTGTGGCGCTGTTCCCGAAGGCCGTCGTTGAGCCGCTTGCGGACGACTGTCCATGCCCCCAGGTTTTCCGTGGCACTCCAGATCAAACGCAGCGCGGAGTTAGTCGCGGTTTGGATAGTTGCAGCGGCGCGTGTCAGAAATTGCGCAGCGGCATCGGCGCGCCCTTGATCCGGCAGGATCACCAGGAATTCATTGCGGTCCGCTGTGCCCATCAGCAGCAGGGGCAGTTGCAGTTCTGACAACAGCGCACGGGGCAGCACCTCGCCCAGCAGCGTGACCCACGCGGTGCGCGCTTCAAACACAACATTGTTCTGGCCGGCGGAACCGCTGGAGAGAAAGTTTTCCACTCCCAGCAGACGCCCTTGCAGCAAAATCTGCGCTGACATTGGGTTTTTGCCCTGAAAATCGGTGTGCTTCCGATAGGCTATCATGCACGGGAGATTTCCATATGACACGCAGGCAACTGCTGCTCGCACCCTTGTTTACGCAAATCGAGTTTGCGCAAACCCAGAGGGTGCGGCTGATCGATACCCATGTTCACCTCTTTTCCGCCGATACCCGCCAGTTCCCTTTCTCCAAGGCAGCTCCGTATCATCCCGAACCGCTTGCCGTGGAGGACTACGTCAAGTTCGCTCCGGCAGCCGGAATAGAACACGCCGTCATCGTCCACCCGGAGCCGTATCAGGATGACCATAGTTATCTCGAATACTGCTTTGCCAAGGAACCCTCCAGTGGGTTCTTCAAAGGCACATGCCTCTTCGATCCTCTGCGTCCTGGCACGCCCGCGCGGATGAAAGAACTGCTGCGCCGGAACCCCGGCCGCATTGTTGCGCTCCGCATCCATGAGATGCACGGGCCCGGCACACCGCCCGCAACCAACGGCCCCATCAAAGACCGCGACTTACAGTCAGAGGCCATGCGGAATACCTGGCGCGCGGCAGCCAGTTTGGGCCTGATGATACAAATGCACTTTCTCCCCGCATATGCGCCGCAGATCGGCAAGTTAGCTGCCGAATTCCCTGAGATGAACGTCATTCTCGACCACCTCGGCCGCGGCTGGCAGGGCAGTGCCGAAGACTTCAACGGGGTGCTCGCCCTTTCCCGCCACAAACAGATCGTGATCAAGGTGGCAGAGATTCCCGCACTTACAACAAAACCGCTGATCCGCCAGGCCTATGCAGCCTTCGGCCCGGACCGCATGATCTGGGGCGACTTAGGCCACGACGCTGACGCACTCCAGAAACAACTACGCTTCTTCACTGCTCTCTTCGACTTCGCGCCAGCGGAAGCACTGGAAAAAATGCGGTTCCGGAACGCCCAGGCACTCTTCCACTTTCCGCGCAGCTAAGACAGGATTAGACAGCTACATCCACGAAGGCCCGCGGAAATCCTGCTCATTCTTCGTCGCGTAACCGGCTTACAAGCTCAAGGCCTGGCCGTTCCGAACTTTGGACTGGCCGGAGGAGCCGCACTCCATTTCTGTACTCCACGAAAGATGAGTCACATCCGGAACCGGGCGTCCTGCTCTCCTGGTCATCGAGTTCAAAAGTTGTCGTCATGCTTGTAAGTTGACCGGCCCAAAACTTAATTCCGGTTGGGCATCGCGTAATAGCCCTTGCGAACCTGCACCTTCATATCTTTGTCCTTCAGCTTCAAATCAATCTTCCGGAAACTGCCGTCTTTGTTCGTGTTCGTCGGCGTATAACCAATGGCATACTGCGCCCGCATCTCCTGCTCCAACTGGCTGTAGATCTCCTGCAGCGTGTTCTTGCGGTCCACGCGGAACAGCCGTCCCCCGGTCTCTTCACTCATCTTCTTGAGCGTGCCTTCGCCGGAATAACCCATGCCGCCCATCCCGTAGAACCCGCGGTCCACGTAGAGAACGCTGTAGATGATTGCGTCTGCCTTCTGCGCCGCTTCAATGGCCTGTTTTTCGGTTTCACGGCTGCCCTGATCTTCACCATCCGTGATGAGGACAATCACTTTGCGCCCGGCTTCTTTCGCCAGCATGTCGCCCGCCGCCAGATAGACCGCATCGTAGAGCAGAGTCCCGCGCGCCCGGTTCATCGTCGGCACCGGACCACCCGTTGGACCCGAATATCCCGTATTCAGCTTCAGGCGGTTCAGGCCCTGTTGCAGCATCCGCGGCGTGCCAGTGATGTCCTGCAGCAGTTCCACATCGGCACCAAAGCTGATTAGAAACGCGACATCTTTCTTCTTCAGCACAGAGGAAAAGAACGTGGACGAAGCCTGCCGTTCAATCTCAATCAAGTTGCGCTGGCTGCCGGAGACATCCACCAGCAGGCCGATGGTGAGCGGAAGATCAGTTTCACGCGTGAAGTACTTCACGGTTTGCGGCTTGCCGTCCTCGAAAAGGTCGAAATCCTCTTTCTTCAAACTAACCACAATCCCGTTCGCCTTGTTGCGGACAGAACAGAAGAGATTGACCACATCGACATCCACCTTGATGGGCTGGTCATCTTCAATCTTTTGCTGTTGTTGCTGGGCGTAAAGCCCCGCGAGAGCAAATGGAACCAGCAACACGGCGGAGACGAGAAATTTTTTCATGGTGGCGTAATCCGGCAGACGCATCGCGATATCCTTCTGGTTTCTTACCTTGCGCAGCATTTACAAGCATCTCAAAAAAGACCCGGTCATGGCGGAGATCATCACAGGCGTGGGCCCCTGCACCATGGGATTCCGCGAGCCGGTCTTCGAATCGCTGGCGCGCTCCATCGTGTACCAGCAACTAAGCGGCAAGGTAGCCGCCGTTATCTTCAGCCGGTTGCTCGAAGCGGCGGGCTCCCCGCTCACGCCCGCCGGCATCTTGGAACTCGACGTGGAGAGCATGCGGAAGTTGGGCCTTTCCGGCCAGAAGACGCTCTACCTGCGCGAACTGGCCAACCACACGCACAACGGCACGGTGGTCTTTGAGAACCTGCCCGGTCTCGACGATCAGGCAGTCATTGGACACTTGACGCAGGTCAAAGGCATCGGCGTCTGGACGGCCCAGATGTTCCTCATGTTTACCCTCCGCCGGATGGATATTCTGCCCACGGGCGATCTGGGCATCCGCACCGCGATGCAACGCGCCTACGGACTGGAAGCACTGCCGAAGCCCGCGGAAATGGAACGCATTGCCGCGCCGTGGTCCCCTTACCGGACCGTTGCCTCCTGGTATCTCTGGCGCTATCTGGACGGTCCGGCGGAGCTATAGTTCATCCTGCACTTCGTGATAACGGTGCAGAGGGATACGAACCTTGTGGGCACTCATCACTTCCAGCACAGCCTCTCTGCCGGCTTCGACATAGAGATCGAGCAGGCGTGAGAAGCGGCGCAGAACAGGCAGGTCGATGGTCAGCCGCAGCAACTCGGCGAACTCTGGTTCCGGCATGGGACCAGATTCGAGAACACGCTCCCGGAAGTGGACTTCCGCATCCCGCTCTGAGGCCAGCCTTGTAAAAGACCCCGCCTTGTCCGGCCCGTGAAAACTGCCGTCCGTGAAGGCGACCGAATCAATGGACGCGGTCACACTGGACATCTTCCGGACGTTATCGAGGTTCATCAGGATGCGTTGATAGCCGGGAATGCTCTCGATCGAGACACCTTCCAGAACGGCCTGCGTAACCCCATGTTCAATCGAAATCAGCCGCGCCATTCCGGGCACGAATTCAGATTGTTCAGGATGGCGGAGTGCATCGGAATACTGCATGGCAATCGCATGCTTGCCATCGCGCTTGACCATTTCAAAACGCACTCCGAGAAAGGCGATGGCCATGTGGGAGCGGTTGATGACTGCAACCGAGTAATCCAGAGCCCTGGTGGGAAAGGGATCATGAATCTCAATCGAGTCATCCGACTCGGCAATCTCGACACCTTCCACGGTGCTTGGCAGAATTCTCATGTGCGCGTTTAGCGGAGCATCTCAAATGATATGCTAACGCCGCGTCATTACATAGAGATTGCGTGTATTGGAAACGACGTGACGCTCGGCGAGCTCAAACCAGCGGCCGGCGGCAGCAGCGAAACCTGCCTCCGTATAGTCCGCGAAAAGAGCTTCACGCCCGCGGCTGATACGGCGGAACATGGGGTCTTCGGCGCTGACGAATTCGACAATCAACGTCCGGCGCGAATAGCTGGCGATAGTTTCAAACAGCTGTTCCAGCGGGATGCGCCCGTTCACCACGATATGGTGAATGACGGCGAGCATCAGCACTGCGTCGAATTTGCCCCTGGCGCGCGCGTCAAAGGTTTGATATTCAGCATTCCGCCAACCCATGCCGGGAGTCGGTCTCGCGATGTTGATGGCAAGAGGAAGAATATCGAGATTCTGCGCGGAGGCATCGAGCCACACCTGGCCGGCCACCGTGGAATCGGAATCCAGAGCGACTACTTTCGCTCCCTGGCTGGCGGCCAGCCGGCTGTAAGTTCCGGTGTTGCAGCCGATGTCGAGCACTGTGCCCGCGCGCGAATGGCGCAACACCCTGCTGACGACGTCTGACTTGACCTTTACTTCGTCAGCATCCGGTGCGTAGCCCGACCATGCAGAACTCTTGGGTCTGGGGCGGACCGTTTCGAGCTTCGAACGCAACTCGCGGAACAACCGCAGCAGCAATTCTTTCGCAGCCGGTGCCGAGACACTGCGCTTGACATGGAGCTTGGAACGGATCGCATCCATCTCCGCGATGCGGCCCAACAAGCGGGGAATCGTGACCATCCGCATGACGGTTGGATGGAGATTGTGCGGGAAGTGGAAACACCGCCCAATCGTTTCGAGATCTGGTCCGTCGAGATCGCTGGAGAAGATGAAATGCGGGTCCAGCCCGAGACGGAGTGAAGAAAGCAAAGGCAGCAGGAACATCCGTTCGAACTGCGCGCAGGCCAGCCACATGGGATCCGCGGCGTCCCGCTTTTCAAACGAACAGACATCGACGAAGACGGGGCGCGCGCGGTCAAACAGAACATTGAACGGCGTGGCGTCTTTCAGTCCGAAGCCTTCCCGCAGGGCACGTTCCGCGATATCCAGCGTCAGCTTCCCTGCATCGAACAGCATTTCCGCGGACCATTCATAGGGGTACGACGGAAACCAGACAGGACTGTGTTCATAGAGCGAATACCCGCCCGACAGGCCATCGGCCAGAGCGAGCAGGTCATGAGCCGCGGCCTCAATGGAGAGTTCCGTGGTGGAGACCAGATTCCCGGAAGCGAGCAGGCTCACAGCGGTCTCCGTCTGCAGGAACGCCGTGAGATCCCGGTTTCCTGCCGGATTGACGGCACGCAGAATCCGCTCCCCGCGCCGGAATACAGAACCGGCGGGGTCGCGGAAGGTCATGGTTTCACGGCCGTGACTTGTTGCAAACGTCATGCTGCTATTCACGCTTGCGGAATATATCTGCGATACGGGAACGGAACGTCACTAATCCTCCGAGAATAGTAGCGGAAACGGCCTGCCATAGAAGGGAACCGGAACCTGGGTCGATATAAAGAGCAAAATGGTGCAAATGAGTCCTCCGTTTAGTACTTCCAGTAACCCAGCGAAATTTCCAAAGTTGTGGGACCAATTCAGATTTCGTCAAGAAAAGGTAAGGACTCACGCCTCTCGATGAAGAAGTGGGCGGGACGGAGGAAAGTTCTTACAAATATTAGAGGTAGAAACCGGCGGAGGCTCCGACCCATTCCATGTCGCGGTTGTGGTCGACGCCCATCATCTTGCCGCGCCCCATGCGAACGATGGTGGTCACAGCCTCTATCTCATTGCGCCAGATATACATAATGCGTATTTCGGCCTGTGTTGGACCATGCGGAGTCTCAATCACGGGAGTGAATTTGACCCGGCGCTGGAGCAGATACTGTCCGCGAAGATGGGACGGGACCGCAGCCAGATCTTCCCTCGTGACGCCTACTTTCACGCCCAACCCCGCGAAGGAGTACAACGGCTTGAGCACATAGTTCTCCAGGTCCATTGGTACTGTTTCCAACATATCGAGGAAGCAGGCTTCTGGAACGGTCCGGTGTTTCAGGTAGGGCAGCGAGAACTTGCTGATCAGATAAAACCAGTTCGGGTGTCCGGCCCATTCCACGTCCAAATCATCGGAAAACTGGAACTGCAGCTTCGCATCTTTGCGAACCAGTTCATCCACAATGGCCCGGTTATAAATACGGTCAATGGGAATGCCGCCCGAATATAACTTGCGGCCGCGCTTTTCAACGGACCGGATGTCGACGGTGCGAAGGCCGAGCATCCTTTCGGTGACCAGGAAGTCCGGCAAGGTCTTCTGGTTCTGCGGATCGATTTCGAGCAGGACCACATTTTCCGGATCGCAATCGGCAACCACACCCTGGCGGAAGAGATCGACCGCCCACTTCTCATCGTGGCCACCCAGGATATCCTTCACCGGGCCGAGGGAATAGGCATCGCGATATGCCGATGCGACCACGTGCTGGAACCCGTACAACGACGGAAAACCCTGCAGTTCAACCAACTGCGGCAGATAGGAACCGTCTTCCTGCAGAACCAGACCGAAATCCGCCTGCAGGAACATGGGGTGCGGTGCTTCGTTCGCGGTCAGGAACTCCGCGGGGATTTCCTGGCGGGCACGATCCAGATACTCTTTGTTGCCGACGAGCTGAGCGGCCAGCTCCTTGCCAGCCTGCACCATTTCCTCCAGCAGGGCTTCCGGAAAGAAGCACGGGGTCTCACAGTTCCGGAAATGGATGGCCGTACCGGAGCGTTCCTCCAACAACTGGAGGAAACGGGCATACTTTTCCGGGCTGTAGCGCTGATTGAATTCCCGCCGGAGTTCCGCAATCATTTAAGCGAGCAGGAACTGACCTGAGTCCATGATCTGGAGGTTATCGATCCAGATGTTGAAGTTGCGACCGACCACGTCGATATGCGTGGAGGAAAACCAGTCGGCGCCGGTATGCGCGCCATAGGGGTTGCCGAAAGCGATGTGGATGCCGGGGATTTTCTCATCCTGCAGGATGTTGCCGATGACATCTTTGCAGCCGATGTTGGTGCCGATCGCGAATTCGCCGACCCGGTCAGAGTTCTCGTCGGTGTGTGTGTATTCCCAAAACTCATCGCGGAGGGCTTTGTTGCTGCATTCCACGCCGGTGAGGCGGTTGTTGCGGATCTCAATGGTGAGCGGTTCCGCGCGCAGGTCCCCGTATTTGGCGCAGAGGTAATCGCCCACAACGCCATCCACCACAAAAGTGCCGTTCACTTCGCCGGGGGTGGTGAACGTTTCGCCGCCGGGGAGGTTGCCCCATTTGTTGGGGCTGATGATGCCGCTGGTCTTGACCCACTTGTAATCCGGGTTCATATCGGCAACGATTTCGGTGCCGGCACCGGTGGTGGCACGGATCTTCTTGGCGTGGCTGGCGATTTCCCAGATCTGGGTGCTGATGCGGTCGACTTCGATAAAGTCCGCGCGCATGCCATGCGTCATGATCTCTTTGGTGATGTTGACCATGTGGGCATGGCGCATCTTGCGACGGTTGACCACATCTGTCATTTGCATGCGGGTACGGAGTTCGCCGGTTTGCGCCTGCGCCGCGAAGATGCTGACGTGGCTCGACTCCATATCGGCCAGGATGGCGGGCGGCTTGGTTTCGAGCGGCCGCTTGGCGTAATCCTCCATGACGAAGGCGTTGTAGCGGCAGCCAAGGGCATCGAGTTCCGATACGAGAGCTGCGGCAATTTCCGCCGTTTCGAGATCCGTGATCACCGTCACTTTCTCTTCGGGCAGAATCCGGAGACAGGTCCGGACGGCATTGTGAGCGCCCGGAATCAGTTCCTGGTCAAATTGAATTTCGTGAAGATTGGTCATGCGCCTGCTCTGTTCCGGAGTTACCTGGAAGAATCTTCCGAGTACACACCGGCTTCTGTTTCCTGGACAATATAGTCCACTACTTTCTTGAAATCACCCGTTTCGCGGTACACGGCGAGTTGGCGGTCTGCTCCCGTGCCCCGTTCGAGCATGGTGTGGATGTAGCGCAGTTCGTCCCGCACCCCGATTTCATCGACGACGTCGTCGAGAATATGCAAGTACTCTAGCATGAGCTCGCGGAAGGGCACTTCGGTCTCCTTGCCGAAATCGATCATCTTGCCATCGAGGCCGTAGCGCGCGGCGCGCCATTTGTTCTCCATGAGCAGGGCACCGCGGTAGAGCCGGAAGCCCTGATTGCTCTTGTGGAGTTTGTAGAGTTTGACGACGGTGGCCTGGATCAAAGCGGCGATCGCGAGGGTTTCATCGACGCGCATGGGAACGTCGCACATGCGGAATTCGAGGGTCGGGAAGAAGGGATGGGGGCGGATGTCCCACCAGATCTTCTTCGGGTTATCGATGCAATTCGTCTTGACGAGGAGCTTGATGAAGGTCTCGTACTCGCCCCAGCTGGTGAAGAAATCCGGCAGGTTGGTGCGGGGGAACTTATCGAAGACCTTGCAGCGGTAGGATTTGAGGCCGGTGTCCATGCCCATCCAGAACGGGCTGTTGCTGGAGAGGGCGAGAATGTGCGGCACGAAGTAGCGCGCCTCATTCATGATGCGGATCTGGGTTTCGCGGTCTTCAATCCCGACGTGAACGTGGAGGCCAAAGATAAGGTTGGAGCGCGCAACCATCTTCATGTCTTCGACGAGGATTTCGTAGCGCTGGTCCGGGTAGATGGCTTGCTTGCGCCAGTCGGCGAAGGGGTGCGTGCCGGCGGCGGCGAGGCGCAGGTTGTTCTGGTGCGCGAGTTTGATGATGCCGCGGCGGATATCGGTCAGGTCTTTGCGGGCTTCCTGGATGTTCTTGCAAACATCCGTGCCGACTTCGACGACGGACTGATGCATTTCCGCCTTGACCTTTTCCTTGAGGCGGATTCGCCCCTTCTCGATGATCTCCGCGTGGATATGGGAGCGGAGATCCCGCGTGACGGGGTCAATGGTTTGGTATTCCTCTTCAATTCCGATGCTGAATGCGGGTTCGGCCATTGGACCTCCTTTGGGTGCGTAGTTACTTCAAAAAGCTGGACCAGCGGTAGTCCGGTGTTTGTTCGGGTGCGAGTGCTTTTTCGATCGCCATGTCGGCGACGGCATTGACGATCCATTCGAAGTTGGCGGCGCCGACGGAGTGGTAGTCGGCGTCGGGGGCCGGGTTCATGAAATCGATGGCGTAAGGGATGCCGTCTTCGCAGGCGAATTCCACGGTGTTGAGGTCATAGCCGAGCGCCTGGCAGATGGTGAGGCAATCCTGTTCGACGCGTGCGAGCAGGGCGGGGTCGACGGGCGCGGGGTTCTTCACGTAGCGTTCGGCGTGCGGCGCGCGCGGGTCGTACTGCATGATGTGGACCTTCTGCTGGTTGACCACATAGCAACGGAAGTATTCCTTGAAGTTGACAGCGGTCTGCAGGGTCATGCAGAGGTCGCCGGAATCATCGTAGGCGGCGAAGAACTGCTCTTTGTTGTCGACCTTGTACACGTTTTTCCAGCCGCCGCCATCGAAGGGCTTCAGGAAAGCGGGGAAGCCGATGTATTCGAAGATCTCCTCCCAGTTGAGGGGGTAGATAAGATTCCGCATGGAGCGGTCTGTGGTTCCGGGCGGGTGGAGTTTGTGGGGCAGCAGAACGGTCTTCGGGATGGCGACGCCGAGCTTGTGTGCGAGCGAGAAGTTGAAGAACTTGTCATCGGCCGACCACCAGAAGGGATTGTTGATGACGGTGGTGCCACCGAGCGCGGCATTCTTGAGGAAGGCCCGGTAAAAGGGAATGTCGTGCGAGATGCGGTCCACGATGACTTTGTAGCCGGAGGGCTGGGCCATCCGGATGCCGCCGATCTGGATCGATTCGGCGAGGATTCCGGGGATGTTGCGGCTGTTGATGGTCTCAACGAGCGCTGGAGGGAAGGTATTTTCCATCCCATAAACGATCCCGATCTTTTTCACTTCTGTTTCATTCTGCATAGTGGAGCGGTTCCTCCATTCTTTCCACGTATCGACGGGCATGGATGCGAGGCGCGCGGTTACGTTCGCTTCGTCGCGGGGCGAGCGCGGGGCGGGTTCGCATCGGGGCCGTCGGGTGACTCTCATCGGTCTATCTATTTAAAGTATGTCTGCGACGGCGATCATTTGAAATAGGTCTGCGACATCCAGCGCCAGAGTGGCCAGTCGTGTTTCTGTTCGGGACCCCAGATGTCGAGCTTATGGGGAATGCCCTTCGCGCCCAGGATTCCGGCGAATCTTTGGTTGTCCCCGAGGCAGATATCCCAATCGCCGACGGCAAGGGTGTATTTGTTGGCGCGGTAGCGGCTGAGGTACCAGTCGTCATTCTGGTTGGGGATGAAATCCGCAGGGTTGTTGTAGTAGACGTTGTCGTCATAGTAACCGCCGAGGAAGCTGCGGATATCAAAAGCGGCACTCATGGCGAGGCAGTCCGTGAACACATCCGGGTGTTTGAGAGCCAGGTTCATGGCGTGGTAGCCGCCGAAGCTGCAGCCCATGGCCATGATGCGTTTGGACCAGTTCATGTAGCGAATGAGGGGCAGGACTTCATTCATCAGGTACGCCTGGTAGGCGTTGTAGCGGTGCATGCGGTCCTGGGGGCGCATCCACTTGGCGTAGAAGCTGTCTTTATCGACGGAATCGACGCAGAAGGCCTGGAGCTTGCCTTCCTCATATTGGCTTTGCACGCATTTGACCATGTCGCGGTCTTCGAATTCGTGGAACTTGCCCATGGAGGTGGGGAAGACGAGCATGGGGAGGCCGCCATGGCCGAGGATCAGCATTTCCATCTCGCGGCCGAGTGCGGGGCTGTGCCATTTGCGGTATTCGCGGTGCATCGATAACCAATGTAGCGGATTGCGGCGGGGTGTTTGGGCGTTGGAGGATTTTTCCGGCGTTATTTAGCCCGGATATCTCACCAGTAAATTCAAGGGGTGATTTGGCGGCTCGGGAGAGCAGAAGAGTTGGATTGAAAAACTGGTTTTTTGCAAGTGCCGTGTTTGGAGGTGTTTGCAGGCAGGGGTTTTCGCCGGAGTTCCAG
>CAIXXM010000113.1 GCA_903923395.1 uncultured Acidobacteriia bacterium
CAGCACCGTTTCGAACGGGTTCGGCAGCGTGGCCGCCGGCTTGAACGGGTTCGGAAGGCCGAGGGTTTCGAAGGGATTCGGGATCTTGGTGGTCATGGTGTCCAGTTCTCCATAGGGGTCGGGGTTGTCATCGCCTTGGCAGAGGAAACATGCGGTGGTGTCACCGCAGTAGCTGATGTTGAAGTGCGAAACCGGGACGTTCTCGCGCTGGCAGGCATCGCAGGTTCCGATCGGCATCAGGGCAATTCCTTCGCGACAAAAACTTCATACCGACCGTCATCCGCTTCGTCCGCCCCGATAAGGATCGTGTCCAAAGCGTGCTCGGCAGTAGCCGCTTCGAAGGCATCGCCGATCTGGTGGCGTTCGCCGTTTTGGTCCGTGTGGACGACATAAAATTTGGTCATCTTGGTTGCTTCCTTCTTTTCCTACAACCTCAATCTAAGACGCTTGCGGCTTATGTCAAGACTAAATCGTCCTATCTTTCAAATTAGTAATAAAATACCTGAAAAAGAAAAGCCCCGGTTTCCCGAGGCTTTTCCTGATGTCAGTCGGTTTCGGCCTCAACCTGCGCAGTCCACTCGGCCAGGCAATCCTCACACATCGCCTCGCCTTCCTCGTTGAAGCCGACCGCCCAGCCCTTGCATTTTCGCACATCGCAGCGCATCTCACGGGCGCCCTCGCAGGTCGGACACTGGCCGGCGTCCCATACGTCGGGGTCGTTACCGCCGTATTTCGATTTCCAGATGCGGCCTTCGCCCAGGCAGGTTGGGCAGGGGAGGATAGACGCGGCCATCACCGCGCCCCCGCCTTCATCTCTTCCTGTTCCTCGAACAGCGCATCCGCCTGACACTCGACCGCCCACATCGCCGAACCTTCGACCGCGTCCGTGAACGGCGAGCGGAACGCCCGCATGTCGATCTTGGTCACGGCGTTGTCCTTGACCTCGTGGCCGATCAGCGCCAGCCATTCATCGAAGATCATTGCCGTCTCGCGGATATGATCCTTGACCGCGGTGAACTCATCCGGCGCCGGGAAGATGTTGAAGGCGCGCGGCGGCTGCAGCCTCGCCAGCGCCACGATCAACTGGTGGCGGGCATGTTCGAACGGCCCCTGGTGGCGGGCCTCGGGCGGCACGGTGCGGGAGAAGAGGGTTGTCATTGCGGTGGCGCTCCTGGTGGTGGTTGGCGGGTGGTGCGGTTTCGTTCTCACAATCTCTATTTAAGACGGTTAGGTCTTAAGTCAAGCCTAGTTCGCAAATTTCCTCGGCATCGGTTGCCGCGTCCTCGACCGTGAACAGCCATCCGTTCACCATGATGAACTCCTGCCCATCCATGTCCCACGCCTTGAACCTGTCGTCGAACTCGGTTTCAGGCTTGACCAGGAGGAAGAGCGTGTACTGGTCGCAGTCGGCGACCACTTCGCGGGTGAAGCCATGCAGGGTTGCGATGCTGTCGGTCATCTCACTTACCTCCCTCGGTTGTCGCGTCCTCAGGGAATTCGTTGAAGGCCAGCCACTTCCGGTAAGCCCGCATCAAGGCGTCGTAGCAGGCGATCTCGAGCTTCTGCCCCTTCGGCAGGCTGGCGGCGCAGGAGAACTTGTGACCCGTGCGGTTCTTGCCGGCCTTGTAGGCCGCCGTGGCGAA
>CAIXXM010000114.1 GCA_903923395.1 uncultured Acidobacteriia bacterium
ACCTGCCATCGGTGCGCGAGGTGCTTTTACGCCGATCTGCCCCAGGTTATTGACGATGGGATACATCCCCGCGGCCTTGTAAATCTGGTCCTGCAGGAACTGCTTTACTTGGAATGGCTGAGTGATTTGGAAGAGGAACGGCCGCGCTGCGCAATAGAGCCCCTCCAATGGCGAATCCAGCGCCTGCATGCCTGCGATATCGAGCGTCGAGGGGTCATACTGCAGGCCCATGAGATACATCGCCTGGATGATCTCCGCCGGCGTGCCCTGCAGTACCCACGGATTACTCGTAGAGATTGGCGCGCCGTTCTCCGGGTGATCCCAGATCGTCCGCTTCGCGTCCATTTGCTGGTCACGCGAAGAGAAAATGAAGGCCCCGTATCCATCGGCGGGCACAACTTTATACACCCGGTACGTACAAAGGACCGCGAAATCCGCGATCGCCAGCCCTGGATAACCAACTGAAAGCGTGCAGAACTGGCCCTCGAACGTGTTACCGCCGACCTGCCCACGGACCGCGCCTTGGTAATCCACCACAGTGCAAGCCAACTCGCCGATCGAGCTTGTCCCCGCCTGGACATCGACGGACTGAGAATCCCCAGTCGGAGTCTGCAGCCAGGGATAGTACTGCGGTAGCGTCCCTGTGATACCTTCGCTGACCAGATCGTGTGTAACGTAAACCCATGAAATGCCAGAGAATCCGAGCATGTAGATCGGTTTCTTCGCCAGTTCTCCATTCTTCGCCTGCCACGCCGTGGACGTCGTAATCATGAGACCACCAACTCCAGTGCGGCAAATGCCTCATATCCCACCGGCGAAATAGCGCAGACGATGAAGGTATAGTCTCCCGCTAGTGTTGGGGTGCCACTCAACACGCCCCCAGGAGACAAAGCCAGCCCGGTCGGCAGCGCCGCTGAGATCAGCGACCAGGTGCATCCGGAGACAGGCACCGCACCCGCGCCCGCCTGCAGTGTCTCACTGTACGCGGTGCCGTGCGTGCCACCCGGAAGCGTAGTGGTGAGCACCTCGAAGAATGTGGGGTCGATCGCGCAGAACATCCGCATCACAGCCCCCGCCATCTTCGGCGACTGCGGATCGTTCTGCCTCACCCGCCAGGCCACGGACACCTCATAGGCACCGATTGCTTTCCGCTTCGGCGTAATCTTCACATCGTCCGAAATGCACCAAAAGTACGCCGAATTCGCTAGATTCGGCTGGAAAGGGAATGCCTTGCCGCACAAAGCCCACTGCTGGAAATCCATCCACACGGCGAAATCGCCGCCCTGCACCGACACCACCGTCGAAAACGTGATTAGCAGATCCACCCTCTGTGTCACCCGTTCGCGGACGCCGCCGGTGGCGAGGTTATCGTTCACCGTGGCAACCGGCTCACAACAGAAGTTAGCCAAGCCGCCCTTGATGTTTACGTTGACCGTGGTGCCTCCGGTCACATAACTGAATGCAGGAAGTCCCATTACGCTGCCAGCGGGACCCCCTGATTGTTATGCGAGGCATAAAGAGTCGCGTCATTCTGGTACACCGCCTGGTTGATCAGGTCGGTAAGCTGACTGACGCCGCTCACCCCGATCACATGCCCTTGTACCGTGATGAACACGCTCGGCTGTTGCGTTGCCGTCGAGGCGGGCGTAGTCGTCGTAGCGGCCG
>CAIXXM010000115.1 GCA_903923395.1 uncultured Acidobacteriia bacterium
CCATCGTTCTCCCTATCACCGCCGCAGTACTAAATTATTCAAGTCGGATCGAAAACCTCCGCACCACCCGAGACTTCCTCCTCCCCAAACTCATCTCCGGCGAAATCTTCGTCGAGGCAGCCGAAGACGCGATCACACTAGCCCAAAGTCAATCCGCCTAACCGAGCCAACCCCATGCCCGCCCCTGCCCCAGAACCCTATCCGGTTGCCATCATCCAACCCGACTGGGTACTCAGCCAGGAAGACATGGGCAGCAAGACCAAATTCTGGTTCCGCTGGGGAGAGACGGACATCGAGTGGCTCTTCAAATACCCGCAACGAAACACCGGTCAGCATTGGGCCGAAAAGATCACGGCGGAAATCGCATCCTCGCTCGACATCCTCCACGCCCCGGTTGAGTTGGCAAGCTACGAAGGCGCACTGGGTTCAGCCACCGCTTCTTTCGCGCGGGAAGGTCGCGAACTCGTCCATGGCAACCAGATTCTGCTGGGCAAGATGCTCGGTTATGACACAGCCCGCCGCTTCCACCAGTCGGACCACACGCTCGACAACATCTTCGCCGCGCTGGAGCGCGTCTTCCCTTCGCCCAACAGCCTGCGGATCGCACGGGACCGCCTCGCCGAATACCTCCTCTTGGACGCTGTGATCGGCAATACAGACCGCCATCACGAAAACTGGGGCATCCTCTTGAAACGGACGTCCGGCAGCCTCAACGTCATGGTCGCGCCATCGTTCGATCACGCTTCCTCCCTCGGGCGCGAACTCTGCGACGCGGGCACGGCGAAGTCCAAGTCAGCCATTCTCCGGGAGGGCCGCGTCGGGAGCTACGCCGAGAAAGCAACCGGAGCCATCTATTGGGAATCTACAGATCGCAGGGGCCTCAGCCCGCTGAATCTCATCCGCCGGGCATCAGAAAAATATCCGGAACCATTCGACCGCGCCCGGCAACTGCTTGATAAACTAACGGTCGAAGGCTTGCGCGGGATTGTGGATCGCGTACCCGAAACTTGGATGAGCGAAATTTCCCGCTCCTTCGTCATTGAACTCGTATGCTACAACCTGGAACAGTTACGCCTCATTCCGTGAACGCTGCTGCCACCAACCCCGCCCGGACGCTCTTCCTGGCGTGGCAGGACAAGCGTGTCACCCGTGCCTGGTTCCCCATCGGTCGCCTGGACGTCCTCGAAGACCCGCGCCATTATCAATTCCGCTACATTCGCGGTGCGGAATCAGCTCGCCAAAATGCCGGCTTTGAGCCATTATTGGACTTTCCGGACTGGAACACCATCTATCGCTCCGGGGAACTGTTTCCGTTGTTCCAGAATCGTGTCATGTCGCCCGGGCGTCGTGACTTTCCCGATTATTTGAAACTTCTCGATCTGCCGGGAACTGCCGAACCCACGGAAATTCTCAGCGCCAGTGGCGGTTACCGCGTCACGGATAATCTGGAAGTTTTCCCGAAGCTGGAACGCCGCGAAGATGGCTCCTTCCGTTGCCGCTTTTTTGTTCACGGCACCCGCCACTCCAACGCAGCGGCCAACCAACGGTTGGAGCAGTTGAAGCCCGGTGAGAAACTCTACGTCACCCTGGAATTGACGAACCCCGCCACGGGGCTTGCGGTCCAGATTCAAAGCGAAGACTACCACGTGATTGGCTGGGCACCGCGCTACCTGGTGGCAGACCTCATGCATGCGATTGCCAATGCGCCAGGCAGTTATTCGGCAAAGGTAGTGCGCGTGAACCCCTCTCCCGCTCCGTCAAAGCAACGGTTGCTGGTGGAATTCACCGGAAACTGGCCTGACTATGAGCCCATGTCCTCCGTGGATTTCGAGCCTCTCGTTCAGTAGCGTTACTGGCAAAGCTCGCTACCGTGACGCATTTCTAAAGAAACGCGGAACGATTCTGCGTGTTTACGAGAAATCGGCTAGACTGATGCTCTGAAGGATATATTCCCGAATTGCATGAGCAACAAACCCGACTCCGAAGACGCCGCCATTGAACAGCCCACAATTGCTCTTTTCGCGGAGTTGGGCTGGGAAACCCTGAACTGCTACCAGGAGAAATTCGGGGAGCTCACGTTACTCGGCCGCGAAACCCCGGCGGATGTGGTTCTTCCAGAACGTCTCCGTCAGTCCATCCAGAGACTGAATCCCGGCATCTCCCCCAATGCGGTCGAGATCGTCATCCAGCGGGTTACCGCGAACCGCAGTGCCATGAGTCCCGCCCGGGCGAATCAAGCCGTCTACAAACTCCTCAAGGAAGGAGTGACGGTCGCATTCAAACGGCACGAAGAAGACGCGGAAGATACACCCGACACTATCCAGATCATCGACTGGAACCAGCCAGCCAACAATGATTTCCTGCTGGCCTCCCAATTCTGGATCAGCGGCGACTACGGCAAGAAGCGTGCCGACCTCGTCGGCTTCGTCAACGGCATCCCGCTCGTCTTCATCGAACTCAAGGCATCTCACAAGAAGCTCGAACTGGCATACGAAAAGAACCTGTCGGACTACAAAGACACCATCCCGCAGATCTTCTGGTACAACGGCTTCGTCATCCTCTCCAACGGCTCAAGAGCGCGTATCGGCAGCATGACAGCCGGAATCGAACACTTCTCCGAATGGAAGAAGATTGACGATGAGAAGGAACCCGGGCTCATCAGTCTAGAAACAATGATCCGGGGCACTTGCGAAAAGCGAAAACTGCTCGACCTGATAGAGAACTTCACCATCTTCAATGAGGCCAAGGGCGATCCCACGAAGCTCATCGCCAAGAACCACCAGTTCCTCGGCGTGAACAATGCCATCGCCGCCGTCGAACATATCCAGGCCAACAAGGGGAAACTGGGCGTTTTCTGGCACACGCAGGGTTCCGGCAAGAGCTATTCCATGGTGTTCTTTTCGCAGAAGGTTTTGCGGAAAGTGCGTGGCAATTGGACGTTCGTGGTGGTCACGGACCGTGATGACCTGGATGTCCAAATCTACAGGAACTTCGCCAATACCGGGGCCGTCCTCGAAAAAGAAGATCGCGTCCGTGCGGGCAGCGGGCAACACCTGAAGCAAATGCTGAATGAGGAAGACCATCGCTACGTCTTCACCCTCATCCAGAAATTCCGCACCGAACACGGGGAGCGCTATCCAGTTCTCTCCACCCGGTCAGACATCATCGTCATCACCGATGAAGCCCACCGCAGCCAGTACGACACCTTTGCTGCCAATATGCGCAGCGCTCTTCCGAACGCCGCCTTCATCGGCTTTACCGGCACGCCGCTCATGGCGGGCGAAGAGCGGACCAAAGATGTCTTCGGCGAGTATGTCTCCATCTACAACTTCAAGGAATCCGTGGATGACGAGAATACAGTCCCGCTCTACTACGAAAACCGCATTCCGGAAGTCCAACTCGTCAACGAAGACCTGAACGAACAAATGGCAGCCATCATCGAAGCTGCCGACCTCGATGAAGACCAGGAGGCGAAGCTCGAACGGGACTTCAAACGGGAATATCAACTCATCACCAGGGATGACCGTCTCGAACGCATTGGCGAAGACATCGTGGCTCACTACATGGGCCGCGGTGTTCTAGCCAAGGCGATGGTCATTTCTATCGATAAGGCCACAGCCGTTCGAACCTTCGACAAGGTGCAGAAGCACTGGAAAATCGCTATCACAAAGTTGCGGCAGGAACTGACCGCCGCTGATCCGGCCGACAAGCCTGAACTCGAAAAGCGACTCCGCTTCTTCGAAGAGACCGACATGGCCGTTGTGGTTTCCCAATCCCAGAACGAAATCGAAGAATTCAGGAAAAAGGGTTTGGATATCGCCACGCATCGCAAGCGGATGGTGAAGGAAGACCTCGAAACCAAGTTCAAGAAGGACGAAGAACCACTCCGCATCGTGTTCGTGTGTGCCATGTGGATCACGGGCTTCGATGTGCCCTCGTGCTCCACAATTTATCTCGACAAGCCGATGAAGAACCATACGCTCATGCAGACCATTGCACGGGCGAATCGCGTATTCGCGGAAAAGCAGAACGGCCTGATCGTGGATTATGTGGGCGTCTTCCGCAACATCCAGAAGGCTCTGGCAATCTACGGTGGGGCGCAGAGCGGCGGTGAGACTCCCATCAAGGACAAGAGTGAACTGCTCCGACAACTCCAGGAAGCAATCTCCACCGTAACGAACTTCTGTCTGGAGCGGGGCGTTGATCCGGCGAAGATTCGAGACGCCCGCGGCTTTGAGCGGGAGAAGCTGAAGGAAGACGCCGTTGCTGCGTTTGTAGTGAACGATGAGACCCGGCGGCAGTACTTGAATTTGGCGTCATCCGTCGGTGCAATCTTCAAGTCGCTGTTGCCGGATACTGCGGCTTTTGCGTTCAGCCCGATTTGCAATGTGTTCAAAGTGGTGGCCGAGAAGATACGCTCGGAACTCCCGGCCGTGGACATTTCGTCAGTGCTCTCGCAGGTGGATGCGCTGCTGGACAAGTCCATTGCCGTGGATGGGTACGTAATGCCGCCTGTGTCCAACGATCCGAACCGCTTCATCGATTTGAGCCAGATCGATTTTGACGCGCTGAAAGCTCACTTTGACAAGGGCCGGAAGACCATTGACGCACAAAAGCTCCGGGCATCGCTGGCGCTGAAGCTGGCCCAGATGGTCAAGCTGAACCGTACCCGCATCGACTTCCTCGAAGAATTCCAGAAAATGGTGGATGAATACAATGCCGGCTCATCGAACGTCGAGGCCTTCTTCGCGAAACTGATGGCATTCGCCAAGAAGCTCAACGAAGAGGAAAAGCGTGGACTGGCAGAGCAACTGAGCGAAGAGGAACTGGTGATCTTCGATCTGCTCACGAGACCGGAAATCTCACTGACGAAGGCGGAGCAAGCCTCTGTCAAGAAGGCCGCGAAGGATCTGCTGACGAAGCTGAAAGCGGAAAAGCTCGTATTGGACTGGCGCAAACAAATGACCACGAGAATGATGGTCCTGACGACGATCCAGGACGTGCTCGACCAGAACCTTCCACGGGCCTATTCAAAAGAACTGTACGACCAAAAGTGCGACACGCTCTACCAGCATTTCTACGAGGCATACCCTGGACAGGGCAAGAGCGTTTACGCAGGGAACTAAGGGAACATTGGCATGAGCGGACGTTGCTGCGACCAAATTGTGTTATGCTCGCCGCTAAAGGAGCGGAAATGCAAAATTTTGATGTTGATGTTCAGGTTTTGTACCGAAATGACGAGCCTTGGGCGGACACTAAAGTCACGCTATACATTAAATGGCCTTCACCGATACCTGGGGGCGGAGGCTATCACGTCATGTCGGCGTGGACAAACGATGACGGACATGCAGAATTTACCGTTGATGACGAGTATGATAGCCTCGACGGGGACACTGAAATTGAGATTCGAGTTCAATGTTACGGAGACGATTATGATTTTGGCCCTTACGATCTTGGTCAGAGTGCCTTTACGGTAAATATTGATCTAGATCCTGAAGGTGAAGCCGAGGAAGAAAATGAAGCCAGTGATGATTGACACGAGGAGGCGGGTGCCCGCCTGGCGGCTAAGTGGCGGCATCGACACCAACCATTAGATGTACGATGCCCGCCAGTCCTGAAACTGCTGTTAACCGGTGAATGGGTTATCGATCGTGGCCACTAGATCCTGCAGCGCGAAGTCGATTCAGGCAGCGGCGGGCGGATCGGATGGGAAGGTGACCATGGTCGAGACATTGAAAGTACCCATTGACTCTAAAGGGCTTCAATGCCTTCGTGAAGGTTGTCAATAGTTCGGTTTAGTTGTTAGTCGGCAGTTCTCATGCCAAGTTCGATCGCCGCGGCACTATCGAACGGTTCCAACCGAAACCAAATGGAGTTATTAAGTTCCTCGACAACCGAGTGGATTCGTTCATGTGGAATTCGCACTACTAACTCACTTAGCACTGGTGCAGGGACAATCAGCGTTTCCCGGTTCTTCACAATCCGTTCAACCAGCGCCTGAAGCCTTTCTCTTGCGTGCTTGATCGGAACGTTTGTCCCGGCGCGGCAAACCCGTGCTCCGGGCAGGAGCAGTGCAGACAGGGCAGTCGTGTCCAGCGCCGTCACCCGTGCCGCAACTCCGCCATACTAGCCATGAACTCATCGGGGTCGATTCCCGCCAGATGGACCCGCATCGACTCCAGCGCTGTATCTAACGGAACCTCTTTCAGTTCCGCGAAGTCACTTGCATGGAAGTTCCGCATTCGCCACAAGCCATCCTCCCGAAACCAAACCCCCTCCCCGAAGAATCGGATTCGCGGTCCAAGCAAATACGGTCCCAATTTGCGAGCCAATGGGACGGATACCACGCAGCGGAGCTCCTGACCACCGCCGCCGACGGCGTCACGCAGGGACACATTAATGGTGTCGTCCCTACCGCTGATCGAGAAGACCTGGCCCTCAATCGAAGTCCGCCGCTTCACGGGACCAATCACTTCCTGCGGTGTCCTCCTGCGCCCCGGAAACTCGATAACCTTGTGACCTCCTAAGAGCACAACGCCAACTGCGTTATCCTTCATCAGGTAATCATCAATCTCCTGATACGCCTTCATCGCGGCCTTCGGGGCGTTTTGGGCCACTACCTGCTGGACCCGTTCGGTCACCTTCGGTACAGCGTGCGCCTCAACAATTGCTTCACAACACGCGCTCCCGGAAGTAACAGCCTGGAAGTGCACATGCTCTTCATTGCCTAGAATGGCAGCAAATGCCTTTAGATAATCCGCCAGCCTGACCATAGGCAAGGTCGTCGGCGGTAATGCGTCAATTGCCAACGTTACTTTCTGCTCCCGTAACACCGCGACCTCCTATCCCGCGAAGTATATCCTTTAACCCTTCAATTTTCCCACGAAGTAGCCCAGAAATGCCTGACTCCCGGCAAGTAACTCTGGCTTACTCTGTCTGCAAAGGGTTCAATCACCACTCATCTGTGCCCATCCGTCGCCCACCAGTTCACTGATTCCAACTTTTTCTTCCCCACAGAATCAACAACTTACCCTCCCCACCGCCCGCCAGCCCCAAAATCCCCCGCTACCCTCATAGCCGAAAGGACTCACCCTCACATCATGTGCAAAAGAAAACTCTCCCGTCTCCAACTCCGGGCCAACCGCCTCAACGCCCAGCTCTCCACCGGCCCCAAGACCCCCGAAGGCAACGCCGCCTCCCTCGCCAACCTCGAAAAAGCCCAGACCGCGCGCCGCGCCGCCGCACGCTACCGGTTCATCCACAACACCGCCATCAATGACACCGAAATCGCCGCCCTCCAGATCATGCA
>CAIXXM010000116.1 GCA_903923395.1 uncultured Acidobacteriia bacterium
GATATTGGCGTCGTCAAGAAGACGACGCGGAGCCGGGTGTTGGAGGCAGTGGCTGCGCTCAAGTACTCGCCGAATCTGCACGCCCGTGCGCTGGCCGGGGCGGGGCGCACCATTGGTCTTATCGTTTCGAACCTTGAAAATCCGTTCTTCCTGGACATTTTTCATCACCTGGACCTGGCTGCGCAGTTGCATGGCTATGAGGTGCTGATCTCCAATACCGGCTATGATCAGGCACGTTTGCAGCGTGCGGTAGGGATGATGTTGGGCCGGCGGCCATCGGGCTTGGCGCTGGTTGTTTCGGAGATGGATGGTGCGATGCTCGATGAACTCTCTGTACGCGGTGTCCGTACAGTGGCCTATGACGCCGTCGGCACCCGGCCCGGGATCACGAATATCCGCACCAATTACCGCTCCGGCATGCAGCGCATCGCCGAGTATCTCTACGGTTTGGGGCACAGGCGAATGGCTTATGTGGGGCATCACCCTTCGCTGGGACCCTTACAGGACCGCCGTCAGGCCTTTGAAGAAGTCGTGTCGGCCTATTCGCCGGAAGTGTCTTTCCGTATGGTGGCCAATGACGACAGCTTCGCGGGCGGGAAATCCGCTGTCCGGGCACTTTTTGAATCCGGATTCCAGCCGACCGCCGTGCTTTGTGTGAATGATTACATGGCGCTCGGCGTCCTGCGCGAATTGCGTGACATGGGCTTGCAAGTGCCGGAGGATGTTTCCGTGAGTGGTTTCGATAACATTAGTTTGGCGGAGGTCGCCTCACCGGCGCTGACGACGGCCCACATTCCCCGGGAACAAATTGGCCGCCAGATTCTGGAGCACTTGATTCTGGATTCCAAAGACTTGGCGGGGGGCGATATTCTGATCGAGCCGGAGTTGGTGGTGCGCGAATCGACTGGGCCTGTGCGGGGGCGGAATTGATCACAATACCGGGGCGCGCGATCGTTTTTGATCTGGATGGGGTGCTTGCCAACTCCATCGCCATGGTGGAAAAGGCCTGGCGGGCATGGGCGCTCAGTCATTCGCTCGACCCCGATCAGGTGATTGAAATCACGCATGGCCGCAGGAAAACCGAAATCATCGCCACCGCGGCACCATGGCTGGACGCGCAGGCAGAGGCCCATCGAATCATCGACATGGAGATGGATCTGATCCATGAAGTGATCCCGATCCCGGGCGCGCAGGCCTTTGTGGAGAGTCTTCCCGCTGGTTGCTGGGCCATTGCAACTTCCGGCGAAAAGGAGATGGCGAAAGCCCGGTTGCGCCAGACTGGTATGCCGATTCCGCGGTCCTTCGTGGCGGCGGAAGATGTGGTGCGTGGCAAACCGAATCCGGAGTGCTATCTCAAAGCCGCCGCGGGGATTGGATTTTCACCTTCCGATTGCCTTGTCTTCGAAGATGCGCCACTGGGCGTGGAGGGCGCGATTGCGGGCGGGATGACGGCGATCGGCGTTTCCACCACATATCCCGTCGAGGCGCTGCATCGGGCGGTGGTCACTGTACCCGACTTCCGTACAGTCCGTGCCTTGATCAGCGGCGGAAAATTGCAGGGCGTACTAATCGGCACGGTTGATTAGGAACTCGGCCGTGGAGTGAAAGAAACTCCGCAGCACGGCATCTGCCGCAGGTTCCAATGCTGCTTCATCCAGAGCCCGGCTCATGATTTCGAGCCAGCGGTCCTTCGCGGCGGCATTGATGTGGAAGGGTGCGTGGCGCATGCGCAGGCGCGGATGTCCGCGTTGCTCGATGTAGCGCATGGGTCCGCCAAAGCGCCCCACGAGGAAGTCGCGCAGACGTTCTTCGGCCCCGGTCAGGTCATGTGCAGGATACATGGGCCCAAGAATGTTGTCAGTGGGCACCTGGCGATAGAAAGCGGCGGCCAAACGTTGAAAGCCGTCTTCTCCGATTGCTGCAAAAACCTCTTCTTCAAGCATCAGCATGAGAGTAACAAACGCATTTTGTTTTGCGATGCAAAATGACTTCGAGGGGCTGCAGGAATGGCTTTCTACGATAAAGAAAAGTGATTGGCTGTATTTTGTTCTGCTCTGCGGAACAAAACTGTAACGGAATGCTAACCATTGCGATCCCCGCGCGCAATATGAAAGCATCGCTGCAAAGTCTCTACTTTAGGGTTGTCTCTCGCTATGTCGCAAAAACTGAAGCTCTTTGTCCTGTCGCTCGCTCTTTGTGTTTCTACTTTCGCCCAGACCAACCGGGGCGGAATCACCGGAACGATCTTTGATCCCTCCGGTGCCGTGATCCCGAACGCTGTGGTTACAGTCACAAGTATCGGAACGAACCAGAGTTCCAAGGAAACCACTGGCAGCACGGGTTCCTACAGCTTTCCCGCACTGGAGCCGGTTTCGTACCGGATCGAAGTGGAGGCCAACGGCTTCAAGAAAAAGGTCATCAATGATGTGAAGGTCGATACGGCCAGCATCGCCACGGTGGACGTGAAGATGGAAACCGGCGCCCCGACGACCCAGGTGACGGTGGAAGCCGATGCGACGCAAATCAATACAGAGAACGGCACGCTGAGCTCTACGATCACTTCGCGGCAGATTCAGGATGTGCCGCTGCTGAACCGCAGTGTGCTCGATCTGGCGTTGACGCTGCCGAATATTTCAGGCGATGCAGGCAGCGAAAACCCGGTGATCACTTCCGTGACGCCATGCCCCGGTTGCTCCCTGAGCGTTGGCGGCGGCCGTCCCATGAGCACCCTGCTGCTGGCCGATGGCGCGAACAATACGGGCGTCAGTTTGGCGCGCACGATGGTGAGTTTCACCCCGGAAACCGTGCAGGAGTTCACGGTGCAGACCTCGAATTTTTCGGCCGAATATGGCACGTCGGGCGGTGGCGTGATCAACGTCACCACGAAGTCCGGCACGAACCGGTTGAATGGGACGGTGCTCTGGTACAACCGCAACCCTGATTTCGCGGCGTCGCCCTTCTCGCTGGCCGCCACAAACCGGCCCGTGCCCACGCAGAAGTACAACCAGTTCTCGCTCTCGGCTGGCGGGCCGGTTGTGCTTCCCAAGCTTTACAACGGCAGGAACAAGACCTTCTTCTTTGGTGCCTATGAACCGGAATACCGCCGCGATCACCTGGATCAATATGGCTTGATGCCGACCGATGGCATGCGCACAGGTGATTTCAGCGGTCTGGTGAACACGCCTTCGGGCTGGCTGCCGCAATCCGTGGTGAACCAGTTCGCGGCGTCTGCTCCGAATGCGGTGGGTCCGGCGTCTGACAGCGTGATCTACAACAACTACACGGTCAACTCGGGCGGGCAGTTCACGGTTGCACCGCTGCCGGCGGGCCAGACTACCTACACCCCTTTCCCCGGCAATAAGATCCCGCAGTCGATGCTCGATTCGGTGGCGCAGAAGACGCTGCCGGGTATTGCCACGGCGGGCCCGTATTACCTGAATAGCAATGGTTTGATCTCGAACATCGTCGCGCCCCGGTTGCTCAGCCAGGACGATTCGCGCTACACCATCCGCGTGGACCACATCGTTACCGATAACAACCGCTTGTATGGCCGGTACACGATCACGCCTCTGACGAAGGTGCAGGGAACGCCGGTCAGCCCCACCAACAACACCGCCGTCTACAGCGCCGCGCAGCAGGCTTTGCTGGCGGACACGCACACCTTTACCCCGTCGCTGTTCAACGATCTCCGCTTGAACTACACCAGAGGGCGGTTCAGTAATACGGCATCTCCTGAATATGATGCGAAGACCGGCACCAATCTGAATGCGGCCTTCGGTCTTCCGAACATCACGGCTGGCGGCGTGCCGTACTTCAGCGGTCTCTTCCCCGGGTCGTCATTGGGCGGCGGCGGCAGCACGGCTACCGGCTTCGGCAACGGCGGTTCGACCGAAGAAGAAGACAAGGAAGAGCGCTACGCAATTTCCGACATCGTTTACAAGGTTTGGGGCAACAAGAGCATCAAGTTCGGCGGCGATGTGAGCCACTCGCTGCAGAACGTGACGCCTCTTTATGCTGCACTGGGCGGGGCGTATGCTTTCAGCAACATCCAGACGGATTCGACTGGCACGTCGTCGGGCACTGGCGGATCGCCGTGGGCCAGCTTCCTGCTGGGTGTGCCGAATGGCAATGTGACGCTTCGGAATACGGAAGTTCCGTATTACTACCGCTGGAACTCAGCGGATCTGTTCTTGCAGAATGACTGGAAGGTCCGCCCGAATCTGACGCTGAATCTTGGCATTCGGTGGAATCTCGAAATGCCGCGCACGGAGAAGTACAACCATCAGGGTGAGTTCCGTCCGGATTTGGCGCAGTCATTCCCGCTTGCGACACCGCTCACATTGCAGGACGGTACGGTCGTAAAGAGTGTTTCGGTTCCTCCGTTCGCATTCTCCGGTATCGGTGGCAATTCGAAGTATCTGACTCCGCCGCAGTATAAGGATTTCGAGCCGCGCTTCGGTTTTGCATGGAGTCCGAAGCTGTTACAGTCGAAGCACATGACCATCCGCGGAGGCTGGGGACTTTCCCATGCGCCAATCAGCGGTTTCACGCAGTTGCCGCAACCTGACTTTAGCGCCACCTCCAGCTTTACAACTGTGCCGCCTTCGAGCACGGCCAATCCGAACTACGTTTTGCGGTTGGGTGAGAATCCGCCGGTGTTGACGCCGGGAACGGCAAGTCAGGTGATCTACGGCACGGCGGGTGCACCCTCGAATGGGCTCGCCTATCTGAACAGCCTCTACTACCAGGCGTCGGTGGGTGGTTTTGCGGTTTCGCAGAACTATCACACGCCCTACGTGGAGAACTGGAATACCACGCTCTCCTGGCAGGCCGCCCATGGAACCACGGTGGAAGTTGCCTACTCTGGTGCGATGGGGATTCATCTCTTCATGCCGCAGGAGGATATCAACCCGAAGAGTTCCAGTTTGTTGAGTGCCCAGAACGCGCAGAACGTGAGCACCACGGGCACCATCAATGATCCACTGGGCCGGATCAATCCGTTCACCAATAAGATCCTGACGGTGCAGAATGGCAGCCTGGGGAGCCAGTATCTCGGCTTCTCCAGCTTGTATCAGTGGTTCGATGCCTCAGGCAACAGCATCCGTCATGCCGGCTACGTCAATGTTGTTCACCGCTCTACTCTCGGGCTGACTTTCAACGCCAATTACACTTTGGCGAAGTCGATTGACACGGGTTCCAGTGCTGGCGGTGACAAGAACATTCTGGGTGCTGTGAACGGACAGGTTGGCGGACAGGTTGCCTTCGGTGGAACGCGGGGCGGCGACCGCTCTGTTTCGACTTATGATCAGAAACACGTGATTCACGGCAGCGTGATTTATGACCTTCCCTTCGGCAAGGGCCGCAAGTTTTTGACGAATACGTGGCGCCCGGTGAATTACTTCATTTCCGGTTGGTCGGCCAGCGGTGTGGAACGGCTCGCCAGTGGATTCCCCTATGTGGTTTATCTCTCTGACGCCAATCAGCTGGGGGATCTGACGCACAGCATCCGCCCGAATATCGTCAGCGGCGTGCCGTTGATCAATCCGCTTTACAGCACTGGCTGCCCGATCGGCAGCGGTTGCCAGCCCTATGTCAACCCTTCGGCATTTGAACGCCCGGCTCTGGGTGCGCTTGGTTCGGCTCCCCGTACGCTGGATGGCGTGCGAGGACCTTTCCAGCAGAACTTTGATCTCAGCGTACAGAAGAGCTTTGCGCTGGGGGAACGCCGCCGTTTGCAGTTCCGCGTGGATGCGCTGAATGTGCTGAATCATCCGTCGTTCGCGGTGACGCCGAACAATGCGGGTGGTGCGGATTTCATGGGTGCTCCGAGCACGGCCACGCTGTCGACTGCTTCTTATAATGCGTGGGCGGCCGCGAATTCGCAGCCACTCTACAACACCACTGCGGGCACGGCGCTTTACAACCAGATCGTGGCGAACGTGAATTCCTACAAGGTCAACGGCGTGCTTCCCGCGGACTTCTTCACCGTGCCGCTGCCGGCGAATTTCTACGGTAACTCGGTGAATTCGTATGACATCCGGACCGCCCAGGGTTATAAGTATTACCAACTCCGGTCGGCTTACAGCACGGCGTTCGGCACGCTTTATAACAACAACGCGAGCCGCTATATTCAGTTCGGGATCAAGCTGTACTTTTAGTCTCGTAAACCCGCACTTCGAAATACTCTCCGCCCGCTTCAAACCGGCACAGCCCGGTGGGAGCGGGCGTTTTGTTTTCGCAGGTGTCGAACTCGGGCGGCGAGAGACTTACTCCGGGAGGCAGAAACGCCTTGTAACTGCCCGCGAAGATATTCGCGATCTCCCCCAGGCTGTCGAGAATGCAATCTGCATCCAATTGCACTCCCGCAGGCAAAATTCCTTTGGCAAGGACGTGTGCACCTTCCACGCTTGCCTGGAGTTGTAACTCGCCCCGGCTGGCACCGGAGAAGGCGACGCGCGCGATGTGGCAGTTGCCCGGGCTGAAGTTGGCCGGATCTGCAGTGAAACATACGGGGAGGTGCAGCATCCCCGTGGCGATCTCTCTGGTGATTTCCTCGAGCGTACTGATCATTTTCCAGACTCCCTTCTTTCCCGCGTGTAGAAAACAGCCGGTCCAACAATGCGCCGTTGCAACCCGATCGTTGGATCGGTAACGGCTTCGGCGGCACCGAGTGTCAGATACCCATTCGGTTGCAGGCAACTGGCGAGGCCTTTGAGAATTTTGCTTCTCGTCGGTTGATCGAAATAGATCAACACGTTGCGGCAGAAGATCAGGTCGAACTGCCCGAGGAGCACCGGGTTCGAGCGGAGATCAAACTGGCGGAATTCGATTCTATTTCGGATTTGTGGTTTAACGTCCCAGTGCAGACCTGCTGGATCGAAATACTTGAGCAGATAGTTTGCTGGAAGTCCGCGGTTGGTTTCGAGCCGCATGAAGCGTCCCGCACGTGCTTTCTCGAGAATCTCATCGGAGATGTCCGTGGCCAGAACACTTATGTTCCAATCCGCCAGATTCATCTCGTGGAGCAGCATCACCAGGGAATAGGCTTCCTGCCCGGAAGCCGCTGCGGCTGACCAGATCCTGATTCTTCTCGTGGCGCTGTTGGCGGCGGTGATCTCAGGGAGCAACGTGGTTTGCAGCGCATCAAACGGATGCTTGTCCCGGAAGAACAGCGTCTCGTGTGTGGTGATCGAGTTGCGCACTTCCCGCCTCAAATCCGGCTGGGCGTTGAGCCGCAGGAGGCTGCAAAGAACGTTGATGCTGGCGACGTTATTACGCTGCAGCACTGGTGTCAGCCGTGATTCAAAGAAGTACGGCTTTTCGTCTTCGATAATGATGCCGGACTCGCTGGCGGCGAACTGCTGCAGGAACCGGTAATTCTCTTTTGTGATCCCGGGATCTACTTCCATGATGGAAACCGCGTTTCTGAGACCTTTTTCATGAGCTCCGGGACGATCTCCAGGAGTGGCAGGGTTTGATTCACGACACCGAGGCGAACAGCTTCCCCTGGCATTCCCCAGACGACGCTTGATTTCTCATCTTGAGCAAGGACATAAGCTCCAGCCTGTTGCATCGCCAAAAGACCTTTGGCCCCGTCAGAACCCATGCCGGTCAAGATGGCTCCAATCGCTTTCTTGGGGAACAGTTGTGCGACCGACCGGAAGAGTACATCCACGGCAGGCCGGCAGGAGTTTTCTGCCGGTTCGGTGGTGAGCGCGGTACAGACGTGATCACCGTTGCGGACAAGTTTCATATGAAAGCCGCCGGGCGCGATCAAGGCATGACCCGGGGTGATCCGTTCGCCGTCTTTTGCTTCGGAAACGCCGATGGCGCAGATCTTGTTCAGTCGCTCGGCGAGCGAAGCCGTAAAGGAGGGCGGCATGTGTTGGACAATCACCACGGGTAAAGGGAATTGGCTGGGGAATTGGGGCATGAGTTCCGCCAGTGCGGTTGGGCCGCCTGTAGAAACACCGATCGCCAGAATGGCTGCGGTTTGGAGCCCGGGCCATTTGGGTTTCTCCGCCGGTGCTTGGGGGGCTGCCTTGGTTTGCCGCCTGGATTCCGACGGAAAGAACTGCAGAATACGGGGAATCAGGTCACTGCGCAGCAATTGTACGTTCTGTTCGGCCGAAACACCGCTGGCAGGCTTGGTGATGTAGTCGTCCACACCGAGGCGGAGCGCTTCGAGTGTAATGTCAGCACCGCGGCGGCTCAGGCTGCTGCACAGGATGATTCGTGCTTCCGGTCGCATTTGTCGGAGCTTGACGATGGCTGTCATCCCATCCATTTCAGGCATTTCGAGGTCAAGCGTGATCACGTCCGGCCGCAAGTGCTCACAACGTTGCAGCGCCAGCTTTCCATTCGAAGCGGTTCCTGCCACTTCAATTCCCGGCTGACCGGAGAGCGCCTCCGTCAGCATTCTCCGCATAACAACGGAATCATCCACGATGAGTACTTTGAGCGTGTTCATTGCCCAATCCCGAGCAGCGCGAATTTCTCGCGAAGCCCTTCCTGGTTGAACGGCTTCATGATGTATTCGTCCACACCTGTATCGAGCGCCTCTTCGATTTGCGCAGGCTGACACTCTGACGTAATCATGATGATGGGAATATGCCGGAACCGGGAGTCCGCCCGAATTTTGCGGACGAACTGCAGGCCATTCAAGACGGGCATGTTCCAGTCAACCGTTAGTAAGCTGAGTTGCAGCGGGTGGTCCTCAATGACCTTCAGTGCCTCTGCCCCATTGCCAGCTTCCTTAATCTGGAAGCCAAAGCCAGCGAGGGTGCTGCCCACCAGCAGGCGCATGGAGCGGGAATCGTCAATTACCAGTGCTGTGCTCATCTGTCCGCCACATTCTCCAGTACGACCCGTTTGGGATCGAGCACAAGCAGAAGATCACCGTCGAGTTTGGCGACACCGGTAATCAACTCTCTCACTTCCCTGCGAAGACTCGCCGGTGGTGTTTCAAAGCGGTCTTCATCGGGGGAAAGAACTTCGCCGATCTGATCCACCATGAGTCCGGCAATACCGTTTCCGGCCTGCACGATCACGTTCGAGTGAGGTTCCCCTTTCGCGAACGGCTGCAATCGCATTCTCTGACGCATGTCGATGGTCGAGACGATGCTGCCACGGAGATTCATCAGGCCATGAATCCCTGCCGGGGCCAGGGGTACGCGTGTCACTTCCTGTTCCCGCACGACTTCCTGGACGCTCAGCACGTCAATTCCATATAAGTCCGCTCCAATGCGGAAGGTACAAAGCTGCATCATTACGCTGCCTTCCTCGCTGTTGTTCTCGTTTGGCGGATCAACTGTTCCACGTCCATCAAACTGGTGACCCGGTCCTGCAGAATATAGTTGGCCTCAATGCCAGGCTGTCCGGATTCGGTTCGCGCATGCAGTTCGGTGTGTACGATATCTTCGATCGTGTCGATGACCAGCCCGAAGTTCCTGTCACCCTCCCTGCAAACCACCACCTGGAAGGGATCGGGACGGTTGTCTCGAAGATTGGTGTCGAGACCGAGTGCGGAAGCGACGCCGATGAGCGGCATGATCTGCCCCCGGTACCGGACCGCGCGTCCTTCGGGCGTATTCTCCACATGTTTCGCCGGAATTTCCTCCAGCCGGGCAATGTTCGAAAGCGGGATCGCAAACCGCATGCGCTCCACCTCGACGAGCAGAAGGCTGGCCGTTTCCGCCGTTTCGTCCGCCGTTGTGGACTCCTTTGTCACGCGACTGTCCGAATGTTCGTTATCCGTGAGAATCCCCGCGCGGCGGGCGATGCCAAGAACGTCCAGAATCAAAGCGACGTGTCCGTCGCCCATGATGGTCGCACCGGCATAGACAGGCAGTCCGCTCAACTCCCGGCCGAGTGGTTTCACCACGATTTCCTCGGTATCGTTCACCGCATCCACCATCAACCCGAAGTGTTTCCCTTCTGCCTGAAGGACAACGAGGAAAATCGGAGCTCCCGGTTCCCGCTCTCCGCCGAGTTCCAATTCCTGGTTGAGGTCCACCAGAGGCAGCAGTTTTCCGCGGAGCCGAAATACCGGGGTGGAGTGAATGAATTCCACCGCCTGGGCGACCTGATCCCCTTCGATGCGGACGAGTTCGAGCAAACTCGCCTGCGGAATCGCATAGCGGTCTCCGCCGGACGTTACCAGCAACGCCGGAATGATCGCCAAAGTGAGCGGTATTTTGAGGCGGAATACCGTGCCAAGTCCCCGTTGACTCTGAATTTCAACACTGCCGCCGATCTTTTCGATGTTCGTCTTGACGACATCCATGCCGACCCCGCGGCCGGAGACGTTCGTCACTGCATCGGCGGTGGAGAAACCCGGAAGAAAAATCAGATTCTTGATCTCCCGCTCTGACATCCGCTGGGATTGTTCTGGAGAAATCAGACCCCTCTGTACGGCCTTGCGCAACAACCGGTCAGGGTCAATGCCTTTGCCATCGTCGGAGATCTCGATGTTGACCTGACCGCCTTCGTGATAAGCCCGAAGCCGGATGGTCCCCTGGGCTGGCTTGCCCGAAAGCGCGCGCTTCTCAGCACTCTCGATGCCATGATCCACGGCGTTGCGCACGATGTGAGTTAGTGGATCCTTGATGGCCTCAATAATGGTGCGGTCCAGTTCCACTTCCTGGCCTTCCATTTGCAGCAGCGCGTCTTTGCCCAGTTCGTGGCAAAGGTCGCGCACGATGCGGGGAAACTTTGACCAGACACTTTCAATCGGCTGCATTCGTGTCTTCATCACGTTTTCCTGCAGCTCCGTGGTGATGAGGTTGACCCGCTGCACAGCGTTGCCCAGTGCGGGGTCGGAATACTGGTTGGAGAATTGAACAATCTGGTTTCGAGCCAGGACCAGTTCGCCGACAAGGTTCATCACCTTGTCTATCTGCCCGATATCGACACGGATCACGCTTTCGCTCGCCGCTTTGCTTGCCGGACTGGACTCCTTCGCCTGCGGAGTGACTGCCTCCGTACGAATTGGCGGCTCATCCTGTGGCACGCGGGGCACGGGCAGTACTTCCACGGGTTCAAAGAATCCAAAGGCGGAATCTTCGAGTGCGTCCGCATTGACCTGTGCGGCCTGCAGGCTTTCGATCAAGCCTTGATCCGAGTGGCTCCGGACTTCGCCAAACTCCTCCAATTCACGCAGCATCGCCCGCAGCGCGTCGGAGTAACGGAACAATACTGATGTCAGTTCCCCGGAAACAGAAGTCTTGCCATCACGAACCTGGGCCATCAGGTTTTCGCCGGCGTGGGCGAGATGTTCAATCGACGCCAAACCGAGGCAGCCGCTCGATCCTTTGATCGTGTGAATGACACGGAACGCGTTATTGAGCAACTCATCGGAGTACCCGCCCTTTTCGACGGCGAGGAGGAAGGAATCGAAACTGTCGAGGCCTTCCAGACTTTCGATCACAAGTTCGCGGACAAGCTGTGTTTGGAGGTCCTGTTTCATAGTCGCTTCGTTCTGGAGAGCACCTGGCCGACAACTCCGGCCAATTGATCGGGCTGGAAAGGTTTCACAATCCAGGCTGTCGCACCCGCTTCCCGGCCTTGATTCTTCATTTCCGGACTGCTCTCTGTGGTGAGGAGAAGAATCGGCGTGGACTTGTTAATACCGCCGGAACGGACTTGGCGCGTCAGGTCGATCCCGTTCATTCTTGGCATGTTGATATCGCTTACGATCAGGTCCACTACTGTGGTCTTGAGAATCGCAGCCGCTTCCATTCCGTCGGACGCTTCCATGACGTCATACCCGGCACCGCGCAGCGTTACGGAAATCATCTTGCGCATCGTTGACGCATCGTCAACTGTCAATACTGTCTGTTTCATTCATCCTTCCCGTGTCAGGCCACACGCGATGCCGAAGACGGTCCATATAGATAGTGGCCATTTTTGATTCCTGTCTCAGAAAAAATCGATACTGCCCGCGGCGGCATGTGTTTGCCCCGGATCGGGACCTGCTGCTCCCTGTTCGGGTCCCAGCAGTGCGTCATGCAGTTCCCTCTCCGAAGCCATCGAGTACAGCTTGCGGAAGTCCTTCAAAAGAAGGGAGCTTTGATCTGCCTCTGGTGCTTCCCAACCCACCCCTCCGAACTCTGCGATCTTGCCGAGCAAAGAGCCCATGTGCGCGCCCGCACGTCCAATGTCTGCTGTTTCGGCGATGGAGTCGCACATCTGGCGCACATGTTCCTGGACGTCCAGGCCGAGACGGTCCAAATCCGCCAGTGTCTGGAGGCTCTTGTCCCGGAATGCGTGCAGCACGGCTTCTTCGCGAACGCTCTTCAGATCCAGCGCCTCACTTTCGAGCGCCGCCTGACAGACGACGTTTTCCACGCGCCGGACAGTGGCATCGAGATTCGATTGCAGATTCGTGAGCCGGACCGCCATTTCTTGCGTGATCAGTGCGGTGTCATCAGAGATCGCACTGGTGCGGGTCGCCAGAACGTCGAGCCCGGTGCCGGCCCCGGCGTGCGCCGACTGAATTTGGGTATTCAACGCAATCAACCTCATGCGTTCGGAAATGGAGGCCATGTCGCTGCTCAGGTTCCCGACCAGGCTGCTGATCGGCCGGACCGTTTCGAAGCATTTTCTGGAGTCGGCTGCAATCGCACGGAGAGAAACTCTTGCCTGTTCCCCCGTTTCCAGTAGTGTCTGGACCAAACCACCATCGGCAGTGGACGACAAATCTATCCCCGATAGGTGGAGCACCTCACGATCGAGGTCTTCCATGAGGCGCAAGATGGACTGCAGACCATTTGTGATCGTGCTCTTGGCGACGCCGAGTTCGAGCGCCACCGCTTCCAGTTGCGCTCTGGCGACCGTTGCGGCATCGCGGCAGAGCTTGGGGTCCACCTTTCGCGGATCTTTCAGGCTGCTCCCCAAGCCGGTGATCAGGTCCATAACGTGCCTGGTTCGCTGATTTACCAGATCTTGTGCCTGCAAAGACGTGACAACGTCGGAAACATGTTTCTGAATGGACTGGGTGACACCGCTGAGCGCGACATCCTTGCTGAGATCGAGGGACAGTTGCTGCCGGGTACGGTCAAGATTTTCGCGTATGCGAAGCCTTTCCTGCCGGGATGCCTCCGATTTCCTGATCATCAGCCCCAACTGATTTTCAATCTCGTGGAGTGTCTTCACGGAGGCTTCAAGAACCGTGAATTTGCCCTCGATCATGCCAAACATTTCCAACCGGACCTCCTGCATTCCGGTCGTCAACGTCGAGAACAGCGCCTGTGTCCCGTCATCCAGAGAAGAGCATTCGATGCGGAACATCCTTTGCAAAACATCCAGCGGCGAGACAACACGGTCCAGATTAAAGCGAAGTTCCCGGAGCCGACCGATATCGCTGACCGCTCCGCGAATGTCGCGCAACATATCCGGCCACTCGCCGGAAAGGCGGTCGGCGAATTCCAACGGCTTGAGCAGAACGGCTGCGGCTTCTTCGAAAATGGATTCACCGCCCTCCTGTCCGACGGACATCTTGAGCAGCAGTTGTGAGTGCGTCACCAGTCCGGCGCTTAACTCAAGAAGTCTTTCTAGACCATTCCCGGCAGCAAGAAAATCGTGGTCCAGCCTCTGTAGGGCCAGTTCCAGAGCATCATTGGCTTGCGCGAATTCATCCCTGGCCAGCAGTTGAAGACGCTTCGCCGCCGTAGAAGTACCGCTTCTCAATTCGGGCCAGCGCAGCACAGGGTCCAGCGGCGGCAGGAAGAGTGTTTTCAACCGGGCTGCGGAGCCCGCGCATTTGTCCCAGATCATAGCTGCGCCTGTGCCTTGTCGAGCAGGATTTCTGCCTGCCTGTCAATTCTGGTGAAAACGAGCACCCGGTAGAGATGTTGGTTGGTGACGGTAATCCGGATCTTTCGACCAGCTGCTTTCGCTTTGCGGATGATGGCGACAATGGCGTTCAAGCCCACCGAATCCACCATATTTGCCATACGAAGATCAATTTCTACATTGTTTTCCTGAAATTGAGCGCCCGATTCCAGTGAGGCTTCCGCCCGGAGCCGAAAGGCTTCCGTCGAGGTGCTGAGGAGATCTCCCGGTGACGTGATCAAGATTGGCTGGTGAGGCATAAGTCTTCCTGCGGAGTGGCTTCGATTCTGTTCTTCGTTGAAAAGGTCATGCGCAGTTTTGCGCCGTTTTCTTCAGCTATGGTCTGGTCCGGGACTTGATGGATGAGGATCAAGCCCCGGTGCTGCGCCACAAGGTCCTCTGCCGCAGCTTTGGCATGAGCCTCAAGGTCGAAGGAATGTCCATTTCCCGTGTCCGAGACCGTGACTTCAATGCGGGACTCACAGTCACTGATCGCAACGTGCAAATTGCAGCATTTTTCCCCGGATGCCGGTGTTGGACTCGACACGCTGCAGCCATGCAGCAATGCATTTATGACGGCCTCACGGCAGCACAGCAAGACATCGAGCGTGACTTGCGCGGCGAGCTCCGGGAGCGCCAGTTGCATCGAATTCTTCCATCTTTGTTGCAAGGCATCGATCTGCGCGAGGTCCTCTGGACGGTACTTCTCCGCAATCAACGGAAAATCCGGTATCCTGCCGGGATCCCGGTGCGGTACCCGTATCGAGACGAGAAGAATATCGTCGGTTGCTTCCTCCACAACGGGAGACCGGACGCTGTCGCGTTCCGCCTGGATCAACCTGTAAGCCAGACTGGTGGGGGCAACATCCAAAGAGATCGCCAGGTCCGCCAAACCATCGGTCCACACCAGGAAGCGGTCGCCGGTTTCACTGGTCCAGCGGACCTCACTCAGAGGGTTCGGCTCAAACCAGCCGAGAGGGTAACTGCCCTCAGTGCCACAGCATTCGACGGTTCCATTTTGTTTCGCCAGATAGGGGAAGGGGAAGCCACTATTCAGGATGCTGACCTGATTGGTGTCGAGATTCCATTTGATGGCACAGACCGCCAGCGAGGTGATACCCGGCGAACTCCCTGCCTGCGCGGCGAGATCTGTCCAACTGTTGACCAGATACTTATTAAAGTTCTGGAGAATCCGTTCCAGGGGTTCGCCCGCATCCACATTGCCCCGCAACATTCCCTGGAAGTATGCCGATATGATCGCCGAGCGCAGGTCATGGCCCGAAACGTCCATCACAATGGCCAGTAGGTCTTTTTGTGGAGTGATAAAAAACGCGGTCGAATCGCCACCCGCTTCATGCTGCGGATAGTTGCAGAGCACCACATCGAGCGGCAGCCCTGCCATGAGATTGAACCCATTCAGCCGCTGTTGCAGCACTCCAATCTGCCGAAGCACTTTCTCCGTCGTAACATTTTCGCGGCGCCGCAGTGTGGAGCGGACGGCTTTGTCCAGAGCGGCGGTCAGTTCATTGAGCGAAACCGGCTTCTCAAGGAAATCGCTCGCCCCGCCCCGCAGGCTTTGAGTGATTAGCTCCTTTTCCGCGTCGCCGGAAACCACCACGCTGGCCAGCGTTTGATCACAGCGCCGAAGCCATTGCAGTACATCGAGACCGGTTTCATCCGGCATCCAGCAATCAGTGAACACGCAGTCGAAGTCCATGCTGCCGCCATCCACCAGCAAATCCCGGGCTTCCTCCGGACTGCACACGCTGACCACCTGATACCCGAGGCGGCGCATCTGTACGGAAAGATGATGCCTCGCCATGGCATCATCGTCGATCATCAGAACCCGCAGTGGACGTTTTTGCTTCATCGTTGGCCAGAGCCCAAAAGGCTGTACAACTATCGGCGGAACTGTCGCGGATCATTAGGGTGGAAAGGCCGCTTTGCCTCTGAATTCCGGGAACTAAAACGATATACTGTGGCAACCCCTTTATATGCGATTCAGCCCAAGGTGCATTGCAGCTATCCCCGTCCTCTGTTTGCTTTCCGCGGCCGGACCGGCGTGTGGCCAAACCGGCAAGGTTGTGGCCAACGGAGTCCCGGTGCCCGGGGCAACGGTCAAAGCCGTGAAGGGCGAAACCTCGCTCGTCACCATGACTGATGAAAAGGGTGCCTACAAACTCGATGGCATAACCGATGGCAAGTGGAGCATCGAAGTCAAAATGTTCCGCTTCGGGGTGACTTCGAAGGAGCAGGAGGTCAAAGGGCCGTTCGTCCTGGACTTCGACTTGAAGCTGGAGAAGCCCAAGCCGGCAGCGGCGGTGAGCGAAGCGCGCCCGCGGTTTGGCGGTCCGGGCGGCGCAAACGGCTCGGGCGGACCGCAACTGGCGCGGCGCGGCGGGCCAGGGCAGCCAGGGCAACAGGGACGGAACGGACAGCAGCAACAACAGCAGCAGACCGTGATTCCCGAATTGACGAATCAAATTGAAGGCCAGCAGACTGCGGCGACCCCGGTGGAAATTCCGGCGGAGGCGGGCGGTGAGGCGGCGAGCGAAGCTTTCCTGCTGAGTGGCACGGTGAGCCGGAACCTGGAACAGGTGGGTGGCGACCCGCTCGGTGGCATGGGGCGCGGCCCCGGTGGGCCGGGCGGTCCTGACGGCGAGGGCGGCCCCGGTGGTGTACCAGGCTTCGGGCAGAATGGTGTTCCCGGGGGCGGTGGTGCTTCCGGTGCACCCGGCTTCGGAGGCGGAGGCGGCCCCGGAGGCGGAGGCGGCGGTGGTGGATTTGGCGGAGGCGGCGGAGGTGGTGGTGGCCGTGGTGGTGGCGGAGGCGGTGGCCGTGGCGGCGGTGGCGGCAATGGCAACTCCCGCCAGCAGGCACTGCTCGCTTCCCGGCAGCGCAACCGGACGGATACGGGTTTGATCGGCAACCGCCGGAACCGCGGGCGGACGGGCATTCACGGCATGGTGAACACGGTCTACCGTGACGATATCTTTGATGCCCGCAGCTATTCTCTGAATGGCCAGGTGGCACCCAAGCCCTCCTATTTCCAGGGCCGCTACAGTGTGCAAATCGGCGGACCATTGATGCTTCCGAAACTCTTCCGCTCGGAGACGACGACCTTCAACTTCAACTACACGTCGAACCGTTCGTCGAACCTGCGGTCTTCGGTCGGCACCGTGCCGGATGATCTGGAACGCGCCGGAATCTTCACGGAGTCAAGCCATCTGATTTACAATCCCACCACGGGAGCGCCCTTCGCGGGCAATGCGATTCCCGCTTCGCTGATCAGCCCGGTGGCTCTGGGTCTGATGAAGTACTTCCCGGCTCCGAACCAGACCGGCTCCTGTTCGGCGGATGGATCGAATGGATGCAACGTGCAGAATTACCGCTTCACGACCACGGTACCCTCGATTTCTGACAGCATCGGCATCCGCCTGGGCCAGAGCATTGGCAAGAATGACCGGTTGTCGCTGAATTATCAGTCGCAGAGCCGCAGCGCCACGAATGCGCAGATCTTCGGTTTCCTGGATAAGTCCGACGGCAGTGGTTACAACGTCAGTCTCGGTTGGACGCACACCTTTGCGCGCCGCGTTTTCAACAGCGCCAACCTGACGTTTAACCGCAACCTTTCGAATGCGGATCCTTACTTTGAGAACGGTACGAATGTGGCTGCCGCGCTGGGCATCCTGGGTACCAGCACGAATCCGCTGAACTATGGTCCGCCGAGTCTCAACTTCAGTAACTTTGCTTCTCTTTCTGACGGCAGTTACTCGAAGACCGCAGTGCAGAGCCTGGCTTTCAATGACACCTTCACGTGGGTCAGGGGGCACCATTCGCTGAGTGCGGGTGCGGTTTACTCGCACAATCAAAACAATGTCAAGACGGATTCCAACGGTCGCGGCACCTTCTCATTCACCGGACTTTCCACCAGTCAGATCAGCAATGGGCTGGCGGTTGCCAAGACGGGGCTCGATTTTGCCGACTTCCTGCTGGGACTTCCCAACACAAGCTCGATCCGCTACGGTGACACGTCCACTTACTTCCGTGCCACCAACTACTCTTTCTTCGGGCAGGATAACTGGCGTGTCAACGCGAAGTTAACGCTCAACTTTGGTCTGCGCTATGAGTACTACGGCATCCCGTACGAATTACGAGGCCACGAAGCCAACCTGGATATCGCCCCCGGTTTCACGGCTGTATCTGTGGTGACCCCTGGCCAGACAGGTCCTTATCATGGCACCTTCGGCGCAGGGCTGGTCAATCCAGACCGCAATAACTTCATGCCCAGGATTGGCGTGGCATGGCGTCCGTGGCTGCGGGGCAAGACCGTTGTCCGCACTGGTTACGGCATCTATTACAACGGCGCTGCTTACAATGCCTTCGCCCGCAACCTGGCGGCACAGCCTCCTTTCGCGAATACGAATAACATTGTGAACAGCACTGCCGCACCGCTGACGCTGCAGTCCGCATTTATTACTGTGGTCCCGGGCAAGACGGTGACCAACACTTATGCCATTGATCCGAACTACCGCGTGCCTTATGCGCAGAGCTGGAACTTCGGGATACAGCAAGAATTCAATCCGCGGCTGATTATTCAGATCACTTACCTCGGGACCAAGGGAACGCGTCTCGATACGCTCCGTCTGCCGAACCGCGCTGCTCCCGGGTCCGTACTGACGGCGGAAGAACGCCTGCTGATCTCAAACGCCAACGGCTTCACTTATGAGAGTGCGGATGCGAATTCGATCTACCACTCCATGCGCTCGAATCTCATCCGGCGTTTCGGCAAAGGGATGTCTTTCAACCTGGACTATAACTTCTCCAAGGCCATCGACAATGCCTCTACTTTCGGTGGCGGGCTGGCCCAGAATGATCAGGATCTGCGGGCTGAACGCAGCCTCTCCAACTTTGACCGCCGCCACACAGTGAGCATGCGGTATGTGATGACTTCTCCTTATGGTCACACCAGCAAGCTGCTCTCGTCTCACCACAAGCTGACCGCCATTTTGGAAGACTGGACGCTTTCGGGCGGTGTCACGGCGCAGACCGGAACTCCGCTGAACCCGAAAGTTGCGGGTAACCAGACCGACTCAGCCGGTACCGGCGCGAATGGCACCACCCGCCCCAACGCCACCGGACTTCCTGTCGATGGCGGCACCGGTTACTTCAACCTGGCTGCCTTCACCCTCCCGACGCCCGGCTTCTTTGGTACGGCAGGCCGCAACACGATTCCCGGACCCGGCAGTTGGACCACCAATGCTTCCTTCGGCCGCAGTTTTGGTTTGGGCGAACGCCGCGCGCTGGAGTTCCGCTTCGACGCCAACAACATCCTCAACCACGTCAACATTTCGAGCTTCGGCACCACGCTGAACTCGGCCACCTACGGTCTCCCGCTCTCAGCGGGCGGCATGCGCAGCGCAAGTCTCACAGTGAGGTTCCGATTCTAATGCGAATTCAAAAGTGTCTGGTTTGGGTGCTTCCGGTTCTGCTTTGTGCGCAGCAGACGAATGTGCAGTCCCTGCAAGATCCGGGAGTGCCTATCTTCAGCTCGTCGACGAATCTGGTGGTTGTGGATGTCTATGCCCGCGACAAATCCGGCAAGTTGATGATGAACCTGACCAAGGATGATTTCATCCTGCTGGAAGACGGAAAGCCGCAGAAGATCGCGGTTTTTGAAGTCCAAAAGCTGGAAGGGGACCTGTTGCCGCCGCTCGAAGATGCGCCGAAGACGCTTGTGGTTCGGAACGCCGCAGCTCCGGTGAAGGAAGAGCCGAAGAAGACCGGTCTGATCAAGTTCCAGGACAAACGGCTGATCTCACTTTTCTTTGATTTTTCGTCGATGTCACCGGAAGACCAGATCCACGCGCAGGATGCCGCGATTGACTTCCTGCAGAAGAAGATGACTTCCACGGATCTGGTGAACATCATGACCTACTCTGCTTCGCTTCAGGTCGCGCAGGATTTCACCGATGACCGCGAGCTGTTGATCTCTGTGATCAAGAAGTTCCAGTTAGGTGCCAGTGAACTAAATGGACTGGGCGACACGGGTGATGCGGCCGAAGGAGATGATACCGGTCAGTTCGTTGCTGACGAAACGGAATTCAACATCTTCAATACGGACCAGAAGCTGGCTGCTCTCGAAGTCGCGGCCCGCAAGCTGCAGGCGTTTCCAGAGAAGAAGGCTCTGGTTTACTTCTCGGCCGGCATTCCGAAGACTGGTGTGGAGAATCAGTCACAGTTGCGCGCGACGGTGAATGCTGCGGTCCGGTCGAATGTGGCGTTCTATCCGATTGACACGACGGGTCTGAAGGCGGAAGCGCCCTCCGGCGATGCGAGTGTAGCGTCTCCCCGCGGTACCGGCGTCTTCACCGGTTCGCATCAGCGCGGGCGCGTGAATGCGCGAAATGATCAGCAGGAAACGCTTGTTACGCTGGCCGCCGATACGGGTGGCAAGGCGCTGCTCGAAAACAATGACCTGACCATGGGCATTACGCAGGCGCAGGAAGATATCAAGAGCTATTACATCCTCGGTTACTACAGCACGAACTCCAATAAGGATGGCCGTTACCGTCATATCGATATCAAGATGGCGGATAAGAAGTCCGGCGTGAAGCTGGAGAGCCGCAATGGCTATTACGCGGATAAAGTCTTCTCCAAATTCTCGGCTTCGGACAAGGAACGTCAGCTTTCTGATGCCCTGATGCTGGGTGATCCCGTCAGCGAGTTGCCGCTGGCGATTGAGATTGATCACTTCCGGATTGGCAAAGACCGGTATTTCGTGCCGATTTCGGTGAAGATTCCCGGCTCCGCCATCAACCTGGCGAAGAAGGGTGATAAAGAACAACTGGAGCTCGACTTTGTGGGCCAGATCCGTGACAGCCATAACACTCTGGTCACCGCGGTACGTGATGGCCTGGTGGCGAAGTTGACCGCGGAGAAAGTGGCGCAGTCCGGCAAGAAAGCGTTCCAGTATGATACGGGCGTGATCCTGCAGCCCGGTGTTTACTCGTTGCGTTTCCTTGCGAGGGAGAACATTGGTGGCAAGATGGGTACCTTTGAGACCAAGTTCACAGTGCCGGATTTGAATGCCGAGGCGAAGCAGTTGCGGCTGAGTTCGGTGGTGTGGTCGGCGCAAAGGGAATCCGTCAAGGATGCCGTGGCCACCGCGGAACAGAAGAAGAAGGCTTTCGCGAATCATCCTCTGATTCAAGATGGCCAGCGGATTATTCCGAACGTGACGAAGGTGTTCCGCAAGGATCAGACGCTTTACGTCTATCTGGAAGTCTATGATCCGCTGGTGAATGCTGAGTCCAAGCTGCCCCGCGTTACGGCGGAGTTGACGTTGACGCAGGGCGGCAAGATGGCCTTCGAATCCAACGCCATCATGGCGGACCAAATGAATGCTGCCCGTCCCGGCGTGTTGCCGATGCAGTTCCAGGTGCCACTCTCGAAGGTTGGCTCAGGGGTCTTTACCGCGCAGGTCAATGTGGTGGATGACCAGGGTGAGAAGTTCGCGTTCCCGCGGAACCGGCTGGTGGTTTTGCCGTAAGGCGCAGTTGCAGAAAAGCAAAAAGGCCCTGTGGATCCGAAGATCCGCAGGGCCTTCTTATTTGGTTCGCTGTTGCTTTAGACGAAGCCGAGGTTCTTGGTGGAGAAGTTCTTGATGTTGGGGAAGACGGTCCCGAGATCCGCTGCCTGGACGCCGAACCAACTGGCCAGCGTTGCGCCGTACTGGTCGATGGATGTCGTCGGAATCCAGCGGCCTTCGCCGCCGGCATCATTGGGGCCGCCGAGTGCCAGTTCCGGGAACTGCCCGTAGATGGTGCCGCCCTTGACCGCGCCGCCGAAGACCATGTGGTGATTGCCCCAGGCGTGATCGCTGCCCAGGGTGCTGGTGGGCTTCAAGGTCCGGCTGAAGTCAGATTCCGTGAATGCCGTAACGTTATTGGCCATGCCGATGTCACCGAGGGCGGTGAAGAAGGCACCGATGGCGGCGTCCAATTGGGTGAGCAAGGTTCCCTGTCCGGTGAGCTGCGCGCTGTGTGTATCGAAGCTGCCCAGCGAAACAAAGAAGATCTGCCGGTTCATGCCCAGCGCGGAGTGCGTCTGGATGATCGAGGCGACCTCTTTCAACTGTCCGCCAATGCTGGTGGCGGGGAAAGTGACGGAAGTGGGTAACTTGGCTGTGCCCAGCGCAGTGGAGAGCAGATTGTCGTCCGTGATTCCATCTTCGAGAGTGGTGCCGGCCGCAGTGACCAGTGAGCCGCCCGTCTTGAGGCTGATCAGCTTCTGGAGTTGTGCGTCGCGCACCGTGGCACCCGCACCAGTGAAGCCGCTCAAGCCGAGGGTTGCACCCGGGACCACCGTTGCCGCGCGGGATTGCACCCCGACGCCTTGAATCACGTTGCCCGAGGCTGACAGGAAGCCCGGGAAGCGCGAAGCTCCATTGTCCTGATACTTGTTGATCACATCAATGGCACGTCCGCCCCAGCCGGTGGTACCCAAACCGTCATACGCCGAGGTTTGCCATTGCTGTTGCTGGTCCGAGTGGGAGAAAAGGTTGTAAGGCAGTGTTCCGGCCTTGGCTGCGTTGTATTGCGCTTGGGTCATCGGCTGCACCAGAGTACCCACGTTGGCGACCATCGCCGCGTGTCCCGCCTCATAAATGCCCTGGAAGTTCTTCATCGAAGGATGCAGGGCGAATTCCGATTTATTGGGTCCGGCAATTTTGAGGATCTGATTGCTGGGCAGGGCAATGGCCCCCCGAAGTTTCGTGTAGTTGTCGAAACCTGCGGTGTCCGCCGGGATGAGGAGGTTGTTGCCATCGTTGCCGCCGAACATAAAGATGCAGACCAGCGCCTTGTAGTCGGTGGACGCGGCGAGCGCGTTCATCAGGCCGAAGCGGGTGAAGCCAGCCATCGCCAGCGATGTTTGTAGAAATCTTCTGCGGGATGTCATATGCGTCTCTCTTCTCTACTTCTGGACCTGATATTCGGGGGAAACTGCTGCAAGGTAAAGGGCCGCCTGCGCACGCTCTTTGGCTGCCGTTGCCAGAGCGGCTGCGGTTGTGCCAGTCGGCGTGATGGCGGCGTAGGTGGTTTCCACGGCTGATTTCAAGCCTGCAGACATGGAACCGTGCAGCAACGTGGAATCAATGAGATTTTCCAGCGTTGTCACATCTTTGGCCGCCGCCGTTTCGTAAGCGGTCAGGTCTGTGCCGAAGGTCGTGGCGTAGAAGAGCGTATTCGCAAAGTTCGCCCGTACCTGCGCCGTTGCCGGCGAGTAAATCTGGAATTCCGGACCCAGTTGCGTCGTGCCGGGAATCTGATAGCTGGGCAGGAAATAGTTGAATACCGTCGGCGGGAAGAACAGGTTCTGGCCCATGCCCGAAGCGTAGCTTGCGAGATTGTTGGTGTCCGTCACCTTGATATTCAGTGCCCGCGCTAAGCCAGCCACATAGAGCACAGGTTCCTGCAACTTCGAAGTCAGGCTGGTTCCGGTGTCTCCGGCGCGCGCCTCCGTATCGGTGAGGATTGCTTCGACAACGGAGGGGATATCCCCCCGGACGCCCTTGGCATTCTTCTTGAACACGTTGACCACGCGCTGCACATAGGCAGGAGTCGGATTGCTGGTGACCAGGTGTTGAATCAGTTGCTTGCAAATGAAGGGCGGCAGATTGGGGTTGTTGAAGATTTCCGTCAGTGCAGCTGCCAGGTCCTTCTCCGCGCTGCCTTGGTACAGCAGCGACTTGGTGTACACCATCTCACCGGTTGTCGGGTCAGGGATTCCGGTAGCGGACAGGATTAGTTTGCCGCCGGTGTCATGCAGAGACTCGACTGGAACCATCGGATAAGCGTAATTCGCCGGATTGTGTTTCGTGGAAACAGTACCGGGCTTTGCTGGCGCATAGGTCCAGCCGGTGAAGACATGCGCAAGGCCTTCGATCACATCCTGGGAGTACATCGGGATCGGCGCGCCGGTCTTGTCCTTCTTCTCGGTGCCATCCTCATTCAGTTGAACGGTGCCGACGGTGAAGAGCTGCAGAATTTCGCGCGCGTAATTCTCATTTGGCGAATTGGTGGAATTCAGGGGAACTTTGTCGTTGTTCACCATATCCAGGTAGTGGCCCATGGCGGGGTTCAACGTAATGTCCGTCATCAACTTTTGGAAGTTGCCGGAGGCGTCTTCAAGCAGCAGCCTGTAATAAGGCAGGAACTGGTTCGCATCATTGATCTTCACACCGGAGACAACCCAGATCTGGCCGAGAGCAAACGCTACGCGCTGGCGGAGTTGGTCCGGACCGTTCACCGCATTGTTAAAGAAGGAAGCCTGCGCCGGGCCAAAGGGAGCCACTGTGCTTCCAGTCGGCAGGGCGACGTCGGGGATGGCACTGGGCGCAATGGCGAACTGGGCGGCAATGTAGTTCTTGTAAGTGGTCGTTGGGTCAAGCTTCGAGCTTTGGAGTGCCGCCACGGAAGCAGCTGTAGGCCCCCAGCTGGCTTGCCCTAAAAATCTGGCGGCTGCAGCGCTGCTGGGTCCCTGGGCTTGCAAACCGGCTGCTGCTGCAACAAAGGAGAGCAGAAATAAAGATTTTGTCATAGGCCGTGCGTATTGGATTCCTGTTAAAAAGTAACACTTCTTGCGCGGAAAGTTTCTACAAGACTTTAGGCAAAATGGTTGTATTGCCAAGGAGAATAGCGCTGGGCAAGTTTTCCCGCTAAAACTTCTCTGGCTGCTGCCGATAAGCAGAGTATGCCGATCTCTGCCTTGACTTCCGTGGCAAACGGCCTCGTGGAGGCCCAAGCCCGCGTGAATGAAGTTGGTGCCCAAGTTGCCCGGGAGGGTGCGGGGGATGCTGTTTCTCTCTCTCAGGACGCCATTGCGCTTATGGAAGGGCGCAATGCGGCCAAGTTGCAGGCGGACGTACTTGCTGTGACCGATGAGGTCCAGCGGACCGTGCTTTCGACTCTGGGAAAGTAAGACTGCAACATCCCCGGCGCAATGTTTACGATTCCTAATGGAACTTTCGAAACCCTTCACGGGTTCCCTCACGTAGAAAGTTCTAGATCTTGTTGAATCGAAGAGTCGTAACATAGACGGGGGACGTTGAACTGTGAAATTCACACGAGCACTTTGCACTTTGTTATCTGTTTGCGCCGGGATATCCGCCGCAGTTGCCGCCGTGCCGGACCGTTTAACCGGTCCGCTGGAAAGAAAAGGAACCTTCGCGCTGCCGGGTCACACCCGCCCCTGGGCTCTCCCCGCAAACGATTTGGGGCCGCTCGAAAGCACGAAAGTCATCCCATCCATGGCGATCGCCATCCAGCCGACACCAGCGCAGAAGACGGAGCTTGATCAGTTCCTGCGGGACTTACAGGACAAGTCCTCGCCGAATTACCATAAGTTCCTCACCCCGGCACAGTATGCGGACCGATTTGGTGCCAGCCAGGCCGATCTGGCCAAGATCAAGACTTGGCTCGAAGGCTACGGTCTGACAGTGGATGCCATCGGCAACGGCAGAGTCTTCGTGAAGTTCCACGGCACTGCGGCACAGGTAAACAGTGCCTTCCAAACGCAACTGCGGAAATATAAGGTGAACGGGGAAACCCATTTCGCCAATGCCTCCGCTCCCATGTTGCCGGCTGCTCTGGCGGGAATGGTTCAGTCCGTGCGCGGCCTGCATGATTTGCGGATGCGTCCGATGGCCAAGGTGCTTTCGAAGCCCGCGTTGTCTTCCGGCAACTTCAATTCACTCGCTCCGGGCGACCTTGCCACTATCTATAACTTCGCGCCCCTGCTCGCGCAAGGGATCAACGGTACAGGGCAAACCATCGCGGTGATCGGTGCGACCGATCTGTCGAGCACTGGTTCGCCGACGAACATCCTCACGGACGTGGCGACATACCGGAGCACCTTTGGCTTGCCTGCCACTACGATTCAGCAGGTCGTTTATCCCCCGTGTCAACTCGCGACGTGTTCCGTTGGAGTGGATACCGGAGCGCAAGGAGAGGCCGCCCTGGATATGGAAGTAGTTAGCGCTGTCGCTCCAAACGCCACCATCGTATATGTCGCTGACGTGGATCCAGAGGAGGCAGTCTCCTATGCCATCGATAATGCCGTGGCACCAATCATTACGATGAGCTACGCCGACGGTTACTATACCTCCTACACTGGCACGACTCCCTGCGACGCAGCCAGCCTCGCTGCTGACGCCCTCTTCCAACAGGGGATGGCGCAATTTGGCAATGCCTTGGGCATCACCTGGATTAATGCTGCTGGTGACAGCGGGGCAGCTGGCTGCGATCTCACGAGTGCAGCCGCCGCCGGCGGGGGATTGTCTGTCTCTCTGCCGGCCGCCGTTCCAGAAGTGACTGCCGTGGGCGGAACCATGTTCAAAGAGGGTGCGGTCAGCTACTGGACATCGTCAAACGCCTCCAATGGTGGTTCCGCGAAGTCTTACATTCCGGAAATTGCCTGGAATGAAACCGTCATCAATCGGGGATTGCTCGCAACCGGTGGCGGCGTCAGCGTTGTTTTCCCGAAGCCTTGGTGGCAAACCGGGGCGGGCGTGCCCAATGACAGTGCCCGTGATGTTCCAGACATTGCTTTCGCCGCTGCCGCGAATCACGATCCCTACGCGTTCGTCTACGGCGGGAAACAGCAATATGTCGGCGGAACGTCAGCCGCGGCTCCCCTGTTCGCGGGTATGCTGGCACTGCTGAACCAGTATGCAGGCAACACGAACGGCGCCGGGAACGTCAATCCGGCACTTTACCAGTTGGCACAGACCGCGCCCTCTGTATTCCATGATGTTGTGGTCGGTGACAATGTGGTTCCCTGCACGGCAGGCTCTCCGGACTGTGTCAATGGCTACATGGGCTACAGCGCGGGTGCCGGTTATGACCTGACAACCGGACTGGGCTCGATCGATGCCAACCAGTTGCTGACCAACTGGGGTGCACGTGCCGGTTCGCTGGCTACCACCACTGCGATTACTTCCGGCTTGAACACCGCAAATCCCGCACTGTCCTTGAGCAGCAACTTGCTGCTGACCGCGACTGTCAAGGCGGCCTCGGGCACGGCGACACCCACCGGCACCGTAACATTCCGCGTTGGCACCGGCAATAACGATGGCGACAACTGGCTCTTCCTCGGAACCGCAACTCTCAGCGGCTCCGGCGGCGTCGCCACCGCCACCTTCAACTTCTATCCGAATCAAACGGTGAATTATTACAACAGTGGAATTCCTATTGTTGCTTTCTACTCCGGCGATGCGAATTTCCGGGCCTCCGGCAGCAGCCTGAATATTCCGCTGCAAAACGCGCCCACGAAGAACTCCGCGATCGCTCCGCAGGTGTTTCCTTCGCCCGTCTCCCCGTCGAAGCCTGATGCCGACGGCTACAAGTACTTCTTCCAGGTTGGGCTCTATGAACTCAATGGCAACTCCACCACGATCACTGATTTCAAGATTGACGGCGTCAGTTACGCTTTACAGATTCCCGCCCTCTTCGGTGGCACCACCGTTCCGGCCCTGGGTGCTTTGGTAGGCAACATCCGCTGGAATCCACCGACTGCTCCCTACACCACGGTGATTGAGGTCAGCGGCAAAGACGCCAGTGGTGCTACATGGGTGCAGCAGACGCCACTTCTCATTACCGCCCGGACTCTGGCGGGTGCGATTACGCTGCTCAGTGAGCCGCAATACGGCGTATACCGGAATACTGCAAACGCCTCCTGCCAGTGGTCGGAGACACTGCAGCTTTTCGAAACCGGCGGTCGGGAAGTTTCTCTGGTTGCCTTCGCCGGCGGGTCCACGGACTACTCCAGCCTGATTCAACAGCAATTCGGTACGTTGCGGCTGGCACCCTACGGCTCGGCCACGACGAATATTTGTTGGAGTTCGAATCCCGGTCAAGTGCAGTGGGAAGTCGACGCCGTGGATGATCTGAATAATTTCGTCTACACCACCACAACCCAGAGCTACGGCTCTTCGCCCCGCACCACGAGCACTTTCAACGTTTCCCAGTCTTCGGTGACTCTGTCGGTTCCCAACTCCGGACAGTCCGCTTCGAGCACGATCAACATCAGTCTCGGAAAGTCGACGGTCGGCTGGGTAGCGAATGTCTACCCCTTCAATAAGACAACGCAGTGGCTCACTACGTACCCGCAGTCCGGTACTGGCAGCGGCACGTTGACACTGATCGCCAACGCCGCCGGTTTCGCGCCCGGTGTGTATTACGCGAAGTTGGTGATTGCCGGGGTACCGGACACAAGCAACCAGAACAACCCGATTGTTCCCCTGCCCGGCTACTACAGCATTCCGGTGGTTATGCAGGTGGGTCAAACTGGCAGTGTCTCCATCTCTGGTGTAACCAATTCAGCCTCCTATGCCCAAGCCTACGCGCCGGGCGAACTCGTGGCGGTGTTCGGCAATAATTTGGCCAATGCCTCGCTGTCTGCCTCGAACATTCCGTTGCCCACGTCGCTTGCCGGAGTGTCGGCCACGGTGAATGGTGTGCCCGCGCCGCTGTGGTTCGTTTCTCCCGGCCAGGTGAATCTCCAAGTCCCTTACGAAACCGGTGCTGGAACCGCCGTGATTGGGATCAACAACAACGGCAGTGTTGGCTTCACCACCGTACAGATCTCCCCAACGGCGCCGGGCATCTTCAGCTATAACGGTCTGCTGAATCCCGACTCCACGGCGAAAACAGGCACGGCGGCTTATCTCTTCGTGACAGGCGATGGTGACCTGGCTCCCTGCCAGAGCACTGCGACCTGCGCGGCAGTCATCGCGACGGGTGCTTCCCCCGCGTATGGGACGCCGCTCTCGTCGCTCCCGACGCCGAACGCAACCCTGACAGTCACGGTGGGCGGTGTGAACGCTCCCGTGCTCTTTGCGGGTATCACGCCCGGTTCTGTCGGCATCACGCAGGTCAACTTCCAGTTGCCTGCTGGCATGACGGGGATGCAGCCGGTGGTTGTCACCGTGAATGGCGTGGCGAGCGCGCCGGTCAATATCAACATAACCAACTGACCTGAGGTGGAAAACCGTGGCCTTTGGGCTCGTTTTCCACTTTGTTCCACCTCGAAAAGCAAAGGCCGGGAAGGCGCCGATCGCAAGGCGCTCCTCCCGGCCTTTTCTGTCTCATGGCTTCGCTGTAAGAATTTGTTCGCCTTAACTTCGCCTTAGCTTCGCCTTGGCTTCGCCGCGAACCACAATATCTAGTGGGCTTGATTCGGGGTATCCGTTTGGTGGTACCCCGATTTATCCTCTTGAAAAGACACAACTTCCGTCAACAAATCTGTTGCGTCCCTGCCGATATCGAATTACAATTAGCAGTATGAGGTGGCCGAGAGTGGCCAGGCGTGGAAAATCAGCAGCCAGTTTCGGGTCAAAAGCGCGCTCCACGCGGTTCCTCGTCGGCGAAAGTCGATGACAAGGGGCGCCTGAAGCTCACCTCTGAGGTTCTCAAATTTTTGGACGGGAAGAAGCATTTCTTTCTGAC
>CAIXXM010000117.1 GCA_903923395.1 uncultured Acidobacteriia bacterium
ATGACCGTTGTCAGCGTTGCCGCCAGCACGGGCAGTGAAACCTCACTGCCGCCGCGGATTGCCGCCATCTCCGGCGTTTCCCCCATCTCCAGATGCCTGTAGATGTTTTCCAGCACGACCACGGAGTTATCAATCAGCCGCGAGAACGCCAGCGCCAACCCACCGAGCACCATACTGTTGATGGAACTTCCCCCGGCGGCCAAAGCCATAAAGGTGGCCAGTGCCGAGATGGGAATCGAGAAGAAAACCGCAACCGTTGCCCGCATGCTGCCGAGGAAGATAAGAATCATCAGGGATGTAAGAAAAAGGCCAATGCCACCTTCATGCATCAAGTTATTGATCGCGGTCTTCACGAAGACGGATTGGTCGAAAACCACCTCCGTCACCAGTTGCTTCGGAACATCCGTCAACTTGCCAAGGGCTTCCCGCATGCCATCCACAATCTGAATGGTATTGGTGTCACCGCCCTGTTTCAGCACGGGAACATAAACAGACCTTTGTCCATCCACTCGCACAATATTTGCCTGGATCTGGGAAGCATCCTTCGTGGAGCCGATATCCTTCACACGCACGGTAGCCTGGCCTACGGTCTTCAATGGGATGTTATCGATATCAGCAAGCTCCGGAGCCTGACTGTTGGTGTAGATGTTGTAATCGAAGTTGCCGATCCGCACGTCCCCCGCGGGAAGAATCAAATTCGATTCATTGACAGCCCGGACGACGTCCATAAGACTCATTTGATGGGCTTCGAGCTTATAGGGGTCGGCATAGACCATAATTTGCCGGGTCTTGCCACCAAAGGGCTGGGGAACCGAAGCCCCAGGCACATTCGCGATCTGGTTGCGGACCTGATACTGCGCAAGATCCCGCAGCGATGATTCATTTAACCCCTCACCTTTGAACGTCACCAGGCAGACTGGCAGGTTGGAGGCATCGAATTTCAAGACGATGGGTGGTAGCGTTCCAGGGGGAAGCCGGCGTAAGTTGGCCATCGCAAGATTCGATATACCAGTTACCGCGGAATCCGGATTCGAACCAGGCTGGAAATATACCTTGATGACACTTACCCCGGGCAGAGATCGGGATTCCATGTGGTCAATCCCGCTGCCCAGAGTGAAGAATCGCTCATAGCGGGACGTAATATCCGTTTCAATCTGCTCGGGAGGCATGCCGGAGTAGAAGGTGGCTACTACTACGACGGGGATATTGATGTTCGGGAACATATCCACCGGCATCCGCGACACGCTGGTTACCCCGATCACCGCGATGATCAGACAAACGACGATGATGAAGTACGGGTTCTTTACGGCAAAGCCAGGCATCTAGGCACCGCCTTTCTTTGCCTGGAACTCTGTAACTTTGGGGGCCACGCGCTGCCCTGCCGCCAGTCCGCTTCGATTCCCGGTGATGACGATATCTCCTTCATCCAAGCCGCTGACGACCTCGATACGGTCAGGTGTCTCCAGTCCAATCCCAACCTTGCGGAGCGCCACCTTTTGATCTGCGTCCACGACATATGCAGTGGCGGTCTTTCCTTGCAGGGAGAGAGCCTCCAGCGGCAGATAGAGCGCATTCTCACGATGCTCCAGGGTGATCAAGGCCTCGGCATACATCCCGGGGATGAGCACGAGCCCGTCATTCGGCACATCCACCTCAGTATTCATGGTCCGGGTTGAGGTGGAAACCATATCTGAGAAGCGCTTCACCGTGCCCGGGAAATCCCGTTGCAGCGAATTCACGTGGACTTTCACCAATTGACCAATACGAATCCGGTTGACGATCGCCTCCGGCACCGGAAGCACCAGCCGCAACAGATTATTCTGCGAAAGCTGCACAATCGGAAGTCCATTGTTGGCGGAATTCGTGCCCGCCGGCACCATGGCGCCAGTATCGGCATAGCGCTTCGTCACCACGCCCGCAAATGGTGCTGTGATTCGGGTATATGCCGTCATGGTCTGAATCTTTTCGATGTCAGCCTGCGCCACATTTACGGCGTCTTTTGTGGAGGTCAATGCCGCTTTCGCCGCGGATATGCTGGCCTCCGCGCTTTGATCCCGTCCCAGCGCATCGTCCAGTTCCTGTTGCGCGATCAGCCCCGGTTTGGTTTTCGAAACGCCAAGCAAACGCTGGTAAACAAGGTGCGTTGCGTTGTGTTGGGATTCGGCCCTGGCCAATTCCTCGGCCGCGCGCTGGACCTCAGAACTGCTCCTGCTCTTCGCCGCCTGTCCCCGCGTCAATTCATTCTCAAGCTCCGGCACTTCGAGCACCGCCAGCGTCTGCCCTTCGGTCACGCGGTCTCCCACGTCCACTGCAATCTTCTTCAGATAGCCTGCGACCTTGGCATGAACGTCGATCACCTGAAATGGCCGGAACTCGGCGGACAAGACTTCTGTCTGCTCCAGCGTTCCTCTGGCAACGCGGGTGGCTGCCACCACAGGGACTGTAGGCGTGGTCACAGAGGGTTCGCCCCTTGTCTGCCGGGAGCATGCTGTACTCATCACGGCACAACAGCAAATAGAGATGGCTATGGAGAAACGCGCAATGGTATTCAACACTCCCTATCTTGCGGTCCACAGATTAAAAAAGCGATACAGGGAATCCTGTATTTGCAACCGGCCCCGATAGAGCCTGTTTCGGGCAGGAACAGGACGAACTTTGATAGAATTCCGGCAACGTGACTCGCCGCCGCCTCATTCTGGTTGCTTTGGTTCTGCCATTGCTGCTGGGCGCTCAATTCAAGTCTTTCCAGTTGCGCTGGTGGGCCATTCAGCCTGTGGTGAAGAAGGTGCCGCCTCCGGGGGCCGCCAATGCCATTGATGCTTTTGTGCAGGCCAAACTCGCAGCGCAAGGTCTCACATACCGTGCCCCGGCGGACCGCTGGACTCTGCTCCGCCGCGTCACCGTCGATCTCACCGGCTTGCCGCCCACGCCCGAAGAAGTGGCCGCCTTCGAAGCCGATACATCGCCCGACGCGTATGAGAAGGTGGTCGACCGGCTACTGGCGTCTCCCCGCTACGGCGAACGTGCCGCGCGTTACTGGCTCGATGTTGCACGCTATGCCGATAGTGAAGGGTTCAAGGCGGATGAAACGCGGCCGAACATCTGGCGGTATCGCGATTACGTGATCCAGGCTTTCAATGAAGACAAGCCGTATGACCGTTTCATTAAGGAACAACTGGCCGGTGACGAACTCTATCCCGGTGATGCCAATGCTTTGATCGCGACCGGCTTTAACCGCCACTTTCCCGATGAAAGTAATGCCGCGAACATCCTGAACCGCCGGCAGGAGCTGCTAAATGATGTTACGGACACCGTATCTTCCGCATTCCTGGGAGTTACTGTGGCCTGTGCGCGCTGTCATGACCATAAGTTCGACCCCATTCTGCACAAAGACTATTACCGGCTGCAAGCCTTCTTCGCCAACACACGCATTCATGACGAGGCAATTGTCGCGGCTCCCGATGTGGTTGCCAAGCATGATCAGGAAATGGCTGCATGGGAAGAGCAGACCAAGGAAATCCGCGCGGAAATGAGCACCTTGCTCGATCAGGCCCGTGCGAATGAAACGAAGGATCGCATGAGCCGCTTCCCGGCAGATGTGCAAGCGGTCTTCCAGTTGTCAGAGGCGCAGCGGACCCCCTTGCAGCAACAGGTCTACCGCAAAGCGCTGGCACAAGTGGAGTTCACTGACTTCACCATCAGCGCCAAACTGAAAGGTGCGGCGAAAGACCGGTACCAGGAACTGACCAGGCAACTCCGTAACTTCGATTCCCTCAAGCCTGCCGCTCTGCCTGTGGCGCAAACCATGGTGGATGAATCGACCACGGCACCACCCACTTACATCCTGCGCGGCGGGGCCTATGATGCTCCCATGGACGAAGTGACTCCGGGTTTCCTGAGCATTCTGGATCCGAAGCCCGCCGTCATCACGCCGCCCGCAGGTTTGCGCTCCACCGGACGCCGCAGTGCCCTCGCCAATTGGATCGCGAGCCCCGCAAATCCACTGACGGCCCGTGTGATGGTGAACCGCATCTGGCAAACACATTTCGGTCGCGGTATTGTAGCTTCCTCCGCCGACTTCGGCACCATGGGCGACCGGCCCACGCATCCCGAACTGCTCGACTATCTTGCGGCCACATTCGTGGAGCAGGGCTGGAGTATGAAGAAGCTCCACAAACAGCTTGTGATGACTGCGGCTTACCGGCAGTCAGGAGAATTCGACGCCTCCGCTGCCGCGAAAGACCCCGACAATAAGTTGCTGTGGCGTTTCCGGCGCCGCCGTCTGGAAGGAGAAGCGGTCCGCGATGCAGGCCTGTTGGTTTCCGGTTTGTTGAATCCGAAGATGGGAGGTCCCGGTGTCTTTCCTGCCCGCCCGGATAGTGCTGCCCTGAAAGGTGCCTGGCCCATCACGACCATCAAGCAGGATCTCAACCGCCGCTCTGTCTATATCTTCGTCCGGCGCAACGCGAGATATCCGTTGTTTGAATCGTTTGATATGCCGGATACCCACGAAACCTGTTCACGCCGGCAGCAGACCGTGAATGTCACGCAGTCCCTGGCGCTGTTGAATGATGCGATGGTCCTCGAGTGGGCAAAAGCCATGGCGGCAAGGGTCCTGAATGATTCCGGTATGTCCAGCACAGATCAGATCACGCGAGCCTTCCGGTTGGCATACGGCCGCGCGCCCCGTCGGGAGGAGTTAGCCTCTTCTGAGAAATTCTTCCAGAGACAGGGTGCGGATGCACTTACTGATCTTTGCCATGTCCTGATCAATTCCAATGAGTTCCTCTATGTCGATTAACCGGCGCGATTTCTTTACCCGCGCGGGCAGCGGACTCGCCGGTATTGCGCTCGCCCAAATGCTCGCGAAAGATGCGGCAGCCGCGACCCCGGTTGACCCCATGGCTCCCAAGCCTCCGCACTTCCCGCCAAAGGCGAAGTCGGTCATTTGGTTGTTCATGGAAGGTGGACCCAGCCACATTGATCTTTTTGACCCGAAGCCGAAGCTCAATGAAATGCACGGTCAGCCGCTGCCGAAATCGTTTGGCCCGCTGATTACTGCGATGGGTACAGGCAATAACTCACTGATGGGCAGTCCCCGCAAGTGGAGACAATATGGCCAGGCGGGTACGTGGGTCTCGGACTGGTATCCCGAGATCGCGCAACATGTGGATGATATGACGGTCATCCGATCCTGCTGGGCAGATGGATTGAATCACGTGGGTTCGGTCTGCCAAATGAACACGGGATCGATCCTTGCCGGACGCCCCTCGCTCGGCGCCTGGGTCACATATGGGCTCGGTTCCGCGAATGAGAATCTTCCGGCGTTCGTCGTTCTGATGGATCAAGGTCTGCCGCTGGGCGGTGCCAAGAATTGGTCCGGCGGATTCCTGCCCGCGGCTTATCAGGGAACGCAGTTACGGCAGGGCGAGGTTCCTATCTTGAATCTGAAGCCAGCGGGCGGAGTCTCTAATGCCCGCCAGGCGTCAAAGCTAGAGTTCCTCACTGAGCTGGACCGTCTCCACTTACAAGGCCGCGCCGATGATACGGAACTCGAAGCCCGTATCCGCTCTTATGAATTGGCCTACCGCATGCAAGCCGCGGGACCGGAAGCTGTGGACTTGTCGAAAGAGACCGCAGCTACCAAGTCGCTCTACGGCATGGACCAGGACCTGAGCGCCACCTTTGGAAGAAACTGCCTCCTCGCCCGGCGTTTGGTGGAACGCGGTGTGAGGTTCGTGGAACTCTATTGCGGCTCCGGTTCAAGCTGGGATGCCCACGCAAATATCGAGGGCAATCATTCGCGCCTGTGCCGCGTTTCGGATAAGCCCATCGCAGGCTTGCTTACGGATCTGAAGCAACGCGGTTTGCTCGATGAAACGCTGGTTGTCTGGGGCGGGGAATTCGGCCGCACGCCGTTCAATGAAAAGGGCGATGGCCGCGATCATAATCCCTGGGGCTTCACGATGTGGATGGCCGGCGGCGGGATCAAGGGCGGTCAAACTCTGGGCACCACCGATGAAATCGGCCTGCGCGCCGTCGAGATGCCGCTGCACGTGAATGATATCCACGCCTGCGTGCTGCACTTACTCGGGCTCGATCATACGCGCGTGCTGTTCCCCCACAACGGCCGCCAGGAAAGGCCGACCATCGTGGGGGGACGTGTGGAACCGGCGCTGTTTGGATAACTTCATTGCCGCCAACCCTCGAATCGCCCCGTCTCATCCTTCGCCCCCACCGGCCGGATGACTTTCCCGCCTCCGCCACCCTCTGGGCCGACCCCATCGTCACCCGTCACATCGGTGGGCGTCCGCTCAGTGAAGAAGAAGCCTGGACCAAGTTCCTCCGCTATTTCGGCCACTGGACCTGCCTCGGTTTCGGCTACTGGGTGGTGGAAGAAAGGTCTTCTGGTGCATTTGTCGGGGAAGTCGGGTTTGCCGATTACAAACGCAACCTCGAGTCCTCCGCGAAGGGATTGCCTGAGATGGGCTGGGTCTTATCTCCGGCGTTCCACGGCAAAGGCTATGCGACGGAAGCAGTAAGCACCGCGCTCGACTGGGCCAATGGCCGGTTTCCCCGCGTGTCCTGTATTATCCACCCGGAGAACACCGCCTCTACCCGGGTGGCCCAAAAATGCGGCTTCGTGGAGTTGGAACGCACACTGTATAACGGCCGGGAGACTATTGTGTTTACGAGGTGATCGGGTGCACTTGCCCGCTTCCGCCCTGCGCCGTTCCCCTCGCCTCGCGCCGCCTCCACCAGTCCCACATTGACACCGCGAATCAGCGATAATCAAATCGTGAAGTTTGCACTGCCAACGAGCCGAGGTACTCACTCCCACGTCGGCGCGTTTCTTTCGGGGATGCAGTCCGTCACACTGTTCCCTCAAATCGAAGTGACCAATCTGCGTGACCGTGTGAACAGCCTCGGTAACAGCGAACGTTTTACCCGCGACTGGGAAGCGTTGGGGCGCGACATGCGCCTGACACTGAACAGGCTGGGCAAGGATGTCCAAGGCTGATCCCGATAACCCATTCACCGACTCCTCTATTCCTGAGGCAGCGGGCCGTTTTCATGCAAGATACAGCGCTGGACTTGTTCGCCATGAATCGTTGGTTGAGAAGTTTGAGGGTCCACTGCCGTCTCCTGAATTACTCCGTCAGTATGAATTGATTCGTGTAGGGATCGCAGACGAGTTCATTCAACAATTCAAGGCCGAGGCAAGTCACAGGCGGGAATTGGAAAACAAAGCCCTCGATTCAGACATTGAAGAGCGCAGGGCACTTCTGGCACTGGCGCAGCAAGGTCAATGGATCGGCGCAGGTCGACTCGCTGCAGTGATTCGTTCTGCCGTCTCATCCGGTGCGAAACCCCCTAATCTCAAAGGCGAATCCACGGAGCACCGCCCCTGATAAACTACCAGCCAGAATGCGACGCCGCAGCCTCCTGAAATCCCTCGCCCTCACCCCCACAGCAGCACTGGCGGACCCAACACCCCAGCAATCCGCGCCTCCCGCCCGCAGCGTTGACGAAATCCCCAAGATCGAAGCCTCCATCCCCGATCTCGCCGGGGAACCCGTCGTACGTTTCTTCACGCCCAAACAATTCGCCGCTCTCCAAAAACTCGCCGACGCCATCATGCCCGCCCTCAACGGCACCCCCGGCGCTCTGGAAGCCCGCGCGCCCGAATTCCTCGACTTCCTGCTCTCCCAATCCCACGCCGACCGCCAGAAACTCTATCGTGATGGCCTCGACAAACTCGCGGCCGGTGCCAGTTTCGACGCCCCCCTCCGCATTCCCTGGACCTGGGACCCGCCCAAAGATCCCTTCGCCGCCTTTCTGCGCGCCGCGAAAGAAGACATCCTCAACGCCACGGTCAATTCCTATGAATGGGCCGCCGTGGTTTCCAAGCGCAACCGCAACGCCGCCGGACTCGGCACTTACTGGAGCGTGATCGAATAACATGGCACCTGACTACGACGTTCTCATCATTGGCTCCGGCGCCTCCGGTGGCATGGCAGCCCACACACTTACTGCGAAGGGCATTAAGTGCCTGATGCTCGATGCCGGCCCCGCGGTCGATTACAACCGCCACCGCAGCCTGAAGCATGTCTATGATCTCCCTTACCGCGGCTTTGGCAAGCCCGGCCTGTTCCCGCATGTCACGCAGGCCAATGAATTCACCGCCAACCTCTGGTTGAACGAACAGCAGAACCCTTACTCTTATCCCGAAAATGACCCGTATTACTGGGTCCGCGTGCGCCTCATCGGCGGCAGAACCAACATGTGGGGCCGCGCTTCCTGGCGCCTCAGTGATTATGAATTCGGCTGCGGCGATCATGACGGCTTCGGCGATAACTGGCCTCTGCGTTACAAAGACCTCGCCCCGTATTACGACCGCGCTGAACCCCTCTTCCGCGTTTCCGGCCGCAAGGAGAATCTGCCGCAACTGCCCGATGGCATCTTCCTGCCCGATGAATCCACAGACAGCCCTTCGGTGAAGCGCTTCAACCAGGCTGCCGACGCCCGTGGCATCCCCATCACCAAACAGCGACGCGCCACGGGACAACTCGCCAGTTCCGGCAATCTGCTGCTGCCCGACGCCCTCGCCACCGGCAATCTCACTATCGTTCCGAATGCCATCGTCCGCCGCATCACCACGGACAAGAACACCGGTCTCGTGAACGGCGTGGACTTTGTGGATCGCGTTTCGAAGCGCGAGTACCACACCAAGGCCCGGGTCATCGTGCTCGGTGCCGGCACGCTCGAAAGCACCCGCCTGCTGCTGAATTCCGGCATTGCCAACTCGAGCGGCATGCTCGGCCGCTATCTCTTCGACCAGTTCTACGTAAAGAACACCGTGCAGGCCGTGGTGCCCGAAGCCCGTGATGGCAAGGGCCGCGGCTTGATGGGCGGCGGCGGATACATCGTCCGTTTCCGCAACGTGAAGCAGAAGGAAAAGAACTTCCTGCGCGGCTGGGCGGCCGATTATTCGAGCGGCGGTTCCCCCAACCCCAAATACTTCCCGCTCTATGGCGCGGAGTTGCAGAAGGAACTCAATGCCACCGCCGGCACTGGCTTCACCATGACGACCATGGGCGAAGTTCTTCCCCGCTATGAACACTTCGTCGCGATTGATTCCAAGCTGAAGGATGACTGGGGCATTCCCTCGCTCCGCATCACCCAGCGCTACACAGAAAACGAATTCGCCATGGCCAAAGATGCCATGAACACCATGGCGGAACTCTGTGAAACCGCTGGCTTCAAGATCCTCGAAAAGCACGACAAGATGGTGCCTCCCGGTGAAAGCATCCATGAACTGGGAACCTGCCGCATGGGGGATAATCCAAAGAAGTCGGTTCTCAATAAGTGGAACCAGGCGCATGACATCAAGAACCTGTTCGTGGTGGATGGCAGCAGTTTCGTTTCGGGTGGTCCGCAAAACCCCACGCTGACGATCCTGGCGCTTTCCATCCGTGCCTCGGAATACCTGGCCGAACAGATGAGGACGAAAACGATTTGAGACTGCTGCTCTTCTCTATCCTGGCCGTTACCGCCTTCGCGCAGGACCAGCCCATTCCCTACAGCCACAAACAGCACCTCGCCATGGGGCTGAAGTGCAGCTTCTGCCATGAAAATGTTGACCCCGGCGAGATGATGGGCATCCCGGATGGCAAGAAATGCATGACCTGCCACTCCGCCGTGAAGACGGATTCGCCCCACATACAGAAGCTCACCGCGCTGGCCAAGCGCCCCAACGGCGTGCCCTGGGTTCGCGTTTATCAGATCCCCAGTTATGTGATGTTCAGCCATCGGACACACACGCAGGCCGGCAACACCTGTGAGACCTGCCACGGCCCGGTCGCGCAGCGCGAACAGATCAAGAAGGAGACCGATATCTCCATGGGCGGCTGCATGAGTTGTCACACGGCGAAAAAAGCTCCCAATGAGTGCACCAGTTGTCACGAAGAGAAGAAATGAACCGTAGAAACTTCCTGCAATCCGCCGCAGCCGCGTCGCTGCTGGCCCCACAGGCTCTCGCCCAGAAAGACATGTCCGCGGAGATTTTGGACTACAAGAAGCCCGTCTTCCAACTGCCGAAGTTCTTCTCTTCGCCCGTGAAGATACAGTCCATCGAACTGCTGCAGGCCTATGGGAACTTCTTCCTGCGCACACGTTCCGCGGATGGTGTGGAAGGCATCATCCAAACCAAGGGCGTGGAAGACTACATTGACCTGCTGGCCAACCGCGTCATGCCCCATTTTATTGGCAGAGACGCCCGTCACTTGGAATCCCTCGTCGATGAAGTCTATGCCACCAACTCCAACTACAAGCTCGCCGGGCAGGCCTTCTGGTGTCCTGTTGCCTACATCGAGCAGAGCCTCTTTGACCTGATGGGAAAAGCGCTCAAGAAGCCCGCGGCCGAATTGATGGGCGGCACTCTGCGCAAGGAAATCCCCGTTTATCTCTCCGGTTCCGCCCGCGAAGCCTCGGCTGAGGAAGAAGTCGAAGTCTACGTCCGCGGCGTGGAGGAAACCGGCGCCAAGGCCGTGAAATTTAAGATCGGCGGCCGCATGAGTGACAACCGCGACGCCGCGCCGGAGCGTACCAACAAGATCCTGGAACTGGCCGGCAAAAAGCTGGCGGGCAAGGTCACTCTCATGGCGGATGCCAACGGTTCGTATGACGCGAAAAACGCCATCGAAATCGGCAAGCGCCTGCAGGAGATGAAGTATCTCTGGTTTGAGGAGCCCTGCCCCTGGGAAGAGAAAAGCGAAACGAAAAAAGTCGCCGACGCTCTCGAAATGAAGGTCGCTTTCGGCGAGCAGGATTCCAGCCTGTGGCTCTTCCAGTGGATGATCGACAACAAAGTCATGGACGTGGTGCAGCCGGATCTCAACTACAACGGTGGCTTCATCCGCGCCGCCCGCGTTGCCCGCATGGCCCGCGCCGCGAACCTCTGGATCTGCCCGCACAACACCCAGACCGGTGCCGCTTCCGTCAATATCCTTCACTTCGCAGCCTCCACGCCGAACATCGGCCCCTGGATGGAATACGTCCGCCGCAAGGCTCCGAAGCGGGAATCCTGGTATTCCCCCAACTTCGAAATCCGCAACGGTGCCATCGCGCTGCCCACCGGTCCTGGCCTGGGTCTGGAATTCGCGCCGGATTTCTTAAAGAATGCCAAGGTCATCAAGCAGACAACTGCGTGAACTGACCCAGCTTTCCGCGCTGCATGGCGCTGTTCCAACCCGATTCGCCACCCTGTGCAATGGCCCTTCGAATGCCTTGTTACATGGCATGAAACAGCTCACGGTACTCCTCGTTTTTGCGTGCTGTTGCTTTGGACAAAAGCCACCCGCACCCGGAACCCGTCTCATCGAGTCCATTCAAGGGCCCGCACTTTACAAGGCCTACTGTTCCGTCTGCCACGGCGCGGACGCCCGCGGCAATGGACCCATGGCCACCACGCTCAAAGTTGCCCCGTCTGACCTGACACGCATTGCCTCGCGCAATAACGGCGAATTCCCGCGCCAGAAGATCGAAAAGATCATCGCGGGTGAAGCGCCCATCCCCGGTGGCCACGGCCCGAGTGATATGCCGGTTTGGGGGCCGATATTCTCGCAGATCGCCTGGGATCAGGATCTCGGCTGGATGCGGATTGACAGCTTGACCCGGTACATCGAAAGCTTGCAGCGCAAGTAATCAGCCGCACAGGCGGGTCCGTTGTGCGGCGGTACATAATCAGGAGACGTTATGCAGGAGCGTGTCATTGCCGCCCTCAGTGTGAGCTTGATCGCCTGGAACTTACTCGCCCGCTATGTTTTCGACTTGGCCGGACCAGCCGCCGAATGGCCGCTAACCTTCCTGCTGATCGCCGGCAGCGCACCGCTCTTGTGGAAGCTCCTGCGTTCGGCGCTGCAGGGCGATTTCGGTTCAGACCTGCTTGCCGGCATCTCCATCCTGGTCTCGCTCGTCCTCGGACAAAATCTCGCCGGTGTTGTGATTCTGCTCATGCTCTCCGGCGGGGCTGCTCTCGAAGACTACGCCATGCGCCGCGCCTCCACGGTGCTGGGCGCTCTCGCCAAGCGGATGCCACACCACGCCCACCGCCGTTCCGCACATGGCCTCGAAGATATTCCGCTCGAAAGCGTTCGCGTGGGCGATCACCTCACCGTGTTGCCCCATGAAACCTGCCCCGTGGATGGCGAAGTCATTGACGGCCAAAGCCGCATGGACGAATCCTTCCTCACCGGCGAGCCTTTTCAGATTTCCAAGACGCCCGGTTCGGAAGTCATCTCCGGCGCATTGAATGGCGATGCCGTGCTCGTGATCGAAGTCAAACGCATTCCCGCCGATAGCCGCTACGCCAAGATCGTGCAGGTGATGCAACAGGCCGAACTCTCCCGCCCCAAAATGCGCCGCGTGGCAGACCGCCTTGGTGCCTGGTACACCCTTGTCGCACTGCTCTGCGCGGGTGCGGCCTGGGCGGTCAGTCATGACCCCACCCGCTTTCTCGCTGTCCTGGTGGTGGCCACGCCATGCCCGTTGTTACTCGCCATACCGGTCGCGATTCTCGGGGCGATCTCCGTTGCCGCCGCGCGCGGCATCATCGTCAAAGATCCCTCCATGCTGGAACGCATCAGCACCTGCCGCACCATGATCTTCGATAAGACCGGCACGCTGACTTATGGACGCCCCGCACTAACTGAGATCCTCTGCGCTGAAGGAGTCTCCCCGTGTGAAGTGCTCGAAGCCGCCGCCAGCCTGGAACAATACTCCAAACATCCCCTCGCCGCCGCCGTGCGCGAATATGCCTTCCACGAAGGCATCATTTACGCCTATGTTTCCGGCGTGCAGGAGAAGCCCGGCACCGGACTCTCCGGTTACGTCAATGGCGTCTACATGCAAGTGACCGGCCGGAAACATGCGGAAGATGTGCCCTTGCCTCCCAGCGGCACGGGGCTCGAATCCATCGTTCTGAAAGACGGCCGTTTCCTGGCTGTCCTGCGTTTCCGCGACGTGCCACGCAAAGAAAGCCGGTCTTTCATCGGACATCTCGCACCCAACCACGGCGTCAACCGGATCATGTTACTTTCCGGCGACAGGGAAGCGGAAGTTCGCTATCTCGCCGACTTGGTCGGTATCGGCGAAGCCCTGTTCAGCCGGAGTCCGGAAGAAAAGCTTGCCATCGTGCGGGAGGAATCCCGCAAGGCCCGAACGTTGTTTCTGGGTGACGGCATCAATGATGCACCCGCCATGCAAGCCGCCACGGTTGGAATTGCCCTCGGACTCAACAGCGACGTTACAGCGGAAGCCTCCGATGCCGTGATCTTTGAAAGCTCTCTCGAAAAGGTCGATGAACTGATCCACATCGGCCGCCGCATGAAGCGCATCGCCATCGAAAGCGCCTGCGGCGGCATGGGCGTCAGCATCGCCCTCATGGGGATAGCCGCGGCGGGACTGCTCACGCCGGTTCTCGGTGCCGTCGCGCAGGAGGTCATCGATATCGCAGCCATCCTCAACGCTCTGCGCGTGGCCTTTCCAAGTGATGATCTGAAGAGCGATGGCGTGTCATAAGTGCGTACCTAAAGCGATAAAGTTGCATGTTATTCTTGCGCCTATATGCGCGCTCCGCTGCTTACGTTTCTGCTTGTCTCCTCCGCCTGCCCGCAAGACATCACCGCGCTCAAGCAAGCCTGGAGCAGCATGTTCCACATCGACCGCCATGCCGGCACGTGGACCCAGGGCGATGCCCAATCCCACTTCAGCGAAAACAAGAACTTTGACCATCTCACCTTCGATACCGGTAATAACAAGGTCCTCGCCAACGTCGGCCCTCTTGGCGAATTGAAGTTCCTCACGATCTACCGGGAGAGTTACCGCGGCGCGAGCCATCCCTCGGGCTGGAGCGGTGTGTGGACAGCCAAGGATTCCTCCAGCTATGGACCTTACTCTTTCCGCCTGCAAATGGACGGCGCGGCCAAACCCACGGATCTTGCGAAGGTCGATTGGGACGTCTCCACAGGATTGCTGGATAACATCCTGCCCATCACGCGGCTAACATCCCCGGACGGCACTTACACAGTAACGCTGCTCACTTATGCGCCAATTTCCAGTGATGGTGCGGAAAGACTGCGCGGCGTCATCTATGCGGCACAATTAACCAATACCTCGCAAACCAACCTGCGCGGCAAAGTGCTCCTGCCGAAACTCTGGAGCGCAAAACAAAATTCCCGGGGCAATCTCAGCTGGGCGCAATTCGACCCGTACGAATTCGAGATCGGCCTCGCGGACACGCCTGCTTTTCAGCCCTCCAAGAGTTTTGATCTGGCCCCCGGCAAGTCCGTCTGGGTTCCGGCAATCCTCTACATGCCCGGCGACCCCGTCATTCAGCAAATCAACCGCAAGGGCTCTGACACCTGGCTTGCGGAAACGTTGCAGTACCATCGCCAGCGGCTCGGCCCCAGGCAGTCCGCTGTGGATCCCTGGCTCTCTGAATTCCGTGAACGCCAGATTCTGGAATCGCTGCAAAGCATCGCCATGTCAGGCACTGGCAAGGTCGCTGGCTCGAACTGGGGAAGTTATCCCGCCACACGCCAGATCTGGATCAAAGATATGTACTACTCCAGCCTCCCCCTGATGACGTGGGAGCCTGCACTGGCCCAAAAGCTCATCCTCTGGTTCGATGAATTCGACATACGCCACGCCGGCCAAATTGTGCAGGGTGGCATTAGTCACTCGGTCAGCCTCACCGTGGCCAGTGTCATCCTTGCGTCCCTCTATTACGAGAAGACCGGCGATAAGCAGTTCTTCCTTGCTCATCCGGAACTGCACGGGAAATGGAATGACTTACTCACTGCTGTAGCTGCTACACGCGTCAACCCCGATATCTGGCTCTTCCCCACGCGCTACATCAGCGATGGCGCACTGGACTGCGATTACCACACCGGCTCCAACATTGCCGTCTGGAAGGCCTTCTCCGGCTGGGCAAAGATCCTGCAGGAGGTCTACGCCGATAACGCCGCCGCCCGCACGTGGCAAGATGCCGCCAACAAAGTGAAAGCGGCAATCCTCGATAAGACCGTGCTCGACGGCCGCTTTGTGGAAGGCACTTATGCCGATGGCCGCAAACCCCTGCAAATTGCCGATGGTGAGGAGTCTGACACCACCCTCATGACCTACTACGGCTTCCTGCCCGCCAGTGATGTCCGCTACCGCAAGACCATGGAATTCGCCATCTCAGAAGCCAATCTCATCTACCAACCCAAGGTGAAGGCGATCTCGTGGTCCTCCGCGCCGGTCAGCCCCCTGGATACCCGGGTGCCCGCTACCGCTCCCGGATACTTGAAGGCCTTGGCTGCTACCGGTTCTTTCGAGGAAATCCGCCATGTAACGGATGCCGATGGCAGCGTCTGGTGGTGGCCTTACGGCAGCAGTTCCAAGAACCTCGAATACGGAAAAGTTACCCGCGGCGTGCCAGGTAAAGCCGGCTGGTTCTCCGGCGCCTTTTCGGCTCTCGTCGAAGCGCAGTTCGCTCCGGCGAAATAGCCGGTCTACCGATTCGGATTGCAATACTACTGCCCGGGAGCGGCTATGTGATAAACATAATGTTCTTCACAGAGGTAACGATGACTTTACTCACCCGCACGCTCGGCGCTCTTTTCCTGCTGGCATCCGCCGTACTGGCGCAAAACTCCGGCAGCGGCACCATACAGGGCACGGTCAAAGACACCACCGGCGCGATGGTCCGCGGCGCGAAGGTCACCATCACAGGCGATGAAACCGGGGTCAAGTCCGCCTCTGTCACGAATAACGAGGGCTTCTTCCTCTTTCCGCCCGTACAAATCGGTAAATACAAAGTCCGCGCTGAACATCCAGGCATGAAAGCCTGGGAGGAGGAAATCACCCTCGATGCCGGTGCGACCGTTCAACTTGCCGCCACCATGGTCCCCGGTGATATCAAACAAACCGTCGTTGTCACGGCCGACGTTCCCCTTGTGACCACAACCGAAGCCACTGACGCAACCACTCTTGACCAGCAGCGCATCAAGGAACTACCCATCAACGGACGCGATCTCAATACCCTCCTGATGGATGTAACGCCCGGCATTGAATTCGGCGGCGGTGCCACCAATGACGGCGCGCGCACCGGCGGCATGATGACCTATTCCACCACCTACTCGCAGGATGGTGCTTCGGCCACCAATCGGGAATTTGGCGGCTCACAGGGCTTGCAGGGGCTCGAATCCATCGGAGAGGTTCGCGTTGAAACCAGCACCGGGAACGCGAAATCCTCCACGCCCGCTTCGGTCATCGTCTCCACCCGCTCCGGCACGAACCGCTATGTCGTCTCTTTTTACGAGACCACCCGGAACAACTGCTGCGGCATCGCCAAACGTCTGCAGGATGTGAATTACAACGGTACACCCTTCAACCTGCCGAAGTTGATCCGCAACGAATACGGAGGTTCCATCGGCGGCCCTGTGGTGATCCCCTCGTTTGGCCTCAATGGAAAGAAGACTCTTTATGACGGCAAGAACCGCACCTTTTTCTTCTTCTCCCGCGAACAAATCTCCGTCCGCCAGGGCCTGACTTACTCCTTCTCCGTACCCACTGCCGCGCAACGGCAGGGTAACTTCGCAGGACTCGAAACCAGCACCGGACTGCCCATCACGATCTACGATCCTGCCACCGGAGCGGTCCAAACCATCTCCAACCGCCCCATCACCGTCCGCACACCTTTCCCCGGCAACGCCATACCCGCGAGCCGCGAAAGCCCGCTCGCCAAATATCTCTATGGCCTCACGCCTCTGCCGACCGATACCACCGAGCCCAACATTGCCTCCAATCTCAAGTACGCCATTGGCAGCGGTTCCACGGCCAATCAGAACAACAATCCTGCTGTCATCCGTATTGACCACCGCTTCGGCAATAAAGATAACTTCTTCGCCAAGGCCAACTGGAACACGCAGCTTGCCTGGGGCCTCGCGTCCGGCAGTGGCACCGGCGTTCCTATCTCGACCAATGCCGCCAACGTCACTTATATCCCATTGCAGGGCTGGGGCGGGGCATTGAGTGAGACCCACGTCTTCACTCCGTCTTTCTTTGTGGAAACCCTGCTGAACAAGGTGTGGCTGACCTCCCGCACCATTACGGGCGCTCCCGAGCAGCAACAGAATTGGTCTTCGTTCCTGGGGCTGCCGAATCCCTACGGAGAAATCGGCTGGCCCAGTATCAGCAGCGTCGGCACGAATTTCACGCAGTATCTGGAAGGCGATAACCGCCGCGGACTGAGCAGCGGCGTCATGACGGCCCAACAGAACTATTCGTGGATCAAGAACAACCACACCCTTCAGTTCGGCTGGACCTTCCATGACGAAATCCAGCGCTATCTGGTCGACGAAGGAAACATCTCCGGCAGCGCCACGTTCAACAGTCTCGCCACTGCGCTCGAAAGCTCTTCCAGCGGTTCCACCAGTTCTCCGGTCGCCGTCGGCAACACTGGCTTCGATGCAGCAAACTTCTATCTCGGCGCAGCAGCTACTTACAGCGTCTATCTGGTGCGCGGCACCATGAAGATCGACCAGAAGAACTATGGAATGTATATCCAGGACAACTGGCGCGTCAACGGACGCCTGACGATTCTCCCCGGCCTCCGCTGGGATTTGAACCCGGCCTGGAGTGATCCCTCGCATCTCATCAACAGCTTTGACCAGAAAAACCATGCCATCGTGCTCGGCGAGCCGCTCAGCTACTACACCGGCAACGGCACAACGACACAGCAGGTCATCAATAACTTCCAGAAGGTCAACGTCACATTTGAGACCGCCCAGCAGGCGGGCGTCAGTAATAACTTCTTCCCCAGCAATTTGAAGGATTTCGGGCCGCGTATCGGTTTTGCCTACCGCTTCCTCGATGGCCGCAAGTCCTTCGTGCTCCGTGGCGGCTATGGACTCTATCTCTCCCTGTTGCCCGTCCGCACCCTGCTGGTCCAGTTCAAGCAACAGGCACCGTTTTACGCCACGTTCCAGTACAACCCCAACAACTCCGCTTACAGTCCTGACGGCAATAACAGTTACCTGCTGACGCACAACTCCACTCTTGTTGCTGGTTTGAACACCACGAACCCCGTCGATATTACCAGTCCCAATTCCCTCGGTATCGGCCAGACGGTCAATGCAATGTCGAACAGCATGCCCACCACAAAGATTCATGAGTGGAACCTTGAAATCGAAAAGGAACTGGGACGCAACATGGTCCTCCGCCTGAAGTACAGCGGCAAGCACGGCTTCAATCTCGACCAGTTGAATAACATCAATCCGCAGCAAACCACTTATGACTGGTATGTCTCCACCTATCAGCCATTGCCCACGGGAAGCTATTCGAGTGTCGCCCGGGGAACCTACGATACGAACGCCTACACTACCATCAACATGCTGGCCAAGACCGGCATGAGTAACTCGGAATTGTTCGTGGCGGAGATCGACAAACGCTTCTCCCGCGGACTGCAGTTCCAGGCGTATTACACGCTGACGAATGCATACCGGCTCGGCGGCAATTCTTTCCGTGACTCCGCCGGCACCACGCCTGCCGCATTCCTGTCCGGCACCGTGCCCACTGACCCCGCTGCTCTCAATAAATTCCTGAACTACCAGCGCGATACCGGCGTGCCGAAGCATCGCGTGCGCTGGAACTGGATCTATGACCTCCCCTTAGGCCGCGGCAAGCAGTTCCTCAGCAGCGCGCCCAAGTGGCTCGATAAGGCTATCGGCGGTTGGAGCATGACCGGCAGCGGCACCATCGTCAGCACGTGGTTCGCCCTTGATTCCTCGAATTGGAACTTCACCGGCGCGCCCGTGGAGGTCTACGGCACGAAATACCCCATTGAAGACTGCACCTCCACGCCTTCGACCGCGAAGACTCCTGCCGATACCCGCTGCTTCAACGGCTACTACTATTGGAACGGCTACATCTCGCCCAAACTCATCAACAGCGTGAATCAATACGGCATGCCCAACGGTATTGAAGGTCTACCCGCGAACTTGAAGCCCGCCGTGACGCCGCTGGTGCCCTATGGAACTCCAGGCGCGGCCACCGGGGATTATGACACCAACAACGTCTACATCCGGCTCACGAACGGCACGCTCCAGCAGGTCGCCTACAACACCGGCCTGAATCCCTTCCGCAATCAATACCGCCTCGGACCCTTCAATTGGGATCAGGACGCCTCCATCCGCAAGACTGTGCGCTTCACGGAAAGCGGACGGATCAGCCTGCGCATCGCCGTGGACATGTTTAACGTGTTCAACCGGCAGGGGCTCAACGCCCCCGGCACCAACGGGATAACAGACCGCAACACCAGCTTTGGAGCCTATGGCTTCCAGCCCAGAACCATGCAGGGAAGTTTCCGGCTCGAATTCTAGTCGGCCACTCTGTTACATTGTTTTTTCACATGAAGAACTTCACTCTGGCAGCGCTGCTGCTCTGGGGCGCGGTGTGCGCCAATGCTCAGGTCTCCGGCAAAGTCGATCCGATGGTGCAGAAGATCGTCAGCGAGGTCTCCGCCGAAAAGATTGCCGGGAACTTGAAAAAGCTGGAAGCCTTCGGCACACGGGGCGACTTCTCAGACACCACCTCAAAGGATCGCGGCATTGGCGCCGCCCGCCAGTGGATCTACGATGAGTTCCGCAGCTACAGCCCGAAGCTGGAAGTTGCCTTTGACAGCTACCAGGTGAAGAAGCAGGGCCGTATTTGGCGTGACGTGGAACTCATGAACGTGGTCGCCGTCCTGCCTGGTACCACACAACCGGAAAAGCGCATTGTGATTAGCGGCCACTATGATTCGCTGAACATCATCCGCCGCGCCGGAGCACCCGCACCGGGCGGGGAAGAGAGCGCCGTTGTCGGCATGGATAACGAAAAATCGGCCGATGCCATCGCGCCAGGGGTTAGTGATGATGCCAGCGGCACCTCGGCCGTGATGGAACTGGCCCGTGTGATGAGCCAGTATAAATTCGAAAAGACCATCGTTTTCGTTGCCTTCGCGGGTGAAGAGATCGGACTCGTTGGTGCCAGCCTGATGGCCGAGAAAGCCAAGCTCGAAAAGCAGCAGATCGAAGCCGTTTTGAACAATGACATCATCGGCAACGATGTCGGAGGCGATGGCCAAACCGCCAACCGCCTGGTCAACGTTTACAGTGATGATCCGAATGATTCACCGTCACGCGCGCTGGCGCGCTACGTGAAGGAGACCGCGGAACGCTATGTGCCCGGCATGAAAGCGAACCCCATCTTCCGCGCGGACCGCTTCGGCCGCGGTGGTGACCACACTCCCTTCGCCGCCAATGGCTTCGCTGCAGTCCGTTTCACCACGCCGGTCGAAAACCTCGGCGCACAGCACTCCGAACGCGACACCTTTGACAAAGCCTCGCCATCCTACACCGCCATGGTTGCCAAGGTGAATGCCGCCGCTGCAGCGAGCCTCGCCCTCGCACCTTCCGCCCCCGCCGTGGCCCGCGTCAGCCAAGCGACAGCCACCACGCCCGCCCGCGTTCAGCCCACGCTTGCCCGCGGCAAAACCATGTACGACGCACAACTGCGCTGGACAGACCCCAAACCCGCAGCCGACCTCGCTGGCTATTCCATCGTCATGCGCTCCACCACCAGCGCTTTTTGGGAGACGGAAATCTTCGTCGGCAAAGTGAATGAATACACGCTCCCCGGCGTGAACATCGATACCGTGGTGCTCGGCGTCAAGGCGATTGATAACGATGGAAATCAAAGCCTGGTCGCTGCTTACGTCACCGCACCTTATGCTGTTCGCCATATTGAATTGCAGGGCGAAAAGAAGTAGAGTATTGAATCATACATATGCTTTGCCACCGCTGTAAATCGGACGATCTCCGTCGCGTCCCGCGGACTGGAATGGAGAAGCTTGCCAGTTATATCCTTCTCGCCGCCCGCTTCATTGTGTTCTCGTGTCAGATGTGCGGACACCGCAACCGGTATCTCGTGTGGCGCAATTCACAACAGCTGCACCGGGGTTGACGCAAGCATTTTCTTGACATCTTCCCGCGCTCCCTATAACCTCTGAGAAACATCCCTGTTTGCTGTCAAGTGCTCTCCGACTGAGCTGATTTGCCGATCACAAAAGTCATACACGCGAGGTGAACAGTATGCAGATGAAGCAGAAGGATGTCGAATCCTTTCTGGAACGCGGATTTACCAGAAGACAGGTCGGGCGGATCGCCAGCCTGCTAACCGCCGGGGCGGCATTCCCCTTCTATAACGAGTTCGCTATGGCACAGGATGCCGACCAGCGCACTCTTTCCCGTGGAGCCCGCAGCCGCGCCATGGATGCCGATGCAGTGCGCATCAGTTCCAATGAGAACCCGCTTGGCCCTTGCAAAGACGGTCTCGAAGCGATCGCTAAAGTCGCCCCTCATGGTGGACGTTACTCCCCCTTCAATGAGCAGGGTGACTTCACCAAGACAGCCGCGGAAATCGAAGGCGTCAAGCCCGAATACATCGCTGCGTATGCGGGTTCCAGTGACCCTCTGCACCGTGTTTCCTGCGCCTTTACGTCCCCCACCCGCAGCTGGGTCATGGCAGATCCCGGTTATGGCGGCGGCGCGCCGCAGTTCATCGGCAGCAAGACCGTGAAGGTTGCGCTCAAAGAGAACTACGCGCATGATGTCCAGGCCATGTTCAAGGCCGATCCCAATGCCGGCGCTTACTACGTCTGCAATCCGAATAACCCCAGTGGTTCGGAAACGCCCCGCGCGGATATCGAGTTCCTCCTCGCGAATAAGAAGAAAGATGCCGTCGTGATTGTGGATGAAGCCTATATCCACTTCTCGGAAACCGCGAAGCCCTGTAATGATCTCGTTGCGGCGGACAAGGATGTTATCGTCCTCCGCACCTTCTCCAAAATCTATGGCATGGCAGGCATCCGCGCCGGTTTTGCCATGGGACGCCCGGACCTGCTCGCGAAACTCCGGCCTTACGGCGGCGGCATGCTGCCTATCACCGGCCTGGCCTGCGCGACGGCGAGTATGAAGAGCAAGGGCTTGATTGCCGAGAGACGTGCCATCAACAAGAGGATTCGCGAAAACACCTTCGAATTCCTGGAGAAGAGGAAAATAAGTTATATCCCGAGCGGCACCAACTTCTTCATGATGGAAGCGGGCCGCCCGGGTGCAGATCTCGTCAAGGCTCTTGCGGATGAAAAGGTGTATATCGGACGCATCTGGCCCGTTTGGCCCACGAAGGTACGTGTCACCGTCGGCACGATGGAAGAAATGAAGAAATTCCAGACTGCGCTTGCCAAAGTGATGGCTTAGACAAGCGGCACTCCGGAATCCCTCCAGGGGCAGCAGGTGCTCAGGCGCTTACTGCCCCTTTTGCTTTTTACGCAGAAACAGCAGGCCGGCGCCGCAGAGAAGCAGGCTGCTGGCCGGTTCAGGGGTTTGGACAAACTCCGCCGAGAAGTTACCGCTGGCCTGCGCTGTGAACGAGTTCAACAAGCCATTGGCATTCAACGTCAGCCCCGTCTTCGAACTATCTGCATCCACAATGGTGCTCAAAGAGATGGAGCGGTCTAACTAACTGGTCCGTCTGTGTGAAGTCTATGTAGTCAGAGTAGTAACTGAAAGACGAGCCCCCCGAGGAAGCACTGAATCCACCGGTAGTTCCCCCCAGCGTTCCAGTAATGTTATTTTTCGCGTTGTTGATCTCAAACAGAATCTGCGAAGTGCCGTAGAGATAGAAAACAATGCTGCCAATGCCGATGGGCTGCGATACCGTGTTGCCGTTGGTGCATCCGCCACTGCAAGTCGCCGCCGTCGGAGAAGTGCTGTTCCGCACCAGCGTCGCATGCACGGGCCCGGTGGGAAGGGTCTGCTTGAGCGCATAAGACGGAATGTTGCCGGGATAGAAAATGAAATACACATCCGCATCGGCATTCAATGTGCCGCTGGGCGAACTCAGGCTGCCATTGTTTGTATAACTGTAGATTGTGCCCGAGTCATAAGCAAGAAAGCTCGAAAATTCGAGCAGATTTCCATGCAGCGCGGGCAGCAGTAAGATCCCGGCGCAGAGGGCTTTGGTCAGCGTAGTGCTTCTCACGTA
>CAIXXM010000118.1 GCA_903923395.1 uncultured Acidobacteriia bacterium
ACTGCAGTGAAGCAGGAACGTTCCGTCGCGCTGCTGCGCGGTATCAATGTCGGCGGCAAAAACAAGCTCGCGATGAAAGATCTCAAACAGATCTTTGCGGACTTGGGCTGCGCGGAGGTGCAAACTTACATCCAGAGCGGAAACGTGGTGTTCCTGACCGACAGCGATCTCCTCCAAACGCTGGCCTCACGTGTCAAAGCGGCCATCGCGGAACGCCACAACCTCAACGTTCCAGTCGTGCTCCGTACCGCCAGCGCCTGGCGGGCCGCAATCGCCGCCAACCCGTTCGGGGAGGTGGAAAACCTCCATCTGATGTTCCTCGAAGCTCCCGCGGGCGACACAAGCATGCTCGACCCCAACCGGTCGCCAGGGGATTTCTTCCACGTTGGCCGAGCGGAGATTTATCTGCACTGCCCCCATGGCATGGGCAATACGAAACTCACCAATGCCTACTTTGATTCGAAGCTCAAGACCATCAGCACGGCACGCAACTGGCGGACCGTGCTTGAGATTGAAAAGCTGCTCTGAACCGCTGCTAGCTCTCAATCCCCATCTGCGTCAGACGGTACCGGAGTGCATTCCGCGTCAACCCGAGCAACCTCGCGGCCTGACTCTTATTATTGTCGGCCTTCTTGAGCGCGTTCCGAATGAGTTCCTGTTCGTAGGCATCCAGCGACATCCCCTCCGGTAGACCCAGTTCCCCCGTGGTGTGCTGGCGTGTCCGCAGGGCCATATCCAGACGGATATCATCGGCTTCCAACTTCTCACCCGAGGCCATCACGATACTCCGCTCAATCACGTTTTCCAACTCGCGCACATTGCCGGGCCAGGAGTAATTCCGGAGCTTTTCGATGGCCGCTTCCGTCACCGTCTTCACGCGGCCGCCATTCTCCGGTGAAAGCCGATCCACAAAATGTTGCGCCAGATACGGGATATCATCCTTGCGTTCACGCAGGGGCGGGATCTCAATGGGCACTACATTCAAGCGGTAATACAAATCCTCACGGAAGGTGCCATCTTCCAGTGCCGCGCGCAGATCGCGGTTGGTGGCGGCGATGACGCGCACGTCGATATGCATGGTCTTATTGCTGCCCAGTCGCTCAAACTCGCGCTCCTGGAGCACGCGCAGTAACTTCACCTGTATGTTAGCCGGCACATCACCGATTTCATCCAGCATCACGGTGCCGGTATCCGCCTGCTCGAACTTACCGGGCTTGGAGATATTCGCGCCGGTGAACGCACCCTTCTCATAGCCGAAGAGTTCGCTCTCCATAAGATTCTCCGGCAGTGCGGTGCAATTGATCTTCACGAATGGCCGGTCTTTGCGCGTCGAGTGGTGGTGAATGGCGCGTGCGATCAGGTCTTTGCCGACGCCTGATTCGCCAGCCAGCAATACGGTGGCGCGCGATGGGGCCACCCGCATGATGGTAGCGAAAATTTGCTGCATCGCATGGCTGCGGCCCACGATGTTATCCCACTGATACTTGCGCCCCAGTTCTTCCTTGAGCGTGCGGTTCTCATCGCGCAGCGTTTTGATTTCCAGCGCTTTGTTCACCACGGCGGTGAGATGATCCAGCGCAAAGGGCTTCAGCAGTACATCCACGGCCCCGGCCTTCATCGCATCCACGGCGTTCTCCACGGTGCCGAACGCGGTCATCAGGATCATGGGAATATGCAGGTCCTGGCGGCGTATGATCTGCAGCATCTCGAGGCCCGACATACCGGGCAGCTTCAAATCCGTCAGGATCAAGTCGGAGCGGTCAATCAGTGGCAGTGCCTCTTCGGCGGTCGCGGCCTTCACCACATCAAAGCCGGAATCGAGCATCTGCAGTTCGATAATTCTGCGCAGCTTGTCTTCGTCTTCAACGATAAGAATGCGTTTCTTCATTTTGTATTTTTCAAGGGCAACAGCACCCGGAATGTGCTGCCCTTCCCCGGTTCACTTTCCACGGCAAGGCGCCCGCCATGTTCATCCACAATCTTCGCAACAATGGCCAGGCCCAGACCCACGCCGGTCTTCTTTGTGGTCACAAAGGGATTGAAGATGGTATCCAACTTCTCCGCGGCAATGCCAACGCCGCGGTCAATCACACTGATCTCAGCTTCATCGCCTGACAAACGGACCCGGACGGTCACTGGCGAACCCTGCGGCGACGCTTCCTTCGCGTTCGAGAGCAGATTCAGGAACACTTGCTCCATCAACTCCGGATCAATCGGCAGCGGCGGTACTTCCGGCGCATAATTGCGGATCACCTGCACACCCGCTCGGCGGATCGCTTCATCCAGCACATGCCGCACGTCCACATTGGCCTCCACCGTTGGCTGCAAAGGCCGCGCGAAATCCAGGAACCGGGTCACCAGAGAGTTGGTGCGGTCCACTTCCGAGGAAATAATCGACGCCAATTCGCCAGCCAATGGATTCTCGAGGGCGGCCTTCGATTTCGACAACATCTCGGCCGAGCCACGTATGCTGCCCAGCGGATTCCTGAGCTCATGCGCCAAGCCCGCCGAGAGTTGACCCAAAGCGGCAAGGCGTTCACTTCGCCGGACCGTTGCCTCTGCCGCCAACAGATTCGCGTTTGTCTCGGCCAACTGGGCAGCCAGAGCCTGGTATTCGCGGTAACGTTTCCGCAGCGCATCGCCCAGCGAGTTCACCAGCACCGCGGTAATGGCCAGCACCAGCAGGCGCAGTTCGAAGACTTTGATTTGATCTGGCGCAAGATACAAGTGCTCCCAATCGATGAATAACAGGAAGGAAGAATATGCCGCACAGGCCGCGATCGACACCGCCAGCGTGCCAATGATGCCCACATAGGTCGCGGCAGAAACCATGGGAAAGAGGAACACGAGATAGTAAGTGCTCTCAATGCCCCCGGAGTAGCCGATCAGCACCCAGCCCACGATGAATTGCAGCAGGATAAACGTCACGCGGCCCGCGGCGCGCCGGAGCAGCGGAATCCGTCCCTCCAGAAGTTGTAGAATGCCGAGGGTGGCTATGAGCGCCAGTTCCCAGGGGTCCTGCGGGGGCAAGAGCGCCATGGCCGCGAAAAGGAGCGCCAAAATGACGTCCTGCATCCGAAGTTTGAACGGCCCGGCCGGAATATTCGTATCGTCTGGCATGAGACTCATGTCCATTGTCGCTGTATTGGCGGTTTCGGCAACAGGCGTGTTCGCCGCGGAACCAATTCTCAAGTGCACGTTTGTCTCGAATGAGGAAGGCTGGGTCACCATGGGCAAGCCCGGTGCCACCCTCAAAGTGGACGGCGGCGCACTGCACTTCGGGTACAAGGTCGAGAATCCACCGGCGATGAGCATGCTGGTACATCCGTTGGGGGAGATTTCGGCGAAGGGTCTGCAGTCCGTGCGGTTTGAGGTGAAGACGGAATCGGCCTTCGCCATCGCCGTGGTGCTGAGCGAAAAGAAGCCCGGCGGCGGCAATTATACGGCGGCGTTCTGGTCCACCGGCAAGGGCTGGCAGCCTGTGGTTCTCAGCGTGGCGGATTTCGTGGAAGGCGAAGGTCCGAATGAGCCCAAAGACGCCGATGGCAAGCTCGGCGATGATCTCGAAGGCGTTGGCTTTCTGGATATTTCGCAGATGTTCAGCCATGCGGGGCCGCCCATCTTCACCACCTCGCATGACGGTGATCACACCATCTCGATCCGCAACTTTGAGCTCTCGCGCGAACCTGCGAAACCGCGGGAGGCGATGGCTGTTGATGATTTCTCCGCGCCGCAAGCGATGTGGATCGCTCCTGGAGCGGCGGAGTTCAAGATGGAAGACGGTGCCTTGAGCCTGAGTTATCAGCAGCAGCCGGAGCAGGCCGTGATCTTCGTTCATCCGCTGGCAAAGCAGGATTATCGCGGCGCGACGCACCTCGCCTTCGATGTGGAATCTTCGAAGCCCGGCCAGTTCATCTGGGCACTGGCGGAAGGCCGGAACCACGGCCCCGAAGCCGCGCGCTACAACGTGGATTTCACCGTCCTCACTCCGAATAAGATGGACCACCGCGAGATCGTGCTCTCCGCTTTCACCGCCGATGCCAACGGCCCGCAAGACCCCAACGGCAAGCTGGATCTCGATAACTTGCGGTCGCTCTCGCTGATTGACTTAAGCCAGCAGGATGGACCCAATACTCTCAAGCTGAAGAATATCCGGTTCATCAAGAAGTAAGTTAGTACGCCCGCATGGAGCGGTAACCCCACGGGTCCGCGCCAGCCTCCACAACTTTATCGGGAGTTACCCGCACGATCACCGGCGCTGCGCCGCTATCCCAGCGAGACTTAATACTGACGATGTGATGCCGCGCGGCAAGGTTTTCACTGACCGCCGTCGAGATACGTTCATCGAGTTGTAAGTCGCCGGGGTTCATCGCATGGTTGTCAAAGCTCGATACCAGGTGCCGCGTTTGGAAGCGCGGTGCCTCAATCGCCGTCTGCGAACCCATGCGGAACAGAACCACATTCAGCAGTACCTGAATCAGGCTCTGCTCCTGATTGTCACCACCGGGTGTGGAGAGCACTGCGTAGGGGCTGCCATCGGTCCGTGTCACCAGCGTGGGGCTCAACGTCACACGCGGGCGTTTGCCGCCAGCCAGTTCATTGGGATGCCCTTCCACCAGCAGGAAGCTCTGGGCGCGCTCAGTCAGCGGGATGCCTGTATCTCCGGCAATCACCGAAGGCAGCCACGCTCCCGAAGGTGTGGCGGAGAACATCACACCATTGCTGTCAATCGCATCCACGCAGGTTGTGTCGTGCGCCATCAGAAAGTCATCGATCTTCGCCGCGCGCGTGATACGGGATTGTGAAGGGTGCACGCCGGGAACATCCGCAAAGGTGCCGGGGCGGAAATCCAGTGACGCGTCACTGCTGATCAGCTTGCGGCGTTCGGCACCATAACTGGCGCTGAGTAACTGGTCCGCGGGTACCTTCGCGAACTTAGGGTCACCGTAGTAAGTGTCGCGGTCGGCATAAGCCAGTTTCAGAGCTTCCACCAGGGTATGAATATATTCCGCGGAGTTATGCCGCATCCCGTTGAAATCCACGTTATTGAGGATATTCAGCGCTTCAATCATGGAAGGTCCCTGGCTCCAGAAGCCCGGTTTGTAGACCTTCACGCCATGGAACTCGGTGGAGTAAGCGTCTTCGGGTGTGAGATGGAAGGCCGCGAAATCTTCATAGCGCAGCAGGCCCTTGTTCTTGCGGCTGAATTCGTCGATCTTGCGCGCAATCTCGCCGCGGTAGAAGTAATCCCGCACGGCGTCGATGGCCAGTTTCCGATCTTTCCCTGCGGCCAGTGCCTTTTTCTCTGCATCGGCCATGCCGCGCAACGTCCTGGCGAGATCCGGCTGCCGGAAGATCTGTCCCGGCAGCGGCGCACGCCCGTCCGGCATAAAGTGCGCCCGCGAGGTTGGCCACAAGCTGAAGAACTCACTGCTGAAGTTGATGGAGTTCGACCGCATTTCATCAATCGCGGAGCCATCAGCCAGTTCGATGGCCGGCTCGATGATCTCCTGGAAACTCTTCGTGCCGTACTCGCGCAGCGCGGTCATCCCGGCATCGGGCATGCCCGGCACCAAGGCGCACATCAACCCGGCCACAGGGACCATACCCTTCAAGCCGGATTTATCGGGCTGCTCCAGAATTTCGCCGAGTTGCAGCGGCCGGTCACGGAAGAACTGCGCCGTCGCCATCTTCGGCATGGTGCCCACGCCGGCAATCGCATGGACCTTGCCGTCCGCCGTGCGAATCAAGATCGGCGCTTCCCCGCCGAAGCCGAAGTGGGAGTACTCGGTCACGGAGGCTGCGAACATGGCTGCGACACCCGCATCCACCGCGTTCCCGCCAGCCTGGTACATCCGCATACCGGCATCGGTGGCGTAATCACTGCCCGCCGCAACCGCCGCGTGTGTGCCGCGCGCCGCCTGCCGGACCGGACGCTCCGGCATTCCCCTTTGTGCCACTGCACTTGAAACGATTACCGCTGTAATCAGAACTGCCGGTTTGATCCGCATGATGGCTGAACGCCTCCAGATACGTATAATGATGCTTATTTCGTGAACCAGCCGCAACCGCCCGCCGAACAAATCGACATATCGGATGAAAACCCGATGCTTTACTGCCCCGTCTGCTCGACAAAACTCGAGTCCCGGAAGTGCAAACTCTTCTGCGCGAAGTGCGGCTACTACATGAGTTGTGCCGATTATTACTGAGAAACCTATGAACGAACTCTTTGGACGCTACAAGCAGGGCCCTGAGGTACTCGAAAAAGTGCTGGAAGGCATCACGGAGGAAGAGGCCGGCTTCCACGCTTTCCCGGGCAAGTGGAATATCAAGCAGTATCTACGGCACCTGGCTGATACCGAGATCGTGGCCGGTGCGCGCTTCCGCCAGATGCTGGCCGAAGACAACCCGCCGATGAACGCTTTCAAGGAGGCGGTGTGGGCAGAGAAGCTCGATTACACCAGTGCGCCTGTGGCGGAATCCATGGCTGTTTTCACGCTGCTGCGGCGCGATAACGCCGACATTCTGGCCAAAATCGGCGAGGCTGGCCTCGCCCGCACCGGACAACACGCCGTCCGCGGACCCATGACGGTACAGGCTCTGGCCGAGCTCTTCGTCATGCACGTCGAGAAGCACGCCGGTCATATCGCGGCGATCCGGGAGGCTTGGAAGACCCGCTAACCTCTGATTGTGGGGCGGCTTGCCAAGCTGCGGCGGGTTGTCAACCCGCCTTTCCATGTAACAGGCAATCTCCCCACTCACCCCGCCAGTTCCGTCAACAACCACGCCTGCGCAAACCGCGCATCCCGGTGCACCGTCGCCGGCGAAAGCCCCATCGCACTGGCCGTCTCCTCCACGCTCAGGCCCCCGAAGAACCGCAGTTCCAGAATCCGCGCCTTCCTCGGGTCCACCGCCGCCAGCGCATCCAGAGCGTCATGTAACTCCAGCACCCCCGGTGCCGCGGTCGCTGCTCCCGCCATGTCAATCGTCAACTCGGCATGCGGAACCCCGCCCCCGCGCTTCTCCGAATTCCGCGCCCGCGCGTAGTCCACCAGAATCTGCCGCATGATCGTCGCGGCCACCACATAAAAATGCTTGCGGCTCGCCAGTTCCGGCACCGCACGCCCCGCCAAACGCAGCCAAGCTTCATTCACCAGAGCGGTTGGCTGCAGCAACGTCGGGTTATTCTCCGCCACACAGCCCCGGGCGATCTTGTGCAGTTCGTTATAAACCAGCGGGATGATCTGGTCGAACGCAGCTCTGTCCCCGGCACTGTATGCATGCAGCAGCAGCGTCAAGTCGGCGGGAACGGGAAGCATCTACAGCAGTTTAACGAATCCTCCGGATCGCCAGCACCAACAATCCAGCCGCCACCAATCCCCACGTCCCGGGCTCCGGCGCACTGCTTCCCGCCAGTTCCGTGCTGGAGAGTTGCAAGAGATACGCATGCCGCTCCCCATTGATGGTTCCGCTCCCCACAATCTGCCCCGCATCATTGATCCCGGTCGCAAAGTCCAAATGCCAGCCTGACGATGGCGAAATCAACGTATTCAAATCCGTCATACCGCCGGGGTAATAGACGAAGGCCTGCTTCGTGCCATTCTGGTCCTCCGCCGAGCCCACCACATGGCCGTCCTGACTTAGCGCAAGCGCCTCGCTGTCAGCACCGCCCAGCGTTCCGATATCCGCCACACCGGCGCTCGAGTTGGTGAAGGCATGATATTGACTGTCCCCGCTCAAAGTGGCATAACCGACAATCTCCCCGTTGTCGTTGACTCCATTTGCAAAGGATATGTTCCCACCTAAGCCTTGTAGCGGAGTGAAAGCGCCGGAAAGATACGAGAACGCCTGATAATAAAAATTGGCTCCACGTTCATAACCCACCACCTCCCCACTGTTATTCAGTCCCGTCGTAGTTAGCTCCCGGCCACCCCCATAAGGGTTCAAAGTCACTAACTGCCCTCCGGTGTACAGAAAGCCACGGCTGTTATAACCCGGATCAGAGAAACCTGTTACCCCCGCCACTTCGCCATTCTCATTGATGGCTTTTCCCACAGAATTCGCTGGTACCACGCCCATCGCCGACAGCGTTCCGCCGCTGTACTCAATGGCGGTTGAACTTGTCGTATCTCCTGAAGACCCGGTCACCACCCCGGCACTGTTCACGGAAGTACCAACACTGTTCTGCCCCGTGCCTAAAGCGCCGAGATCAATCTTGCTCCCCCCGGAATACAGGAACGCGTGGGTGGTGCCATCCGCAAGATCCGCCGCGCCGGTAACCTTTCCGTTCGCGCTGATACCGGTTGCATAAGATGTGAAGCCCCCGAACGTTCCTAAATCGATAATCGTTCCGGCAGTGCTGTTTCCCGCAAGCACGCAAAGCGGGAACAGCACAGCCGCAACCCTCCGTGTCGTTGTCATATACTGCATTCCTCCGTAGACAAGGGCGTCGGATAAGCACGCCTCCAACCCAACATACGGAACCTGCTGGTCAGACCTGTCAGCGGAGAAATGATTTTTCGGATGATAGTTTTCCCGCTCCCATCGCGTAAGTCCAGTTGAGGCCGCACGCCGGCCAAACGAAGAAGAGAGTTATGAAAAGTGCTATTGCTGCCGACATCGCGATTATCACGGCAGGCTGCGCCATACCGGCATTCCCTGCCAGCATAATAAATTTAGGTTCCCTCGCTGGAGACAACACTTCGGCTTATGGAATCAACGCAAGCGGGCAGGTCGTGGGCATTTCCGGTGTCGACGCTCTAAGCCATGTCTTCCTCTATACAGGGGGAGTAATGTATGACAAGGGCCGGGGCGTGGCGTATGCGATCAACAATTTCGGAAACATCGTTGGTACCGGGCCTGACTTTCCGCATGGCTTTGAAAGCAGCGGAGGCCCAACTGGCGGGACAGTGAATTACATGGGTGTTCTGAATGACCCAACAACCAACGGAGGAACACCCTACGCAATCAACGACAAAGGCGAAGTAGCAGGTGCAATCACCACAGGCGACATTAATACGAGATTGTCCTACCGTGGGTTCGTCTACACAGGAGGAGCCTTACAATCCTTGGAACCTTTCGGTGGAGGACAGGATCTGTTGGCTTTCGGCATCAATGACAATACCGAAGTAGTGGGGGCTGTCACAATCCTGGACGCCGCAACCAATGAGAGTGACCCGCAGGCATTTTACGCATACAACGGCTCCGTTACGCCCTTGGGTACACTTGGCGGCAAGTCAAGCTCTGCATCCGCCATCAACAACAGTGACAGATTGTAGGACAGTCTGAGACAGCAGTCAGCGGACAATTCCACGCGTTCCTATACTCCTCACCGGACTCTTCGCCTTGGCAATCCGTCGCCGCCCCTAACTCCCCGCCACCAGCCGCTGCAACTCCCCGATCTTGCGGTCCACATAAGGGCCGCGTTCGGCGGGGTTGCGGTCGGCAAAACCACGCCATACGCCCAGCGCCTTTCCATACCAATCCCGGGCGCGGTCTTCCTCACGCCGCGAACGAAACCACTCTCCCAGAGCTACCCGCGTATCCGCCAGTTGTTTGACCGTCGGCATGTCGCCCTGGTTCCGGTTCCAAGTCTTCAAAGCAAGAGCCTCACTCTCCAGAAACAAACCTTCCGCCGCAGCATCGCCGTTCGCCGCCGAAGCTCTCGCCGCCGCAAGCAGAGCCCGGCACAGAAAACCCGCTTCTGCCGGATCGGCCGGGTTCCGGGCTGCGATTGAGCGCTGCAAACTCAATGCCTCATTGGCCGTGGCCAGCGCTTCCCGGGGCTTCTTCGCCGCCAGCCAGGATTCCGCCAACCTCCGCAGAGCCCTCGCCCGCCGCGATGCCAAAAACGTCCCCTTGTTCCCCGCCGCAATCAGCTCATCAAAGATCCGGATCGACTGCTGCCCCACACGTACAGATTCCGCCGGATCAACAAACTGCCCCGCCCAGGAAACGCGGGACATCGCAATCGCGACACTCGTCCGCGCCGATTGGTTGCTTGGGTCGCCTTCGGAAAGACTGCGGGCTTTCTCCAGATACTCCTTCGAATAGCGCAGGCACGGGGCAGGCTGTTCCAGACTCGGATGGTCATCGCTGCAGTAAACGCCCGCGCGATACTGCGCCAGAATCGCCAGATTGCGTTTGTACCTCGGGTCATTCGGCTCGGAACGCAACAGTTCCGTGGCGAAGCGCTCCTCATCATCGAAGGACGCAATCGCCAGGTCGAAACGCCCCGTGGCGGCGGCAGATCCGCCCACGCGTTCCGTGGCCCGCACGGCTGCCGCCAAAACGGCGGGCGAACGCGAGACGGAAAGCAGTTGCCCAGCCAGTTCGCGACACTTGCTGTGGGCCTGCAGTGCCGCGGGCAAGTGGCTCTGGTCTTCTTCAATGTCTCCTGCCAGGCACCAGGAATTCGCGTAATCCACCTTCAAACTCAGCGCATCCGGGCGGGCCTTTTGCGCTTCTTCCAGATGCCCGCGGCCCACGGCCAAAACCTGCACGGCCCGGGCAAAATCTCCCGTCTGCCGCAGCATGGTGGCGTAGTTGTTGTAGAACTTCATCAGCGTCCACCCATAACGGGGCTCCATGCGGGTCACCCGCTCATGAAACTCCGCCGCCCGGGCGAAACTGATAAGTGCCTCCGCAGGCCTGCCGATATTCGGCTCTGAGGGCAAACCCTGCACCTCGCCCACGCGCTCGTAGCCGCCAGCCAACTCCTTCAGCAGGTCGGTATCGTTGCCCGCGGAACGGGCAAGATTCCCCAGGTAGTCCAAAGCCGTCTGCACCATCTGTTCCCGCAGCTTGGTGTTCCCGTTCACCTTGGCTGCCTGATCCTGGAAATCAAAGATGAAGGTGTGGGCCAGACGGCGCACATCGTCAAACCGCGTACGGGCGACGCGGGCCTGTTGCAGAGCCACGGCACTGCCGGCGGCTACGGCCAGCAACACCGCCGCGACCGCACCCAACGGCATCCAGTTGCGCGCCACGAACTTCCCCGCCCGGTAACGCAGTGTGTCGGGACGCGCCGAAACAGGCCGTTGCTCCAGATAGTTCCGGCAATCGGCGGCGAGCCGCTCCACCGATTCGTAGCGCCGCGCCGGTTCCTTCCGCATCGCCATGGAAAGGATCGTGTCCAGATCCCCGGGTAAACCGGAAGGCTTTGGTGCCGTCTGGCACACCACCCTGTCAATTTCCAGCGGCATCATCGACGCGAATTCGTAAGGCCGCCGCCCGGTCAGCAGTTCATAGAGCACCACACCCAGCGAATAGACGTCACTGGCGGTCGTAATCGGCTCCCCGCGGACCTGCTCTGGACTGGCATACTGCGGGGTCAGCGTCTGCAGCCCCGTCAGGGTTCGCGGTGTATTGGTGTCCACCAGTTTGGCGATCCCAAAATCCAGCAGCTTGGGCTCACCGGAAGAGTCCACCAGGATGTTGCCGGGTTTCAAGTCACGGTGCACTACCAGATTGCGGTGCGCATATTGGACTGCCGCACAGACCGGCAGGAACAGGCGCAGCCTGGCCTCCAGGTCCAGTTGATGTTGGTCGGCGTACTCCAAAATCCCCCGCCCGTCGACGTATTCCATCACGATGTAGCCGGTGCCATCTCCATCCTCACCGCCGTCAATCAGTCTCGCGATATTTGGATGTTCCAACACGGCCAGAATCCAACGCTCCTGCACGAACCTGGCGCGTGAAACAGAGTCCAGGCCGCCCAGATGAAGCACCTTTATCGCGACCTCTTTCTCGAACGCTTGGTCGTCACGAACCCCGCGATAAACGGTTCCCATGCCGCCCTCACCCAGAATTCCCGTCACGCGCCATGCACCGAAGCGCCGGGGGATTGCCCCAACGGCTGCAATGCCCGCTTCCGAAACCGCCGCGCGAAGCCCGTCCATGGCGCGGGTGTCTACCTCCAGCAGGGGCAACACTGCCAGCCGCAGATGTTCCGGTGCCTCTGCCAGCAAAGCATCGCGCTCCGCCCGCGGAAGATCCACGGCCTGGTTAAATAGATCCTGTATCTCCTGCCAGTTCTGCGCGTCCATAAACGTCCTATCCTAATCGCTTCTATCTGACATACGGAATCAGCGGGAAAAACCTCTCGCGGCGATCCGGCGTCCAAGCGAATCAGGCCGTTCGCTACAATTATGAAGATCGCCCCCCAGTGATCAGATAATCCCCCTGGAGGAACCGTTGGATCTTGCAATCCTGGCCTTGGAAGATGGAACCGTCTTCGAAGGCAGGAGCTTTGGTGCGCCCACCGAACGCTCTGGTGAAGTTGTTTTCAATACTGCCCTCACCGGCTATCAGGAAGTATTTACAGACCCTTCCTACACCGGACAGATCGTTGTCCTGACCAACCCGCAAATCGGAAACTATGGCACCGCCGTTTCCGATAACGAAGCCAACAAACCCTACATCGAAGGCCTGGCTGTGCGTGAATTTTCCGCCATCACCAGCAACTGGCGTTCGGATGTGGAAGCGAAAGATTTCCTCTCCCGCGCCGGGATTCCGATTATCAGCAATCTGGACACCCGCGCCTTGGTCCGTCACCTGCGTACCAAGGGTGCAATGCGCGGCGTGCTCTCCACCATTGAGAAGGACCCCGTGAAGCTGGTGGAGAAGGCGCGCCTTTCTCCCTCCATGGCCGGCTTGGACTTGGCCAGCCGTGTGACAACACCTTCGCAGTATGAGTGGATTCAGCCGGTGGAACCCTGCTCGCCGTCTGAGATTCTGCGCGCCACCCCGGCACCGGAATTTCATGTGGTGGCTTATGACTTTGGCATCAAACAGAACATTCTGCGCCGCCTGGTCAGTGCGGGTTGCCGCGTAACTGTAGTCCCGGCGCTCACCTCCGCCGATGATGTTCTGGCGCTGCGCCCCGATGGCGTGTTTCTTTCGAACGGTCCCGGCGACCCGGAACCGCTGGTGCCGCAGATCGATAACGTGCGGCGGCTGATCGGCAAGACGCCGGTGTTCGGGATCTGCCTGGGCCACCAGATTCTCGGCCTGGCACTGGGTGCGAAGACTTACAAGATGAAGTTCGGCCACCGCGGTGCGAATCACCCGGTGCTCAACAAGGTGACGGGCAAAGTGGAGATTACGTCCCACAACCATGGTTTCGCGGTCGACCCGGATTCGCTTTCCCCAAACGATATCGAGATCACGCACTTGAACCTCAACGACAATACGCTCGAAGGTTTCCGGCACCGCCGCGAACCTGCGTTCTGCGTGCAGTATCACCCCGAAGCGGCACCGGGTCCGCATGACTCGCACTACTTATTCGATGACTTCACCAGGCTGATGAAGGAGTGCAAGTAACATGCCCCGCAGAAATGACTTACACCGCATCCTGATTATCGGGTCCGGTCCGATCATCATCGGCCAGGCCTGCGAATTTGATTACTCCGGCACACAGGCTGCGAAAGCCCTGCGCGCGGACGGGTTTGAAGTGATTCTGGTCAACAGCAATCCGGCCACAATCATGACGGACCCCGATCTTGCGCAGCGCACTTACGTGGAGCCGCTGAGCAAAACTTATCTGGAAGAAATTATCCGCAAGGAACGCCCGGATGCGCTGCTCTCCACCGTCGGCGGACAGACGGGACTGAACTTATCCATCGAACTGGCGGAAGCCGGGATTCTGGATAAGTACGGCGTGGAACTGATCGGCGCGAAGATTGACGCGATCAAGAAGGCCGAAGACCGGCTGCTCTTCAAAGATGCGATGAAGAAGATCGGGCTGGCCACGCCGATCTCCAAGCTGGTTACGGATATTGAAGGCGGCTTGAAGTTTTGTGAGAAGCATGGCTACCCTGCCATTCTTCGGCCCAGTTTCACCATGGGCGGCACCGGCGGCGGCATTGCTTACAACCGCGAAGATCTGCTTACGATTCTGGAGCGCGGTCTGGCTCTTTCTCCCGTGCATGAAGTGCTGATTGAAGAAAGCGCGCTGGGCTGGAAGGAATACGAGTTGGAAGTGATCCGCGACCTTGCGGATAACGTCATCATCGTTTGCTCGATTGAGAACTTTGATCCGATGGGCGTCCACACGGGCGACTCCATCACGGTGGCTCCGGCGCAAACGCTGACGGACCGCGAGTACCAGATGATGCGCGATGGTGCCATCCGCTGCCTGCGCGAAATCGGTGTGGATACGGGTGGTTCGAACGTACAGTTCGCCATCAATCCAAAAGACGGGCGCATGGTGGTGATTGAGATGAACCCCCGCGTGTCCCGCAGTTCGGCGCTGGCTTCCAAGGCGACAGGTTATCCGATTGCGAAGATTGCGGCGAAGCTGGCGGTCGGGTACCGTCTGGATGAACTGAAGAACGATATTACCCAGATCACACCGGCATCCTTCGAACCCACCATCGACTATGTGGTGGCGAAGATTCCGAAGTGGGCGTTTGAGAAATTCCCCGGTGCCGATAATACGCTCGGCACACAGATGAAGTCTGTGGGCGAAGTGATGGCCATCGGCAGGACCTTCAAGGAAGCGCTGGGCAAGGGCATACGCAGTCTTGAAACCGGCAAGAAGTTTGGCTCGGATACTTATGACGTCAATCTAATTCCGAAGAAGCTGATTACGCCGACGCCGGACCGTCTGAATTATCTCCGCTTCGCCTTCGAAAAGGGCTATACGGCGCAACAGATTCATGAGATGACTTCGATTGACCCGTGGTTCCTGGAGCAATTGCGCCAGATCTGCGAGGAAGAGAAGTCGCTGGCGGCTTACTCGCTCGAAACGGCGGACAAGGAAACGCTGCTGCAGGCCAAGCGGTTTGGTATCTCAGATACGCAACTGGCCACGGCGTGGAAGACCAATGAGCTTGCCGTCCGTGAGAAGCGCAAGGAACTCGGTGTTCAAGCGGTTTATAAGCGCGTGGATACCTGCTCGGCGGAGTTTGAAAGCTTCACGCCGTATCTCTACTCCACTTATGAAACCCATTGCGAGGCCGAACCGACGGACCGCAAGAAGGTCATCATTCTGGGCAGCGGACCCAACCGTATCGGCCAGGGCATTGAGTTCGATTACTGCTGCTGCCACGCTTCGTTTGCCCTGCAGGGTGAAGGCGTGGAATCCATCATGGTCAACTGCAATCCGGAAACGGTTTCCACGGACTATGACACCAGTGACCGTCTGTACTTTGAACCGCTGACGCTCGAACACGTGATGAACATCGTGGATATCGAGAAGCCCGATGGCGTGATCGTACAGTTTGGCGGACAAACGCCTCTGACGCTGGCCCTGCCATTGAAGAAGCTTGGCGTGCCGATCATCGGTACAGATCCGTCTAACATCGATCTTGCGGAAGACCGGAAGTTATTCGGCAAGCTGCTGGAAGACCTGAATATTCCTTCGCCCGAAAACGGCACCGCGACCAGCGCGGCCGAAGCGGTGGAGATTGCCAACCGGATTGGTTACCCCGTGCTGGTTCGCCCCAGTTATGTTCTGGGCGGACGCGCGATGGTGATCGTGTATGACCAGGATTCGGTGGAGCGCTACATGCGCGAAGCGGTGACCTTCTCGCAGGACCGCCCTGTGCTGGTGGACCGCTTCCTCGAAGACGCCATCGAAGTGGACGTGGACGCTCTCTGTGACGGCGAAAATGTGTTGATCGCCGGCATCATGGAACATATCGAAGAAGCTGGCATACATTCCGGTGACAGTTCCTGCGTGCTGCCGCCGAGTTCGCTCTCCGCCGCGGAAATTGCCACGATTGAAGACTACACCGTGAAGCTGGCCCGCGGTCTGAATGTGATTGGTCTGATGAACATTCAGTACGCCATCAAAGACGGCAAGGTCTATGTGATTGAAGTGAACCCGAGAGCCTCCCGGACTGTGCCGTATGTCAGCAAGGCGACGGGTGTGCCCCTGCCGAAGCTGGCTGTGCAATTGATGCTGGGCAAGAAACTGCCGGAAGTGACCAGTCATACCGGGCGGTTGCCGGTGAAATTGCACTTCGTCAAGTCACCGGTGTTCCCGTTTAATAAATTCCCCGGAGTGGATCCGGCGCTGGGACCCGAAATGCGCTCCACCGGCGAGGTGATGGGCGTTGGCGAAAACTTCGGTGAGGCCTTCCACAAGGCGCAGTTGAGCGCCGGGACGCCGCTGCCGGAGTCCGGGACAGTCTTCATCAGCGTCAACGACAAGTACAAGACGGACGTGATCGCCATTGCCCGCAAGTTTGCTGATCTGGGTTTCCAGCTGGTGGCAACGCGCGGCACGGCTTCTGTCTTGCTGGCTGCGGGATTGCAATGCAAGGTCGTCTTCAAGGTCAATGAAGGCCGTCCGAACGCCGTGGATTTACTGAAGGGCGGAGCGATCCAGCTGGTGATCTACACCACAACGGGCGCACTCAGCTTTGAAGATGAAAAACAGATCCGGCGCAGTGCCATCGCTTACCGTGTTCCGTGCATCACAACATTGAGCGGTGCGCGTGCGGCAGCGGAAGCAGTGGCCTCGCGGCGGCGCGATCCCATCCGTGTCTGGAGTCTGCAAGAGATCCACGCGGAATAAGTCAGGCTGAGCAGGTATGGTTGAAAAATCTGAAGGTACGTCCAACTCCCGCACGCCGGCGGCAGTGATGATTCTGTTGAGCGCGGTGATTGCTGCCGCGCTCATCTGGCTGATCTATTTCAAGGGCCGTGTGGAGGGACCGGAATGGGTCACCTCACTGCCCGCGGCAAACGCGTTTTTCAACTCGATGAGCGCACTCTGCCTGGGCACGGGGTATTACTTCATCCGCCGCGGGAACAAGGCATCGCACCAGAAGATGATGCTGAGTGCAACGTTCTTCTCCGGGCTGTTCCTGGTTTCTTATGTGGTTTATCACTTCTACCACGGGGATACCAAGTTTCCGGGGCACGGATGGGTGCGTCCAGTATATTTCGGCGTGTTGATCAGCCACATTCTGCTGTCTGTGGTGGCGCTGCCCATGATCCTGGCCAGCCTCTGGTACGGACTGACCAGCCAGTTCCAGGCACACCGGAAAATCTCCCGCTGGACCTTCCCGGTCTGGATGTACGTTTCGGTCACAGGCGTGGTGGTTTACTTCATGCTTAAAGCCGCAATGGCGGCCTGAGACTCCAGTCCGCCGCGTTCACCAACTCTGACCGGTAATGCTGTTACTTCAGCCGCAGAGCAGCCACCGTCTCCATGTGGAACGTCTGCGGAAACAGGTCCACGAGCGTCATCCGCTCCACCTCATACTTCTCACTGAGAAGAGCAAGGTCCCGCGCGAGCGTTGCGGGGTCACAGGAGACGATCACAAGCTGTTTGGGATGGAGTTCCAGCAACTGGTCCACTACAACGCGTCCCAGGCCCGCGCGCGGCGGATCCGCCAGAACGAAATCCGGTGCTTCTTTCACGCCTGCCAGGAAGACTTCCGTCCCCTTCTGTTCGACAGCCACTTTCACCTTCGCCCGGTGCGCATTACTTTCCAGATCTGACGCAGCCGCCCGACCGGATTCCACGGAAACAACCCGTTCAAAGGCCCTGGCCATCGGCACGGTGAAGAGACCCACGCCGCTATACAAATCCCATGCAGAAGCGCCCGCCGCACCTTCGAGAGCGACCGCTGCCAGCTTCTCAATCAGAAAGCGATTGACCTGGAAGAAAGAAGCGCCGCTGACCTTGTAATAGTCGTCGCCAGCCTGGTATTCCAGTGCGCCGCCCACTGACCCGGGCACTTCCTTGCCCAGCCACTCGAAGAACACCTTCGCCACGGGCTTCCCTGTCGCGAGGACGTTCCACTGGACCTGCTTCTCATCCGTGAAGATTTCCATGGACGTCAGAAACGCGGGCCACCGTTTGTCACGCACCATACGGTTCAGCGTGGTGATGGCTTCATTGATCTTGGGGGAACTCACCGGGCAGCTTTCCACCGGCACCAGCTTGTTCGAACCCATTTCCTTGAAGCCGACGCGGCCGTTGTCGAAATGGAACTGCACGCGGTTGCGGTAACCGTAAGGCTCACCGCTCACCACGGCAATCGACGAGGTATCGATTTCCAGCTTTCCGACGCGGCGCAGCGTTTCGCCGAGGATATCTTTCTTCGCTTCTACCTGTGCGGGATAGTCGAGGTGCTGATAGTGGCAGCCCCCGCAACGCTCAAAGTAGCGGCAGGCAGGCTTGATCCGCGCAGGGGAAGGTTCCAGCACTTCCACCAGTTCGGTTCGCTCGGCTGCATGCCTTGCACCCGTCCTTTCGGCTTCCACCAGTTCTCCGGGCAGGACAAAAGGCGTGAACAGCACTTCGCCGTCTACCCGGCTCAGCCCTTCACCGCCATAGACAAGCTTTTCGATTCTCAGTTGCAAGGCTTCCATTATCGCGCGATTGCTACGATGGATGCTTCCCCCCCATGAAAGCACGTGTTTTTTCAGGCGTTCAGCCCACCGGCAACCTCCACATTGGAAACTACTTGGGAGCCATCGCCAACTGGGTCAAGATCCAGCATGACTACGAAAGCATCTTCTGCATCGTGGATCTGCATGCCATCACGCTGTACCAGGAGCCATCCGAGTTAAAGCGGAAGATCCGCGAGACAGCGGCGTTGTTCCTGGCCTGTGGCATCGATCCCAAAGCCTCCCGCGTGATGGTGCAGTCCTCTGTCAAGCAGCACGCGGAGTTGGCCTGGCTGCTGACCTGCGTGACGCCGATGGGCTGGCTGGAGCGCATGACGCAGTTCAAGGCAAAGTCCGCGGCGCAGGAATCAGTGGGCGACGGTCTCTTCCAATACCCCGTGCTGATGGCAGCGGATATTCTGCTGTACCAGGCGGCGATTGTTCCTGTCGGCGAGGACCAGACCCAGCACCTGGAACTCACGCGCGACATCGCGCAACGCTTCAATTCGCTCTATGGCGAGACATTCGTCATGCCCGCCACCAAGCTTCCCGCTGTGGGAGCGCGCATCATGGGCCTCGATGACCCCGAAGCGAAGATGAGCAAGTCCGCCACTGGAGCGAACCATGCCGTGGCGCTACTGGATGATCCGGCAAAGATCAAGAAAGTGATCATGAAGGCGACCACGGATTCCAACCCCGCGGTGGATTTTGAAACCATGGGGCCCGGTGTGCAGAATTTACTGAATATCCACCAGGCCTTCTCCAACTGGACCAATGACCAGATGAAAGCCCACTTCGCCGGGATGCGCTACGGCGATCTGAAGAAGACCGTGGCGGAAGAGGTTATCTCCAAGATTGAACCCATCCAAAAGCGGTATCAGGAGATTGTGGGTGAGCCCGGCTATCTCGATGCCGTCCTGCGC
>CAIXXM010000119.1 GCA_903923395.1 uncultured Acidobacteriia bacterium
ACCGCCGACCCCGCCACCGCCCTCATCAAGCTCCGCCAGTTCGCCGAAACCCTCGCCCAATCCGCCGCCGCCCGCCACGGCCTGTTCACCTCCCCCGCCGAACCCCAGTCCGACCTCCTCAACCGCCTCAAATTCTCCAACGCCGTCCCCCAGGAAGCTCTCGACCTCTTCCACTACCTCCGCCGCCTCGGTAACCCCGCCACCCACGAAGACCGCGGCACCCATGCCGACGCCCTCAGCGCCCTCAAAGTCGCCCGCCAGCTCGCCATCTGGTTCCGCCGCACCTTCCTCCCCGGCAAACCCTTCTCCCCCGGCGTCTTCCTCCCTCCCCAGGACCCTTCCCTGGCCGCCGAAGCCGCCCTCACCGAAGAACTCGCCCGGCTCCGCGCCGAATTCGACGCCCACCGCGCCACCCTCGAATCCACCACTGCAGCCGCCCGCGAAGCTGCCGAACAAGCCGCCCGCCAGGCCGAACAGGACCGCGCCCTCTGGGAACAACTCGCCACGGAAATGGGCTCCGCCAAAGCGGCAGCCGAACTCGAAAAACAAGCCGCCGAAGCCGAAAAAGCAGCCCTCGCCGCCCAACTCGAAGCCCTCCAAAACCTCCAGGCCGCCGCCACCGCCGCCCCCCCGCAACAAACCCTCACCCTCGTCCAGTCCGCCCGCAAGGCCGCCACCGAAATCGACCTCGACGAGCCCGCCACCCGCGCCCTCATCGACGCCCAACTCCGCGACGCCGGCTGGGAAGCCGATACCCCCACCCTCCGCCACTCCAACGGCACCCGCCCCGCCAAAGGCCGCAACCTCGCCATCGCCGAATGGCCCACCTCCTCCGGCCCCGCCGACTACGCCCTCTTCCTCGGCACCCTTTGCATCGCCGTCATCGAAGCCAAACGCTGCAACCGCAACGTCTCCGCCGCCATCGACCAAGCCCAGCGCTACGCCCGCACCATCCAGCTCGAAACCGAAACCCCCGAACTCCACTCCGGCGAATTCCGCGTTCCCTTCGCCTTCTCCACCAACTCCCGCCCCTACCTCGCACAACTCGAAACCGAATCCGGCATCTGGTTCCGCGACCTCCGCCGCCCCGCCAACCTCCGCCGCGCCCTCGCCGCCTGGCACACCCCCTTGAGCCTCCAGTCCCTCCTCGAAACCGACCTCGACGCAGCCGCCGCCGACCTCAAAACCCGCTCCTTCGACTTCGCCTTCCCCCTCCGCCCCTACCAGCGCGCCGCCATCGAAGCCATCGAAACCGCACTGGAGCAAGACGTCCCCGCCGCACAGGCGCAAGTCCGTTGTGCGGCGGCCTCAGATAGAACACTATTGGTCGCCATGGCCACCGGCACCGGCAAAACCAAACTCGCCATCGCCCTCCTCTACCGCCTCCTCGCCGCCAAACGCTTCCGCCACGTCTGCTTCGTCGTCGACCGCTCCGCCCTCGGCGACCAAACCCAAAACGAGTTCTCCACCACCCGCATCTTCTCCGCCAAATCCTTCGCCGACATCTTCGGCCTCAAAGGCCTCGGCAACACCACCCCCGACCCCGAAACCCGCGTCCACATCTGCACCATCCAGAGCCTCGTCAAACGCGTCCTCTACGCCACCGAGCCACCAGAAGACTCAAGCAAAGCCCGCCCTCCCATCGGCCAATACGACCTCCTCATCGTCGATGAATGCCACCGCGGCTACCTCCTCGACCGCGAAATGTCAGACGCCGAACTCACCTTCCGCGACCAGTCCGACTACATCTCCAAATACCGCGCCGTCCTCGAATACTTCGACGCCGTCAAAATCGCCCTCACCGCCACCCCCGCCCTCCACACCGCCTCCATCTTCGGCGACCCCGTCTTCACCTACTCCTACCGCGAAGCCGTCATCGATGGCTTTCTCATCGATCACGAACCGCCCGTCCAGATCACCACCGCCCTCAGCGCCGCCGGCATCACCTTCCAGCGCAACGAAGAAATCGAATTCCTGGACACCAAGACCGGCAAAATCGATCTGATCCACACCCCGGACGAAATCTCCTACCAGGTCGACGAATTCAACAAGGCCGTCATCACCCCCGCCTTCAACAAGACTGTCGCCGAAGCCCTCACCCAATACATCGACCCCTCATTCCCCGGCAAGACCCTCGTCTTCGCCGCCAATGACGCCCACGCCGACCTCGTCGTCAACGAACTCCGCAAAGCCTTCGCCGCAGCCTTTGGCGAAATCGAAGACGGTGCCATCGCCAAGATCACCGGCCGCGTCGACCGTCCCCGCGCCCGTATCCTCGCCTTCCGCAACGACACGAATCCCAAGATCGCCGTCACCGTCGACCTTCTCACCACCGGCGTCGACATCCCCAAAATCACCAACCTCGTCTTCCTCCGCCGCGTCAACAGCCGCATTCTCTATGAACAAATGCTCGGCCGCGCCACCCGCCAGTGCCCCGAAATCCAGAAGGACGCCTTCCGCATCTTTGACGCCGTCGACCTCTACTCGCGCCTCCAAAGCCTCACCGAAATGCGCCCCGTCGTCGTCAACCCTGCGATCTCTCTGACCCAGCTCTTCGACGAATTCGCGCGCATAACGGAACAGGAAATACAGAGAAATCTCCGCGACCAGATCCTCGCCAAACTCCGCCGCACCCTCCGCCGGCTCCAGCCCGAGGCCCGCACAGAATACGAATCCAGCACCGGCGAAACCCCCGAAGCCACCATCCACCGCCTCGAAACCCGGCCCTTCTCAGAAACCGCCCGCTGGTTCCTCAACAACCTCAAGGCCGGACCCATCCTCGATAACGCAACCTCACCCGCCGGACCCTTCCTCGTCCCCATCTCCCCCCACCCCGACGAACTCCAATCCATCACCCGCGGCTACTCCGGTGGCCAGCGCCCCGCCGACTTCCTCGGCAGCTTCGCCTCCTTCATCCGCAACAACCAGGACAAAATCGCAGCCCTCCAGCTCGTCCTCCAGCGCCCGCGCGACCTCACCCGCGCCGAACTCAAAGCCCTCCGCCTCGAACTCGACCGCCAGGGCTACTCCGAATCCAGCCTCCGCTCCGCCGTCTCCGAAACCCGCAATGAAGACATCGCCGCGTCCATCATCGGCTTCATCCGCAACGCCGCCCTCGGTGACCCATTAGTTCCCTTTGAAACCCGCGTCAAAGCCGCCATGCGCCGCATCCTCATGACGCGTCAGTTCACAGACATCCAGCGCAAATGGCTCACCCGCATCGAGGAACACCTTCTGCGCGAACAAATCCTCGACCGCTCCGCCCTCGACGAAGAACCCTTCCGCACCGATGGCGGCTTCAACCGCCTCAATAAAATATTCTCTGGACAGCTCGACACCGTCCTCCACGACATCAACGAAGAAATCTGGAAGCAGGCCGCTTGACACCCAACCTCACGCGCGACATCGTCGCCAAACTCTGGAACCTCTGCAATGTCCTCCGGGACGACGGCGTCATGTACTCCGACTACGTCACCGAACTAACCTTTCTGCTCTTCCTCAAGATGCTCGCCGAAACCGGCCATGAAGAGCGGCTGCCCGCCCAATACCGCTGGGCCATGCTCGTCTCGCAGGAAGGCATGGACCAGCTCGAACACTACCGCCGCCTCCTGCTCGATCTCGGCAATCCCAAATTCTCCAAAGACCCCACCATCCTCGCCATCTTCACGGACGCCCAGACCAAACTCCGCAAGCCCGCCAACCTGAAATCCCTCACAGACGCCATCGACAAACTCGACTGGTTCTCCGCCAAGGAAGAAGGCCTTGGCGACCTCTATGAAGGTCTCCTCGAAAAGAACGCCAGCGAAAAGAAATCCGGCGCCGGCCAGTACTTCACACCCCGCCCCTTGATCGACTCCATGGTCCGCATCATGGACCCCCAAGCCGGCGAAATCATCCAGGACCCCGCCGCCGGCACCGGTGGCTTCCTCGTCGCCGCCCACGCCCACATCAAAGCCGCCACGGACGATCTCTACAAGCTCCCCAAGAACATCTCTGCCGAAGCCCAGAAGCGCAATTACATCGGCATCGAACTCGTCCCGGACACCCACCGCCTCTGCCTCATGAACCTCATCCTCCACGGCATCGAGAGCATGGTGACCAGCGGCGACGCACTCGCCCCGGACGGCGAACAGCTCCCCAAAGCCGACCTCATCCTGACCAACCCGCCCTTTGGCACCAAGAAAGGTGGAGGCCGTCCCACCCGTGGCGACTTCTCCATCACCGCGGACACCTCCAACAAGCAACTGGCTTTCGTGGAGCACATCGTCCGCGCCCTCAAACCCGGAGGCCGGGCGGCAGTGGTTGTCCCCGACAATGTCCTGTTTGAGGATGGCGTCGGCAAGCGCCTGCGGAACTGGCTGATGGAACTCTGCAACCTCCACACGATCCTGCGCCTGCCGACAGGCATCTTCTACGCGCAGGGCGTGAAGACGAACGTGCTCTTCTTCGAGCGCGGGAAGAAGGACAAAGCGAACACGAAGGAGGTCTGGGTCTACGACATGCGGGCGAACATGAACGCGTTCGGCAAGACCCGCCAACTCACCCCGGCCGACTTCGAACCCTTCGAAACCTGCTACACCGCCCGGACACGCAAGGACGAAGGCGAGGATTCCCGCTTCCGGGTCTTCACCAAACAACAAATCACCGACCGCAACGACAACCTCGACATCTCCTGGCTCAAGGACACCACCAACGACCCCGAAGACGAAATGACCGAGCCCGAAGAACTGGCCGCCGCGATAGCGATGCACTTGAGGGCAGCGTTGGAGGAGATTGAGGCGTTGACGGAAGAATTGACAGTGACGGAAGCCGCATGAAGTCACTGTGGCGACATGTTCCGCTCTCCGAAGTTTGCGATATCAACCCCAAAGAACCTGGTTCAACGAACCCTCTTGATACCGTCACCTTCGTGCCGATGTCAGCCGTCTCCGATACGGAAGGTCGCATCGCGGCTCCAGTGCTCAAGCCGTACACAGAGGTATGCGACGGCTTATTTGTCGAATACGAATACTTAGTCCTTTGCGAGTATAAGAGCAGCGTCCTTCGCTCAGACAGTAAGCTGTCCGGTAAGAAGAATGACGTTCTCGAACAGATTGACGAGAAGTTTGTAGTCGGCGATAGCAAGGGAAGAAAGGGTGTGGCTCAATTTGCAGAGAGTATCCGGCGCATCCTCCAAGGTGACGCGATCATGGGACTGGAACCAAGAAAAGTGAGAATGATCTTTCCCGTCATGATCTGCCTAGAACATGCAATGTTATGTCAAGGCATGTCGGGGTATCTGAACGAACGATTTGACAGAGATAATTTGAAAACCGGCTCCACGAAAGTCACCCCGATCTTCATCATTGATGTGGAACACTTCGAGGAGATCATGCCCTCTATTAGGGATCATAATTTTTCGGCTCTGTTATGTGACTACTACCAAACCCATATGCGGCGTGGGCATGATCAACTGGTGCCTTTCCGCCGCCACAACATTCCTATGCTCAAGGACGCACCGGAAGGGGATGACCACAAGGAAAAAGAATTTCGAAGGTTCTTTGAAGAGTTAGGTGTTTCCTTATTTCCGGATCACGTCTAGTTTAACCGGCTGGTCGCAGGAGTGTAGCCGATCCCGCCATTGGGGAGGAGTTTGGACTGGCCCCCAGGGCTGAGACAACGGGTTAAGACACTACTGCCCGTTCAATGAAACTTCCTCGACCGGAAAGACTACATTACCGCAAAATGGCCTTGGTTGGCGAAGCGGAGGTGGACCCTGCTGGAGAGCAATCCGCCAAGGAATAACCAACCGGAAACTCATCGGAACGATGAGGCCGGGAGCGGTGTTCGAGCCGCTCCCGGACCAATTGTGCGACATCGGGCCGATAGATTTCCTCATGCCTGAAAACTCATGCAACAAGCCGCCGCCCAGCGGCCTCCTTTTGTTTTTCTTCAAACTCCACCGGCGGCAGATAGCCAAGCGCGGAGTGCAGCCGCCGTTCGTTGTACACCTTCTCGAGGAACTCCCCTACCAGACTCCGCGCCTCGCGCAGATCCCGGTATTCATTGCGGTAAACTTCCTCCTGTTTCAGCGTTTTCATAAATGCTTAGCAGGCCGCGTTGTCCCAGGGATTCCCTTTTCGCGACATGCTGATGACGATGCCGCTGTCCTTGAGCAGTCCGGTATAGTCGCCACTTGCGTACTGCGAACCTCGGTCGGAGTGATGAACAAGTCCGGGTGCCACCGTACGGCTCTTGATCGCCATTCGCAACGCCGCCAACGTGAGTTCGTCCTCCATGTGCCGGTCCAGCGCCCACCCGATCACCTTCCGCGAAAAACTGTCGATGACCACCGCCAAATACACAAATTCCTCGCGTAATCGGATGTACGTGATGTCGGCGCGCCAGAGCCGATCCGGCGCTGTCACCGCCAGATCCCGGGCCAGGTTCGGATACACTCGCCGCCCATGGTTCGAGTCCGTGGTGACCACGAATTTCCGCTTCCGGACGCAGAGCAGATTGTCCTCTCTCATCAGCCGGTAGACCCGCTTTGGATTCACCGTCCAGCCAAGCCGCCGAAGCTCCTCCGTAATGCGGCGGCGACCGTAGGCAGGCCACTCCAGGGCGATTCGCTGAATCGCATCGCGCAGATCCATGTCCGGGTCCGCGCCTGGTTCCGGCATGGCCCGGAACCGGTAGAAGCCAGCGCGGCTGACACCGCCCAGTTTCACCATACGACGTACGGTAAGCCCGCTGCCCGCCTTCATTTGCGCCTCGATTTTCCGGTAGACGGCGGATTGCCAGTCAGCACCTGCAGCTTCCGCGCTTCTTCGACACGCTGCAAGCACCCCTTTAAAAAATCAATTTCCACGGTTTGCTGACCGATCTTCCGCTCCAACTCGGCGATCTTGCCCTCGCTCCAGCGCGGGTTGCCGTTGCCGGGAAACGCATTGCCCGGCGCCTCCCGCACCTCGCGCCGCCAGCGATGCAGCACGTTCGGGTTCACTTCCAACCCCCGCGCCACTTCAGCCAGCGACACCCCTTGTTCCAGCCGCCTGACGGCGGCCAGCTTGAACTCTTTCGTAAACAGCCTTCGAGACGCTCCCATAACTCAATTCTCCATTCGATGAAAAATGAGTCTTAACCGGTTGTCTCAATTTTGGGGGCCACTCCAGTTGTATTCCAAAGGGATAAATTTCTGCTAAGTTGTCACCATCGACCTCGACATCTACCTCCCAGTGACCGTATGCGAGAGGCGCTCCGGACTGAACGCGCGTTTCGTCGCAATACTCGGCAGCGTAAAACTTGCCATCTTTGCTCATAGCACAGACGACGCCTGCCATCTCGAGCATTCCGAGATTGACTATCCTTTGGTAACCAGGCCCCGGCGCGTTGCCGCCTGCATTTTTAAACCACGCAGCCTCAGCGATGGTGACCGTTCTATTCTCAGCAGACCGCAATTTGACGGTAGCTTTCAGGTTGTGAGCACACGTTTCGTAACGTTGCTCCGAGTTACGGATAAACAGGGCATGCCCCAACGGAGCCTGCGCCCCTGGCAGCGTTGGTGACGAAGCCATCCCAACAGTCTGGAACTCAGCCAATTCCAATAATGGGTGTTTGGAAATCTTGCGCGAAGGCACTGCCGTTGTTGAACGTACGACTACCTCAGGGGGATTCCCCGTAAGGCGCTTCAACTCCGCCTCAAGCTTTGTTATCCGTCGTTGCTTCCTCTTTTCGCTCGTGCTCGCCCACCACCTCTGTAAAGCCGGCGTCGACAGGTTGGCAATCATTGAGAGCGGTATCGCGAGGACAAGCCCGAGAATTGTGACGGTGAGTGAAACGTCCATAGCGCGTCCAGCGTACCATCAACCACGAGCGAAACCGTCCGCAAGCTCCTGCTCGCGCGCTTCAAAAGTAACTCCCACGCTTCCGCATCGCCGCCCGTGACCACATCGCCGAAGAGCGCGGCAAGAACCACCACCTCGCCGCCCGTGAGTTCCCTAGGATAAAGAAAAGACCGCCCTGCCCCTCGGCGGAGTCGTTGAATGATCATAGCCAGGAGCAAGGAGCCCCACGTAGGCTGTGATTTCCCATAATTGCCGGCGTTACTCCGGGTCAATATCAGGCGAGCCTGTAATGCACCCGGAGAGCCGGTTCATAGCTGTCGGCAGAGCTTACGGGGATGCCCTGCGCCTGCGAGTGTTCAAAATCCCGCGAAGCTTGACGGAGCCACTAGACGGGGGAGGCACCGCGCCGCCGCTGACCATTCCGCTTCTAGAACAGCATGATCATGGCGAAGGTCATCATCGCAATCTGCAGGGCAGTTGCGATGCGCGCGACTTGGCACGGGCGTGCCAAGTCAACGTATCTTCCGGTAAAGAGATTGCTTTTCATGGCGTCCCTCCGTCCGAATTCGCACTGCTAGGCTTGAGTCTGCCTCCTCGGAATTGAGGTGCGCTAAGATGCCAGATGGGGAAGGCAGTGCGGGTGTCGCTTCCATAACACCCTTGGTCACACTCCTCGA
>CAIXXM010000120.1 GCA_903923395.1 uncultured Acidobacteriia bacterium
AGCGGGAAATGGAGGAAGTGCGGAAGATGTCTGTGCCGCTGGAGGTGGAAACTGGAATTGGGGCGAACTGGAAGGTGGCTAAATAGCAAAAAGGCGGTACCCGTGAGGGTACCGCCTTCCCAAGGAAAACCCTAGGTCTGAGAACTAACGGAGAATGCGCTTGCGGAGGAGGCCAGCTCCGAGGAGTGCGCCGCCGAAGAGAGCGAAGGTTGCGGGTTCCGGAGTACCGGTGGGAACTGTGTAGGTGTAGTCGACTTCGGCCGTGAACGAAGCGTTCGCGATCTGGGTGAACTGGAAGTTACCGCCCGCGCCGGACTGGGTGGTTGCATTCACGGTGGTGCCGGTGAGCGAGAACGTACCCGTGCCGACGTAGTTCAAAATGTTGCTGGAGTTCGTGTCCGTCTTCACAACACCAAAGGTGCCGAGGGAACCGGTGCCGGTGGTGAGGCCGTAGGGGGAATCAGTGTTGGCTACGGTGATGGGACCATAGTGGTTTGTTGCACCGCCGAGGACCGTGACCTGTGTGCAGTTCGCGCCGCCGGTAATCGGGGTCGCGCTGTTGGCGCAGCTACCAAGTGCACTGTTGGTCGCGAGGCCGGTGTCAAAAACGGTAACGTTTTCACCGAGGAAGCGATCACTGTTGAAGGCAGTGTTCGTCGTGGAGGAAGTCAAATTCACGCTGGCGACGGCGTCAGCAGTAATCGTGCCACCCGAGTTGTTCTTGATGTCCAACGTGCTGGACGTCTCGGTGCCATAAAAGTAGATGGTCACGCCGGTGAGAGTACCCAAGCTGCTGTCAAACTTCTGGAGTACCAGATTGTAGGAAACTTCCGTGCTCTGATTGTTAACCGGAGTGGTCGTGACGTAGCTGATGGTGTTTGCCGAAGCGACGGAAGCTATTCCGAGAGCAGCGGCAGAAGTGAGGAGAATTCTCCGAAGATTTTTCATGTGTTAGAGCCTTCCTTGTGCCACAGGTGTCTACTGGTCCTCCCGAGCACCTATGACCTTTCAAATGAATCGTACCAGAGGCCAGCACTGCTTGCAATCGAATTTCGGCATCCCAAGGAAAAAAAATCGCCTATTCCCGTACCGGTACTATCCTTTGTAAATAGAAAAGGGCGGCCCGGCGGGCCGCCCTCAGAAGAACACGCATACCCTACAAACTAAACGCTGAAGGAACTGCCGCAGCCGCAAGTCGACTTCACCTGCGGATTGTTGAACTTGAACCCGGAACCCTCCAGGGTCTCCACGTAGTCCACCTCGGCCCCATCCAGGTACAGCATGCTGGCCTGATCCACGAACACCTTCAACTCGCCGTAGTTGTAGGTCTTGTCGAGCATACTCGGGGCGTTTTCGAAGGCCATCGAGTAACTGAAACCCGAACAGCCGCCGCCAACCACCGAGATCCGGAGTCCGGCGGGCTTGGGGTCTTGGCTGTCCAGAATCTCTCTCACTTTGGACACAGCGGTTTCTGTCAGATTCACCATATATAAGAAGCTCTCCTATTGCTCAGTATATAGGACGCATATGGTCCGCGATAGATGCAAAGTTCGAAAGCTGACTCCCAATCTGATGTCAATCTGCCGTGCGCCCCCTCCCGAATCTGCTATCTTCATTTAGCGAATCCGAAACCGGAGAGCCCAATAGTGCGTCCATCAGCCCGTATGGGAACTCTTGCAGGCACGCTTACTCTTCCGGTTATCGACACGCAGGCGACTCCGAATTTACTGACCAGGACCCGATTGGACTACGAGAACACGCAAGAAGGCTCCCTCGTTCGACGCGCACAGGCGGGCGACGAGACTGCATTCCAGGAGATCGTCGAAAAATACCAGTCCAAGGTGTTTTCGATTATCCATGGCATCGTGCGTCAAAGAAACGATGTCGAGGATATCGCCCAACAGGTCTTCGCCAAGGTCTATTTTTCCCTGCGCAACTTCGATTTCCGCAGTTCCCTGCTGACCTGGATTTATAAGATTACGGTCAACGAGTGCTTTGATTACCTCCGTAAGAAAAAGGTCCGGAAGCTGGTATACGAAAGCGACCTGAGTGAAGATGAGGTCCGGCGGGTGGAGAACAGTGACCCCGCGGTGGACCGTGCGCCGCGCGCGGACACGTCGCTCGCCCGGCACGATTATGTGGTGAAGCTGATGGGGCGCGTCTCCGGCGAGGAACGCAACCTGCTGATGCTCAAAGAGGTTGAGGGCTATTCCGTGGAAGAACTCTCCGCCATGCTGAGCATGAATGAGAATACAATTAAGGTGAAGCTGTTCCGCGCCCGCCAGAAACTGGTCAAAGCGGCACAGCGGCTTGGCAAACGGCCTGAGGCAGGGCGTACGTTATGAGTTTCGATACCCACGATATCGTCATTTCGGAGTTCGAGCGGCACTTGAGCGGCAACGCATCGAAGGCGTTCTATGAGCACCTTGCGAACTGCGCTGCCTGCGACGCTGAAGTCAAAGAAATGTCCGAACTGGCTGGGCTCCTCCCGGTACTTCTTACGGAAGCTGCACCGGAACCCGGCGCGGCCTTTTACAGCCGCGTAGCCAACACAATCAACGAACAACACAAGAAGCAGAGCTGGGGCCTGTTCTCGCTGAGCGAACTGTTCTTCCGCCGCCTTGCGTTCGCGTCTCTGATGGTGTTAGCAATGTTGGGCAGCTACCTGGTCACGCGGGACGCCGGGTACCAAGGCGAAGACGCCGCCACCATTTTCGCCAAGCATGACCCCTCCGCGGTGCATGCCGACGGCGAAGACCGGGACCGTATGCTGCTGACGCTCGCCAGCTACCAGTAAACTACCTTCATGGCAACCACCTTGGCCTCCCCCAGAGCGAGTGAAAAAGTTACGCCCATCGTGACGCTCCTGCTGGTTTTCCTTTGCGGGGCGGCGGCCGGGGCAGTAGCAACCAAACTGACCACCGCACCCGTTTCCGTTGCGGCCGGCAAGAGTTTGAGCATGTCCCTCCCGGAGTGGAGAAAGCAGCTTGACCTTTCTGACGAGCAGACCCGGGAGTTGACCAGCATCCTGGACGATTTCTCGCATTACTACGACAGCCTCCTCGCCGACGGTAATACGCGCATCCTGCAGATTCTCAATGAAAGCCAGAAGAAGAAGTTCGAGAAGATGATGCTCGAACGGAAAAGCCGGTAAGTACCAGTCCGTTTCTATTCCGCTGGATTTCATGAGAGACTGGAGAGCGATGCTGGTTACAACCTCCACGAACTCTTCCCGACGCTTGTTTGCAATGCTGCTGCCGCTTGTGGCGCTTACCCTCGCCGGCTGTAACGCCGCCGGGAAAGACGCGAAGATTTTCCAGGCAGGTGAGAAGGCAGTCGTGGGCCGGGTCACCTATAACATCGTTGATTCCCAGACTGTCGCGAAACTCGACGACGGCAATGGCGAACCGCGCATCCCGAAAAACCGCTTCTACATTGTCCAGGTTTCCATCTTCAACTCCGGCAATGAGAGCTTCGCGGCTCCCACCATGGTCCTGGTTGACGACGCTGGCAAGCAGTATCCCGAATTGCCGGATGGCCGCGGTGTGCCGGAGTGGATCGGCGTCGCACGCAAGGTAAACCCCGCCGAGACCGTACAAGGCATGATCGTTTTTGATGCCCCCGTGGGACATTACAAGCTGCGCATCAGCGAAGACTTCGCGGAAATCCCGACTTACGTGGACATGCCCCTCAACTTCGTCCATGAACGCGAAGAACTGCTTCCTGAAACCAAGAAGGAATCCGGCGGCATCATGGACCTTCGCCCGTCTCAAACTGTGAAGTAAGCCGTGGCTCCCCGTCTCCTCGTTGCGCTCGCGTTGGTCGCACTGCTCTGCCCCGGCCAAACGGCACTGAAGATCGTGGAACCTTCCATTGCACAGATGGAAGATGGCCAACCGGCCGATGGGGCCAGCCAGTTCGTTCCCGGCGAAACCATTTTTGTCAGCTTTTTGGCTGAGAACTACAAGCGCGGCAATGGACAGCGTGTGGAACTCTCCGGCGAAATGGAAGTGGTCGACCCCAACGGCATTCTCATCGCGCCCAAAGACACGCAGAAGATCGCGACCACTCTCGAAGCAGAAGATAAGGACTGGCGACCAAAACTCCGCGCCCAGTTTGTGCTGCCAACGATTGCGCCCCCCGGCAAGTATACGCTCCGGATGAAAGTGACGGACATCCAGACCGCCCAAACCGCAAACGCTGAATTGAAGTTGCTGGTAAACGGCCCTTCCGTGGCACCAAGCGGGACTCCCGTCATCCGGCAGTTTGGCTTTTACCGCGCGGAAGACGATCCAACGCCGTTAACCGTACCGGCGTTTCGTCCGGGCGATACCCTTTGGGCGCGGTTCTTTCTCACCGGCTATCAGTACGGACCCGAAAATGCCATCGACGTGGCGTATGACATCTCCGCATCAGATGCCACCGGCAAAGAGATGTTTTCCCAGAAGGATGCCGTGCACGAAAAGAGCAAGGCCTTCTACCCACAGCCCTGGATTCCCAGCGGCATGAGTCTGAACCTGCAACCGAACATGCGTCCCGGCACCTATGCGGTGACCATCACCCTGCGGGACAACATCTCCGGGCAAGCCAGCACGGAAAAACACGAATTCCGCGTGGAGTGAACCGATGCGGTTAGTTGCTTGTTGGGATCGTCCCGCCCATCGACCTGATTTTCTCCGCCCAGGCAACCGAGGCTTGAAGCCGAAACGCAGCTTGGTATTCTGCCAACGCCTCCTTCTTGTGGCCCTCGAGTTTCTCATAAACGCTTGCCAGTCCGGCATGGGCGGTTGCGTACCGCGGGTCGAGCAGTATGGATTGCCGGTACTCAACTATGGCGTCCTCGTATCGCTTTTCCCGGACGAGTGCGGTGCCAAGATTTGTGTGTGCCCTTACAAGATCCGGTTTGAGTTGGACCGCCTTGATCAAGTGGGGAATTGCCTGGTCAGCCAGGCGCGGCACCATCAAGAGTGCGGCCCCCAGGGCATTTTGCGCATCAGCAGACCCTGGCACAAGTGTTACGGCCCGCTGGAGATGGCGAACGCCGTCCTCCAAAGTTTCGGGGTGCAGCAGCATCGCCCGCCCCGCCTCATACTGGACCGAAAAAGAATTCTTTTGTGAATCCAGTAGTGGCTGCAGCCAATTGAGGCCAGCGTCTGGTTCTCCTGCCCGGATCAAAGCCACCCCAAGTAACATTCGATTCAACTCGGAGTCAGGATTGACTGTCGCTGCCGCTAGGAACGCAGACCTCGCGTCTTTTTCCCGTCCGGGGAGAGCGGTTAGGGCAGTACCCAGAGCGCGAAGTGCTGCTTCATTCTCAGTGTCAAGCTTAAGCGCCTTCTGGCATTCCTCAACGGCTTCAAGAAACCGCTTTTCAGCGGCCAAGACCTTGGAGAGCGATGTCCGGAGGCGGACTTGCGGCCCTCCAAGAGCAAGTGACTTTCGATATGCAGTCTCGGCCTCCGGCAGACGCCCTTGCACGAGATAAAAGTCCCCGAGATTTTCGTAAGCAAGAACGTTTTCCGGATGAACCTGAATGGCCCGGTTGAAAAGTGAAGGAGTATCCCGCCACGACGCCGCCTGCACAAACGATACGGAAGCCATAACGGCAACCCAAATGACTGCTCCTGCAAGGGCAAGCACCTTTTTGCGATTGAACCAAGTGGCACCCAATGAGGTTACGATCCAAGCCAGACCCACGATTGGTACATACATACTGTGATCTGTTCTTGCGCGACCGCCAACCTGCACAATGCCGACCATTGGAATGAGCACAACAAGGAACCAGACCCAGCCGAATAATAGCTCAGGCTTAGTCCGTCGAAGCCGGCCAAGAGCAGCAGAAATGAAGACCAAGAGAATGCCTGCGCCGATTACCGAAAGGAAAGGGATCGCCTTCGGATAGGGGTGTATGACTGCAAGGTTGGCAGGCCATAAAAACTGGATTAGAAGAATTGCGTATGTCGTGATTACATTGGCGGCCCGAAGAGCGGGGGGACATCGATCTAACGTCTCTACAGCAGCTAGAGCCGACTGCGTAACCAGCGCAGTGGCGGCACCGCAAACAGAAAGAAGGAGGAATGGGACTTTCTCTTTCAGGAGAGCAACGGAAAGCCGCCGACGGAAAGGCCAGAATTCAAGAATCAACAATACTGCTGGCATCGTCATCGCGACAGGCTTGCTGCATAGGGCAAAAACGAAACAGAGCAGAGAGAGCCAGTAATGACGTCTTTGTGAAGAAACAACATATCTGGCCCACTCGTTCAATGAAAGCAGCCAGAAGGCGGTGCATAACAAAGTCCCGCGCTGGGTCACCCAAGCAACAGCTTCCACTTGAAATGGATGTATTGCGAACACGGCGGAGATGAGAGCCGCGGGCCAAACGGCCCCGGCCAACTCGACTAAAAGATGAAACAGCAGAATGGCCGAAACCGCATGAAGTGTCACATTCAACAGGTGATGAACCATTGGGTTGTTCCCACAGCATTGGTAAATCAGCATGTGACTGATCCGTGGCAATGGGTCCCAATAATCACTGCGGCCAGTGAAGGCCCATTTCAAGCTCGAAGCGGTCAAGCCCTCGGCTACATGGGGGTTCTCGTAGACAAGGCCGTCGTCATCGTAAGCGACAAACTGGAAGCCGACGGTCTGGCCAAAAACCGCGAACACCAACACTGCCAACACAATGCTGATAAAGACTTTACGACTACGGGGATTTGGACTATCTGACGAACTCATGCCCTCCCATGATAGCTTTCCCCGGAAGTGAGTCAAAAATCAGGAGTTCGCCACTCCGTGGTGTCGCCACTCTTTACGGCTCGATTCCAACCTCATCCACAAAGCACCACAGCCAGTCTTCCCCCGGCTCAATCGACTGCATGATTGGGTGCTGCGTAGCGTGGAAGTGTTTCGTGGCGTGTTTGTTCTTGGAGGAATCACAGCAGCCCACATGGCCGCAGGTGCGGCAGAGGCGGAGATGCACCCAGCGATCCCCCATTTTGAGGCATTCTTCACAGCCGCGCGTGTGAGGTTTCACGTCCTGTATCTGATCGAGGTGGGTACACTGTCTCACTGCTGTGCCTCCGGAAGTTTTTCAAGCGGTAAACGGACGATGAAGCGGGTGTCACCGGGTTCCGACGTCATTGCAATCGTTCCCCGGTGCTTGTTCACAACAATTTTCTTGGTGATTTCCAACCCGAGCCCTGTGCCCTGCCCCGCCGGCTTGGTGGTAAAAAATGGCTGAAAGAGCTGATCTCTTACCTCCGCCGGAATGCCCGGACCGTTGTCACAGATCTCCACAATCGCATGCGTCTCATCGCGACTGGTCCGGACGGTCAGAATTCCCTGCCCGCCCATGGCGTCGATCGCGTTGGAGATCAGATTGGTCCAAACCTGATTCAAAGCACCGGCATAGGCGAAGATTTTGGGGATCGACTTGTCGTACTCGCGCCGCACCTCAATCCCCGCGCGCATCTTGTGCTTGAAAATTTTAAGCGTGCTGTCGAGACCGACATGGAGATCAATCTCCTGGAACTGCACCTGGTCCATGTAAGTGTATTGCTTCATGGCGGTAACCAGTTCAGAGATTCGCGCCGCCGATGCTTCCAGTTCGAGGGCTAGCTGGTTCGTCGTAAGATCGGCCTCAAACCACGTCAAGGCGGCGGCCAGGGTGTTCGAGGGCAGCTTGCCCTCCAGTTCCGTCACACACTCCATGGTCATGCCGGCGGTGATCAGTCCGGGGGCAAGGTCCCAGGCGTTGTCGATGCCATTCGCTTCCAGCCATTCCGCGAGAGCTTCTTCGCGGTCACTGCGCTCGAGCGGGGACAGGGTTTCCGCATCCTCTGATTCCTCGCGCATCTTCTGCTGCAGGTCTTCAATCAAGGGGCGTTGCGCGGCACTGAAGCGGCAGTCGAACTGCAGACCCAGTGAGGCAATTCGCTGCACGGCATTCCGCATGGCCTGGGCCGAACGCACCATGGCCGCCGCTGGATTGTTCAATTCGTGCGCCAAGCCTGCCGAGATCTTCCCCAGTGCAGCCAGCTTTTCCTGCTGCACCATGGTGGAAGTGACTTCCTGCGCGCGCGAGCCCAGCGCCTTGAGAATCACCTGCGCCATATCGGGACATTCGGCCAGCATCCGGCGAAAGGCCTGGTTTGTGAAGCGCTGGACTTTCGTCGTGCCAACCGCAAAGCCGGTCGCGATCGCGGGGTCGCCCGTGAGCATGGAAAGCTCACCGGTGAACTCACCCGGCTGATGAATGGTGAGCAGCATCCCGGGCCCGCTGCCCAGGATCTTGATCACCCGAATCCCGCCTTCGAGCACGATGAAGAAGTCATAGTCGATTTGCCCCTGCTCGAAGAGCTTTTCACCATCCTGATAGACCTTCTCGTCTCCATGCGCACAAAGTTCATGGATACGGTCCAGCGGCAGGATGGGGAACAGCGCGCGCTCGTTCGGGTTATGAATCATGACTTACTTCACATTCGCCAAATACTGATGCACCATCTGGACGACCACGGAACCTTCGCCAACACCCGAGGCGACGCGCTTCACGGAGCCGTGCCGCACATCTCCCGCGGCAAATACGCCGGGAACCAGGGTCTCAAACAGGAAGGGATCGCGGTCCAAACCCCAGCTCTTCAATTTACCTGTGGCATCGCGCTGCAGATTAGGCCCGGTCAGAACAAAGCCCTTGTCATCCAGCGGCACAGTCCCGGAGAGCCATTCGGTTTTGGGGGAAGCACCGATGAAAATGAAGAGCGCCGTGGCATGCTCAACCGTCGTTTCCCCTTTGTCTTTGCGCAGAATCGAGAGGCTGGTCAGGTGATCATCCCCATGCGCCTCCACAACCTCGGCGTGCGTCCAAACCTCAATGTTGGGGGTGTGCTCAATCTGATCGATCAGATACTGCGACATGGAAGCAGTCAAAGACGGTCCACGAACCAGCATGACGACGCGGCGGGCATGCCGGGAAAAGTACATCGCGCCCTGCCCGGCTGAGTTCGCGCCACCCACGATGAAGACATCCTGATCACGGCAGGAATCGGCTTCCGTCATGGCCGCGCCGTAGTACACACCGGCGCCGCGCAGACGTTCCACGCCGGGCACCGCAAGACTTCTCCACGCCAGACCAGTGGCGATTAAAACAGCGTGCCCGCTGATGGTTTCGCCGTTCGAGAGAGTCACCACGCGGTACGGACCTTCCACACGAAGCGCCGTCACTTCCTGCGGGGCCAAAATCTCCACCTCGAATTTCGTCGCCTGATCCACCGCGCGCCGCGCCAGTTCGCCGCCGGAGACACCCAGGGGGAAGCCCAGGTAGTTCTCAATGCGCGAACTCATGCCAGCCTGGCCGCCGGGAGCTTCCCGCTCGATCATGACGGTCTCCAGCCCCTCGGATGCCCCGTAGACTGCCGCAGCCAGACCCGCCGGGCCTCCGCCGATGATGATGAAGTCGTAGAAAGGTTTTTCGGAAGACGTGCGCAGGCCAATCTTGCCGGCAACGTCGGCAATGCAGGGCCGCACCAGATGGGTTCCGTCTTCGAAGAGCACCGCGGGATACTGGCACTCCGGCCCCAGAGCACTGACAATATCGCCGATTTCCTTATCGGATTCGCGGCTGTCGACATCCAGCCACTGGAACGGAATCCGGTTTCTGCCGAAGAAATCTTTGAGTTCGTGCGCCAATGGAGACCAGCGACTGCCGAGCACGCGGATCCCACTAAAGCCGGGGCGGTATTCGTTCTTCCAGTCATCCAGAAGATCATCGAGCACCGGATAGAGATTCTGTTCCGGCGGAGACCACGGCTTCAGAAGGTAGTAATCGGTGCGCGCGGAGTTGATCGCTTCAATCGCGGCGCTGGTATCGGCATAAGCGGTCAGCAGGACGCGCTTGGCGCGCGGATAGACCTTTGCACCGAGGGTGAGGAATTCCGTGCCCTGCATGCCGGGCATGCGCTGGTCGGCCAGCAAGAGCGCGGCCTCTTCGCCCCGGAGCTTCAATTGCCCGAGAGTATCCAGCGCCGTCTGCCCGGAATCGGCGCGTACAATCCTGTACTCGCTTCCGTACTTGCGCCGGAGGTCACGCTCAACGGCCCGGAGCACTTCCGGATCGTCATCCACACAAAGCAATGCTGGTTTCGCCATTCGTATCCGAAGCTTGGATGCAGGCGGAGAAAAAAAGACTCTACAGCGGACTAGGCCTTCTTCGCGATGACTTCCAGCGCCTTCTTCAGAATCGAATCCTCACCGGGCTTCTTCGCTTCCTTGGCAGGAGCGGCGGGCTTGGCATCCGGATCATCATCATCGTCACTGGCACCGGCTTCGCTATCGACAACCATATTGGCTGTTTCCGGAGTGACACCGTTGTCCTGAATCGACTTCCCGTCCGGACCGTAGTACTTGGCAACCGAGAGAATAATCGCGCTGCCGTCATCGGAAGCAGTGATGGACCGGCGGATCGACGCATCGCCGTAGGTGCGCTCACCCACGATTTCGGCGCGCTTGTTGCCCGCCAGGGCAGCGGCGGCAATCTCGGCACCGGAGGCCGTACCGCGGTTGGTGAGAACCACCAGGGGCAATGTGGCAACGGTCTTCTTCGGGTCCGCGTTGTAATCCTTGCGCGGGAACTTCTGACCGGAAGCGTAGGTGATCAGACCCTTGTCCAGGAACAGGTTGGCCAGATCAATGCCCTCGTCGGGCTCACCGGCAGCGCAGTAACGGAGGTCCAAAATCAGCTTCTTCGCGCCCTGCCCCTTCAAGGCATTCGCGGCGGTGGCCACTTCCTTCGCTTTACCGGATGTCAGTGCTTCCACCTTGATCAAGCCAACGCCATCCGCCAGCATCTTCGACGTCACAGCGGGATAGGTCAGAACCGCGCGGGTCAGCGTGATTTTTTCGGGTTCCGGCTTGCGGCGCAGCACCGAAGTTTCGATGGTGGAACCGGGTTCACCTTTCAGCAGCAGCTTTGCCCAGGCCAAAGGCATATCGCGGGTGGCGATCCCTTTGATGGATTCGAGCATGTCTCCAGTGGTGAGTCCTGCTTTCGCCGCGGGTGAACCGGGAACAGCCGCCACAACGGTGATGTAACCGTACTTCTTGGCGAGGATCAGACCGACATCGCCTTTGGCGGCGTCAAAGTTCTTCAGGTATTCCTTGTATTGCGAGGCGTTGAGGTAGCTCGCATAGGGGTCAATAGATTCGAGCAGCCCGGTCAGCGCGCCGAGGGTGACGCTCTTCATGTCCGGCTCTTCCACATACTCACTGCGGATGCGCGAAAGGACCTCGGAATAGACGGCCAAATGCTTGTAAACACTGGTGCTGGAGGTTGAATCGTCCTGCGCTGCGGCACCTTTGCCCAGCAGCGTACCACCCAGCAGCAGGGCCACTACAAAAGTGGAGGACATAACGACGGCGAATTTGGCTCGGCTGTTCATTGATTATTCCGACGCAGCAAGATCGAAAACGGGTGCACGCTGCCGCGTCTCTTTACTATAAACCCGTACGGTCAGGCTTGTTACGGCGTATTCACGGGACGGGCAGTTCCGGCTTAGTAAACTGAACGCGTCATGTCGAGAATGCTTGAAGAGATCCGGCAGCAGCCGGAAACGCTCGCCCGCACCCTCGCTTCCGAATGGAAGCGGATTGAAAAATTCAAAGCCCTGCTCGACCGGCGCCGCCCAAGGCTGGTCGTTCTGGTCGCCCGGGGCACCTCAGACAACGCCGCGCAGTTCGGCCGCTACCTGATCGAGATCATGACCGGGATCCCTGTATCTCTTGCCGCCCCCTCGATTCATACGGTCTACGACGCCAAGATCAACTACAAAGACTGCCTGGTGGTGGCCATCTCGCAATCCGGTGAATCGACCGATACCAACCTGGTGCTCGACCATGCGCGCAAAGCGGGAGCCCTGACCGTCGGCGTGACGAACGAAGCCAAAAGTGCCATGGCATCCCTGGCGGAGCATGTCTTTTTAGTCCGTGCCGGGCGTGAGAAAAGCGTGGCCGCCACCAAAACCTATACCGGCCAGTTGCTGGCGATGTATATGATCGCCTACGCGCTGGGGGCGAAGTTGAAGCACGGGGATTTCGAGACGATCCCGGAACTTGCCACCATGGCGCTGACGATGGAGACCGAAGTTTCCGCGCTGGCCGAACGCTACCGCTTCATGAACCATGCCGTTGTGGTTGGCCGCGGTCTCAACTATTCCAATGCGTTCGAGTTCGCCCTGAAGCTCATGGAAACCACCTATGTAGTGGCTGAACGCTTCTCTTCGGCCGACTTCTTCCATGGCCCCATCGCGATGGTGGAACCGAACTTTCCCGTCTTCCTGTTCGCGCCCTCCGGCCCCACCTGGACCTCCATGCAGGAGATGCTGGTAAAGCTCAAGGAACTGAAGGCCGAAACCGTGGTGATCACCGACCGCAAGAATCCCGGCGCGGCATCTCTGGCGCACCGCGTCATCTCCCTGCCGGCGCGCATCACGGAGACCTTTACGCCGATTCCGTACATCATCCCCGCACAGTTGTTCGCGGCGGCACTGGCGAAAGAGAAGAATCTCGACCCCGACAAGCCCCGGACACTCAACAAGGTCACGCGAACCATTTAGCGCACAGGCCGCCGTTCGCGCCACGAATCTGGTCACGGCGAGTCCGTTGTGCGCGGTTTCCTCATGAGACATTCTGCTATTCTGCGGCACATGACCCGACGCGAATGGCTCGCACTGGCCGCTTCCGCCCCCCTGGCCGCACAGCAGAACAACATTGACCAGTTCTTTGAGAACTTCCTGCTCGACTGGGTTCGGGCCGACCCTGAAATGGCTTCCAACATGCGGCTGTTACCGCAGGAAGAACAGGAGCGGCTCGACGGGCAGTTGTCTGACCTCAGCGATGAGGCCGCTCATGCCCGCATCGCCCGGGCCAAGGCTGGATTGCAATCGCTGGCCAAATTCGACCGCAACAAACTGACTCCGGCGCAACGCTTTTCCGCCGACATGATGGAGTACCAGCTCAAGGACGTCATCGGCGAAGAGCCCTGGCTCGCCTACCGCTTCCCGATCAATCAGTTCATGGGAGTACAGGTCCGCCTGCCAACTCTCATGACGGACACACACCAGTTGCGCACGAAGAAGGATGCCGAAAATTATCTGAGCCGGTTGAATGCCGCGGGCGCGAAGATCGACCAAGCCGCAGCGATCATGCGGGACCGCGCCAGGCAGGGCATCAAACTGCCCGGTTTCATCTCCATTGAGACCGTCAACCAGATGAAGCGCTTCACCGCGCCTGACCCCGCCGCGAATATTCTGGTGACTTCATTTGCGCAGCGTTTGAAGAACGTGCCGGGCCTGGACCCCGCAGAGCAATCCGCCATGGCCGCCGCTGCGGAAAAACTCGTGTGCGAGGGAGTCTATCCGGCTTACCGCCGCGCGATGGATGGCCTCGCCACCATGAACAACGGCACGACCAACGACGCCGGACTGTGGCGGCTGCCCAAAGGTGACCAGGCCTATGCGTTCTATCTGCGCCGCTTCACCACCACGGAGATGACGGCGGAACAGATCCACCGCAAAGGGTTGGACGAAGTGGCCCGGATCGAGGCGGAAATGGACGTGCTCTTCCGCAAACTGGGCTACACCACGGGCAATACCATCGAGCGCTTCCAGAAACTGCAAGCGGACCATCTCTATCCGAACACGCCGGATGTGCGGGAAAAAGTGCTGGCGGATTACGCGGCGACCATCAGGCTGAACAATGAACGGTCGCTCGAAGCCTTTGACCGCAGGCCGAAATCGAATTGCATCGTGCAGCGGATTCCCGAATTCCAGGAAGCCAATGCGGCGGCGAATTACGGCGCCCCGCCCCGCGACGGCTCACGCCCCGGCGTATTCCGCGTGCCGCTGCGTGGACCCGAATTCAGCAAGGTCGGCATGCGGACTCTGGCCGCTCATGAAGCGATTCCCGGGCACCACTTTCAGATTGCCTCACAGGTGGAGATGACTACCCTGCCCGGCTTCCGGCGTCAGAATCCCTTCGGCTCAATGTCGGCATACACGGAAGGCTGGGGCCTATATGCGGAGCGGTTGGCTTCCGAACTGGGCTGGTACAAAGACGACCCCATGAGCGATTTGGGCCGTCTGAATGGCGAACTGTTCCGGGCCAAGCGGCTGGTGGTCGATACCGGCATCCATGCCCAGAAGTGGACGCGCGAACAGTCCATCGCCTACGGCATTCCCCAAAGTGAGGTGGACCGCTACGTGATGATGCCGGGACAGGCCTGTTCCTACAAGATCGGACAGATGAAGATCCTGGAACTGCGGGAGGAAGCGAAGAAGGCGATGGGTTCGAAGTTTTCGCTGAAGGCCTATCACAACGTGGTGCTGGGCAACGGGCAGGTGCCGCTAACGCTGCTGGAGCGGAATGTCCGGGAGTATGAGAAGAGCTAGCAGGCCAGCTTTACGAAAGCTTCGGCTCTAACATCCCGAACGCCGCTGCGACTTCGTCGGGTAGTGCGTCAAAGTCAGGAGCGATCCAGATCTGCCCCGCCATGGAGCCTGGTTTCCGTGGCTGCGCAGGCCCGCCGTGCATTGGGTCTGAAATATTTTGCGCATCCATAACGCAAGAATACCCAATGAAGCAGGATCTGGTCTACCTGCTGACAGAGATCTCTTTGAAGTAAACCACTGACTTCCCATCGTGGTTTTGCAGGCCGATGTAGCCAACATCAGCGCGGGGGCCGCGGACGGGCTCGTACCACTGGTGGCGTTCGGGCACGGGACCGTCCTGCTTGAAATCGTTGATCTCTTCCCCGTTGAGGCGAACGATGGTTTCCGGTCCCTTCAGCACGATCTCCATGGTGTTCCATTCCCCTTTGGGCTTCTGGACGCGCTTGGTGATCTTCGAAAGCGAGTAGATGGCTCCGGTGGCGTGCCAATCATCGGCCTGCCCGTCGATCTGCACCTCGTAACCGAAGTGGACCCCGTACCAGGGATCTTTGGGCGGTTCCGGCATGCGGATGTAGACACCGGAGTTGGCACCGGGTTCGGATTCCGTCTTGAAAACCACCTTGATGGTGCAGTTGCCGAAGCGCTCCTTCGTGTAATAGAGCAGGCCCATGCCGCCCTGGGTTTTCAAGAGGCCATCTTCGAGCACGATGCTGCCTGGGCCTACATGTTCCCAGCCCGAAAGATCCTTGCCATTGAAGAGTTGCTTCGGTTCCGCAGCCAGCGCGGCGAAGGAGGCGGTGAGGAGAAGAAGTACGGTGCGCACGAGTTGATTCTATCCGAAGTATTATCATTCGGGCATGAAAGCCGCAGTGGTGCAGATGGGCAGCGTAGTGTTTGACTCCGGGGCGACGCTCGTCCGGGTGGAGCAGATGTGCCGTGCGGCAGCGGAAGGCGGCGCGCGGCTGGCAGTCTTCCCGGAAGCGTTGCTGGGCGGATATCCGAAGGGCCTCGATTTCGGGACCGTGGTGGGAAGCCGCAGTGAAGCGGGCCGGGATGATTTTGCGCGGTATTTTCAAGGGGCGGTTATGGTGCCGGGTCCGGAGACGGAACAACTCGCGGCCTGGTCGAAGGAGTTGGATCTGCACATTGTGATCGGGGCGATTGAGCGTGGCATGGGGACGCTGTACTGTACAGGGCTCCTGTTCACTCCAGATCGCGGTCTCGTGCTGCGGCACCGCAAAATCATGCCCACCGGAGCAGAACGGCTGATTTGGGGCCAGGGTGGTGCGGATACCTTGCAAGTGGCAGAGACGGAATTGGGCCGGATTGGAATTGCGATCTGCTGGGAGAACTACATGCCGCTCTACCGGCAGCATCTGTACAGCCAAGGCGTACAGCTATGGTGCGCCCCGACCGTGGATTGCCGCGACATCTGGAAAACCAGCATGCGCCACATCGCCTATGAAGGCCGTTGCTTTGTGCTTAGCGCCTGCCAGCACCTGACGCATGAAACTTGGCCACACGGGGAAATTGCCGGAGAAAGCCTGATCGCCTCGCCGCGCGGAGAGGTGATTGCGGGTCCGTACTCCGGCGAGGGAATCCTGTTTGCCGAACTGGATCTGCGCGACATTACGAGGTACAAGTACGATCTCGATGTGGCGGGGCATTACAACCGGCCTGATCTGTTTTCCTTCCACGTCAGGGATATGCAATGAGATGGCGCGGCTTGCAGGCCTTGATCCGGCGGAGAGTCCGGTACCGGATCACGCTGGCCGGCCTGCTCTTCGCACTGGCGGTGACGCTGGTCGCATGCGGTGCATTCCTGACCGGGAACAATCTGCTGTTCATGTTGTTCTCAACCATGCTGGCATCCATCATGATTTCCGGCTTCTTGAGCCGCCTGGTGCTTGCGGGCCTCGAAGTGGAATTGCTGCTGCCCGAACACGTGGCGGCGAGAGATGCCGCTCCCGCGCGCATCCGGATACGCAATATGAAGCGCTGGATGCCCTCGCTTTCCATTGAACTTTCCGGGCGCCGCGACCCGCATTCCGGTGCACCGCCGATTCTGCTCGAGACGCTTTACTTTCCCGTGGTGGCGGGTCGCGCCACGGTGGAGATGCCGGTCAAGGTCACGTTCCCCTACCGGGGTCGCCACAAAGAGAATCTATTTCAGCTTTCCACCCGCTTCCCGTTCGGCTTTCTGCGGAAAACGGCGATGGTCTCTCTGCGGCGGGAGACCACCGTCTATCCGGCGATGGTGCCGACGCCCGAAGCGGTTGCGGCCTTGGAAGCCGCGGCGGGGGAAATGGAATCGAAAGTTCGGGGCGCAGGCAGAGAGTTCTACAGTTTGCGGAATTACGTGCCGGGTGATAGTGCCCGGGCAGTCGATTGGAAGAGCACGGCACACACGGGAGAGTTGCAGGTCAAGGAGTATGCGCGCGGGCAACGCAGGGAAATCGAAATCTACTTCGATTGCACGATTCCGCCGGGGGGCAGCGACTGGTTTGAGGATTTGCTGGAAAGCTGTGCTTGGCTGGTCTGGAATCTGGGAGAACTGGAAGCCGAGTTGATCTTCCGGTCACAAAAGTACGCGATTTCTCTGCCAGGTGAGGGCGATCCTTACGATATCCTTAAATTTCTCGCGTATTTGGAGCCGGTACCCAGCCTGAAAGGCTCACCTCCGGCCGAGCCCCCTTTCGATGATGCCAACTGTCAGATCCTATTCACCGCCCGGCCAGAGGACTTCCGCCACGCGGGCTGGCTGCCTGCTCATCTGCTGTCTCCCGCTGCTGTACAGTCAGACAACAACGTCTGACAAACCCGAACCTGTCAAGACCAGCATCACCGTTTCCGAGAGCATCACGGCAGAAACCCCCGCCAACATTACCGTGATGACCGGCCCCTCGCTGGCTGCGGAACCGGGCGTCAACATCGACGACAAACTTCGGCAGGAGCCGGGCTTCACGCTCTTCCGGCGCAATTCGAGCGTAGTCGCCAACCCCACCACACAAGGTGTTTCGCTGCGTGGCCTGACGGCGTCCGGGGCGAGCCGGACTCTGGTGCTCGAAGACTCCGTACCCGTCAATGATCCATTCGGCGGCTGGCTCTACTGGACCCGCTTCATTCCGGAAGAACTCGACCGCGTGGAGATCTCGCGCGGTGCTGCGACGAGCCTTTACGGAGATCTCGCCATGGGAGGCGCGATTTCTCTGTTCGACCGCGAACCGGGAAAGACCCGCTATTGGGGGAGTTACAACGGTGGCAGCGAAAATACGCAGGATCTGTCCGGCGGCTTTTCCACCGTGTGGAAGCAGTGGGGATTTTCAACGAACGTGCGCGGTGTGACCACGGATGGCAACTATGTTGTGCCAACCACAATCCGAGGCGCGGTGGACCGCAAGGCGAATGTTCGTTTCGCCACCGGTGACGTGCGCCTCGACTGGCTTGGCAACGGGCAGAAGTTTTTCGTGCGGCTCGACATTCTGGGCGAAGAGCGCGGCAACGGCACTTATCTGACGAATAACTCGACTGGCCTCGGCACACTTTCCGGCCATTACCTGAAGCAATGGACCAAAGATGGGCTGTCGCTGGTAGCATTCCATTCGCGGGAGCAGTTTCATGCTTCCTACACCTCTGTCACAAACAACCGGAATACAGAAAAGCTGAGCTATCTCCAAACAGTGCCGGCGCAATCGGCAGGCGGTTCGGCAGTATGGAACCATTCGGAGACATGGTGGAATCTACTGGCGGGTGGAGATGTCAACAAAACGCAAGGCACCAGCACGGACCACTTAACGCCCACCACGCTGCGGATTGGCGGAGGCAACGAATTCTTCCATGGCGAATTTGTGCAGGCCGATGCGCACTTCCGCGATTGGCGCTTCTTCGCGGGTGCGCGGCACCAGTTCACGGTCGGCGACCACCAGTTCTTCAGCCCGTCGGCCGGGCTTGTCTACGGCAAGGGCCAATGGCGCCTGCGTGGCTCCGTCTACCGCGCCTTCCGGGCACCCACGTTGAATGAACTTTACCGCGAGTTCAAGTCCGGCAATACGGATACATTGCCTAACGGGAATCTACAGCCGGAGACTATTTTCGGTTCCGAGGCAGGCGTGGACTGGACCGGGGAAACATCCTCCTTGCGGGTCACGGCATTTCGCAACCAACTGGACCACGTCATCACCAACGTAACGCTAAGTTCCACCGCGGCCTTGATTCTGCGCCAAAGACAGAACGCCGCGGCAGCCGTTGGCAAGGGCTTCGAAGCGACGGCACAGAAGCGCTACAAGGAACTGAAAGGCCGGGCTTCCTACCTCTACGTGCAAAGCCGTTTCGATACAGGCCTGTTGCTGCCGCAGGTTCCCAGACACCAGGGTTCCGCGGAATTGAGCTGGTCCCACAAGAACACCATGGCGATGGCCTCCATGCGGACTTACAGTTCGCAGTTCGACGATGACAAGAACACCTTCCTGCTCCCTGGCTTTGCGACGGCAGGTTTGATGGTGGAGCAGAAGCTGAATCCGCATCTTGCCGCCAGTCTGACGGTGGAGAATGTACTGGATCGCCTTTACTATACGGGCTTTACACCGAATGCAACGATCGGTTCGCCGCGGCAGGTGCGGGCCGGTCTGAAATGGATAACACAACGATGATGGCAGCGGAGTTGGCGGAACTTTTCGCACGGGATTTGCAGCGCCTGGGGCAGGAGATCGCAGCGTTTCCGGACGACAATTCGCTGTGGACCACGATTGGCGGAGCCTCAAATTCAGCCGGGAATCTGGCGCTGCACCTGGATGGCAACCTGCGCGACTTCATCGGACGCGTACTCGGAGGAGTGGACTACCAAAGAGAACGCGACAAGGAGTTCTCCTCAAAGAATCTTTCCCAGGCGGAATTGCTCGCAAAGATCGGGGCATTGCAGCCATTGATTCCCGGCGTGATTGCCGGACTCCGTGCGGAGGCATTGGCAGCAGAGTTTCCACTCGTCGTGCTGGGCAAGCCGCTCACGACGGGGATGTTCCTGATGCACCTCTCCGGACACTTCAACTATCACCTGGGCCAGATCGATATTCTGCGGCGGGGAATCACCGGGCAGGGTGCGCTGCCGCTGGCTGGATTGTAAGTTAGAACATGCGCGCAATTCTTTTCCTGTTGCCTGTTCTGCTGTTGGCTGCCGGTCCGGAATACACTTCCGACGGGCAATTGAAATTTCCCGAAGCCTACCGTGAATGGGTCTTCCTCAGCTCCGGTCTTGGCATGACCTATGCCGCGCCAGACGCGAATCAGAAACAGCGCTTCGATAATGTCTTCGTCAACCCTGAGGCCTATCGCAGCTTCCTCAAGACCGGTCAATGGCCGGATAAGACAGTCTTTGTGCTGGAAATCCGGGATGCGGAAAGCCATGTCTCCATTAACCAGGGCGGCAACACGCAGGGCGCGGTGACTGCTGTGGAAGTGGAAGTGAAAGACTCCACGGCGAAGACAGGACTGTGGACGTTCTACAACTTCCCCCAAGGGCCTGGGTCGGCGGCCAAGGCCATTCCCGGCGATGCGCGTTGCTACCAGTGCCACGGGAAGAATACGGCGGTGGAAAATACGTTTGTGCAGTTCTACCCCACGCTGCTTGAGGTGGCACAGCGTAAAGGCACCCTGAAACCGGGCTTCGCGAAGTAACGGCTGCTACAAGATCACCTTGGAGTAATTCTTGTGGATGGTCTCATCCTTGCTGATGAGCGGGCTGTACTTGTTGGCCCTGGCATGAGCCACGATGAGGCGGTCAAAGGGGTCGCGGGTCCAGATTTCGTCCATGGCAACTGCCGTGATCTTCACTAGTGAGAAGTCACACTGCTGGACGTCGAGTTGGCTTTCCAACTGACGCAAGATCGCGGCAGGCGGCCGCATCAGACGTTCGATCTCGAAAAGATACTGCAGTTCAAACAGCACCAGCGGCGAGACGCGGAGATCAAAATGATTTACCGCGTCCAGCGCTGTTTTGGATAATTTCTCAAGTTTGCCCTCCGCAAGCCACACCACGACATGCGTGTCGAGATAGGCAATCAAAGGTCATCCCACTTCTTGTCCCAGATTGCAGCGATCTCAGTGGACAACTCTTTCCCTACTTCTTCGAGATCGACTCCCGGTGCGATCGTCGGCTCACCCACCAGGCGTTCGAGCTTGCTCTGCGGCATCGTCTCCGGAACGATCCGGAAGATGGTGCCTTTATAAAGAAAGCGCACGTTCTTGCCATGCAAAGCACTTTCGGCATGGTTGAAGATGTCCTTTCTCAGGCTCGTCAGAGTTTCCGGGGATTCGAGTAAGGCAGGCATGAACTCAGAATAACAGACACAACGTACATGCGTCAACCGAAAAGCGTACGTCACGGACACCCCTGCCCTTGATTGTACGGCAGCGTTAAACTCATAGTTTGTCCCCGGAAACTCCAGATATCCTGGCCCGCATTGTCATTCGGAAGCGGGAGGAACTTGCTGCCGCCGTGATTCCAGCGGAGGAATTGCGCGCACAGGCCGAAGTCATACGCTCCTCACGCCGTGATTTCGCCGCCGCGCTGCGTGCCAAGAACCCGGCTGTGATCTCGGAAATCAAGAAAGCGTCCCCCAGCAAAGGGGTGCTGGTGGAGAACTTCCGCCCGTCCGAACTGGCAAAGCAATATGAGCTGGGCGGCGCTGCGGCCCTCTCGGTGTTGACTGATCGGGACTTCTTTCAAGGCAGTATCGCTGATCTCAAAGCTGCCCGCGCTGCATGCAACCTCCCGGTACTGCGCAAAGACTTCACTCTGGTCCCGTATCACGTCCTGGAGGCTGCTGCGGCAGGTGCGGATGCCATCCTGCTCATCGTTGCCATTCTCACGGTCGAAGAACTGCGTGACTTGCGGCTGCTGGCGGCGGAATTTGGCATGGCGGCACTGGTGGAAGTCCATGATGCGGCGGAGTTGGAAAAAGCCGTGGCCTCCGGTGCGGAGATCATCGGGGTCAACAACCGTGATCTGCGCACCTTCCAGGTGACACTGGACACCTCAATCCGGCTGGCAACCGGCATTCCGGACGGCGTGATCCGGGTTAGTGAGAGCGGGATCTTTGGCTCGAATGATGTCCACCGCCTGCAGAGGGCTGGCTACACGACATTTCTTGTCGGCGAGCATTTGGTGAAATCGGGTGACCCGGCGCAGGCCGTGCAGGAACTGGCGGCATAGATGTTCGTTAAGATCTGCGGGATTACGAATCAGGAAGACGCGCTCGCAGCAGTCGGGATGGGCGCGAAAGCACTGGGGTTCATCTTTGTGGAGAGCAGTCCCAGGGCCGTGAAACCGGAAGCTTTGAAGGAATGGATCAGTTCCATCCCGCGGGACATCTGGAGGGTAGGAGTATTCGTGGACACCCCGGCTTCGCGGATGGAACAAATTTCTGCGGAACTGAGGTTGGACGTCGTGCAGTTGCATGGCGCGGAGACTCCAGCGGATCATCCGAACCTGCCGCGGATCTGGAAAGCCTTCCGCATCCAGCCGCAATTTGAGATCCCGTGGACATACCCGGCCGAGGCGCTCCTGCTCGATGGCCCGGGCGGCGGGAAACAGTTTGACTGGTCGAAGTGCACCGGCAGCACGCGACATTTTCTGCTCGCCGGCGGCTTGGATGAGACCAACGTGGCCGATGCGGTCCGGCGGGTCCGGCCGTGGGGTGTGGATGTAGCTTCAGGGGTCGAAGCGGTCCCGGGGCGCAAGGACCACACCCGTATGAAAAAATTTATCGAGGCAGCTCTTTCCCAATGATTTCGCAACCAGACGCCGGCGGACATTTCGGGCCGTACGGCGGACGCTATGTACCGGAAGTATTGATGTCTCCCCTGGAGGAGTTGGAGATTACGTATGCCGAAGCCCGGCAGGATCCCAAATTCCAGGAAGAACTCGACGATCTCTATAAGAATTTCGCCGGACGCCCCACGCCTCTCTATCACGCCAAACGGCTGAGTGAAGCGGTGGGAGGCGCGAAGATTTACCTGAAAAGGGAAGATCTGCTGCACACCGGCGCGCACAAGATCAACAATGCGCTGGGCCAGGCACTTCTTGCCAAGCGCATGGGCAAGAAGCGGATCATCGCGGAAACCGGTGCTGGGCAACATGGCGTGGCAACGGCCAGTGTCTGTGCCCTGTTTGGTCTCGATTGCACCATCTACATGGGCGAAGAGGACATGCGGCGACAAAAGCTGAATGTCTTCCGCATGCGTTTGATGGGCGCGAATGTGCAGGCCGTCACCATCGGCAGCCGCACCCTGAAAGATGCCATCAGTGAAGCCATGCGGGATTGGGTTACCAACGTTTCCACCACGCATTACCTGCTGGGTTCGGCGCTGGGTTCGCATCCATACCCGATGATGGTGCGTGACTTCCACCGTGTGATTGGCGTGGAAACCAAGCGCCAAATTCTGGAAGCCGAAGGGCGCAACCCCGATGCGATTTTCGCCTGCGTGGGCGGCGGCAGCAATGCGATCGGCATCTTCCACCCGTTCATTGAAGATGATGCCGTACGGCTGGTCGGCGTGGAAGCCGGCGGGCGCGGCATGGAACTGGGCAATCACGCCGCGCGTTTCAGCGGTGGTTCGCCGGGCGTACTGCAGGGCACACGCAGCTATCTGTTGCAGGATGACGATGGCCAGGTGTCTCTGACGCATTCGGTTTCAGCTGGTTTGGATTATGCTTCGGTGGGTCCGGAACATGCGTGGCTGCATGACCGCCAGCGCGCGGAGTACTGTTCCTGCAGCGACAAGGAAGCCCTCGAAGCAGCAGTCATGCTGAGCCGCACGGAAGGCATTATTCCGGCGCTCGAATCCGCGCATGGTGTGTGGGAAGCCATTCGGCAGGCTCCGGCGTATCCGGGGCAGGTCTTCGTAGTCAACCTGTCCGGACGCGGGGACAAGGATATTGATATCTACCGCGAAAACCTGAAGGAACTCGACGCGGAATGACGCGAATCGGAAAGCTGTTTGAAAAGCTGCAGGCGGAAAAGCGCTGCGGCATGATTGTGTATCTCACCGCGGGCGACCCCACGCCGGAAGCTACGCCTGGCTTCGTGGCAGCGCTCGAACGCGGCGGGGCGGATTTAATCGAACTCGGCGTTCCCTTCTCTGACCCGATTGCAGATGGCCCGGTGATCCAGAAGGCGGGAGACCGCGCGTTGAAGGCAGGCACCACGGTGGCCAAGGTGCTGGAAATCGCCGCAGCGATCCGCAAAACCTCTGAGATTCCCATTCTGCTGTTCACTTATCTGAACCCGGTGATCAAGTATGGCTTCGAAAAGCTGGCTGCGGATGCGAAGGCCGTGGGCATTGACGGCTGCCTGCTGACCGATGCCAGCGTGGAAGAGGCCGAAGCTTATGTGGCCCCCATGCGCGCCGCGGGCCTCGATACGGTATTCCTCGTGGCACCCACCAGCAGTGCCCGCCGCCTGAAACTTGTGGCAGAATACTCAAGCGGGTTCGTCTACATGGTTTCCCGCACCGGGATCACGGGTGAACAGCAGACGCTCTCGGATTCGGCGCTCCCGCTGATTGAACGCATGCGGGAACAGACGAAACTCCCGCTCGCGATGGGCTTCGGGATCTCGAAACCGGAACACGTGGCGGAATTGAAACACCATGTGGAAGCGGTAGTTATTGGCTCCGCGATCGTTCGCCAGATTGAAGAAGATTCCACGCAGTTGGAGGCGTTTCTGCGCCGTTTGGCCGCCCCGCTGCACACTGCCGCGATAAGCTGATTGGACATGGCTAGAGACTTTGCCGCTGAACTGGCGGAATGCCGCGGAAAGATTGACGATGTGGACCGCCGCATCCTGGATCTGTTGAATGAACGGACCCGCGTGGTCGAGCGGATCGGGAAGATCAAGGCAGATGCGCAACTGGCAGTGTATGAGCCGAAGCGCGAAGACCAAGTGTTCCAGAATGTGAAGGAGCACAATGGCGGACCGCTCAGCAATGAGGCGGCCAAGCGGATTTTCGAGCGGATTATTGATGAAATGCGGAAGGTCCAGCGGGACCGGATGGAAACTGGGAACTAAATGCTAGTCGTAATGCAGCAGGGCGCGGAAGAAGCGCAGATTCAGAAGGTCATCGACCGTTTGACAGAAGATGGATTTGACGTCCACCGCTCCACGGGGACAATCCACACGCTGCTGGGCGGCGTGGGTGGCAAGGAACAATTTGATCCGGCCCTGTTTGAGCAGATGGACGGCGTCAAAGAGGTCCACCGGATTGTGTCGCCATACAAACTGGCGGCGAAGGCGTTCCGGCCTGAAGGCACTGTAATCAATGTGGGGGGCCTGGAGATCGGCGGCAACAATATTGTCACCATGGCTGGACCGTGCAGCGTGGAGAACCGGGATCAGATTGAGCGCTCGGCGGATATTGTGGCCGAAGGCGGCGCGCAGGTGATCCGCGGCGGTGCGTTCAAGCCCCGTTCGTCACCGTACAGCTTCCAGGGTCTGGGCGAAGAAGGCCTGCAGATGATGCGGGAAGCAGCAGACCGCCGTGGCCTCAAAGTCATCAGCGAAGTGATGGATTCCACGCAGATCACACTGCTTTCCACCTATGCGGATATTCTGCAGGTGGGCGCCCGCAACATGCAGAACTTCAATCTGCTGCGCGAACTGAGTAAGATCCGGAAGCCAATTATGCTCAAGCGCGGCCCCTCGGCAACAATTGAGGAATGGCTGCTCTCGGCGGAATATATTCTGGCGGGCGGCAACTATGACCTGATGCTCTGCGAGCGCGGTATCCGGACCTTTGAGACCTACACGCGCAACACGTTTGACGTTTCCGCGATTCCCGTGGTCCACAAGCTCTCGCACCTGCCAATCATCGCTGACCCGTCCCACGGCACAGGCCGCCGCGATCAGGTGCCCCCGATGGCACGGGCGGCAGTGGCTGCCGGTGCCGATGGCTTGATCATGGAAGTGCATCATGACCCGGACCACGCGCTGAGTGATGGTGCGCAGTCCATGTATCCGCCGCAATACTGGGAACTCATGAAGCAGTTGCGGCTGATCGCGGCAGCGGTGGGACGCAGCATTTGATCCAGACGGTTGCGGTCGCGGGTGCCGGATTGATTGGGTCGTCCTTTGGACTGGCCATCAAGCAGGCTGGCTTTGCCGGAACCGTGCTGGGCGTCAGTTCGGAACGAAGCATCGCAGCGGCGATGCAGGTGGGTGCCATTGACCGCGGCTGTTCGCTCGAAGAAGCCGCTGCGCAGGCCGACCTGCTTTTCCTCTCGCAACCCGTGCTTGCGATTGCCGAAACCATCCGGCGATTGGACCCTCTAGTGAAAACGGGCGCTCTGGTGACTGACGCCGGGTCGACCAAACGTGTGATTTGCGACGCGGCGAAAGGCCTGAAGCGCTGCCAGTTCGTGGGTGGACATCCCATGGCGGGCAAAGAAGTGCGCGGCGCCGCGGCAGCAGACGGCAGTTTGTTCCGCGACCGCACCTGGGTGCTGACAGGGACTGCAGATACGCCTTTGGAACTCGAATTCCGCGGCTGGCTGCGGCGGATTGGCGCCAGGGAACTTCTGCTCGACGCCAAAACACACGATCATCTGGTTGCCTGGAGTTCGCATCTGCCGCAGTTGCTCTCCACAGGGCTGGCAGCGGCGATTGCCGACACGAACCCGGCAGCAGCAAGAGTGGCGGGCCCCGGCTTGATGGACATGACGCGGCTGGCCATGAGCTCGTTTGATCTCTGGAGCGAGATTCTGGAGACCAACGCAGATGAGGCCGGAGCGGCACTCGACGCCTGCATCGCGAAACTCCAGGCACTGCGGGCAGATCTGCCCGGCGAGTTCGCCAAAGCATCCGAATTTTCCAAGCAACTCCGTAAGAAGTAAAATTCCAAATTCATCCCCTCCCTTGCGCATAACAGACTGGTGGACGCCTGCGGCGAAGTCTGCCGTCATTCCGGCGATGGGGTACGGATGCGTGAAAAGCCTTTGCGTTTCGCCGAAGAGGACCTGTTGCTCATCCGGACCGGGATGCCACGGCGGTACGGAGTCAGCAGTGAAACGTTTTGGGAGCAGCCCGGCAGAATTATTCCTCTTGACAATAGTTGTTATCACGACTAATCTGGAGACGTGGCAGGCAAGCTTCTCAAAGAAATCCGCCAGAACAAACCCTTCTCCATGGTTGAGGAAGAGGCCGTGCTCAACATCAGCCGGACTGCTGAAGTTCTCAACCGGCAGATGGCGGAATTTCTCAAAACCTACGGCCTGTCGCCAACGCAATACAACGTACTTCGCATCCTGCGCGGCGCGGGCAGGGACGGCATCACTTGTTCCGAACTCGGCGGGCGCCTGGTCACGGCGGACCCCGATATCACCCGCCTGCTGGACCGCATGGAGACCCGTGGACTGGTGCGCCGTGAACGCAGCAAGGAAGACCGCAGAGTGGTGGTGGTCACCGCGGCAAAAGATGGACTCGATCTCGTGGACAGCATGGATCAACCTGTACAAGCCATGCTGAAGAAGGGCATCGGGAAGATGAAAAAGAAGCAACTGCAGGAAATCATCGAACTTCTCGAACAGGTTCGCGAAGCGGCGGAGTGAGTTCCGGCATCAATAGTTGTTGTAACGGATATCGTGAAATGCAAGTAACTGGATCGAAAAAAAAGGAGACAAAACAATGAGCACTGTTGCAGAACTCGACAAGAAACTGAACGAAGCCATCCTGACCGGACGGGCCATGGAAGCCTTCGAAGAACTCTACGCCGACGATGTCGTGATGATGGAGAACAATGAGACCTTCGTTGGCAAGGAACTCAACCGCAAGCGCGAGATCGAATTCTTCTCGTCCGTGGCCGAATGGCATGGTGCGAAGGTGGAATTCGAAGCCATCAACGGCGACGTGACCTTCGGACAGTGGTGGATGGACGTGACCTTCAAGAACGGCTACCGCTACACCAACACGCAGATTGCTGTCCGCCAGTGGAAAGACGGCAAGCTGGTGCACGAACGTTTCTTCTACAACAAGGGCTAAGCAGCAAACCGGGCGCGGTGCGCTGTTGTGCCGCGCCCTTCAGTTTGTGCCGAAAGTATTGCAACTGGCGATGCGGCCAGTGGCGAAACCCTTGCGGAACCAGCCTTGCCTTTGTGCCGAAGAACCGTGTGTGAAGCTTTCCGGACTGGAATAGCCGCGTGCCATCTTCTGTAAGTGATCATCGCCCACAGCGGCAGCCGCACTGAGGGCCGAATCCACGTCCTGCTCCTTCAAAATCCCCCGCTCTTTTGTGGAATGCGCCCAGGCTCCGGCGAAACAATCAGCCTGCAATTCCAGCTTGACGGATAACTCATTCCGGTCGCGCGGATGGCGGTCCTGATCCTGATGCACCTTCGATTCAATCCCGAGTAACTTCTGGATGTGATGCCCCAGTTCATGGGCAATCACATAAGCCTGCGCAAAATCACCACGCGCACCAAACCGGCTGCGCAGTTCATCGAAGAAGCCAAGATCGAGATAGACCTTTTCGTCCGCAGGGCAGTAGAACGGGCCAGTGAGCGATTTCGCCGGGCCACAGCCGGAAGTCATCTTATTCCGGAACAAATCCAGCTTGGCGTGGTGATACGGCGTACCCGTCATGGGGGCAAGTTCACGGTCCCAGGTATGCTGCACGTCATCCAGCACGCGGGAGACATAGGCAACGCGGGGGCGGTCCCGCTCATCCAGATCCCGCTGCGCGAAAAGAGACCCGCAGGCGAGGAACAACAGCAGCAAGTTACGCGACAATTTCATGCACCACATTCCCCGCAACGTCGGTCAGGCGGAAGTCGCGCCCGCTGTAGCGGTAAGTCAGTTTCGTATGATCCATGCCCATCAGGTGCAGGATGGTGGCATGGAGATCATGCACGTGCACCGGCTTTTCGACAGACTTGAAGCCGAAGTCATCCGTGGCGCCATGGACATAACCGCCCTTGACGCCGCCGCCTGCCAGCACATAACTGAAGCCTGCGCTGTTATGATCACGGCCATTCTGCACTTTCACCAGACCACTGACTTCCACAGCGGGAGTGCGGCCGAACTCCCCGCCCAGGATCACGAGCGTGTCATTCAGCAATCCGCGCAACTTCAAATCTTCGAGCAGCGAAGATACACCCATATCGGCTTCATTGCCGAGTTTCTTGTGGGCCATGATGTCATCATGCGAATCCCACGGCTGGCCGTCCCCATGATAGATCTGCACCATCCGGACACCCTTTTCGATGAGGCGCAGCGCCATCAGGCAGCCGCGGCCGATGTTGGTATCCCCATAGCGGGCGCGGATCTTTTCCGGCTCCTTCGAGATATCGAAGACCTCCGGGGCCTCCGATTGCATCCGGTAGGCGATTTCAGCGGATTGAATCGCCGCTTCCAACTCATTGTCATGGCCTGTGCGGGCCAAATGTAACTGGTTGAGTTTCGAAAGAAGATCAAGCTGCGTACGCTGTTCCGGCAACTTCAATTCCGGATTGCGGACATACTGCACCAACTTATCGGGCGTCTTCTCATTGTTCGGAATGTAAGTGCCCTGATAGACGGCGGGCAGGAAGGTGGAGGCCCAAAGCTGGGGTCCAACGACAGGAAAACCGGGACAAAGAACAACAAAGCCCGGCAGGTTCTGGTTTTCCGAGCCCAGCCCATAGGTCAGCCAGGAGCCCATGGAGGGCCGGCCGGGCAACTTATCGCCGGAGTTCATCAACAATAGCGACGGTTCATGGTTGGGACGTTCCGTGAACATGGACCGGATCACGCAGCACTCATCGGCATGACCACCCAGACGGGAGAAGATCTCACTGAACTCCAAACCGCTCTTGCCGTACTTCTTGAACTCGAACGGCGAGCGCAGCAAGTTACCGGTCTTGCGCTCCGTCTTGACGTTGCCACCGGGCGCGGGCTGCCCGTTGTATTTCGTCAACAGCGGCTTGGGGTCAAACGTATCCACCTGTGACGGACCGCCATTCAGGAAGATGAAGATCACGTGCTTGGCTTTGGGCGCGAAGTGGGGAGCCTTCGGCGTCAAAGGGCCTGCCGGTGGAGTGTTATTGGCAGCGGCACCCAGCATTTGCGCCAGTGCCGTCATACCGAAGCCGGTTCCCGCTGTTTTCAGACAATCACGTCTCGTCATAGTGTTAGTCCACAAACTCAAATTCATTTGCTTCCAGCAGGACCTGCATGTACAGAGGCCAGGCCGTCATGCCAGCATGCTGCACATATTCGAGGCCCAGTTTCTTCTCCTCCACCGTGGGCTTGCGCTGGTAGAAGATACGGTAAGCCTGCTCCAGACGTTCCTCATCTGTTTTGCCGAGCGTGGAAACCCGCAGGGCAATCCCCTTGGCTTGTGAGAGTATCCAGGGATTGTTCATGAAGAAGAGGCGCTGCAGTGGAACATTGGTGGCCAGACGCTGCTCCGCCGTGTTATTCGGATTTGGAAAGTCAAACAGAGCCAGTGCAGGGTCTAACTTCCTGCGGCTGACAAAGCAGTAGACGGTGCGGCGCACGTTGGCATCAGAGATCTTTTCCGCCTTGCCGCCGGTGTTCAGATCCAGCTTGCCCGAAAGAAACAGCACGGCATCACGAAGTTCTTCTGCATCCAGACGCTGCCGGTTATAGTGCCAGTTGAAACGGTTTTCGGGGTCCAGGTTGAGGCCCTTTTCGTTGGTTTCCGCACTCTCTTGATACGCGGCGCTCAACATGATGTTCCTGGTCAATTTCTTGATGGACCACCCACCCTGCATGAACTGCGTGGCGAGGTAATCGAGTAACTCGGGGTTTGCCGGGCGGTCACCCTGCAGGCCGAAGTTACTCGGCGTGCGGACAATTCCCTGTCCGAAGTGATGTTGCCAGATACGGTTGACGATCACGCGCGGCGTCAGCGGGTTCGTCTCACTGACCATTGCCTCAGCGAGTTCCAGACGTCCGCTGCCATGCGTGAATGGCTTCTGTTCACCGGGGCTGAGAATCGCCAGGAACCTGGGAGGCGCCAGCTCCCCCTGATTGCCACGGTCACCGCGAATCCAGACCTTCTGCTTGCCGAGCGTTGGCTTATCGCTGATGGCTTGCAGGAAGGGATACTCGGGCAGCTTGTCTTTCTCTATGCCCTTCAGTTCCGCCCGCAGCAACTCCAGGTTCTCTTTCCATTGCCCAAGCAGGAAGCGGTCGACTTTGCCGTCACCATAGTGCAGCACGCCGCGGTCGCCAAAGATGTTCTCCCAAAGCACATGCTTGTCACGGCTCAAAGAAACAAGATCCGCCTGACTAAGATCACCACGGTTCGGATTCAACCCGAGCTTGATGTGGTTCTTGTCATCCACCGTCTTCTTTTCTTTGTTGACCGCAAGTAAAGTTTCCTGAAACTCATTGGCGGCTTTGCGCCGGTCCTCCGGCGTCTTCGCAGCAAACCAGGCTTTCAGATAGGGGTGATCTTTCTCAGGGTTCTTGAGATAGTTCTTCCACTTATCCAGCGTTTCCTGATCGAGCGTTCCCCTGGGCTCATCTCCAGCGGCGGCCAGCAGATAGGAGGCGGTGCGCCGGGAAAGAATATCGGCCAGTTGTTCGGACTGCTGCTTAACGAATTCCGTAATCTCCCCGCGCTTGGCATTCATCCGCTCCTGCTGCTTCTTATAGGCATCCACCACTTCTTTGGGTGCGAGAGGAACTTCATTCATCTTCGAGTTTTCGAAGATACCCAGCATGGAGTAGTAATCCACCTGCGGAATTGGGTCGAATTTGTGGTTATGGCACTGCGCGCAGGCCACGGTCAGTGCCAGAAAGCCGCGGGTGGTGGCATCCACACGGTCATCCTGAAACTCTGGACTGAGCGCATAGAAGCCCGTGCCAGCCTGATACTTTTCCTTTTCCGGCATCAGGTCCCCGGCAATCTGCGCCTTCGCGAACGTGTTGTAAGGCATGTCCGAATTGAAGGCATTGATAACCCAATCACGGTAACGGAAGGCATTGGGATGAGGCTCTTCCATGGTGGAGTTCAGCTTGTCATCGGAGTAGCGCGCGATATCGAGCCAGAAGCGCCCCCAGCGCTCACCATAGCGGGGCGACGCGAGCAGCGTATCGAGCACCTTCTCAAACGCGTTGGGCGATTTATCCGCAAGAAACGCATCCACCTGTTCCGGCGCGGGCGGCAAACCGGTGAGATCGAAATAAGCGCGGCGGATGAGAGTGCGGCGGTCGGCTGGCTTGGCTGGGGTGAGACCCTTCTCCTCCAGCTTTGCCAGAATGAAACGGTCAATATCGTTCAGTGCCCACTTTGTGTTCTTAACCTTGGGCACGGCCGGGTTCGCCACCGGCTTGAATGACCAGAAATTGCGCTGTTCCTGGGAGATCGTGTACTGGACAGGCTTTGCCGGACCCGCCGGCCAGACCGCACCGCCCTTGATCCAGTTCGCAATATCATTGACCTGCTCATCCGGCAGTTTGCCGCCCGGCGGCATTTTCAAAGTGGCGTGGGTTTGGCGGATCGCCTGAATCAACAGGCTCTTATCCGGATCACCGGCTACAATCGCCGGGCCGGATTTCCCGCCCGCCAGCGCATGCTCGCGGGTATCCAACTGCAAACCGCCCATCTTCCCGCCGGCGTGACAGCCCAGACATTTGTCGGCGAGCACGGGGCGCACCTTCATCTCGAAGAACTCCGCGGGATTGGCAGGCACCGCGGCCCGCGCGCTGCAGAGCGCCGAAAACATGGCGGTAATGGCGAATCGTGAGGCCCTCATGTCTGGTTACCAGTGTAATGTGATTGACGCGGTTAATCGCCGGAAAGTGACAGCTCATCCAGTGTTTTTACCGTCCGTCGGCAACCCGGCGACTTCCATCTGTAATTTCTCTAACCTGCAAATGGAGGCAAACACAACATGTTCCAACGTTCCGTTTTCGCAATTCTTCTGGCTGGTTCCGCACTGTGCGCGGCTGACCGCTTTGATTACAAGGTCCGCAATGATTTCTTCGCCGGCTTTTCCGGGGATAAAGAAGCTTTCGCCCGGGCGATGAAGACCGCAGAAGAGGTGATCGCCGCGAACCCCGGCGAAGCGGCGGAAGCACTGGCATGGCACGGTTCCGGATTGCTGGTGATGGCGGGCCAGAAGTTCCAGGAAGGCGACGCGCAGACGGGAAGCCAGTTCTGGGCGAAGGGCAATGCAGAAATGGAGCAGGCCGGGAAGTTGGCTCCGGATACCGTGGGCGTTCTGGTGCCCCGCGCGGCTGTCTGGTTCGCTGCCTCACGCAATCTGCCGAAAGAGCGCGCCACGCCGATGATCACCAAAGCCATCGCCGATTATGAGCATGTCTATGAATTGCAAAAGAGCGGCTTTGATACGCTGCCGGTCCACAACCGCAGCGAACTGCTCTTCGGGCTGGCGGACGGCTATGCGCGGATCGGCAACGGCGACAAGGCCAGTGCGTATTTCAAGCAACTGCAGGCGCTGGGTGCGAAGTCCGGCCACATGGCGCAGGCTGACGCTTACCTGGCAGGGAACAAATACCAGGTCACAGGCACAGGCTGCGCGGGCTGCCACACCGGGAAATAGGCCATGATAAAGAGACTGGCATGAACGCGGACCTCAGCACGCAGAGCATCCTCAAGACATGGCTGCGGGTGCTTGCCGTCAACACGTTGCTGGGATGGATTCCCGCTTTGCTGGCGGTGATGTTCACCAAAACCAGTTGGCCCGCGCTCCGGGAGACGGCGCTCACGGGGGCGCTTTATTCCAACCTGATTGGCATTCCCTGCTGGCTGATTCTGCCGGGATTGCTGGAGCGCGCGGCGGGTTGGTCCTGGCGTGCGCGGTCTGCCGCAACCATTGGCGTGCTGGCAGGCTGCGCGATCGCCGGGTGTGCCGCCGCGAATCTGATTCTGGTGGCGGCTGGTGTGGTGCCGATCGGGCAATTCTTCAAAGTGATGGGCTGGACGCTGCGCTTCTGCCTGCTGATCACCGTGACCTATGGCCTGCTAACTTCTGCGATGTCCACGCTCGAATACAAGCTGCGGCAGAAGGAAGCCTCCGAGGCAGAGGCACGGAAGACAGCGGCCGAGGCACGGTTTGCGTCGCTCGAAAGCCGGGTGCATCCACATTTTCTGTTCAATACGCTGAACTCCATCTCGGCGCTGGTGCGCGAAGATCCGGCCATGGCGGAACAGATGATCGACCGGCTCTCTGCCCTGCTGCGCTTCTCGCTCGACAGCGAACTGGCCGGGTTGGTGCCGCTGCGTGAAGAGTTGCGCATCGTGCAGGATTATCTGGAGATTGAACGCGTGCGCTTTGGCGACCGGTTGCGGTTCGTCATTGAGACTGGCGCGGGGACGGAAGGCCGCGGGGTGCCGCCGCTTTCCGTGCAGACCCTGGTGGAGAACAGCGTGAAATATGCAGTGGGGACGAAACGCGAAGGGGCGGAAATCCACGTGCGCACGTGGCTGGAGGGGGACCGTTTGAAAGTCGAGGTATCTGATGATGGTCCGGGGTTTGACCCGGCGCTGCGCAAGCCGGGGCATGGGCTGGACCTGCTGGAACGCAGGCTAACGGCACTGTTCGGCCCCGCCGGGACGCTTTCGGCACGCCAGGCGGATGGCCGCATGTTTGTGGAGATGCTGGTCGCATGATCCGTGCCTGGCTGGTGGATGACGAACAACTCGCGGTCAAGAAACTCACGCGCATGCTGGAAGCCACGGGGCGCGTGGAGGTTGTGGGCAGCAATGCGGACCCCGCTGCGGCTCTGGACGAAATCGCGGACGTGGATGTGCTTTTTCTCGATATCGAAATGCCCGGAATGAACGGCTTCGAACTGCTCTCACGGCTGGAGGTGAAGCCGCTGGTGGTCTTCACCACGGCCTATGACCAATACGCGGTGAAGGCGTTTGAGGTGAACGGGACCGACTATCTGTTGAAGCCGGTGACAGCGGAAGCGCTCGAAAGGGCACTGACCAAGATAGAGAAAGCCAAGGCTGCGCCTCCGCCCGATTATCAGGCGATGATCGAACGGCTTACCGCGGCGCTGCATACCGGGCGGAGTTATCCGAAGCGACTGCCTTCGCGTCTCGGCGACCGGATTCAGTTTGTGGATGTGGAAGCGGTCACTTACTTCTTTGCGGAAGGCAAACTGACATACGCGGTGTCACATGGCAAGAATTACGTGGTGGATGATTCCATCATTCAGTTGGAAGGTAAGCTGGACCCCGCCCAGTTTCAGCGCATCCACCGCAGCTATCTGGTGAATCTGAGTGCTGTACAGGAATTGCATACCTGGTTCACCGGAAAGATGGTCGCGCGGCTGAATGACGCCGCACGCACGGAGCTGCCCATTGCACGCGAAAGAGTGAAGGCCCTTAAAGACCGGCTCGGCTTCTAACTGCTTCATTACAGTTCTTAACGTCACCATAACTGCTTCCCGCGCATTCTAATACGCAGGACCTGTAAGTTATGCCGAAGATCAAGAAGTGTAAAGGAATCGGGCTTTGCGGTTTACTAACCGCATTATTTGTGCTGCCTCTGGCGCAGGGGCACTCCATGTATCAATCCGCCGTGCTGCTGGATTTCCGGGGGAATGTTGTAGATGCGGAGTTGCAATTGCCGCTGGACCGCCTCGCGATCTCCTTCAAACAAACGGTGGATGAGCAGCACTTCGCGGCGCAGCAGGGGTTGTTGCGCGCTTATCTGCAGGCACATATACAACCCGTGACGCCGGACCAAGTTCCTTTCCGCGTCACGCCGGGAAGTCTTTCGATTCAGCAAGTGGAAGGTGCGCCTTATCTGGTTGCCCGTCTGACTCTGGCACCGCCGCCAGGTCATGGCCCCGACCGCTTTCTATTGCACTACGACGCGATAACGCATGAAATTGTCACGCATGTGGCGCTCGTCTCCATCCGCAGCGATTCCAAAACAGAGATCAAAGAGCCGCTGTTGATCGGCGTCATCCGCGGTGAGCGCAAAACGGTAAATGTGGAGCGCCCTGCGCTGTTGGGGGTGAAGCGGTGAAACCCGCAATTCTGTTGTTACTCAGCGCGGTCTGCGGCTTTTCGCACTCCATGAACCAGGCTGCGATTCTGCTCGACTTTCAACAGGACGGGATCCAGGCAGAGTTACAGTTCCCCGCAGGACGCTTCAACAATGATGTCTTGCAGAGTTGCCGGGCAGTTACGCCTGCTGGTTTGAATTACCAATCGAAGCTCACGGCACCCATGGCGCGGGTAAATTTCGATGGTGCGCCTTATGACGTGATGCGGCTGCATTTCACTGCACCGGCACAGGCAAACCAGTTTGATTTGCGTTGCGATGCTGTCTTCACGCAACTCCCCACACAGGCCGTTCTGGTTTCCATTCGAACGGACTGGCGGGCTGGAATCTTTGCCACGGAACCACAGTTAAGAGGCGTCCTGCGCGGTGCTGAGCCCGTACTTCGCATCGAAAGGACCAGCGGCAACTGGCTCCGGGGCTTCCAGGGAATCTTCGCCCTGGGTGTGCGCCACATTGCGGAGGGCACGGACCACCTACTCTTCCTCCTGGTGCTGTTACTGCCTGCTCCACTGCTGGCGATACGGGGGAGATGGTGTTCTTACAGAGAAGTAAGCCACTGTTTCTGGCAAACAGGCAAGATAGTGACGGCCTTCACGGCAGGTCATTCCCTCACTCTGGCGGCCGGCACACTGCACTGGCTGCACCTGCCGTCGCGACCGGTGGAAGTGTTGATCGCAGTCTCCATCCTGGTCTCCGCGGTGCATGCTTTCAAGCCGGTTTTTCCGGGCCGCGAAATGTGGATCGCCGGCGGCTTTGGTCTGGTCCACGGCATGGCGTTTGCCAGTACGCTGGCGGAACTCGGGTTACAGCGCACGGAGCGACTGGCGGGGATTCTCAGCTTCAACCTCGGCGTGGAAGCGATGCAACTCACGGTGGTGGCTTGTGTGCTGCCCGCGCTGCTGCTCTTCAGCCGGACACCCTTCTACGCGGTAGTAAGAGTGTGTGGTGCGCTCTTCGGCGGGATTGCGGCGGCCGCCTGGATTCTGGAGAGGCTTTTCCAACTGCACAACCCCGTCGAACCCTGGATCAATCTTGCCGCGCGGCAGAGTGGCTGGCTCGCCCCTGCGGTTACAGCCATTGCTCTGCTGGCCTGGCTCACCACCGAACTGGGCCGTTATTCGGTGTGTGCCGTACAACCCAAGTTCCCTTCCAAAAACCTTATTCCTCAAATCATGGAGAAAACCATTGAGCTTCAATAAACTTCTATTCGTTATCGCCGCTGCATGTCTGCCCGGCATGGCATTCGCGGCGGCACCAGTTATCGCCACAGGAGGAGTCGTCAACGGGGCCACTTATACACCGGGCATTGCGCCGGGTTCGTGGTTCACCATCTTTGGCTCCAACCTTTCCAGTGTTACAGCAAGTGTCACGGCAGCGGACCTGGTGAGTGGCAGCCTGCCTGCCAAGTTTGGCGGCACCACGGTCACCGTCAATGGACAGGCTGCCTATCTGAATTACGTCAGCCCGGGCCAGATCAATGCGGAGAGTCCGGCAAGTACAGTCACTGGACCGGTGCAGGTCGTTGTAACTACGGCCGACGGCACCGCGACCGCAACGGTAATACAGTCCCCTGTCACTCCTTCGGTCTTTGCTTCCGGCATCTATGCAATTGCGGTGCGACCTGCGGATTCCACGGTCATTAATGGCACCGGCGCGGCAGCGGGCAGCTTTGCCACCTCAGCTTCGGCCAAACCGGGTGATGTGCTGGAGCTGTTTGCCAATGGCCTTGGCGCAACGGCGAACGGCATCCAACCGGGGACCGTTTTCTCCGGTGCCTACGCCACCACAACGACCCCCACGGTTACCATAGGCGGCACACAAGCGACGGTCTCTTACTCCGGACTCATTGCAGCGGGTCTGTATCAAATCAACATCACCGTCCCCAACAGCCTGAGTACGGGAACTTACCCCGTGGTGATCACACAGAATGGTGTAAGTTCCCAGGCAACGGCGCTGCTGAATATCGTACCCGCAACAACGGCCTCCACGTCTGTGACACTAACATCGTCCGCCGCAAGTACCACGGCCGGAACTTCCGTCACGCTAACCGCAAACGTGACTCCCGCATCGTCAACAGGAACCATCACCTTCTATGAGGGACCGTTTCCCATTGGCAGCGCGGCACTCAGCGGGGGAACAGCTTCACTGACCACCGCCTTCTCCCCAGGGACACACGCCGTCACTGCTGCATTTGGCACATCGAACGTGGTGAGTTCGCTGGCCTCCATCATCGCTGTTTCCGCCACTGGCACGGCGCAGGATTGCTCCGCAAGCACGGGTTCGGCGCAGATTGCATGCCTTGCCAACACATTCCTTTCCACCCTGAGCACCACACAACAGAGCAATCTGCTGCACTCCTATACGCTCGCCAATGTGGAGCACTGGTCGAATCTGCCGCTCTCGATCATCGGGCGGAACGGCCTGCGTTTTGGTGATCTCACGCCGGTGCAACTTTCCGCAGTCTTCGCTCTGATCCAGGCTGCCATGAGCAATGACGGGCTGAACCGGCTGGGGAAGATACGCGGCGCGGATGAGACGATTGCTGCCTTGAACGCCGGCTTCCAATGGGGTGCGGCCAATTACTTCATCGCCTTCTATGGCACGCCTTCCAGCAGTTCACCCTGGATGTTGCAAGTCAACGGCCATCACTTTGCACTCAACCACACTTACAACGGGAAATACACCAGCGCTTCGCCTTACTTCCTGGGGACAGAGCCGGCTACTTACACTGTTGCCGGCTCCAGTTACTCCCCTCTGGAAAAGCAGAGCTCTGCCATGTATGCGCTCAACCAGACGCTGCTGGGCACCTCCAGCGCGAAGCTTACAGGAACCTTCGACGATGTAGTGATGGGTGTCAATGGACAGACGGCCATCGATACAAACTTCCCGCAGACTTATCCTTCGGGTACCAGCAACAGGGGAGTGCTGTATTCCACCCTGTCGGCGGACCAGCAGGCCAAGGTGAAGGCGGCAATCGAAGCGTGGGTCAGTGATTCTGATGCAGCCACAGCAACGGAACTGCTCAGTATTTATGAGGACCCCGCAGCGCTTGCCGCTACTTACATTGGTTACTCCGGCACCGGCAGCATGGTGACGGTGGGTGACTACATTCGCGTGGATGGTCCGCGGGTTTGGGCGGAACTGGTGGTGCAGTCAGGCATCGCTTACCGGAATTCTTACCATTACCACTCCATCTGGCGCGATAAGACGGCCGACTACGGCGGCGATTTCCAATAGCGCCGGAGAGCGCATGCGATACGCTAACTGTCGCATGCGCTTTTCCGCTTTTCTGCTCTTCGCCGCTGCCTTACAGGCTCAGGTCAATGTCAACATCCAGGTGGATGCCGCCCGAACCACGGGTCCCTTCCAGCCCATCTATGGCTATTTCGGATACGATGAACCGAACTACACCTACATGGCGCATGGCCGCGAACTGTTGGGGGAACTGGCGAACCTGAGCGCGTCGCCCGTGTTCATCCGCACCCACTTTATGCTGGCCACTGGCAACGGCACGCCTGGCCTGAAGTGGGGCTCCACCAACGCGTATAGCGAAGATGCTTCCGGCAAGCCTGTGTATGACTGGAGCATCGTCGACAAGATCATCGACAGTTACCTGCGCGCCGGGGCCAAGCCTTTTGTGGAAATCGGGATGATGCCCAAGGCGCTTTCCACCAAGGCCGAACCCTACGAACCCACCTGGATTCCCGGCGACAAGAACCCGAATTACTACATCGGCTGGACTTATCCGCCGAAGGATTATGCCAAGTGGGGCGAACTGGTCCACCAGTGGGTGTTGCATGAGATCGCCAATTACGGCAAGGCGGAAGTCGCCACCTGGTATTGGGAAGTCTGGAATGAGCCGGACATACAGTACTGGCACGGCACGCCGGAGGAATACAACAAGCTCTATGATTACGCCGTGGATGGTGTGAAGCGGGCACTGCCGGAAGCGCGCGTCGGCGGACCCGGCACAACCGGTCCGGCATCAGCGAAGGCGGCTGCCTTTTTGAAGCAGTTCCTGCAGCACTGTGACACCGGCACCAACTTCGCCACAGGCAAGCCCGGTGCCCCGCTCGATTTCATCACTTACCACGCCAAAGGCCGCCCTGCAGTGGTGAATGGACGCGTGCAGATGGGCATCGGGAAGAACGCAGAGGATGTTGAGAAAGGCTTCCAGATTGTGGCTTCGTTTCCGAAGTTCCAGAAGCTGCCGATTGTGCTCAGTGAATCCGACCCCGAAGGCTGCGCCGCCTGTTCCGCGCGCGTCTATCCACAGAACGCGTACCGCAACGGCCCTCTCTATGCCAGTTACACCGCGGCGATGATGAAGAACATTTTCGAGCTGGAAGCGCAATACAAGACCAACATGGCGGGTATGTTGACGTGGGCCTTTGAGTTCGAAAACCAGCCGTATTTCGATGGCTTCCGCACGCTGGCCACGAACGGCATCGATAAGCCGGTGCTGAATGTGTTCCGCATGGCAGGTTTGATGCGGGGCAACCGCGTGCAGGTCGACAGTCCGGCGGCCATTCCCACAGCAGAGATGATTGCGAAGGGCGTGCGCGGCAACGTGGATGTGGATGCGCTGGCGGTCCGGGGCGAACGCGCTCTCAGCGTGCTGGTTTGGAATTACCACGATGATGATGTGCAGGGCGCAGAAGCTGAACGGCGGCTCGCGCATGTGGATCTTGACCTGGCTGGCCTCAACGGACTTCCCGAACGTGTTCTGCTGCATCATTACCGCATCGACGAAACACACAGCAATGCCTGGACGCTTTGGAAGAAGATGGGCTCCCCGCAGCAGCCGACTGCCGCACAGTATCAGGAATTGCAGGCAGCCGGGCAGTTACAGGAATTGACATCGCCCGTCTGGATCAACGTAAAATCCAACAAAGCCGCGATCGGATTCCAACTGCCGCTGCAGGGAGTCTCACTGCTGCAACTCACCTGGTAAACACATGCTCAGACTCATACAACTTACTGGAAGATCCGGCGGCCACGTGGGCGTGGTCACAGGAGATTCCATCGAACTGCTCTCCACCAACCGCACCATCTATGGCCTCGCGATGCTGAGCCTCAGCCGCGGTGCCAGCTTGAAGGATTGCGCGGTCTCTCAGCTTTCCGGCGAAATGGTGGATTACAACGCCGTCTATGCAGGCCACGGCGACTGGCAGGTGGGCCTGCCCATTGACCATCCCGATGACCCCGCGCGTGTTCTGGTAAGCGGCACCGGCCTCACCCACATGGCCAGCGTGAAGAACCGTGATGCCATGCACTCCAGCGCGCAGAATGTGACCGACAGCGTGAAGATGTACCAGCTTGGACTCGCCGGCGGACGCCCGGAAGCAGGCCGCGTTGGCACGTCGCCCGAATGGTTTTATAAGGGCAACGGGTCTGTGCTGAAGGCCCACAACCAGCCGCTGAGCATTCCCTTCTTCGCGGAAGATGGCGGCGAAGAACCGGAGATCGCCGGAGTTTATGTGATCGACAACGCTGGCAACCCGCGGCGCATCGGCTTCTGCCAGGGCAATGAGTTCTCTGACCACCTGTTTGAGAAGCGCAATTATCTTTATCTGGCGTCTTCGAAGCTGCGCGAGTGCGCGATTGGTCCTGAGTTGATTGTGGATGGCGACTTCCACCACGTGAAGGGCGAAGTCTCTGTCTTCCGCAAGGGCGAAACGCTGTGGAGCCAGCCGATCCAAACCGGTGAGGAAGTGATGTGCCACAGCTTGGCGAACATGGAGCACCATCACTTCAAGTTCCCGGGACACAGGCGTCCGGGCGATGTTCACGTGCACTATTACGGCGCGGATGCCTTCAGTTTCGGCGCGGGGATTCTGCTGCAGGATGGCGACTGGATGCAGGTCAGCTTTGACGGCTTCGGCCGGCCGCTGCGGAACCCTGTACAAAAGGAAGAAGTGTCTGAGGCACCGGTGACCGTCACCGCACTTTAGAAGCCGCACAGGCGCGGGGGCCGCGCGGCAATCAGCCCAGAAACCGCAGTGTTCTTTCGGCCCGGAGACGTCCGTTGTGCGGCGGCTGCTCAAAATGGATAACCATTCGCGGATCTGTAACGCCATGTACAATTCGGTCTAACCCCGAATTGGAGATTGAATGCACCGTTACTTTGTCCGCACTGCGGTCGCGGCAGGCCTCACACTGGCCGCCCTCACCGCTCTCGGAGCCGCCAAGCCCGCTGAGAAAGGCAAGGCGAAAACTGACAAACCTGTCGCTCCGGCACTCGGCAATGCCGAGTCCATCACGGAAGAGGAACTGAAGGTCTACCTTTACTTCCTCGCTTCTGACCAGATGGAAGGCCGCAACTTCCCTTCCCGCGGCTATGACACAGCTGCCCTTTATGTGGCGAGTCACCTGGCCGAATGGGGCCTGAAACCCGGCGGCAGCAAGACCGGCACCGTGGGACCCTTGCAGCCCTACTTCATGCCCATTGAGATGGTGGCGAAGAGCATCATCGCGGAAGAAACCAAGCTCAGCCTCACGGCCCCCGGTGGCATGGGTGGCGGACGCGGCGGCTTCGGCGGCCCCGGCGGCGGTGGACCCGGAGGTGGCGGCGCCCCTGATGCGGCAGCCAGCAACGAACCCCGCACTACTGCCTTCGAATACAGCAAAGACTGGACCAACGGCACTCCCGGCGGCTTCGGCGGACGCGGCGGCCCGGGCGTGCAGGCTCTGGACGTCAACGCCAACCTGGTCTTCGCCGGCAACGGTTACGTCATCAACAAGAGCAAGACCAACCCGTATGAAGGCCTGGATGTAAAGGGCAAGATCATTGTGGTGGCCGGTCTGCCCGCGGAAATGGCAGCGGCGCAGGGTGGCGGACCCGGTGGCGGTGGTGGTGGCGGTGGTCGTGGTCAAGGTGGCGGCGGTGGCCGTCGTCAAGGCGCGGCAGCGGCAGGCGGCGCGGAAACTCCCGCAGCAGGTGCTGCAGCGGCGACTCCGGCAGCCCAGCCCGCAGCAGCAGCAGGCCCGGCCCGTGGTGCGAATCCTCTGGGTGAGCCCTGCGTCGATTTCTATTCCCCCGAACAGTACGCGGCCAAGAACGGCGCCCTCGCGGTCATCAACATCGCGAACTTCCAGCAGATTCAGGCCATGACCAACCCCAACGCGGGCGCGTTCGGTCGCAACACCCTCAACGGACCGGCCTTCCAGGTGGAGAAGTTCCTCTCCGCCCCGCAGGCCTGCCCGGCAGCCCCCTCCATCACCGCCGGACCCAGCCTCACCACAGCTCTGTTCCAGGGTGAAAAGCAGACCGGACAGCAGGTGTTCTACGCGGCCGGCAACAACACCAAGCTCGACAGCTTTGCCTTCAATGAGAAGAAGAAGCTGGCCCTTAAGATTGCCGTGAAGACGGAAAAGAACCATGGCGAAAACGTCATCGGCATCCTGGAAGGCAGTGACCCGGTGCTGAAGAACGAATTCGTGGTGATGAGCGCGCACCTGGATCACCTGGGGCTTTCGGCTCCCGGTGCAGATGGCAAGTCGGTCAACAATGGCGCGGATGATGATGGTTCCGGTTCCACAGGTCTGCTCGGCATCGCGCATGCCTATGCAACCGGTGCGGCCAAGGGCATTCGCCCGAAGCGCTCCATGCTGTTCCTCTGGGTGGGCGGCGAAGAGAAGGGCCTGTGGGGTTCGCAATACTTCGCGCAGTTCCCGCCGATTGATCTTTCGAAAGTGGTGGCGGATCTGAATATCGATATGATTGGCCGCACGAAGAACCCGAACTCCGTGGATACGAACCCGACCCACACGATCGTGGAACCGGGCGAGATCTTCGTGGTGGGTCCGAACATCAGCAGCGATGATCTGGGCAATGTTCTCGACACCGTGAATGCTGGTTACCAGAAGCTCAAGATCAACCACTTCTATGACGCGACGGCACCGGATGCGACGCACGACAACCTGGGTCCGCAACCGAACGGCCAGCGGATTTTCTACCGCAGCGACCACTACAACTTCGCGAAGATGGGTGTGCCGATCGCGTTCTTCACCATCGGGCTGCATGTGGACTATCACCGGACGTCAGACACGCCCGACAAGATTGACTACACAGAGATCCAGAAGGTGGCGAAGACCGTGGCGGCTGTGAGTTGGGAACTGGGGAATGCCGAAAAGCGCCCGCAGTTGAAGGCGAACCTGCCGGAGCAGTTGCAGAAGGACATGAAGGCCGTCCAAACGCAGGGCTGGGGGAAACAAACCCCGGTGCTACCGCCGCTGCCGGGCATGCCTTATTAAGTGGAAGTGAGCGGGGGCCAGCAGAGATGCCGGCCCTTTCTGCAAGTGGTAAACAAGTTATTCTGGAATTGAGGAACGGCAAGCATGGAAGTCCATTTTTCCCCGGAGCTGGAAGCAAGGTTGGCAAGTTCAGCAGCGCAGCAGGGCTGTAAGTCGGATGAACTTGTTGCAGCGCTAGTGTCCCAGCACTTTGAGGAAGAGGCCCGGTTCCTTGACGCGGTGAAACTGGGCGAG
>CAIXXM010000121.1 GCA_903923395.1 uncultured Acidobacteriia bacterium
CCCGCGCCGGGCACCGCGTCACACTCATCGGTTATGCCGGACGCCAGTTCACCCCACCACAAGGCGTCCAGGTCATCGCAATCCCGTCTTTCGAAACTCCCCACCAACAATGGACCCTCTGGCGCGCCGCCCTGCGCATGACCCGGGTCTTCGCGGCGCTCTTCACCGCCCTGCGCAAATCCCGCGCCCAAATGGTGCTGATCCAAAACCCGCCCGCGTTTCCCGTCCTCGCCGCAAGCCTGCTCCGCATACCCATCGTGCTGGACTGGCACAATTACGGTTACTCCATGCTCGCTCTGCGCACCGGTCGGAACAGCAAACGCGCTGAGCGTTTCGAAGGCATCCTGGCCCGCATGACACGGCATCACTTCTGCGTCTCGCAAGCCATGCGGATTGACCTTTCGCAGCGCTTCGGAGTGCAGGCCAAAGTCCTCTATGACCGTCCGCTGTCCGCACCCGCCCGCAAGACGACGGACAGCGGGCGCCTGACCATCGTCTGTCCGGCGGGCTGGACGGCCGACGAAGATATGAGGCTCCTCCTCGATGCCATCGAACTTCTGGACGCGAATACTCTCGAAATCCACCTCACCGGCGATGGCCCAACCCGCGAGGCACTAATGCCCCGCATCAATGCGCTCGGCATACACACCGGCTATCTTCCGGAGCCGGACTATCTCGCCCTGCTGACACGCGCGGATCTCGGCCTCAGCCTGCACCGCTCCAGCTCCGGCCTGGATCTCGCCATGAAGGTTGTGGACTTGTTCGCCGCCGGTGTTCCCGTTTGCGCGTTCGACTACGGCCCCGTGCTGCGGGAACAAATCCAGCCCGGCGAAACCGGGTTCCTGTTTACCAATGCGCGGGAACTTGCGGATATACTGACCGCGATGCAACGCGATCCCGCGCCGCTGGTGGCGATGCGTGAACATGTCCGCGAATACTGCACAGTGACCTGGATGAAGGAGTGGGAACGGGTGGCAGGACCCATATTTGGAGATTCCGCATGAGCCGCAAACGGGTTCTGCTTGCGCATCCCCACCTCACTGCCGCGGGTGGTGGCGATGTGGTGGCGGCCTGGGTGCTGCAGGCTCTCTGCGCGGAATTCGATGTGACGGTGGCCACCCTGAACCCCATCGATTGCGCGGCCATTAACCGCAACTTCGGCACCGCACTGAGTGACCGCGACTTCACGCTGCGCATCGCCCCCGCCAGTTGGGTCTTTGCCCTGCGCCATCTGCCGGTGCGCGGCGCTCTGCTGCAGATGAGTGTCGTGATGCGCTGGGCCAGGACACTCGATGCGCGCGAACGCTTCGATGTCATGATCGGCACGCAAAACGAGGCCGATTTCGGCAGGCCAGGCATTCAGTATGTCCACTACCCCTGGGTTTTTCTTCCCCGGCCGGATGCCGAAATGCTCTGGTATCACTACATCCCCGGTTTCCTGCCCCTCTACCGCGCTCTGTGCCAGGGGTTCGCGCGAAGCTCCAATGAGGGGCTGCGGCGGAACCTGTCCCTCGCCAACTCGGGGTTTGTCGCGGGCAGAATACGGGCGATCCATGGCATGGAGTCGCTGATCGTGTATCCTCCGGTACCCGGCACATTTCCCGATATTCCCTGGGAACAACGCCGCAACGCCGTGGTTGCCGTGGGCCGCATGCATGAAATCAAACGCTGGGAGATGGCGGTGGAGGCGCTGGACCTGGTGAGGCGGGAATACCCGGACATCGGACTGACCCTGATTTCCTCCTCCCAACAACCCGCCTATGCGAATCGGATGGCCGCCCTGGCTGCGACGAGACCGTGGTTCCGGATTCTCTCCGATATCAGCAGAGAGGAACTGACGCGTGAAGTGGCGCAACATCGCTACGGCATCCACACGATGGAGGAAGAGCACTTCGGCATCGCACCGGCGGAACAGTTGCAGGCTGGCTGCATCCCCTTCGTGCATGATTCCGGCGGACCCGTGGACATTGTGGGCGGTTACAGGGAACTGCGTTTCACAGACGCCCGTGATGCGGCAGCGAAGATCATTACGGTGATCCAAAACCCCGCGCTGGAGAACGAAATACGGCAGCAATTGGCGCAGCGCCGCGATATGTATTCCAGCGGGAAATTCACCGAAAGTATCCGCCGCATCGTCCGCGAATACAAATAAGCCCGCCGGATGTTCGTACGAAAGGCAGACGCGGCTGGGAGCCGCGTATCCCGTTTCCGCCATGAATGATCCAGCGCATTTATGCAGCAGATCATCAGCACCAAGGCTCCTTCTTCAACGCTCGATGAACGTGAGTTTCGATACCATGAAAAGATGCGCCGTCTGCCTCCCCGGTCAGTTGCAGTCCTTGCTTTTGCCGTTGTAACAGCCTTTGCAGTCCGTGTCATCCCCGCCTACAACCTGGTGATGACCAGCTCTGGAGTGAATTTCCAGGACAACGATTCCTGGTATCACATGCGCAACGTGCAAAACATCGCAGCCCATTTCCCCTTTCAAAGCGGTTTCGATCCGTATGCCGTTTTCCCGGCCCGCAATAACGCTTATACAGA
>CAIXXM010000122.1 GCA_903923395.1 uncultured Acidobacteriia bacterium
CGTTGCCGTCCACGGCGGACTTGGTAACGGAAAGAGTCTCTTTCTCGAAGTTGTCAAATCGATGGCCGCGAAGGACGGCATTCGGGTATTTTCATTGACCCGCCGATCTCCCGCGCTTAAAGATGAATTGCTGGCGCTGGTTTCGAGCGCGTCACCGTTTCTCTTGGTGATCGACGACTATCCGGCTTGGCTCGACGCGATTGAGTTCATCGGCACCCACAGTAACGACCTGATGTCTATATTGGTGGCGGCCAGAACCAGTGCACATGACACTGCTGTAGACCAGCTAGAGGAATGCTTCGACGGACGCAGCGTGGAGGAGATCCCTTCCGACCGCCTCGTTTTGGAGGAACTCGAATCCATCAATGAACTCTTTGCCCACTACGGACTCTGGGCCGAGAAGGCCGGGCTCTCTGCCGCAAGCCGCCTCCGCTATTTGTCTTCAAGTGGCAGAAACGAATGGCACTCGATTTTGCTCGAAGTGTTTGATGCACCTCAGATTAAGGTGCGTATGGCTGACGTTGTCAAGGTTCTGAACTCTAAGCAGGGCTATTATGAGGTGCTCATAGGAATTTTGGTGCTGGCGGTCCTAAACGCTCGCGCAGACTTGAATTTATTGGTGGATCTTTTCGGAAGCCGTGTGCTGGATCGGGGGCTTCAGCAGAGTTCGGTTGTTCGAGAATTTGTTGATTTCCGACGTGGGGAGGTGACATGCCGATCATCGGTCGCGGCCAGGTTCATGCTGGGCCAAGTGCTTGATCCGAACGTCGTAGCCGATGTGCTGGTTGCTCTGGCGCGGTCATTAGATACATTTCTGAACGCAGGCCGGCAGTATTCTGAGATATTGCGCACCTTGGTTCAGTTCAGCCAACTTGAGAGTGTGCTTCCCAACCGTAGCCGTGAGGAGCGACGAACAGCTGCATTCCGATACTACGAGCGCATCAAAGACCTAAGCTACTGCAAACGAAATCCGCAGTTTTGGCTCCAGTATGGCATCGCTGCCTTGGTCTTCGAAGATATGGAACGTTCCGAACGGTTCTTTCAGACCGCATATTCCATTGCTCATGAACGCGACCGATATGACACCCATAAAATTGATAACCACTACGCGCGCTTGCTCCTTCAGAAGGCAGCCCGAAGCGAAAACAAAGACGCTGGTATACTGCTTTTCCGCCGTGCCAGAGAGATAGTATTCCGACAGATACAATCAGAACGGTTGCATTACCCTTACCGAGTTGCGAACGGGATGGGTGAATTCTTTGACGCATTCGCGCCGAGATTCACCGCAGCAGAACGTGAGGAAATCAGAAACGCTGCCCTGTTTGTTAAGAATCGAATCGAAGTATCGCCGCCAGCTCTTCAGAGCCACCGAAAAGTGCGGGAATGCCTTGCTACAATGACGCGAATTTGCCTCCTCCTTGATTCTTCGGGAAGCAAACCACCGGTGGCCAAAACTCCACGCTGACGACGACATTGTTTTCGCGCAGCAAAGGTAACGTAAGCCGGGCTTAGAAGTTCCGCCATTCCGGTGGCCTGTTGTTCGTGAGCCTAACGATTAGCGATTGCTCCCAGCTATTCCGGTTACGATCTTTCAGTTGAATCAGGATCGTCCAGTCGCCATACATTAGTTCATAACGATCATACGTGGCCGGCGGAAAGAACGCAGCGTAGTGTTTTCTGTTGGAGTATGCAAACAAGACGGGAAGAATGTACGTCGAATCAGCCATAGAGGAGATAGACGGAGTTTGACTGAGTTCATAGCTGTTTCCATTGAATATCATCCAGCTCGGATTATCAATTGCGAAACTCATACCGGAAGCGTACCGATAGGTAATCTTAGCAAAAATGCCGTACGCAATGGTTTCCATGTGCCTCGCGATATTTGTGACGGCGACCCCTTCGAAGACGGCCGCCGTGAATTCAGGAATTGCGAGTTGTGATCCGTTTGATACCGAAAGGAACGGTTTCCGCATATCCGGCGTAATTTCTGAGTCCGGCGGAAACACACGCGGAGCTGGGCTGCCATTGGAATCAGCTATTACTAATTGAGACTGGTGGCTGTACAGTCGCTCGAAACGAAGAGCCAGAAGGTCGGAGCTGCTTTCATTACTACGCGCCTTCAGCACGAAGGTGTAATCATCAACAGCGACATTCAGAGGGACCGTATCGGCTGTCTGGCAAATAAGCAGGACCGGCCTGTTGATCGATTGATCAAGTGGGTTGTACTCCAGTAAGTTAAAATACTCTGACTCGCCATTAGGCAGAGTTATCGACGATTCATGCCGAGTTCCGTGGCGGCGCCTGAGCCGCACGCCAACATGGTGTTGCAGTGGCGGAACAGTGCGCTCGATCATTACGTACACGTCGTGTGCCGGGCGACCAGTGTTGTTTGTGACTTTCACGCGATATTCGCGTGGAGTGCCCGATTCCAACCTTACGCTCTGGTCATCATTTCTGTCGAAGGACATGATGAGATTCCCAGCAGTTACGGCGGGATCAGTGTGGTGAGGGGAATGATAGTGTTGAACAATATTCCCGACAGCCATGTTGATTGGGCTATTGTCCCCGAGTGTCGTATTGTGCAGAAGCTCGCTCTTCGGAGTTAACTCCGGCTTCTGAACTGACCCAGGTCTCGCCATCGCCCACGTCTTCGACCAGAACACCCGCCCTGCCTTGAATGCAAAGGACAGTGCGATGGCAAGAATCGAAGCAGCAGCGCCCGTCACCTCGACAGGATTTTGGGAAAACTCCTTTGTGACTTCTCGCAGTAGCTCATTCATCGTTTAACAAGGCCTCAAAGTCCTACTTTTCTATATTCATCAGAATTCATCGAGCACAGCTGAATCCTCGCACCGGTTGCAAAGGCGTGTGGTGCGGGTGCCGGGATGGATCGCGAATCTCGGAGCCCCGTGCTGCGTTATCACGTTGCTGCTGAAAAGTCCCGGTCACTGAATCAGTCCGATTGAGGTCATAACATCGATCATGCCTTCCGCGATTGTCAGCGCCAGGCCGGGCCGAATTGAGCGTCCGACGCTTACAACGCGCCCCGGATGCTGCGTCGATTGGTGCATGACGCGAACGGATTGCATGATGTGATAACTGAGCGGAGAGAAGGCACTCGCACCCTTGTCCAGTTCCTTTCGCAGACTATCGAGCAATTCGGAGAGGCTGCTTCGGTGCGGATGCTTGCTGCTCAGGAGCGCCTGCAACAAAGCCTCCGAAAGAGATGCGGCGGAATTGACAATCCCGTAAGCGTTATGCGCGACCACGGCCTGTTCAAGATTGCTCCAATGTTGTTTGGCCTCAGCACTCAGCGTCGGGTCAGATATCTTCGTGAAATCTGGCGTCGGCAATCCGTGCGGCAACCGAACCGGCGAAAGCGTGAAAGTACAGCGATCCGCCGGATCGGGTTCGCAGGAGATGATCTGCCACAGGTCCGAAGCGTTCGGAAGCCCGGTCAGCAGATATCCGGGTTTACCCCAGTTGAGGTCTTCGAACCACTTATACCGCGCTTTGGATGTTGTGGCCCCATACGTCGCCGTATTCGGGGGAGCGACTAGCGACGCATCGCGTGTGAAGATGCGAACAGCCCGCAGGGGAGGGCCATAGCTATGCGGCACATCGAGCAACAACAAATGATCTTGCCCGCGAAGGACACTCTGGCCGTGCTGCAACTGACCGGAGCGCACTTCGGCGGCACCGACGTACGCGGCCTTCACCAAGCGCGGTGTGGGCGTCACGAGAAAGGGTGTGTTGCCTTCTCCAGCCGGAAGCCACACCTGAAACGAAGCGTTGCCCTCGGTGAGAAAGAAGCCAGCAACATCTTCGATGGCAGGCCGGATGATTTCAGCTGAGTCGGTACGGACGCCCTGCCGCCCGAGGGGCAGTTGCAGGGCTTTGCGAACGTAGTTCGCCAGCGTCATGTTTCTCTGCCGGGCCTCCTGCATCAGGATTCCGTGTGCTGTTTCTTCAAGATCGATAACCAAGCGCTTCTTCTCCACGCGACCATCATACCTCTGTACAGATGTACAGAGCAAGCGCCGGGCAGGGTTTTTGCGTAGCGTGACTTTTAAGCCCTTCGTTCACGCAGCCGTCACTGGAACTGAGAAGAGAGAGCCTGGTTCACACTGCTTGCCCCGCTCAATTCATCTGGTCAGAAGCGCTGCCGCCATCGTCAGAGCATGGGTGCCAGAGTGCAGAGCACGATACATTAACCCTAAAGGACACGCCAGCCTGAATGAAGATCACCTGTCTCGACAAGCAAGTCGCCCAGTTTCTCAAAGAGTCCTTCTATCGCATCCCGCGGTTCCAGCGTCCGTACTCATGGGATCGGGCGAATGTCGAGGATTTCTGGAACGATGCCGTCGTGGAAAACGACGCGGAGTACTTCATCGGCAGCTTCGTCGTTTACGACGACAAGACAGCAATGGGCGTAGTAGATGAAGGCTGCCTTCCCGCGCCGCATGTTCATCGGCCCGGAAGAATGCACGCCTGAAGCTTCTCGACGCTGATTCATTCGCCCCCCCGTTTGAGGCATACTACGCGGCGAATCGTTAATAAAGGGCTAAATCCCCACCTTGCCGTATTCGTCGAGCGAAGCCGCATCGCCGCGCCGGTCATAGAGCTGCGTGGTGCGGGTGTCCGCATGGTTTGCCATCTTTCGCGCTTCAGAAAGCGAGCCGTCGCTCTTTAGGTAGTCGGTGATGCCGGTGGCCCGCATGGAGTGATTGCCGATCCGCGTTTTGATGCCCGCCCGCTTCGCGTGGCGCTGTATTAGCCGGTAGGCGTCCTGTTGCGTCAGCCGGTGCGGTGTGCCGGTCGAGCGGCCCGTGGTGCGAAAAAGCGGCCCGTCTGGATCGTTACCGATGCCGGCCGCAGCGATGTACTCATCTAGATACGTTTCCAGCTTCGGAACGCAGGGCGCTTCATGTTCTTTGCCGCCTTTTTCATGCAGGCGCACCCAGCCCCGCCGCCCCTGACTGAAGTAATCCTCCACCTTCATCTGAAGCACTGCGCCGACGCGGGCGAAGGTGTAAATCATGATCCCGATGAGCGCCCGATCCCGCAGGCCTTTAAGCGAGCTGGTGTCGATGACGGCGAGCAGCGCCCGCGCTTCCTCCCGGTCGAGAACCGGAGTGCGGCCTTTCTTCTGCGAATATTTTGGGCCCCGGACGGCATGCGCCGGATTCGTGTCGAGAACATGCCCGACCACCAGCCAGTCAAACAGCATACGCAGCGCGGCGAGATGCTGCTTCACCGTGGGCTTAGAAAGCCCCTGCCCGTCCGGTTCCGCCTTCCCCATCCACTCGATATACGCGGCGACGTGAGGCGGCTTCACATCCGCGAGGCTTTCCAGTCCCCTGCCCTCGCACCAGTCTGCAAACCGGCAGGCCGCTTTGTAGTACGCCCGCCGCGTGTTCTTGTTCTGGTGATTCGCCATGAAGAAGCCGAAGAACCGCTCCGCCGCCTGCTTGCTCGGCAGGAACAGCGCGGGCAACTTCGCCGCCAGACCGGCTAGCGCCCGCGGCTCTTTGAACGTGATGATTTCCGAGGTCATGACGTGCCACCCTTCTCCCGTGTGATTCGTACAATTTCCTCAAGCAACGCGTCGAGCTGCTGGGCGGAGTTCACCTGCTGAGCTGTAGGCAGGCTCTCGGTCTTACGGATTTGCAGGTGAAGATGCCCGTCCGCGACGTTTCTCGCGGCGTTCTGAAGGTGCAGCATTGTTCCCTTGAAAGACTTGCCGCCGTAATTGTTTGCTACTTCGTCGAAGTTCTTCTTCCCGAAGATCGGCGGGACATGGTCGAGCAGACTGCGCGTGAGCATGGCGGTTGCAAAAAAGCATTCCTCCCGGTACGCAATGTTCAGCTCCTCGCATACCCGGATGAGCTTTCGGAAATCAAACTCCGACGACCGGAGCCCGCGCAATTCTTCGAGACGACTATCGGCGATCAGGGTTAGGGAATGCTTCTGAACTGGCGGCGGCGGTGCCTGATTGCGTTCCTCTTGCTTCCCCTTGAGCCACGCCCACCCCGCACGCCGAGGCGGGAGC
>CAIXXM010000123.1 GCA_903923395.1 uncultured Acidobacteriia bacterium
GAATCCTGCGGGACCTTTGGGCTACCAATCTTTCCTCTAATCGGGAAGTCATTCGACCCTGTCTGGATAGCCAAACGATTCCCGAAAGCCTCTTGTAGCCAATGCTGCTGTCTTTCGGACGCGTCTCTTGGCAAGCGCGCGGGTCCGGCCTAAGATTCGAGACATGGCAATCCGACTCGCACTGCTGGCGGAACAAGGCTTATTCCGCGAAAGTTTGGCACGGCTGTTGGCCGCAGAGCCTGACTTCCATCTGTTGAGAGATGTTGCCTCAGGGCCCGAACTGCTCCAGGAGCTTCGCGGTGAACAGGTAGATCTTGTTTTGCTTGACCTGGATGGAGATGATCAGTTCTACACGGCCTTCATGGCGGGTGCCCGTGCGGCAGGTTATACGGGTTACTTCCTGGTGGTTGCCGGGCATGCGGATGCGGCTCTTGCCGCAGAGGCCCTGCGTGAGGGAGCTTCCGGGATCTTTCTCAAATCTGGATCTTCTGCGAATCTGCTGCATGCGATACGCATGGTCGCTTCCGGCGAGGTTTGGGTGACAAAGGAACTGGTCCGGTCACTGGCGGAACGCGTTCCACGGCTGGGAGGGCACCGTGACCCGAGCCTGACCGCACGCGAACAGGCCATTTTGCGGGGCTTGATTGAGGGGATGACGAATAAGAAGATCGCCTCTTCAAACGGGATTTCCGAATCCGCGGTGAAAGCCACCGTACGCCGGTTGTACGCCAAAACAGGAGTGCACCGCCGAAGCCGGCTGGTCCGGCTGGCCCTCGAAGGCTCACTGCCGCCAGCAGCGCGCGAGGCTCACAGCAGATCGCGATAGTCTTCGAGAGCAACACGAACGAGTTGCGCCCGCGTGCGCACTTCCGTCTTGGCAAACAGCTGTTGCAAGGTATTCTTCACGGAGCTTTCGGAAATGTCCAGACGGACCGCGATCTCTTTGTTGGCCAAGCCTTGCACCAGATAGCGCAGGACTTCCGTCTCGCGTGCCGCGAGTTGTGGGCGGGCGTGGGCATCCACCATGCCCGGCGGTGCCGCCGCTTCCGCCACCTCGGTTTTGTCCGCAATGATGGCTGCAAGCTTGGGCACGGAACCTTCTTTATAGGTGGAAAACCAAACGTCAGCCAGGAAAGAATCGCCGTCACCGCGATGCGCCCGGCATTGCATGGAAGCACGGAACTGGGGGCCATCCTCCCAGCGAAGGGCGTGGTGAAGTTCCGGCAAGAACGCTGCCACAGGCTGGCCGACCAGTTCCCCGCCCCTGGGGGCAAGCAACTCGACCGCTGCGCGGTTGGCCAGTTCCACGAATCCGCGCTCATCAATGGTCACGATGGCGGCCGGACTCGTCTCCACCAGGACGCGCAAACGTTCCTGCGCTTCGAGCGTGCTGCGCCGGTTGCGGAGCATCTCCCCAAAGAATAGTCCGCAGCCGGCGAGTGCCAGAGTTTCAAAAGAGAGCCGGACGAGAGATTCATCGAGTTGACTGAAAAACGCGCTGAGCAACGCGCACCCCAAGCCCAGCAGGGCAATCACCCAGCGAGGCAGGAAACCGGCCATCAACATGATGGGAAACAGATAGAGAAAGCCAAGCGAAACGTAGGGTTTGGTGCGCCAGTCGATGATTGCGATTCCCGCAATAACCGAGCAACTCCAGGCAAGGACCCGGTTCCGGTTCCGTTCTTCCCACATCCAATCGAGTTGCACCATGGTTTGAACATATTATTTTCCCACCCCAGGCGCTGAGAAATGGGCAATCATTCGATTATCCGCGGGAACGATGCCCCAATCTTCCGGCTTACGGGGCGAACTGAATCGTGACTTCTCTCTCCGCGGACCGGCCGTGGTCATCGATGATCCGGACCAGGTGGATGCCCCCGGTCTGCGGCCTCCAGGCCAGAGCGCCATCGGAAACTCCCACCTTGCCAATGAGCGCCGTGCCGTCAAACCAGAAGACGCTTTGGACGTCCGCCGCGGCGCCAGCCTCGAGCGAAATGACGGAAGCGTTCCGCCGCAGGGTATAGCTGACACTCCGCAAAGGGGATGAAATGCGCGGGGCCTCCGCTGGATCTTCGGCGGCGCAATCGGGAAGTTGCGGGGGCACCCGGCGCGGCATGCCCGCCTCGCGGAACAGCTTAAGCATGTCAGAAGGCCAAAACTCAAAGACTTCCATGCGGGTGCTTTCGGGAGAATAGGGCGGGCAAACCGGCTTCCCGCTGCGCAGATCCACAGGGATGGCCCGGTGCAACTGGCTCACTTTGATCGGCGACTTCCCGGGAATGTACCAGGTTTCGACCGTCTGCGGACACCACACATTAGGCAGATCCCCGCTGGCGGCGCAGACCTGCACCCGGCTCACCCCCTGGGGCGGGCGGTGCACGGGCAGCGGCTCATTCGCCCGGGCCAGATTCAGAGCATCCACGATGCGGAAAAACAGCGGCGCTGCGGCTTCCACACCAACAAAACTGGCGTTGCCCTTGCCACTGAATTCACCCACCCAAACAATCAACACATAAGGCCCGGCGACCCCGGCCGACCAGGCATCACGGAATCCCCAGGATGTGCCGGTCTTCCACGCGACGGGCCAGCGTCCGCGGACGGGGATGCTGCCATCGTCATCGGGCCGGGGATTGTGTTGCAACATATCCAGAGTGATAAACGCAGCTTCCGGACTGAGCAGGCGGACCCCCGCATCCTGCCTGGCGGAAACCTCCGTGCGAAACCGGCGCAAAAGCCCCTGATTGGCCAGCATGGCGTACATACCCGCGAGTTCTTCCATGGTGACTTCGCCGCCGCCGAGCGCCAGAGCCAGTCCGTACACCTCTTCGGGACGCATCCGGCTCACACCGGCGCCCTGCAGAAACTGATACAGGCTGGGCTGCTTCAACTGCGACGCCACCCAAACCGCCGGAATATTGCGGCTGCGAATCAAAGCTTCTTCCGCACTCACCGGACCAAAGAAGCGGCCATCGAAATTCTCCGGCGTGAAGGAACCAAATGCCGATGGCGCATCCCGCAGGATGGTACGCGGGTGCAAAATCCCCTGATCAAGGGCCAGTCCATAAACAAAGGGCTTCAACGCCGAACCGGGGGAGCGCTTCGCGAGCACTCCATTCACCTGACCGTCAATCGCGGCGTTGTTGTAATCCGCGGAACCAACCCAGGCTTTGATGGACATATCGCTCGTATCGGCCAGCAGCGCGGAGACATTGCGGATGCCACGTTCCCCGTACTGTTCCAGGTAGCGGTGGATCTGTTGTTCGACGAGCCTCTGGAGTTGCGAATCGAGTGTGGTGGTGATACGGCCCGAGCGCCCGGACCGATCTCCCAGCAGAACATCCACAAAATGGGGCGCAGCTTGCGGCAGAGGATATCTTTCGGGCGCGTCAAGACGCGGCACTTCCCCGCGGTGGCGCGCGGCCCACTGCTGGAGCAGCGTGTTCCTCGCCTGTTGCAAGCCGGACTCATGGATCGTCCGGCCGGCACGTACCGCGGGATGTTGCGGTATGACTGCCAGAGTCAATGCCTCGCCCGGACTTAGCCGCTCCGGACCTTTCCCGAAATAGATACGGCTTGCCGCGCCGGCACCGCGTATATTGCCACCGAACGGGACAAGGTTCAAGTAGGCTTCCAGTAACTCGCGCTTGGAGTAACAAGCTTCGAGCCACAACGCAAGCCCCGCCTGCCGGAGTTTGCCGGAGGGAGACTTCGTGTTCAGGTGGTAAAGCATGCGGGCCACCTGCATGGTAAGCGTGGAACCGCCCTGTCTTGTGCCGCCGCCATAACTGCGGAAGGCCGCGCGGGTGAGGGAGAAGAGATTCACGCCGGGATGCCAGTAAAACCAGCGGTCCTCTTTCAGCAGAAAGGCTTCAGGAAGGTCCGGGCCGATATCTTTCCATGGAGTCCACAGGCGGTATTGGTCATCCGAGGCGAGAGTAACGCGCAGGAGTTCGCCATCGGCTGACCAGACAGCCGCAGACAGGGGTACGCGCTGTGACAGCGGCGCGCGCGGCCACAGACGAACCCCGGCTAACAGCAGCAACGCAGCAAGCGCAAGACTACGGCTTAACGATGGTAAGTTTCCCCGCCGCACCCAGTCCGCCTGTCTTCCGGTCATACATCGCTTCGGCGTAAGGCGCCGGCACCTGGAACACACCTGCATTCGCGGCCCGTACGCGATAAACAAATGTGGCTGTATCTTTGGTCACGGCTCCAACGAAGAGCACTCTATCTTCACGAACGTCAATATATCCGGGTTTCCAGTTCGATTTCTCGGGCACACCGATGGACAGTGAAGAAATCACTGCCTGCCTCGCCTGTGCGGGGTCTGCATCCGGCGTAGTGGAATCCGCAGGCGGCCGCAGTTCGAGTACCGCTTCGACGCTGCCCGGCAACAGATCCACCACGGCAACCTGACCAACGTAGTTCTGCTTCGTGGAGCGCAAACGGACCCTCGCCAGGAACTCCTCACCCACCTTCGCCTGTGTGATCACATTTCCCTTCATATCGGTAAATTCGCGGAAGATCTCCAAGCCGCTGGCGGTGGATGGCGGGGTGGTCTTGTCGAAGCCGCTCTCAGTCAAGGCATAGTAACCCGCTAGACTCCCGGACTTACTCACTTTGACTTTGCCTGCCGTGACAGGAACCGAAGCCTTTTGTATGGAACCGCTGGTTTGCTGCGGAAGAGCACGTTCCGCGCCATCCCTGCCAATCTGAAACAACGTGAACTTCGAGCCATTCGTGGTTGAAGTGGCGTAGCTGTCCAGGGCAAGCAATGTATATGCAGCGGAGAGCGAGCTATATTGATCCCCTGTGCCGGCTGCGCCTATGGACTGCAGCACGGTCGGCGGCACGTTGCCGAGGCGCGCCGGGAAGTGTTTCGCCGTGAGATAGAGCAACTGCGCATCATGCACTGGCGCGCCGTAGTAATCTTCCGCATTCCAGCCTTTGATCTGACTGGAGTAAGTGATGTTACTCATGAGCTTCTCCGCTTCACCGGTCCGCTGCATCAAACGATAAGTGGAAGCAAGATAGGCAGCGGCGAGGTCCTTCTGCCACGTCTTCTCATACCGGCGGGTCAGTTCCTGCTCCACGTTGACCAGCGCAGGGCCGGGCTTGATGCCCTGGCGCACCAGCAGATAGACGGCATAACTGCGCAGCCTGGCCGCTTCCAAAGTGGGTGCGGGGGTGGAGGCAAACCGGATCAGCCACGGGTTCAGATTGCCCAGCAGCGACGCAGGAAGCTTCTGCCCGCGCTCCTTCGCTTCCACCAAAAGGTGTGCTGCGTAGACCGAAGGGAATTCGGCGGTATCCGGGGAAGCTCCCCAGAGCCCAAAGGCACCGGAACTATTCTGCCGGGCTTGGAGAACATTGAATACACTGGAAAGCGGCTGCGCGTCTTTGGTGCGAACTCTACCAAATTCAGGCCTTGCGAGCAATAATAAGGCGGCCATGCCTTTGCTGGTTTGCTGCTCCGTGCAGGCATAGGGATAATCTGCCAGCCAGGCGGTAAGGCCCTGCCCCCAGACGATGGGAAGTGCCGATGCCGCGATGTCAACGTCGCGCTTCTCGGGATACAAATCACGAACAAGAGGGATGGTTGCACTGCCCGAAGTGAAGCTGCCCAGAATTAGCTTCGTGGTAAATGCCACCGGAGGCCGGATACTAATACTGTCTTCCATGTGGGCTTCCGCACTGCCCCTGCGGGCGCTAAAGCGGAGCGATGCCGAACCAAGTGCGGAGTTCGCACGGAAACGGAATTCCCCGGTCGCTTCCCCTTTGAAAGGCAGTGAAAAGTCTGACGTTGTGGGGCCGATCGCAGTCAATTCCGGACCAGTTTTCACTTCCACATGCACGGCGCCCTGGCCGGGTTGGTTGTTATACACGCCCACGCTAACGGTAAACTCATCACCCGGCGCGGCCATGGTTGGCACGTTGGGAGTCAGAATAAAAGGACCCTTGACGTCCGTACCGGATTCTGTCACTCCGGCCTTCCGGGAAGTAACTGTTACCGCGACGATCCGCAGGTGTCCATTGTAGTAATCCGGCACGGGATAGCGGAACTCACGGCCTCCCGGACCGACGTCCAAAATGCCGCTCCACCACGCGACGGGTGGCTTCCGTTTCTTCGCGAAGGGATTCAGATGACGTGCCATGCCACCATCGGCATCCCCGCCAGGCGCGGCGAGGGCAAGATACTTCTTGAACTCCGGCAGAATCAAATCCAGAATCTGTGTGGTATCCACTTCGAGCATCCGCTTCTGGAAGAAGTAACCGAGCGGATCGGGATTTTTATATCTCGCAACTTGGAGAATGCCTTCGTCCACAGCAAGGATGGCAACGCGCGAAGCTTCCGCAGGGACGATGCGCATCACCAGATCAGTGCCGGGCTTCACTTCCTTCGGTGCGGTAAGTGTAGCCTGTTCCGTCCGTGGGCCCAGATTGGCTGAGAACGCAGCGACGCCGTAGGATAGAGGGCTCAGGAAGATCTCATCGGAAGATGGATCCCGCACATACTCCACGCTGACGTAGCCATTGCCTTCAAAGTCCCTGGGAACCTGAATCTTCTGGACAGTGCTGGTGGAATTGGCGTGGAACCATTGATATTGGAAGACCTTGTCCCGCTCAATCGTGATCAAACCGGAACCGGCGTAAGGCGCGCGGATACTGACCTGAATGGTGTCGCCCGCAAGATACGACGGCTTATCGAGACTCACCTGGAGTTCCGCATTTCGTTCCAGCGAAGCGGAGAGATTGGCTTCTCCAGCCACCGTGTAAGTTAACTTATTCAACTCTGCCCCTGCGCCGTCGCGGAGAATCAGGACAAAATCGCCGGGTTCCTGCGTGGGCAGTGCGAAGTTGGTACCGCCCGCCGCGAGACGAACCTTGCGGGTATTGCGGATGATCTCCTTCTTGCGCGAAACATACTTCCAGGTCTGGTTGTTCTGTTGTGTCAGGACCGAAACGTACTTCCGCTGGACCCAATCCAGAGTGAGTCCATCCTGCACCACGGACATCAGTTGCTGGTTCACGGCCAGCCAGTGGGCGCCGCGGGAACTGCCACGCTGCACAAAGCTGGTATCGCCATCAGGTTTCACACCCACCAGATATTTCGCCGAAGACACTATCGCTGAATTCTGTACCGCGACGTTTCTACCGCCTGCAGCTTCGAACGCGCGAGCGAGGATGCTGAGCCGGTAGGCTCGTCCGGCGAAGCGATTCAAATCCGGCTTCAGTTCGGCAATACCTTTGTCATCAGTATTCACCGCATTGAGAGTTTCGTGGACCGGTTCCTTCTGGAATTCCGCAGTCTCAAAACGATAGTCAGGATACTTGGCGAAGCGCGGCAGAGCGGGCGACAGATTCATTTCGCCCTCCACCCGGCGATTCACCGCAGGATCACCGAACAAGTGCATGACGGAGACGCGCACCTTCAGATCGTCCGGACGCAGCCAGCCTTCAATCGGCTTCTCGGAAAGATCCAGCCGCACTTTCATGCGGTCGGGCTCAAATTCCTGCACCTTGAAGGTGGTGGTTCCCAGAACCTGCTTATTATTCTCATCCTTGACGAGGAGGGCGGAGGCAGTATAAGTGCCTGTGGCTGAAGAGGTCTGGCTGGTGTAAGTTACTTCATCAAAAGCCACAGCGGAGAGTTTGACAGCTGTTCGGCTGACCATCATGCCGCGGGAGTCTGTCACTTCGACATCGACGGGCAGGCCGGCTGTGTTGCCTTTCCAATCCGAGGTGCGTGTAATGATCCCGACATGTGCAGTCTCGCCGGGGCGGTAGATACCGCGATCCGTGAACAGATAGGAAGATAGCTGCTGGTCAGAATCAGCGTTAACCGCACCGCCGGTATCGAAGCGGGAGATATCCAGGCCGCGGCCATTGGTCTGCAAGGGCATGAAAGAGAAGTCAGTGCCCTTCTCCGCGAGGATGACCAGCGGGCGCTTCTCCCGTTTCCAGTTACTGAATTTCGGGAGCCTGGCCCGTCCGCCGGCATCGGTAATGGAGGATTGTACTGGCAAGCCATTAACGCCGAGGACTTGCACGTTCACGCCACTGACCGGTTGGCCTGTGCGGATGGACTGCACGAAGACATCGCGGCTCTCATCCTTGTTGCGCTTCACGATGAAACCGAGATCCGTGATGAGGATCAGACGGGCATCTTCGAGGGGTTTGCGATACCCACCGTCTTCTCCGCCATCTTCACCGCCATCACCCCCGCCATCACGATCGCCGGGCATGGCGTCGCCCTCGTCATCATCAGCGCTCTGGGGTGCAGGACGCACCCTGACCAGAAAGAGTCCCCGGTTGCCACCACTCTTCGTCTGCAGATAGGCACCCAGATCCACACTGTCGTAATTCGGCTTCCCCGGCTGGCCTGGATAAGTTCGGACATTGGTGTAGCGCTCAACCATCATGTCCTGCATCCGCGCATCAATGGAGGGCTTGGAGAAATCCCACATTTCCGGCGCAACATGCTGTAGCTGATTGGGCAGAACGCGGCCAATCTCAACCTGTACCTTATCCACAGCCCTGGCGATGTACCCGACCTTCTTATCTCCGGTGAGGGAAAGCAACGCGCCCTGGCCGAGGAACTCCAACTTCTGCGGATACGGCTTGACGCGGACAGCAGAAACGGACGGCTTGCCGGAGATATACCCACCTACGCCATCCACACCGTCTGAAACCACTGCATAGATATACCGGCCGACAGGTGCGCGGAAGCGGAAGCTGTGGACAAGATCACCGCTGCCTTCCTGCGGGATATAAGTCAGCGGCACCGACTGGCACTTCGGCAGGATGTTATTATCCACCTCGCCTGAGGTCCAATGATAAGGTTCCTTATCCTCTTTATCCTGACGGGGACTCCGGACGGGCAGAAGACAAACGGCCACCTTGCCCGTGAGCGAGCGTTCCAGCACGGGTGAGGAACTGCGGAAGAGCAGGATCTGCTCCGGCTCATATCTGGCGTTGTCGACCACCATCATTTGGGGACTGGTGAATTTCAGACTGGAGCGGCCGGGAATAGTGACCACGGCCTCCAGCTTTTCAGCGGTCTCATTGCCTCCCCGCGCGGCGCGCACACCCTTATCGACGCGAAGAGTCAGCGGGGCATCATCGCGGGGCATCTGCAGCGGATTGGAGTGCAGATAAGCGGCCAGCTTGAACTTATCGTAGGAGACCGTGAAGCTCTTACTATCGGACTTCAAACCAAGGTAGGCAGCGTCCTTTGCGACATCGAGGCTGATGAGATTTTCGAGACGCTGGATATCGACCGGATGACTGAACTGAAGAGTTGCAACCATCTGCTTCAGGTTGGGGTCACGCGGGTCCTGATAAAAAGAGGAGGCAGCGATCTTAGCTGTAAAAGGTGCGCTCTTGAACTCTGCGGAGTAGTCTTCAAGCTGAATACCAGGGGCAAAGAAACGTTTCTTGTCGAAGTGCACAGTGAAGCTGCCATCCACCGGCCAGTCATTCCTGGGGCGGAATTCCAACTGCTTGTCGCTACCCCAATACCAAGTGCCGGCGAGGGCAGGAGATAGTTCAATGCCCTTGGTGACGTTCTTCTGGATATCCTTAAGCGGCGCGGCGGACTGGCTGAACTCGAAACGAAGCGGCTGGATGGAGGCAATGCCGTTATCGTCATAAGTGGTTACCGGGGGAGCCGTCAGGGTGTAAGTCAGATAGTTCGGTTTTGGCCGCGTCTTATACCAATAAGTTCCGGCGGCGCAACTGGAGATCAAGAGGAGTAGAGCGGCCAGACGACGCCAGTCCGCGAGGAGAAATTGCCAAAAGCGCTTGCCCGCTGCGGCGGCAGAGAGGAACCAGGCTGGCGGTGTCCACTGCAGGTCGCCGAAGACATATTTGATTGCGCGGGAAGCACCCGCACTCAATTGCCGCAAGAACTCCACAAATTTTGTCATCGGGCCGTCGATTCCAGTCTGCGCCTATTCTACGCAGAGGGCAGAGGCGGCAACGGAGACTTCATGCAGGTTTAATGTTGCTTAGTCGAAATCTTCTTCCGCGGTGGTGCTGCGGGAGAGAACGGTATGAACGGCTTCCGCGAGTTGGCTGGAACGGTAGGGTTTGGCAAGGAAGCCATCGATGGCGGGGCCGAAGCGTTCGCGGGCATCTTCGCTGGCGAAACCGGAGGTGGCGAGGATGCGAATATCCCCGCGGATGGCGCGTAGTTCGTCGACAGCGAGATCTCCGGCGAGCACAGGCATGGTGAGGTCCAGCATCACGAGATCGATTTCGCGCGGCACAGCACGGAAGAGTTCGACGGCTTCGCGGCCATTGCGGGCAGTCAGGATGTTGTAGCCGTACTTGCGGAGAATGCTGGCCGTCATCCGCAACACAGGCAACTGGTCTTCCACAACCAGAATGGTGGCATGACCGGAGAGTGATGGCAGCGGGAGGATTGGATCTTCCACAGGACCCACTTCCACGGGTACGGGGAAGTAGATACGGAACTCAGTGCCGGAGCCGGGTTCGCTTTCGAGCGCGATACCGCCTTTATGGCCGCGAACGATGCTGGAAGCAGCAGCCAGCCCAAGACCGCGGCCAGTGAACTTCGTGGTGAAGAACGGGTCAAAGATCCGGGTTTTGGTGGATACATCCATGCCCTGACCAGTATCATGAACTCGCAGGATGAGGTAGTTGCCGGGCGGAACGCTGAAACCGCGGAGCATGTCCGGCTGGGTTTCTTCCGTAACCGTGCCGAGGAGCGTGGAGATCTCAACTTTTCCTGAGCCGGTGGGCCCGACCGCTTCCGCGCCGTTGATGACGAGATTCATGACCAACTGCTGGATCTGCCCCGCATCGGCCTCGATCCGGGGCAGGCCGGGTGCAAGATCGAGTTGGAGTTCCACCGTTCTGGGCACGGAAGCCTTGATCAAAGTAACAATGTCACGCACTTGCGCGGAAAGGTCGACCAGTTCGAGAACAAAGCGTCCCTTGCCGGAGTAAGACAGCATCTGGCGGGTAAGTTGTGTGGCCGTGTCGCTTGCTTTGATGATCTGTTCGAGGAAGGGCAACGCCGGTGAATCCGGGGGCAACTTTTCTGTCGCCAGGCTGGCGTTGCCCAGCATGACGGCGAGCAGATTGTTGAAATCATGCGCGATGCCGCTTGCGAGGACACCGAGGCTCTCCAGTTTCGCCGCATGCCGGAGGCGGTCTTCCGTCAAACGGGCTTCCGTTGTATCAATGCAGATGCCGGTGAGACCCGCGAACGCACCATCGCTCGCGAAGCGCGGGTTGGCGGTGCAGCGAATCCAGCGAAAGCCGCCATCTTCATGGAGGAGGCGGAATTCAGAGTGCAGGGTTGACTGCTGCTCAAAGGCGCTGTTGTAGTTTTCCAGCACCCTCGAAAGGTCATCTGGGTGGATCAAAGCAGCCCAGCCGGAGCCGGTGCTTTGATGGGCGGGAAGACCTGTGAATTCAGACCATTGGGAGTTGGTATAAGTCCACTGACGGTCAGCATCTGCAAGCCAAACGAGGGCTGGTGCGGAATCCACCAGACGCGCGAACTCAGACGATGCTGCGGTGCTCAGCACGAAGCGTGCCTCAAGCCATGGGCAGAGACACAGTTAGAAGTAATGCTATGGAAGATAACTTGCAAAATGCCCGCCCTGCCCAGATTTCCCTACTGTAAACGAAACGCACAGGAATGTCGCCAAGTGTTTCATTAAGATAAGCGCACCAGAATGCAGCAAGCAGGCGCACAGGCCGCCGTTCGCGGCACGTAGTGCGAAGATGGCGAAGGACATGACGCGGCGATCGACTCTTTTCGTTTTCTTGATTTTGCTTACCCTTTACAGTTGTGGAAAGAAGAAACCACAGGTGAAGACGCCGGTGGCGACCACCCGGCCTGTTCCCAAGGCTGGCATTCCGGTTCCATTAGGCTACACGGAGACTGGTATTGCGAGTTGGTATGGGAAACCCTATGACGGCCGCAGGGCTGCCAATGGCGAGATCTACGACATGGAGACAATGGTCGCGGCCCACAAGACGCTGCCGTTCAACACCTGGGTGCGGGTGACGCTGCTTTCGACGGGGTCGAGCGTGGATTTGAGAATTATTGACCGGGGGCCGTTTGTGGCGGGCCGGATCATTGACGTATCCCATGCCGCGGCGCAGAGACTGGGGCTGATCGGGCCTGGTGTCGGTGAGGTGAAGCTGGTGGTGATCAAGGAGCCGGCGGATTTGGCCGCTGATACGGGTGGCGGGTTCGCGGTGCAGATCGGTTCGTTCCAGGATGAGGCGAACGCGGATGCAGCGGTGCGGAAGTTCGCCGGCATCTATGGTTCCGCGAAGAAAGTAGTGCGGGCCGGGGCTGCACCGTCCTACCGCGTGTTGGTGGGAAAAGCGGCGACCACGGAGGATGCGGAGGCTCTGGCGAAGAAGATCCGGGCCGCGCAAAACCTGCCGGGCGCGTTCGTGGTGCGGCTGGATCCATGATTTATGAGATTTTCCGCTGGAATTCCCACTATAAGAAGGAATGAAGGCAGCAGGCGAAGAACTACCCACCGGATTTGTCGGCCGTTCGCCTCGCATCCTGCAGCTCCGGGAGCAGATTGAAAAGCTGGCGTTCCGCCGTTCCCCGGTGCTTTTGCAGGGCGAGAGCGGCACGGGCAAAGAGGTTGTGGCGCGGTCACTGTACAACGCGAACCCGCGCGGCAATTTCGTGCCGATTGACTGCGGGTCACTGGTTGGACCGCTGATGGAGAGTGAGCTCTTCGGCCACGCAAAGGGGTCCTTCACGGGCGCGGGAGAGGCGAAAAAGGGCCTCATCGATCTGGCGAACAACGGCACGGCGTTTTTCGATGAGATCGGGGACCTGCCTCTGGAACTGCAGGTGAAGCTGCTGCGGGTGTTGCAGGAGCGGGAATATCGTCCGGTGGGTTCACTGCAGCGCTTTCAGGTCGATATCCGAGTGATTGCTGCGACCCACCGGGATCTCTACAAGGAAGTGGCGGCGGGGCGGTTCCGGGAGGATCTCTTCCACCGGCTGAATGTGATCCGCTTAACGCTGCCGCCGCTGCGGGAACGGAAGGAAGATATTCCGCTGCTGGTGGAGCGCTTCCTGTCCGCGGCGGACCGGCGCTACATCATGGCCCCGGAGGCGATGGATGCGATTCTGCAATACGACTGGCCAGGGAACATCCGGGAATTGAAGAACTGCATTGAGCGGATGATGGCCTTTGCACAGGAAAACATTCTGCACTTCGTGGATATGCCGACGACGGTGCAAACCATGGTCCGTGCGCAGAGGATGATGGCGGCGGCCGCGGCTGCGGGGAGTTCCGTACACCGTCCAGCACCTGCCGCAATGGACTGGGAGGAAGTCATTCCCCTGCAGGAAGTGGAGAAGCGGGCGATCTTAAATGCGTTGAAGAATACGAAGGGCGACCGGACGATTGCCGCGCAACTATTGGGGATAGGACGCACGACGCTTTACCGGAAGATCCGCGACTACGCTCTAGGTTAGTTTTGGCGGCGGCGGGAGAGTTCTTCGCTGGAGAAGTACAGATCGCGGTCGAGAACGAGTTCCATGGTGGTGCCGCGGTGGAGGACGACGTCGGGTCCGCGGGTGGACATGACGCCGATCAAGCCGCCGAGGGCACCTGCGCCGGCACCGATGCCAACGCCTGCGCCCGCGTGGCCACTGGAGATCCCGGCGATACCGCCGATGCCCGCGCCCGCGGCGGTGGTTCTGGCGATGGTGGCTGTGTCATGCGCCGTGCCGCTATTGCCCGTGATTTTGCCTTCGGAACGGTCCAGAGTGCCGGCGGTTTCCACGCTGCCTGCCCGGGAGTTCGTGTCCCGCATGACGCCATTGGGAAGAGTCAGGGTATCAAAGCGGAAGGCCAGTTCGGCGCGGCCTTTGATCCTGCCAGCGCGTTTGACTTCGGTGATGCGGGCGGTGACATAGCTGCCTTCCGGAATCACAAGGCGGCCATCAAGGAAAACGGGGACGGCGGTCCGCAGGTAAAGCCTGTCGCCGGGTTGCGCCGCTTTGGTGTTGACGGAATTGGTGAGGCGGACAAGAACCCGGGTCCCGGACCTGACGATGTAGTCCTGCGGGTTGTCGGGTTCACGCCGGCGGAGCTGGGGTTGGTCCTGCGCGGCGAGTGCCAGAGACAGCGTCAGCAGGACGGCGATGAAGTTCATCGGACTCATGGTAACCGAGCGGCAATCGGGGCGGCAAGCAAATGATTTGCTGGAACCCCGGAGCCTCGCGTGGCACCGCAAGGAATCTGAGCTATACTCAACGGCGAAGATTCTCATGCGAAAACTCTACATCCTGACAGCGCTCGTGCTTGGCGCATTCACTGCTCTTGGTTTGGCCCAACAGAGCGGACCTTACAAAGTCCTGAAATCCGCGAAGGTTGGCGGGGATGGCGGCTGGGATTATATCTATGCCGACGTGGCGGGGCGCCGCCTCTATATTCCCCGGCGCGGCAACCCAAACACGCCCGGCGTGGAGACACGGCTGACGATCTTCAACCTGGACACTCTGGAGTCGATGGGGGAGATTCCCGGCATCGGTGGCAATGGTGCGGCGGTGGACCCAAAGTCGGGGCATGGATTTACCAGCAGCAAGCCGGTGGCGATGTTCGACACCAAGACCAACAAGCTGATCAAGACCATCGACGTGGGCAAGGCACAACCGGACGGCATCTTCTTTGATGCCTTTAGCGAAAAGATCTATGTGTTCAGCCATCCGACCAAAGATGCGACCGTGATTGATCCGACGAGCGGCGAAGTGGTTGGCACCATTGATCTGGGCGGCGTGCCGGAACAGGGTGACAGCGATGGCAAGGGCATGCTCTATGTGGTGATGCAGGATATGCCGGGCAGCATTACGGTGGTGGATACGAAAGCCATGAAGGCCGTGGCGCATTATCCGCTGGGTGATAAGGGCCGCTGCAACGGGCTCGCTGTGGACGCGAAGAACGGCGTTCTTTTCGCGGCCTGTGGCAATTCCGGCACGCCGCCTGCACAGCCGCCGGTGCCGATGATGGTGATGGTGAGCGCGAAAGACGGCAAGGTGTTGAGCAGTCTGCCCCTGGCGGGAAGCTCCGACGGAGCGGCGTTTAACCCCAAGACCATGGAAGCCTTTAGTACGCATGGCAACGGGACGCTGACCATCGTCAAAGAGAAGAACGCGACCACCTTTGAAGTGGAGCAGAACCTGAACACCATGAACGGAGCGCGGACAATTACGTTCGACAGCAAGACCGGCCATATCATCACGATGAGCCAGGAGCGGACGCCGCCACCCGCAGGTGCCGCGCCAGGTCCCGGTGGCCGTATGCCGCAGGGCGCGCCAGTTCCGGGTTCGTTCACTTTGTTGATGATCGGGAAGTAATTCAGAGCTTCGCAAACAACAGATAGTCGAGATTCCGGGCGCGTGGCCCAGCGCCCGGAGCACCAGTGACAGCTGACCGCGTGGATGTGTACCGTGGATCGCCGCACGCTGCAATGCAGCGCCCGCCGTCTTCCGGTATACGGGTCGAGGTCGAAATCTTCCAGGCCAAACAGCAAGTTGGGATCAGAACTTCGATGTGCTGCCAGAAGGCCAGCAGTGTCCAAGCAAGTGGTCCCCCCGCCGACTCCTCCGGCTGGTGTTCGCCCAGGAATCATAGGCAAAGAGAGCCTTCAGCTTCCGCACGGTCATGTACTCTATGTTAATGGTGACCCAGCCAAAACGGCTCGAATCCATCGACCTGCTGCGGGGCCTCGTCATGATCATCATGGCGCTGGACCACGTGCGTGACAACCTCATGCCCATGGGTGATCCGGTGAACCTGGCCACGACGTATCCGGCGCTGTTCTTCACCAGGATCATCACGCATTACTGCGCGCCAACGTTTTACTTTCTGGCCGGAGTAGGAGCGTACTTATCTACGCGGAAACGAAGTCTGCCGGAGATATCACATTTCCTGTGGACCCGCGGTTTGTGGATGGTATTTCTTGAATTGATCGTCGTGCGTTTCGGCTGGTATTTCTCGACTGACTTCAAGTTCTTCGAAGGACTCACCATCTGGGCGCTGGGCTGGTCCATGGTGGCGCTGGCCGGGTTGATCCACCTGCCGCGCTGGATGCTGGTAACCATCGGCGCAGCGATGGTGCTGGTACATAATGCGCTCGATGGCGTGAAGGCTGATGTATTCGGACCACTGGGTTGGTTGTGGACGATCCTGCATGCGCCGGGGCAGATTCACATCGGTCCGGCTACCTTGTGGATCGCCTATCCGCTGATTCCGTGGATTGGTGTGATGGCTCTTGGTTTTGCTTTCGGCAAGGACTGCATTCCGCGCGCGATCTGGATTGGACCTGCGATGATTCTGGCGTTTGTACTGTTGCGGTTCTCGAATCTATATGGCGATCCGCACCACTGGACTTACCAGAAGAACGCGATCTACACAGTGATGGCATTCCTGAATGTGGAGAAGTATCCGCCGTCTTTGTGTTATCTGCTGATGACGCTGGGACCGTCCATAACCGTCATTGGACTGGCCGGCAGCCGGAAGTTGCCACAGTTCTTAAACCCTGTCGTGTTATTCGGCAGGGTGCCGATGTTCTATTACCTGGTGCACGTTTACCTTGCCCACATCATTGGCGTATTCGTGGCGCTCTACCGGTTTGGGGATGCACATACTTTGTTTGAAGTGCCGGCAGTGTCAGGAAATCAAAGGCTGCCATCCGACGGACCGCTGTGGAGTGTCTATGCGGGCTGGGTGTTGCTGTTGGTGATCTTATATCCGCTGTGTAAGTGGTTCGCAGGGGTAAAGGCAAGGAATCCGGGCAAGGTTTGGCTGAGTTACGTCTGAGCTATTCCGCAAGGATGCCGGCGAGCGGGATATCTGCGGGACCAGTCAGCAGATCCCGGGTTTCCTCTGCCCCGCCCATACCGGCGTGATAGTTCCAGGCCCGCTTCGAAACCGGGTCGATGACCCAGCAGTATTCCACGCCCCACTCGTGATACATCTCGCACTTGACGAATAGTTCGCCCGGGCGCTGGGAGGGAGACACGATCTCTACAAACAGGAGTGGGGATTCGTCGAGGACCTGGCGGTACAGCTTCGGGGTACCCGGGCGCAACACGCACACATCGGGAATGAGAACTTCCTCACCGCGGCGGATGCTGAATTCCACCTTGGTTCTTGCGCGACCGAACACTCTGTAAAGCATGACCGCCAACGCGAGTTGAACATCAGAATGGTGAAAAGTTCCAGTCGGCTTCGGTCTCAACTCCCCGGCAACCAGTTCGCATTCCTGGTCAAGACTCATTGCGAGGTAGTCATCGAGCGACAGTGCCTTGCGCATGGTGAGTGTCATCGCTTCAGCATAACCAATCCGCGCGCCCGTACGCCGTATGATGAACAAATCCAGTTTTTCGTTCAAACTCTGCCGTCACCGAGCCGCTGACGGGAGTTTTCAGGAGCTTATAACGTCTATGGCGTCACCCAAAAATCTCTCCCGCCGCACGGGGCTCTCCGTCGCGGCAGGCTGCATCGCCCTCGCCGGCCTTGTAGCCGCGCAGGTGGCCAGCACGCCGCCCCGCGTTCCCAAACTCAATGAAGCCACTGACCCGCGTCTGGCCGGTTTCGAATTCCGGTCCATCGGTCCGGCCACAATGAGCGGCCGTCTGGATGACATCCAGGGTTCAGCTAAAGATCCGCTGCTGTTCTACATCGGCTTTGCGACCGGCGGCCTTTGGAAGTCCACCGACGGCGGCAACCACTGGAAACCGATGCTCGACAACACGCCGAACAACTCCATCGGCGCGATTGCAATTGCCCCCTCTGACCCGAACGTTGTGTACGTGGGCAAAGGGGAAGCGAATAACCGGCAGAGTTCGTCGATTGGCGATGGCATCTGGGGCACCACGGACGGCGGCAAGACCTGGGCGCATCTGGGCCTCGAAGATTCGCAATCGATCAACCGCATCGTGGTGGATCCGACGAATCCGAAGATCGTGTATGCCGCGGTGATGGGCCACCTGTTCGGCCAGAATGCGGAACGCGGACTGTATAAGACCTCTGATGGCGGCAAGAACTGGAAGAAAGCGAAGTTCATCGACCCGGACACCGGCTTCAATGACGTTGCGATTGATCCTTCGAACCCCAAAATCATCTATGCATCGTCCTTCCAACGCCGCCGCACCTGGTGGGGCTACAACGGCGGTGGCCCGGGCAGCGGACTTTGGAAATCGACCGATGGCGGCGACAACTGGACCAAGCTGGAAGGCGCGGGCTGGCCGAAACCGAAGGACAACGTTTACGGGCGCATCGCGATCAGCATCTTCCCGGCACGTCCGCAGACGATTTTCGCGCAGGTGGAAGCCGGTGCCAGTGCCGGTACGGGCGGCGGCACCACGGCGGAAGGCGGACCGGCGCCAGCGGGCTTCCGCGGCGGACCGAATGCAGAATCCTCCGGCCCAGCAGGCGGTGAAGCCGCGGGTACTCCCGAAGCGGCAGCCGCGGCAGGTGGACCGGGCGCACGGCGCACGCCACCCCCGCCAAATCCGAATGGCAGCGGTGTTTTCCGCTCCGATGACGGCGGCATGACCTGGACCTTCCTCAGCAATCAGAATCAGCGCCCCACTTACTTCAGCCAGATCCGCGTTGACCCGAAGAATGACCAGAAACTCTTCGTCGGCGGTACTCCGGGGCAGATGTCACTCGATGGCGGCAAGACCTGGAAAGGCCTCACGGCTTCACACACGGACTATCATGCGTTCTGGATCAATCCGAATGACCCGCGCATCGTCCTGACCGGCCACGATGGCGGTCTCGATATCAGCCACGACGGCGGCTTCAGCTGGGATTATCACAACACCATTGAGACCGGCCAGTTCTATCAGGTCTCAGCGGATATGCGGCGCCCCTACTGGGTTTGCGGCGGCTTGCAGGATAACAACTCCTGGTGCGGACCGTCAGCACTGCGGTCCGGCACTGGTCCGGTAAACGTGGACTGGTTTACCATCACGGGCGGCGACGGTTTCTACACGCGGCAGGACCCGACCGATTGGGCCATTGTTTACGGTGAATCGCAGGACGGCAACATGACCCGCCATGATCTGCGGCTGGCAACACAAAAGTCCATCAAACCGACACTTCCGACCCCTCCGCGTGCACCTCGCGCGGCAGGTGCGGCTGCTCCGGCGGCTGGCGGGACCACACCGCCCGCAACGGCAACGGCAGCGGGCACAACGCCGGCGCCGGTTCCCACGGGTGCGACGGGCGAATCTCCCGCGGATGCGCCTGGTGGTCCGGGGGGCGGCGGCTTCCCGCGTTCGAACCCGAATATTGTGAATGCCCCGGCGAAAATCGAACCACTGCGTTTCTACTGGAACGCACCGTTTGAGATTTCTCCGCATAACCCGGCAGTGGTTTACATGGCGTCACAGTTCTTCTTCAAATCCACCAACCGTGGCGATACGTGGCGGATGAATACAACGGATCTGACGAAGAACGTGCCCCGATGGTCGGCCGAAATGCCCATCATGAACGTTGCCGGTGATAAGCCGATGGCGGAAAAGCATGACGGTTATTCCGCCAGTTCGCTGATTACACAGGTGCGGGAATCTCCCGCGAAGCCCGGCATTATCTGGACCGGCACGGATGACGGCAATCTGCATGTCAGCCTGGATGGCGGCGACACCTTCACCAACGTCTACGGCAACATCAAGGGCGCGCCCCGCGGCTATGTGCAGATCTCGCGCATTGAACCTTCCCACTTTGACCCCGGCACCTGCTATGTGGCCCTGGACCCGCATCGTTTGGACGACTGGGCTCCGTATCTCTTCAAGACCACGGATTACGGCAAGACCTGGACGAATGTAACTGCGGACCTTCCGAAGAAGGGAAATATCAACGCCCTTCGGGAAGATCTGGAGAATCCGGATCTGCTCTTCGTGGGAACGGAATTCGGGCTGTATGTGACGCTTGACGGTGCCAAGAGCTGGCAGAAGTTCATGACCGGTCTGCCGAGCGTGCGTGTGGATGACATTCTGATTCATCCGCGCGACCGCGATCTTATCATCGCAACGCACGGACGCTCGATCTGGATCATGGATGATATTACTCCGCTGGAGCGCATGCACAAGGCCAAGGGCGACAACATCACGTTGTTTGATCCCCGTCCCGCAGTGCTCTGGAAGAATGACCCCATGGCACAGCGGCATGCGACCAACCGGGAATTCATCGGCAAGAACCCGCAGGGCGGCACCGCCATCAGTATTCTTTCGAGGACGGATGCCGGTGCCTCGAAAGTGGAGTTCCTGCAGGGTGACAAAGTTGTCGCCACGATGGACGTCAACATCAAGGCAGGCATGAACCGCTATCAATGGGCCATGCGCGGACCGGTTGTGGCCGGTGCGGGCGGTGGACGCGGCTTCGGCGGTGGTGGCGGCGGTGCTGGACGCGGCGGAGCGCAGCCGGAGTTCGTTCCGGATTCTCCAGACGCACCTCCGACGCCTCCGGGAGCAGCGAATAACGGCCCGATTCTGGTGCCGTTCACCATTGGACGCGGCGGCTTGAATGGCGGCAACGGTGGTGGTGCGCAACCGCGGCAGCCGACCGGGCCTGTCCTCGATGCCGGAACTTATATGATCCGGCTGGTGGTTGGCGGTGAAACCTTGAAGTCTTCCGTCGACATTCTGGAAGATATCTGGTTGCGCCAGCAGTAAGTTGTAAAATCATGGGGCTGGCACTTCTCTGGAGGTGCCAGCCTCTTTTGTTTTTGGGTGCCACGCGGCACCGCCCTGCTCACCGTGCCGAGCATCCATACAACTCCCCTGGAGGCACGATTCCTTGCAAAGACTAGTTACTCTGTTCTTCTTCGCCTGCGTTGCTTATGCACAGAGCGGGTCAAAGACCGCTGAACTACTGAGCGACCTCATCCGCATCGATACCAGCAACCCGCCAGGCAATGAACTCAAGATGGCCCGCTTTCTGGCGGAGAAGTTCAAGCCACTGGGGTTTCAGATCGATATCATTCCCACCGGTGATCCACTGAAAGCCCACTTCATCGCGCGGTTGAAGGGTGACGGTACAAAGAAGCCCATCCTGCTGGCGGCCCATGCCGACGTGGTTGGCGTCGAGAAGGAGAAATGGACCGTAGATCCCTTCGCGGGAGTCATCAAAGATGGCTATGTGATGGGGCGCGGTGCAATCGACTTCAAGGGAGGCCTCGCGGTTTTCGCGCGGGCAGTCATGATGCTGGCGGAGAACAAGGTGAAACTCCACCGCGATGTCATCTTTCTTTCGGAATCCGATGAAGAAGGCGGGAAATATAACACCACGGCACTGGCGGCATCGAACTGGGACAAGATCGACTGCGAGTTCGCCATCAATGAAGGCGGCTGGATCATCAAGGATGAGTCGGGCAAGGTGAAGTATGTCAGTATCTCCACCGCCGATAAGTCGAGTGTTTCGCTGCTGGTGACGGCGCGGGGAACTTCGACACATTCCTCCATGCCGCGTGCAGACAACGCTATCTTCACCCTCGCCAAAGCTATGGCGAAGATAGCGGATTACGATACGCGTCCGAAGCTCATTGACAGCACAAAGGAGTTCTTTCTGACCCTGGCGAAGACAAGCCAGCCGCCGGTGTCCACTTACTTCAACAACCTGGTGAACAGTACAGACCCGAAGCTGGTGGAAGAAGCGGACCGGGAAATCAGCAAAGATACTCTGCTGCACGCGATTATGCGGAACACCATCGCCCCCGTATTGCTGAATGCCGGTTTCCGGGGGAATGTAATTCCTGGTTCCGCTGAGGCGACGCTCAACTTCCGCACGATTCCCGGCACGAACGTGGCGGAGTTGATCTCTGAAATCAAAGCCGTCATCAATGATCCACGGGTGGATGTGACACAGATTGTGGTCAACCGCGCCCCCTTGCCTCCTGCTGCGCTGGTGCCTTCCACGAAGCAAACCGTCTTGTTTGAGGAGATGGTGAAGCAGGCGCAGACCATCTGGCCGGGAGCACCCGTGACCACTTATCTCTTCCAGGCGGGTACCGATGCGATGGCATGGCGCAGCAGAGGCATCCCCGTGTATGGAATCTATCCCTATCCCATCACGGCGAATGATCTGACGCGAATGCACGGCAATGATGAACGCGTTCCAGTTGCATCTCTCGATCAGGGTACGGAATACATTTACAAGACGCTGCTCGCAGTGGCGGCGAAGGAGTAACACATGAAACGAATCAGCGCTTTGCTGCTACTCTTACCGGCATTCAGCCTGGCTGCCGACATATCGGGGAGTTGGATTGCGGAAGTTACTGCCAAGGGTTTAGACCCGCAGTATGCCCGGGTGGAACTTACTACCTCCGGCGGGACCGTCACAGGGAAATGGAACCAGTCGCAGGTGCAGGGTTCACTCACTGGGGAACAACTGACTCTGACGCTTCTGCCGGGAGGCAAACTCACGGGGACGGTCAACGGGACGGGTGCCTCGGGAACTGGCGAACTCAGCAGCATGTCCGGCCGGGGCGGCGGTGGAGCACGTCAACCAGAGAAAGTAAGCTGGAAGCTCTCCCGCCCGGTGAAATCAGGGCAGCCGCGCACCATCGATTTTGAGCCCAAAGAGTTCTACGGGTATTACTCAGCGGCGATTCCGCCGGTGCTGCATATCTTCCCGGGCGATACCGTCCGCACCAGAACTTATGACCAGAGTGGCCGCGATGCAGAGAAGCGAACACCCGGTGTGAATCTTGAAACCGGACCTTTCTACGTGGAAGGGTCGCTGCCGGGAGATACGCTGGCGGTGAAGCTGACTAAGGTGCGTTTGAACCGTGATTCCGCACGGCAAGGCAGCAGGATCAACGGTCGCGCGGTTACTCCTGCGTGGAATGCAGCGGCACAGTATGACGCGGGCTTTGACAGCGAATGGAAGCTGGACCGGGAGAAAGGCATCGCCACTCTGGCGCATCCCTCGGCGCATTTGAAAAACTTCAGTGTTCCCATTCTGCCGATGCTTGGCTGTATCTCGACAGCACCCCAGGGCATGCAGTCATTCCGCGGCACCGATCTTGGGCCCTTCGGCGGCAACATGGATTACAACCAGATGGGAGAAGGTGTCACTTTGTATCTTCCGGTCTATCATCCCGGCGCTCTGCTAACCATGGGTGATGCCCACGCGGCCATGGGGGACGGTGAACTTACCGGCAGCGCTCTGGAAACTTCAGTGGATGTGGAGTTCACGGTACAGGTGATCCCTGGCTACCAAAGCGCCGGACCGCGCCTCGAAAATGCGGAATACATCATGGCAATGGGCGTGGCAGGTTCCGTGGCGGATTCGATTCAGGTGGCAACGGCACAACTGGCAGATTGGCTGAAGAAGGACTACAAACTGACGGATAGTGAGGTAGCGGTCCTCCTGGGGGCCGTGGCGAAGTATGACATCACGGAACTTGTGGATCCGCAATTCAATGTTGTCGCCAAGGTCCCCAAGAGTGCCCTGAAAGCATTGGCGAATTAGACACACAGGCCGCCGTCCGCAGAAACAAACTGGTCAAGGAACCCAGCAGTTTCAACGCGGACGGCGAGTCCGTTTTGCGAGGCTCCGTATCAGAAGATAATCTTCAACGCCAACTGGATGTTACGCGGTTCGCCGAAGCCGAGGCCGGGAGCGGAAGCCGCGTTCTTGGTCTGGGTCATCTGGCCGAAAGAAGAACTGGTCAGAGTTGCCGTGGGGTTCGCCCAGTTCGTCCGGTTGAAGAGATTGAAGATCTCCGCGCGGAACTGTGCGTGGATCTTCTCCCAGATGGGAATATTCTTGAAGACCGAGAAATCCACTGAGCCGAAGCCTGGTCCATAGAGCGCGTCGCGGCCCAGGTTGCCGAAGCTTCCCGCAGCAGGTTTCGCGAAAGCAGCCGGATTGAAGTATTGCACCGCGAGCGTGCCGGTTGCGGGAATATTTGCATACGGATCACCGACCAGATTCACGCGGTCTTTATTCTCGCCGGAACCACTGATGTTACTGCCGGCCAGGATGTTGATCGGGTTGCCGGTGGTGAAGGTGACCAGGGAGTTCAGCTGCCAGCCATTCATCAGCACGGGCAGGAACTTGGTCTTCGGCGTCTCATAACTCAGATAGCTGGTGGTGTATAGACGCGTATCGAAGGTGCTGGAGCCCCAATCACCCTTCAGGTTATAGCTGTTCGCCGGGGAAGTTACAGTGGAGGCATCATCCAGCGCGTGACCCCAGGTGAAGTTCACGTTGGCCGTAAGACCATGCCACACCTGCTGCCGGATACTTGTCTGCAGCGAGTGGAAGTCCGAGTTCGCAGCGGAATTCAGCTGGTTGATGGCCGTCAGGTTTGGATACTGCGCGGCGTAAGGACGAACACCATTGACGGTCTGGTTGATATCGAGAATCGCCGCCAGTTTCCGCCCGGCGCTGCCGACATAGCCGACCTGCAAGAGAGTGGAACCCGTCAATTGCCGCTGCACGTTCAGATTGAAGTTCATCACATGCGGCATGGTGAAGTTCGGGTTGACGGAATAAGCACCGAAGGGCGGAGTCGCCGCGACCGTACCGAATATCGCTGCACCGGGGGAGAAGACCACGTTCTTGGCAGTCAGCGTATATACAGCATTCGCACCGGCGGGATTATAAGCAAGCCCATTTGCGCCACCATTGCCGACACCGCCGGCAGCAGTGAATTCACTTACAGCGGGAACGTCATAGTAGACACCGAAGCCGCCGCGGATCACCCACTTGCTGTTCTTCGAAGGCGTATACGCGAAGCCGACGCGGGGAGCAAAATCCAGCTTGCTGGGCGTATAGAACGGAGCAATGTAGAAGCCCTGCGCTGGCGTGAAGTTATAGAGTCCGCCTTCCACCGAAGGTGAGCCCTGGTAGGTATAGCGGACACCGTAGTTCAAAGTTAGCTTGGAATTCAACTGGAATGTATCATGCGCCCACCAGTCAAACGAGTTGACAATATAGCTGCGCTCCGGATTTCCCTTCACGATGGTCGCGCCGCTGGAGTTACTCGGCTCACCGGCAAGGAAGTCACTGAGGGAACGCAGAGCGCTGGAGATCGTGGTGTCAGTCGCCCAGGGTCCGCGGGAGCCGTCGAAGTTAAATGTGCCGCGGGAGTTACTGAAGTAGGCAACGTCGACATTGGCATGGCGGTATTCACCGCCAAACTTCCATTGGTGCCGTCCCACGGTATAGGAGAGGTTATCTGTCAGGTGGCCGACAACATCAGTGCGGCCCAGCGGAGGAGTGGCACCAACGTAATCGAAGCCTGAGATCGAAATCTTGGGAGCACCGCCAATCGTCGAGCCCGTGATCAGACCCGCGGAAGCAGGATTGAAGCTGAGATTGAAGTCATTGAACGTCTGCAGGAAGTAATTCGTGCCGAGAGTGATCTGATTGACCAGGCGCGATGACCAGATATCATTCTCCACCACGGAGAAGTTATGGACGTGCATGGGGGCAGTCTGGAAGTAATCCTTGATGTTCGACCCGACGTCTGCCGTCTGCGTGCCCGTGCCGCCAAGATAGCGGACAGCCAGAGTGTGTTTGTCGCTGAAGCGGTGGTCGATCTTGGCGATCCCGTTGTAGCTGTTGTAAGTGTTCAGTCCGGTGGCCAGATAGTTATTAGCGGTGGCGGGTCCGGTCAGCACACTGGAAGGGAAAGCGCCGAGCAAGCCCAGTGCAACGGAGTTCACTGGAACCGAGTACTTATTCAGCACACTCTGTGCGGCGGCAACCCAAGCCGGGGAAGGCGTAGTGTCCAGGATGGAAAGTCCGGCAACAGCAAGCTGGACTTCGCCCGTGAGAAAGAAGAAGGTCTTGTTCTTGACAATGGGTCCGCCGACCGCGAAACCGAACTGGTTGTTGCGGATTTCCTGTTTCGCGCTGGTGGCGGACTGCACAGGCGACCGCGAGGCGAGCGCCTCATTGCGGTCAAAGAAAAAGAGGCTGCCGTGCAGATCATTCGTGCCGGACTTGATCACCATCTGGACCGCGCCACCCGCGTTACGCCCGGCATCGGCACTGCCACTGGCTTCCACGGAGAACTGATCGAGCGCTTCAATCGGCACCAGGGCACCGGCAATACCGGAAACACCGCCCTGATTTACGGCAACGGCATTGGAGTAGGCGTCATTGTTATCAGCACCGTCGATTTGAAAATTCTTGCCGTTGGTCCGCATGCCGTTGATAGAAGCGCCGGAGGGCGTGACTCCGGGGGCAAGCTTCACCATTTGCGTGAAATCGCGGCCATTCATGGGCATTTCCTGCACGGATTTGGAATCCACAAGGGCGACCAGGGAACTGGTGGAGGTTTCGATGGAGGCCGAACTGGCGGAGACTTCCACCTGGGTCTGTTGCGCCGCAACACCGAGTTGCACGGGCACGTTGGTGGTCTTGGCGACCGAGATCTCAATACCGCGGACTTTACGCTGCTCAAAGCCGGGCATGGCGACGGTCATTTCATAGAGCCCCACCGGCAGTTCGGCCACAAGGAAAGCTCCATTTCGCCCGGTAACAGCGGAACGGGTCAGACCGGTGGAAGGACTTTCCACCTTTACGGCCGCGCCCGCGAGTGCCGCGCCGGTTGCATCTGTCACCACACCGGCGAGATCGCCGCGGAAGGTTTGCGCGAACATGGACGCGCATATCAGCAAAAGTAAAAGGAATAAACGGCTGCTTTTCATACACTACTCCCCTGGGGATATTTGAATCGGTGGTCGAAAAAGGTGAGGCCAACGTGGGAAGCGGCAGGCAATACGACGGGAATTGCGCAGCGCTGGTACTTCTATAACTTCTTTGGCAATGAGAATAGCATACGCCGGTCCGGCCCAGTGCGGCGTGTTGCAATAGTCCCAGCATGAATGGAGCCGAGTGCCTTCTCAGAACCCTGCTGGTGAATGATGTGGACCTGTGCCTGATGAATCCGGGCACTTCGGAAATGCAGTTCGTCTCCGCGTTGGACCGCGTACCGGCCATGCGCGGCGTGCTGGGTCTGTTTGAAGGCGTTTGTTCCGGCGCGGCAGATGGCTATGCGCGCATGACGGGCAAACCGGCATCCGTCTTGCTGCATCTGGGCCCGGGGCTGGGTTATGCGCTGTCGAACTTGCATAACGCGAAGAAGGCGAGGTCTCCGGTAGTCAACATTGTTGGAGAGCATTCCACGCAGCATCTGGCCTATGATGCGCCCCTGAGTGCGGATATTGAGGCTTTCGCGCGGCCGGTTTCAGCGTGGGTGCACACCTTGCGGGAAGCGGGCCAGATGGGGATGTCGGCTGCGGCTGCGGTGGAGGCTGCGTGGCCGGGCAACGTTTCCACTTTGATTGTCCCGGCAGATTATTCGTGGAGCGAAGCGGGGGAACCGGGAGCGCACAGGCAGAGACCCGCACGGGCGCTGCCGGCTCCAGACGTGATTCTGCAAATCGCGGAAGTGCTTCGCAAGGGCGGGAAGCTGAGCATCCTGTTGAATGGCCAGGCGCAACACGAACGCGGGTTGCGTGCCGCACACAGGTTGCGCGCGCTGACCGGAGTGCGAATCTTCGCGGCGCGCTATGGTGCGCGCTTGAGCCGTGGCGGCAATGTGCCTGCCGTGGAACGAATCCCCTACTTCCCGGAACCCGCACAGGCCTTGCTTTCCGAACTGGAGCGAATGATTCTGGTGGAGGCGAAACCGCCCGTGTCGTTCTTCGGCTATCCAAACCTGCGGTCCACACTGGCCCCTCCGGGCTGCATCTTCGACGTGCTGGCGGAAGAATCGCAGGATGGAACGGCGGCGCTCGAATGGTTGTGCGATGAACTGGGTGCGCCCCGGGTGGACGTGCAGGCGGCGCAACCCGGCGGCGTTCCCACAGGAAGCGAGCCGTTGACGGCGGCAGCGATCGGGCGAACCGTTGCGGCTCTGGCACCGGAAGGCGCTGTGTTTTCGGATGAAGCCGTGTCTTCGAGCGAGCAGCTTTGGCCGCATCTGGCCTATGCGCGCCAGCATGATCACCTGCCGAACACAGGCGGTTCGATCGGGCAGGGCCTTCCCGTCGCACTGGGTGCGGCGCTGGCTTGTCCAGACCGGAAAGTGATCTCGTTTGAGGGCGACGGCAGTGCAATGTATACCTTCCAAGCCCTTTGGACCATGGCCCGCGAGAGTCTGGATGTAACCGTGATCATCATGGCGAACCGCCGGTACCGGATTCTGGATGTGGAAATGACGCGCACCGGGTCGGGTCCGGTGGGGAATCAGGCAGAGCGCATGATTGACCTGAAGAATCCGCTGCTGCAATGGGTGGATTTGGCAAGGGGCCTGGGTGTTCCGGCCACGCAGGCAGCCACGGTGGAGGAGTTCGTTGCTGCCTTCGCGCAGGCAATGCACGAACCAGGGCCGAAACTGATCGAAGCGTTGCTGTAACCAAGCTTTGCTGTAACCAAGCTTTGCTGTAACGTAGAACACAATGCGCGCCTGTTTCCCCGCCCTGTTGCTTGTGATGGCCTCTCTGGCCAATGCCGCCATGAAGGCCGGCACCGCAAAGCTCGATATCACCCCGGTGCAGCCCATCTGGCTTTCCGGCTACTCGTCACGCAACCATCCTTCGGAAGGCGTTGCCGCGCCGCTGTTTGTGAAAGCGCTGGCAATCGAGAGCGGCCACAATCAGCGCGTGGTGCTGGTCACCATGGATCTCATCGGCATCCCCGGGGATTTGGCCGAAGAAATCGCCGCCAGAGCGAAAAAGCGGTATCACCTGGAACGGCAACAACTGGTGCTGAATACCAGCCACACGCACAACGGACCCATGGTTTGGCCGAACTTGAAGAATCTGGCGTCGCTGCCTCCGGCTGAGGAAGAGAAACTGGTTGCCTACCGGGCGAAATTAACGGGCGCGATCATTACCGTCATCGGTTCCGCGCTGCACGATCTGGCTCCGGTCACAATCTCGTATGGGGAAGGTACGGCAGGCTTCGGCATGAACCGCAGGCTTTCCACGCCGTCGGGGTATAAGATTGCGCCGAATCCGCAGGGTCCGGTGGACCATACAGTTCCCGTGCTGAAGATCACTGACCAGACCGGCAAGCTGCGTGCCGTGCTGTTCGCCTACGCCTGCCACAACACCACGCCGGGCGACACGTACCAGATCAACGGTGACTATGCCGGTTATGCACAAGCCGCAATTGAGAGGGCACACGCCGGCGCGACGGCGCTGTTCGTCATGCTGTGCGGGGCGGACCAGAACCCGGAACCCCGAGGCAAAGCGGCCTTCGCGGAAGAGCACGGCGCGGAACTCGCAACTGCGGTGGAAAAGACCCTGAGCGGTGCCATGACTCCCGTGTCTGGCAAGGTCACTTCCGCGTTCCAGACCATCCCGCTCAAGATAGCCACACGTCTGCGGGAGGAGTTCGAAAAGGAGAAAGCGGGTAAGGTTGCGCCAACCGCACGCCGCGGCGACATGATGCTCAAGGCTCTGGATGCCGGCAAAGACATCTACACCGTGCAGTATCCCGTGGAAGCGGTACGCTTCGGCCAGAGCCTGACACTGCTGGCGCTGGGCGGCGAGGTGGTGGTGGATTACTCCATCCGGATGCACCGCGAATACCCGGGCGAACCGCTCATCACCGCAGGGTATTCGAATGACGTGATGTCTTATATTCCGTCTCTCCGCGTGCTGAAAGAGGGCGGCTATGAGGCTGGGGATTCCATGAATTACTACAGCCTGCCCGGACCCTATGCCCCCGATGTGGAAGACCGCATCTTTGCCGCGATTCACCAGGTGATGACAAAAGTGGGCAGAAGCACTGCGAAGTAATCTGAACCAGACATTGCGAAACTATGACAATTCGTACCTTTCGGCGGTGCCATAGTCGAGGTATGAGTCTACCGGTCATCATTCAAGGCGGTATGGGTGTTGGAGTTTCGAACTGGCGTTTGGCAAGGGCAGTATCCATTACCGGGCAGTTGGGAGTGGTCTCCGGAACGGCACTCGATCAGGTTCTCGCGCGGCGCTTGCAGGATGGCGACCCCGGTGGCGACATGCGCCGTGCGCTCGCCCACTTCCCTTCGCAGGAGATCGCCGGGCGGGTACTGAAAGAGTTCTTTATCGCAGGCGGCAGAGCACCCGGGCAACCCTACCGCAGGATGCCGCAACCGGCGCATGATGTGCCCGCCGGAACGGTGGAACTCTACATCGCTTCCAACTTTGTGGAAGTCTTCCTGGCCAAAGAAGGTCATCACAACCCCGTTGGCATCAACTACCTCGAAAAGATACAAGCCCCGCATCTGGCATCCATCTATGGCGCCATGCTGGCCGGTGTGGATTATGTGCTGATGGGGGCGGGCATTCCGTTGAAGATCCCGGGCGTGCTCGCCCACTTTGTCCACCATGAACCGGCGACTTACCCTTTGCAGGTGATCGGTGCACTCGACGGCGAAAGTACACAACTCCACTTCGATCCGCGCGACTATCTGCCGGAGGCGCATACTGCCCTGCACCGCCCGAAGTTTCTCGCCATCATCGCCTCGAACACACTCGCGGTGACACTGCTGAAGAAGGCGAATGGCAAGGTGGATGGTTTCGTGGTGGAAGGTCCCACGGCTGGCGGACACAATGCACCGCCACGCGGCAAGATGCAATTGACTGAAGCCGGGGAACCTGTGTACGGTGAGCGTGATCTGGTGGACCTGCAAAAGCTCGCGGAGTTGGGTGTGCCCTTCTGGCTGGCGGGCGGGTATGGTTCGGCGGAGAAACTGCAAGAAGCCTTGCGGGCTGGCGCGGCGGGTGTGCAAGTGGGAACGGCCTTCGCGTTCTGTGAGGAATCCGGCCTGCGCGCGGACTACCGGCTGGAGGTTTTGAAAGAAGTGGAAGACGGCAGCGCGCAGTTATTCACTGACCCGCTGGCGTCTCCCACAGGCTTCCCGTTCAAGGTCATCTCCGTTGCGGCCACGGCTTCCGAACCGGAGACTTACGCAGCCAGACCCCGCGTGTGCGATCTGGGTTATCTGCGGGAAGCGTACCGGATGGATTCAGGCGAGCTTGGTTACCGCTGCGCCGGAGAGCCAGTGACCGTCTACGCAGCCAAAGGCGGCAAGGCGGAGTATGCGGAAGGGCGTAAGTGTCTCTGTAATGGCTTGCTTGCGAATATCGGGTATCCACAAGTGCGGAACCGCTACGAAGAACCGGGATTGTTGACCGCCGGTGATGACCTGGCGAGCCTCAGCGTATGGGGCCGGAATTACTCGGCGGCGGATGTGGTGAACGGGTTGCTCACGGCTTCGCGCAGCTGAAGTTCGCGGAGTCATCTATGCTGCCGCTGCCTTTGTACTTCGCCACCTCAGGGTAAACGCAGAGCGGACGGGTCCGCACCACTTTGCCCTGTACGACGCGGGCCGCCTCAATCCTTGCCGGTGCCTTGCTCTGCTCCACCCAGTTCAGAAGGTGGGTGGTCGCGTCAAACTGGCTCGTGCCCATGCCGCCGCCGCAATGGAACATGCCGGGCACCATGAAGAGCCGGAAGAAGTCCGTGGTGGAGTCGCCCATTGTGGCGAGCACGTTCTCGTAATATTCAACGCCCATTTTCGGATTGAGCTGCGGGTCCGCCCAGCCGAAGTACATCAGCAGTTTGCCGCCGTGTTTGCGGAAGGCGCTGAGGTCCGGATCAGTGGCATCAATGATCTGCCGGAACTCTTCCGCCTTCGCGGGAGCAGTGTTGATATCGAACTTCCGGAACGCCTTCACCGGATCATCATCCACATTGCCACCCAGCGCGGCGGGGGCGATCCAGCGCAGGAAGTTGTAGCCGTAAGAAGTCCAGGCCCCGGGCGTATTGCCGGCGTTGATCTCCTGCCCCATCCAGCCGTGGCGTCCATTGGCATCGGCGACTTCCGCACCCACGGGCCAGCCGGGAAAGAAGCGCTTGCCCTGGCTCATCACATCGCCATAGATGCGCTCCAGCGTCTTGAGTTCCGAAGCCGTGAAGCAATCCGCGCCATCCGCCGCAGTGCAGCGGGGCAGGTCCTTCGCGGGCTTGAAATCACAGCGGCGCGGGTCATCGATGAGACCGTCTTTCAGGCCGTCCGCGGCATCGCACTTGTCATAAACAAGCTTGGCCAGCAGAGGGAGCTTCGAAGCCGGGACGGGGTTTTCATTCATCCCCTGCATCCAGTAAGCGCGGGAAAGATGCGTGGCAGTTTGGTAGAGTCCAGGCGCGCCGGCGATGATGCCATCGAAGTCATTGGGAAAGCGCTGGGCAAGTGTCAATCCCTGGCGGCCACCCTGCGAACAACCTTCGTAATATGATTTCTGCGGACCCGCCCCGTAGTAAGCCTTCGCCATGATTTTGGCTGTTTCCGCGGTGAGATGGAGAGAACGGAAACCGTAATCGAGTAGTTCCTGCCGGTTCTGCGCGAAACTGGCGCCGGGTTCCAGCGCAGCGGAGTGACCTGTATCTGTTGAGGCCGTCACGAAGCCCGCCTTCAAGCCCCGGGCCGCACTGGCGATCCGGCCAGCGGTTTCAAAGGATTCCCCCGCCCAGCCGCCATTGCCGAACATGTAGAGACGTCCGTTCCAGGCCGTGGGCAGCTTCACTTCGATGTTCAACGCGGGCTGAATGAAGATGCGGACGAGACAGTGTTCGGGCGCAACAGAAGTTGTTGCCACAACCTTCGTGCTGACAACGGAATACCCGAAGTTCGTCAAACTGCGCAGGTCATTGCAGGCGATCGCAGGTTTGCCGGTGAGGGCAGGAACGGTCCAGTCACGCAGCGGCACCGTTTGTGCGGAGAGAATTCCCGTGCAGACCAAAGGCAGAAGGTATTTGAACATGCGGAATCTGATTCTATCGGAACCACTGTTTCGTGATAGATTCATTCACGCCATGACCAGACGATTCCTGTTCCTGCTGCCCGCCGCCGGGCTCCTATTCGCGCAACTGGAAGGCAGCAAGGCCGAGGTCTACAAGACCACCGGCGACACCGCCCTGCAGCTTTACATTTACCGGCCGGCCGGAGTGCCCGTGACGGAGAAGCGCCCCGCCATCGTCTTCTTCTTCGGTGGTGGCTGGAAGACCGGCAACCCCAAGCAGTTCGAGCAGCAATGCAAGTATCTTTCCGGGCGCGGCATGATCGCGATCACCGCCGACTACCGTGTTTCCAGCCGCAACCAAACCAAGGCCTGGGATTCGGCACGCGATGCAAAGTCGGCCATCCGCTGGGTGCGGCAGAATGCAGCGCGGTTGGGAATCGATCCAGACCGGATTGTGGCGTCCGGCGGCTCAGCGGGAGGTCACATCGCTGCCGTGACGGGCGTCGTGAAGGGCTTGGACGAAGCAACAGAAGACCATAGCGTGAGTTCGCGGCCCAATGCCATGGTGCTCTTCAACCCCGTGCTCCTGCTGGCCGCTGTGCCGGGCCGGGAAATGAAGGCTTTCGACAACCCCGAATTACAGGGCGGCGACCGGATTTCCATCTCCCCCTGGCATCATGTGACCAAGGGCGCGCCGCCAACCATCATCTTCCACGGCAAGGCTGACACCACGGTACCTTATGTGACGGCCGAGGCTTTCACGGAAAAGATGAAGGCAGCCGGCAACCGCTGTGAACTGGTCGGCTACGAAGGCGAGAAGCATGGCTTCTTCAATTACCCCAACAAGGCCTACACGGACGCGCTGCGCAAGACCGATGAGTTTCTGGTCTCACTTGGCTATCTTTCAGGCAGTCCGACACTGCAGTAGACGTTCGGCGGCTTGCGGGTCATGCGCCGGCAGGTAGATCAGTGGCACCTGCGCTGCCAGTTTGCGGATTTTGGCGAGCGTCTCTCCGGCCAGTGTTTCGTTTGGCGAGACGCCATCCACTTTGCCTTGCTGCATCATTGCCGAGTTATAAGAAGCGTCACCGGCGAATAACACGCAAGTCCCCAGGTCATCACCGGTTTCGACGAAGACGCCGAGATGGTTCGCAGTGTGGCCGGGAAGCGGCAGCGCGATAACATCGCCGGCCTTCGTAACGGTGTGGCTCTCCTCGAAAGGACCCAAACCGCCACAAGTGAAGTCCACGGGTTTCGGGTCGAAGAAGTTGGGCCAGCGTTGCGGCAGATAACCATTCAGCCGGCCGCCCCAGCCACTGGCGGCATCGATCTCACCGCGCGCAGCGAAGATTTCTGTATTGGGGAAATGGGCCAAGCCGCCGTCATGGTCGACGTGCAGATGCGTGAGGATCAATTTCTTCACATCATTGCGACCGATGCCAAGTGCCCGCAGCCTGGGTCCAATCTCGTCTTCGGGCTGCATCTCAAAATCCACCTGCCAGCGCAGATAAGGGTGGAGGCTCTCCGCGTGCCGCAGCAAGTGGAGTCCCTGGCCGGTATCGATTACGATCACGCCCTCCGGATGCTCCACGGCATAGGCGAAGGTGGGGACCCAGGCCCATTCGGAATCGCGGAAGATCGCGAGCTGTCGGCCGATACCCTTGCCGCGCCCCTCAATCTGGGCGGTTTTGATCCGCACCTTTCCGGTCTGCAGCGCATGTATCTTGACAGGCACCCTCGATGGGATGCCGCGTGCGTGCATTCGGTCGCGGCGTTCGATTTTCCTGCTGCCTGGGGCACCCCGGGATCATCACAACAACAGACATGAAAGACTTCAGCGGGCTCCGGCGGCAGATCAGAGAACATGCACTTTACAAGGAGATCCGGCGGGTGGAAGACCTGCGGATCTTCATGGAGACCCACGTCTTCGCCGTGTGGGATTTCATGTCGCTCCTGAAATCGCTGCAACAAAGTTTGACCTCAGTTACCGTTCCATGGGTACCGAGCCGTTATGCCACGTCCAGGCGTCTGATCAATGAGATTGTGCTGGGCGAAGAGAGTGATGCATACGAGGACGGGTTCATCAGCCACTTCGAGTTATATCTCGCGGCGATGGAAGAGTGCGGTGCCAACACAGAGCCGATCCTGCGGCTGCTCGAAGCCCTGCAGAACGGCCAGACTTTGAATGCTGCGCTGGCGAATCAGGTCATCCCCGCCGCAGCGCGGGAGTTCGTGCTGGCGACGTTTGCAACCATCCGCCCGGAGCAACCGCATATCACGGCGGCGGCCTTCACGATTGGCCGTGAGGATCTGATTCCTGCCATGTTTCATGAGATCGTGCGGGAGTTACACCGCAGTTTTGCAGGGTTGGCGACCTTCGAGTATTACCTGCAGCGGCACATTGAAGTCGATTCCGACAGCCATGGCCCGATGGCGCTGCAAATGCTGGAAGAGCTTTGCAGAGGAGATGAGATCCGGCAGCAGGAAGCGGATGACGCAGCGGAACAGGCACTGCGCGCACGCTTGAAGATGTGGGATGGAATTCTGGAGCGAATCCTGGCGGCCCGCGAAGAGGTTGAAGCCGGGGAGTTGGCCTGCGCCTAACGGCAGGCCGCCCTTGATCAACTTAGCTGACGCGCGTCGTAATGGCGGAGGAGCAGCTTAGACCGCGCACTCGCCGCGGCCCAGCTTCAGCGAGAACGCTTCTTCGTCGCCCCAGTCCTTGTACAGTTCCGGATCGATCTCGGCCGGCTTGGCCAGATCGGCCAACTCAGCGCGGAAGAATTCTACCTTGTACCGGTGCACATACTCGCGGAAGCTCTCGTTCTCCAACTTGTTCGCGCGGTAATGTTCCAGCACACGCTTCGCTGCCGTTGGCGCGTTCTTCGCCGGCAGACTCTGCACCGCCAAACCATAGCGCATCACACCGTGGATATCGTAACCACCACCCAGCAGCATCTGGTAGAACGGAATCTCTTTGCCATCGATCTTCCGTGCATTGCCGTAGAAACCGATGTCCCCAATCCAGTGCTGTCCGCAGGAATTCGGGCAGCCGGAAATCTTCACATGCAGCTTGCGCAGAAGAGGGTCGTCATAACCCAGCACGGCTTCGCGAATCGCCGCGCCCAGATTCATGGACTTCGTCAGCGCCAAATTGCAGGAATAAGCGCCCGGGCAGGTCAACACGTCGGCCAGTTCATTGGCACCGGCATCGGCCAGGCCAATCTGCAACAAAGCCGCATACACGCGGGGCAGATTCGCCAGCGGGATGAAGCCAAGCACGAAGTTCTGTTCCACTGTGAGACGCAGTGCGTCATCGCCGGCATCACGGGCGAGCGCCGCAAGCTGACGCATCTGATCCGTGGAAAGATTGCCCTGATTCAGGCGGACAGTCACCGAGGCATACCCCGTGGTCTTCTGCTCTTCCACGTTGGTTTCAAGCCAGCGGTCGTACGCGGGGTCGCCTGATGCGGGGTGTCCCACAACGGGCAGCAACGCACCCTGCCCCAGCGCGCGGGGCTTCGAAGAGAATGCGCCGAAACCTTCCGGCACGATCTCCGGCGAAGGAATGCCGCCGTTCTCCAGAATGTCCGCGTATTCCTTTTCGATCTGTTCCTTCAACCAGTCAAAGCCGCGCTCACGCATCACGAACTTGAGGCGGGCCTTGTTGCGGTTGCTCCGGTTGCCGTGCTGATTGAAGACGCGCAACACCGCTTCCACGCGGTTCACCAAACGCTCTTCCGGCAGAAATTCATCCAGCACCATGGCTTCCACGGGCAGGGGGCCAAGGCCGCCGCCGACCACAATATGGAACCCGCGCTTGCCGTCTTTGATCCGGGCTTTGAAACCGAGATCGTGAATGGCGCCGATGGTGCAATCTTTGTCCGTGCAGCCGTCGAACGCCATCTTGAACTTGCGGGGCATGGAGTCCGTGAGGCTCTTGCGGAGGAACGCGTAAGCGACCTTCTGCGCGTAGGGGCGGACGTCGAAAACCTCATTGCGGGTCAGGCCAGCATAGGGGCAGGCCGTAATGTTGCGGACGGTGTTGAAGCAGGCCTCGCGGCTGGTCAGCCCGGCGTCCGCCAGCAGGTGCATGGCATCAGCCACCTTGGCCAGCGGGACGAAGTGGAACTGGATATTTTGGCGGGTGGTGAGGTGTCCCTTCCCTGCCCCCTGGCCGGACGCGACCAAATCCCCCACCGCTGCCATGACTTCCAGCTGGTGGGAGGTCAGCATGCCGCCCGGGATCTTGGTGCGCAACATCTGCACGCCTTCCTGCCGCTGCCCGTAGACGCCAAAGCGCAGACGGTAGGGGCGGAAGTCATCTTCCGTGATTTTGCCCTCGACCAGTTCCGCCGCGCGGGTCCGGAACGCTTCGATTTCGGTGCGGACAACTTTGTCGTGTTCGCGCTCAAAAGCTTCGATTTCAGAGGGGGAAAGTGCGGCTTCGGTCAGGCTCAAAAGAAACTCCGTGTTCTCTATCGAGAATACCAGAGCGGATATTCTGCCTCGTCCGCCGCAAGGGGGCGGGAGCCGCTCTATCAATTCATCAACAGCAGGATACATGGAAGTCTTGGTTGACCGGCAGGCACTACTCGTCCAGATGCCGCTCCAGCGCAATCCGCACCAACTGGCTTCTCGTCCGGACCCCGGTCTTATCAAACAACTGCTGCACCCCGGCCTTGACCGAACTCTCAGACACCTGCAGCCGGGCGGCGATTTCCTTGTTCGCCAGCCCCTCGAAGATCCCCTTCAACACGGCCTGTTCGCGCGGCGTCAAGGGCTGCACCGCAGGCTTGGCCGCACCGCGTTTCGCATCTTCGAGCGAACGCACAGCGCGCGAATCAATCCACGTCCCGCCAGCCATGACCTGATGGATCGCTTCAATCAACTGTCCCGGCGGACTGTGCTTGAGAAACAGCCCTGATGCCCCCGTCTCCAGCGCGCGCAGTGCTTCCGTGTCTGACATGCCCGCGGTCACCAGCAGAACGCGCCCCGTGAAGCCTGCCGCCTGCGCCAAAGGGAAAAATTCCGTACCCTGCTGCTCGCCCAGATCATAATCCAGCAGGACAAGATCCACCGCGCGGTGCCGCAACAGGGAAACCGCTTCGAGAGGAGTCTGGCAGGTCGCAACCACCTGCATTTCGGGTTCCGCCTCCAGCAGACGGCTGAGGCTTTCCCGGAACAAACTGTGATCGTCGAGCAAAAGGATCCGGATCATACCGCCAATTCCACGATAAAACTCGCGCCGCTCCCGGAGGGTTCAAACCTGAGGTCGCCGCGGAAGCCACGCAGGAAAGCGCGGGACAAATACAAACCAAGCCCCGTGGATTGCGCGCCGGATTGGAAGGGGCGGAACAGGCGCTCGGGTTCGCGCACTCCACTGCCGGTATCGGAAACCCGCACGAGCACGCTGCCCTGTGCCACGGAGCCCGTGAAGGAGAGGACGCGCTCTCTGGAATCCCGCATGGCCCGCTGGCTGTTCTTCACCAAATTCAGAAACACCTGCAGCAGGCTGTGCGGGTCCGCCCAGACGTGGGGCAAATCCGGCGGCAGATCCCACTCGATGGAAATCCCGTCATCGTGCAGCGCCGGTTCAATAATGATCCGCAGTTCCTGGAGCAAACTTTCCAGGTCAATCAACGCGGCCTGTCCGGCGGTATCCCGCAGGTCAATCGCGGCAATCTTTTCGAGTGCCACAATCAGCGTTCCCAGCGTTTCGAAATCCTTGTTGCCTGCCAGACGCCCGTCGCGGATCAGGTTCTGGTGCACCACGGCAATCGCCCCGCAAACATTGCGAATCTCATGGGAAACGGCACCCACCAGAATCCGCGACCCCGTCATCAACTGCTGCAAACTGATCTCTTCGCGGTTGCGCAGATCTTCTGAGGAATCAACAACCATCGCCGCCAGACGGGGACCCGAATTCGTCTGATAAGTGGAGAACCAGATATCGGCCTGAAACACTTCGCCATCCGCCCGCAGCCCGCGGCATTGCATGGCCGTGCGAAAAACCTGTGAGCCCTCCCGCATGGCCGGCACATTGACCAGCGCCGGCAGATAATCCCGCACACTCTTCCCCGGCAACGATCCGGCAGGCAGCGCGAAAAGCCTGTGCGCCGCCTCATTCGCCAGAATCACCGTGCCATCCGGGCGCGATGTAAAAATCGCCGCCGGACTGCTCTCAATCAGAATCTTCAACTGCGCTTCCGCCTCGCGCCGCGCTTCCACTTCGTGCTCCACCTGGTCCATATGGATCAGCGCCAGCTTGCGGCTGCGAACCACCTCGAACACGAAAAGCCCCATGCCAAAGAATGCGGATAGGATAAGGATGTCGCGCGGAATGCCGGTTTCCCAGCCCCATTCATAGCTGTCAAAGGCTTCCGTCAGGACCGCGCAGAGCGTGGCCATGATGGCGATCTGCCAGCGCTGCAGCGCACTGCCCGCCAGCACCATGGGGAATAAGTAGAGGAACCCGAGGGGAATGTTGCCCTTGATGTGCCAGTCGGCGAGCGCGATCAGCAGCGTCATCCCCATCGCGCGGAGAAAAACAGCCTGTCTCGAACCGCCCAGCAGCTCGGTATACATGGTTTACTTCCGTTTCAAAGCCCGCTGCACGGCGTGAACCAGTTCCGTAATTTCATCCCGCGTCGCCTTGTCCCAGGAAATCAGCGCGAAGGCATCCCCTTCCTGAAACTTGACCGTATTCGCAGAGGCTCGCGTGCGCTGCACGGCTTCAAACGCGCCACTGCCCGGGGGGAAGAGGCAAACCGAGACGTGCGCCGTTCCCGGTCCGTTGTAGGCAGCATCCTGGCAGGAAACCTGATTGCCTGCGGTATCCAGCGCTTTCGGCGGCTGCCCGGGGGCAAATGAGGTGCGGGTCCAGAGCGGCGGAACCGACGCCGGCAGTTCCGGGATCGCCTGCTTCGCGCAGCCATACAGAAGCGTGACACCCAACACGAGAGCAAAGCGGGCTAAAATGGTTGTTCGCCTGTGTTCCATCATTTACCGCCACCAGCGTAGCAGGCGCCGAGGCTCAAAACTTTGTCCTTATCCATCATCAACGACTCCGCCAAAAAGGCGACCGAAGAATACTACGCAAAATTTGCGGCAGAGAACGTTCTCCCCCGCGTCCGCGCCATCGATACGAAGGCCCGCACCGAAGGTCTGGATGCCGTTTCGCCCGCTGACGATGAGCTTGTCGGGATTGGCATGGAAGTCAACGCAGAAGGCAAGGTCACCAAGAATTCCTACGGCGTTCTTGACCTCGCCTGGCAGGCGGAAGAGCACCCGGAATGGGCGCAGGCTGTGGTGGATGAAGTTGCCGCGGTCCGCGCGAAAATCAAAGCGCTGCATGGTACGAATGTCAGGTTTGTAATTTGGGCTGGCATGGGCGGATCCATGGAGGATAAGACGGCCTTCAACGCCGCCGGACTCTTCAAAGGCGGCCCGAAATTCTACTCGCTCGACTCCACTGACCCCACCAAACTGCAGTGCATTCTCGAAGATATGGTGGAGCGCGCCAAGGCCAAGATCGAAACCCTTTTGCCTTCCACACTGGTCATCGGCATGGCCATGGGGATGACTTCCTATGAACCCGTGGTCAATCTGGAAAAGCTGGCTGCGCTCTATGACAAGTTCAAGATCGACAGCACGCCCAACTTCCTCTATCTGACCCTGCCCGGCTCCATCCTGGATCAGTTTGCCGGACCCCGCGGTTACCAGCGCATCCCGCTGCAACTCGATGGCGGCAACTCCACTGCGGGCCGCCACAGCGCACCCATGACGCGCGGCAGCCTGTATCCACTGGCGCTCGCGGGTTATGACTTGAAATCCTGGATCTCCGGCGCGTTTCTCACCGAAGCGGAAATTGACGAAGCTTTCAAGCTCGCCTCTTTCATCCACGCGCACGGTGAGGTGGGCCGCGACAAAGTTACTCTGCTGTTGCCGAAAGGCTGGACGGCCATCGGCCTATGGACCAAACAAAACTTCGAAGAGAGCCTCGGCAAGAGTGAAGACCTCGGTCTGAAGATAGTGATCGGAGAGAAGGTCAAAGTCGGCAGTTATCTGGATGTAAAGTCCGTCAAGCAGGACCGTATCTTCCTCGCGGTGCAGCACAAAGGCGAGGCGCATCCCGATGCTGCTGGTATCTCCGCGCTGCGCGCTGCCAAATACCCGACGGCGCTGCTCACCTTCAGCGCGAAAGCCCAGCTTTCGAAATACATGCAGTTCATGCATTACGTGGTCTTCGCGCTCGGCTATCTGCGCAAGATGACCTTCGTGACGCAGCCTGCCGTGGAACTCTACAAGGCCATCGCCTCTGAGATCTTCGCCGAAGCGAAGACCGTCGGCGGAGTTACTGAGACCGCTGCGTGGAAGGAACTCAATATCGGGCGGAAGTGGCGCAGTGCCGTGGCACTGGAAACGCCAACCTCACTGGCCGATAAGTTACGGCGCGCGGTGCAGTCCGGCAAAATCAACTACGGGGAACTTACTTTCTTCGGCGACATGCGTTACTCCGAAGGCGGGAAAGATATGCGCAAAGTGCTGGACACCGCGGCGCAACGTATCTTCCGCGCCAAGCTCAAGATGGTGTGCGATGTCTATGAAGGCCCGGCGATGAACCACTCGTACCACGAGATGATCATCGGCCACGGCAAGTGCTTCTCTGTCGTCATTCTGAGCCAGAAGCAGATGAAACTTACCGCCGCGAACTATCTGCCGGACTATCACATGGCCCAGTTCCTCGCCACCAAACTCGCGCTCGAACGCAAGGGCCGCGTCGTCCACGCACTGCTGGTGAAGGATCTCAGCCCCGAATCGCTGGCCACCTTGCAATCGTTTTTTGACGAAGTCGCGGCGGAAATCTAAGACATGGCCAAATTTAAAGCGGCAAAGAAGAAGTCAGATACGGCTGTGCCCCAGATGCGTCCGGGCATGCCGTGTCTGGTGATCGTGGTTTTTATCGTGATTGCAGTGACAGTTTTGATCTTCCTGGGGTTGAAAAATGGCTAGACCGGACGGCAGAAATTCCAATCAATTGCGTCCGGTGAAGATTGAACCGGGGTTCCTCAAGACGGCGGAAGGCTCGGCGCTGATTACGTTCGGGAACACGCAGGTATTATGCGCCGCAACGGTCGAGCAATCCGTGCCTCACTGGCTGCGCAACAGCGGCAAGGGCTGGGTTACGGCGGAGTATTCGATGCTGCCCCGCGCCACGTCCACCCGCACACCGCGTGAAGTGACGAAAGGAAAACCCAGCGGCAGAACGCATGAGATCCAGCGGTTGATCGGACGGTCTTTGCGGTCTGTGGTGGATCTCGATGTACTGGGCGAGAAATCCATCATCGTCGATTGCGATGTGATCCAGGCCGATGGCGGCACGCGTGTTGCGTCAGTTACTGGAGCCTATGTTGCTCTCGCCCTGGCCATTAAACAGATGCTCGATTTCAAGATGGTCGCCAAGTCACCACTAATGGATTCCGTAGCTGCCGTCAGTGTTGGGATGCTTCGCGGCGAAGCAATTCTCGACCTTTGCTATGAAGAGGACTCGCAGGCGGAAGTGGACGCCAATGTCGTCATGACTGGCGGCGGGCGCTTTGTGGAGTTCCAGGCCACGGCAGAACACAAGACCTTTGATGATGCCCAACTGGACCAGATGAAAGAACTGGCCCGCGCAGGCATCGCCGAACTGCTCGCGCTGCAGCGCAGCGTGCTCGAAAAACCGTGACCCTCTACTGCGCCACCGGGAATAAGGGTAAGCTCCGCGAGTTCCAACTCGCGGGGCAACTCATCGGAGTCGACGTCCGTCCCCTGCCCGGACTAAATTCCATCACTCCCCCGGAAGAAACCGGACTTACCTTCGAAGAGAACGCGCAGCTGAAGGCGACTTACTACAGCCGCGTCGCCCCCGGACCGCTTTTCGCCGACGATTCCGGCCTTTCCGTCGATGCGATGCAGGGTGCGCCTGGTATTTACTCCGCAAGATATGCAGGAGAAAATGCGACGGATGAAGAGAATAACTCGCTCGTACGAAGAAACCTCCAGGGTGTGTCGAACCGCAAAGCAAAGTTCATCTGCGTGGTGGCACTGGCATCCGGGGGGATTGTGGAGAAAACCTTCCGCGGCGAAGTCGAAGGAGAAATCCTCGAAGCCCCGCAAGGCACTGCCGGCTTCGGCTATGACCCGCTGTTCTACTACCCGCCCTTCGGCTGCTCCTTCGGGGAAGCCGAGGCCGCGAAGAAGTTCGAAGTGAGCCACCGCGGCAAGGCCATCCGGGCGATGATGCAGTATCTTGCCCTGCATGTGGGAAGTTTCTGAGGCCAGTAACGTGGCAGCAAACGCGTTACAATACGCTCATGATCACCACCTTGGGAGAGAGTCAAGCCAACCTGCCGGAACTCGTTGAACTGGCTTCGCATGGTGAAGAGATCTTTATTACCGTGCAAGGGACAGTCAAAGCGAAGCTTTCCGGGATAGAGAGCACCGAGTCCAAAAGTCCCGGCGCGATCTGGGCAGACGAATTGCGTGAACTCCACCGCAGTATCAAAGCTCTGCCAAGTAACAGCAGCGCGCAAATATTGGACGAACTTAGGGAAGACCGTATTTGATAGATGGAATATTGGGACACTTCGTCACTGGTCAAGCTGTACGCACCAGAGTTTGATTCGGAAAGGTTCATCCGTCGGGTCGAACAGCAAAGTGTACTCTGTACTTCCTCGGTAGCGCTGACGGAACTGCCCGTGTCACTGCTGCGGAAGGCCCATGAAAAAGTCCTGAGCCCAAGAGACGCCGACTCGCTAATTCGCAGCTTTCGAGAGGATTGTGCGGGGGGACGGATCGAACTCGTTCCATACCACAGCCGCGTCGCACTTGAAGCGGAACGCATTGTCCGCCTTGCACTGAACGCCACACCCCCGCGAATGGTTCGAAGTCTTGACCTTATCCATGCGGCATCAGCACTCTCCATGGATGCAGACACCTTTGTCGCGACAGACACCCGGCTGAAGGATATCATCCGCCTTCTTGGTATCCGCCTTTTCCCCGAATAACAACCGCCATGCCAGAATGCAATAATCCTGCATCTCATGACGGCCTCTTCCAACACTCTCCGTGCGCGCGCTGAAGCCTACTTCCGCTTCGCCGAACTCAACACCACCTGGAAGACCGAGATCCTCGCCGGACTCACCACCTTCCTGACGATGGCCTACATCATCTTCGTCAACCCCTCCATCCTCCAGCAGGCTGGCATGCCCGCCGCCGGAGTCACCGCCGCCACCTGCCTCGCCGCCGCCATCGGCAGCCTTTCCATGGGCCTCATTGCCCGCTACCCCATTGCGCTCGCCCCCGGCATGGGACTCAACGCGTACTTCACCTTCGTCGTGGTGAAAGGCATGGGACTCCCCTGGCAAACCGCCCTCGGAGCCGTCTTCCTCTCGGGGCTCGCCTTCCTGCTCCTCACCCTGCTCGGCGTACGGCAGATGATCGTCAATGCCCTGCCCCGCGAGCTTTACGCCGCCACGGCCGCGGGCGTCGGCCTCTTCATCGCCTTGCTGGGCCTGAAATCCGCTGGCATCGTAGTCGCCAACCCCGCCACACTCGTCGGACTCGGTGACCTGCACGCCCCCGTCGCTGCCCTCTCGATCTTCGGACTCCTCGTCACCGCCGCCCTGCTCGCCTCGGGTTTCCGCGCAGCCATTCTTTACGGTGCCCTCGCCACCTGGGCCCTCGCCGCGCTCACCGGCCAGGCCCCATTCCACCCCCAGTCTTACAGCTTCCAGCAGATCACCGGAACCGCATTCCAGCTCGACATCAAATCCGCCATGAGCCTGGGCTTCGTTGAAATCGTCTTCGTCTTCCTCTTCGTTGATTTCTTTGACAACCTCGGCACCCTGATGGCCGTCGGCAAGAAGGCCGGACTCTTCGCCGGGGACGAACCGGTTCCCCGCCTCAGCCGCATTCTCTACTGCGATGCAGTCGCCACCATGACCGGAGCACTCGCGGGCACTTCCACCGTGGTGAGTTACATCGAAAGCTCCGCCGGTGTGGCCGCGGGCGGACGTTCCGGCGTCACCGCAGCCGTCACCGGACTGCTCTTCGCCGCAGCGCTCTTTGTCGCGCCCCTCGCTGGAGCGATCCCCGTCGCAGCCACGGCTCCGGCCCTGATCATCGTCGGCAGCTTGATGATGTCATCGGTCAAGGAAATCGAGTGGGATAACCCGGAAATCTCCATCCCCGCGTTCCTCACGATGACCGGCATCCCGTTGACGTTCTCGATCGCCAACGGCCTCGCCCTCGGCTTCAGCGCATTCACCCTGATCAAGGTGCTGCGCGGCAAGTTCCGCGAGATTCACTGGATGGTCTACGCCCTGACGCTGCTCTTCATCGCCCGCTTCGCCTATCTGGGCGGACATTAAGAATCGGTCGGCCCACCAATCGGGAGCAGGTGGCAGGTGACCTTCCGCTCTTTAACCGAAATCAGACAGCCATTTTGGAGTTCTTTTGCGTAATGGAGAAGTACCGGTTGGACGATCGCAATTAGGCTCTCAGCACGACACCCCTCCTTCCGCAGCCGGATGACGGAAGGTGCAGCCATTCGCCGGACGGCCAAAAGAGCGTGGAAGTCTGCGTCGAGAGTTATCACCACAGACTTCGTTTCAACCGCAAGTTCCACAATTTGCAGGTCGGTTGCCTGATGCATCCCCAATTCAGAGACATGGCTGCATTCCCAGCCGCCCAAGCGAAATAACCGGGCAGCATCAGCGGGAGCACCTTGATCCAGAAGCACCCGCACGTTTATGCTGCCGTCGTCTCGAAAATCTCATCAGCCAGATTCGCGGCAGCAAATTCCAAAGCTTGGCGGATATCTTCTTCTTCAAGATCTGGATAATTGCGCAGGAGATCTTCGCGGACAGGGTAAACAGCAATAGCGGAGAGGACACGCCGAACCGTAAGCCGCATGCCGCGAATGCAAGGTTGACCGTTCATCTGTTCGGGTTGGCTTGTAATTCTGTCGAACATTACTCCCTACCTCAATGAAAACAGGGGGGCTCAACGGCCATCCCAGGATTGCAGCCACAGGGAACTTCGGCGTGACCCACCCTGTGTGCTATCGTCCCCTTCTGATCGTCTCACAAATTTGGATGCCGCTAACACTGAGCTGCACGTTCAGAAGCACACCCCATTAAATACACCCCCTCCTCTCCGCCCGCGCAAATCCCATCCCCGGCCCTATGCATCCCGCTGACGTTCCCGATCGCCAACGGCCTCGCGCTCGGCTTCAGCGCATTCACATTGATCAAGGTGCTGCGCGGCAGGTTCCGGGAGATTCACTGGATGGTCTACGCCCTGACGCTGCTCTTCATCGCCCGCTTCGCCTATCTGGGCGGACATTAAGGCCCTGCCCCATCACAACGCAGTCGGCCATTTTTGCCGTCCATGAAAGACGGCAATTAGCTCGATATTCGCACCGTTGAGCCGATATGGAATCACGAATGGGGTTCTTGGAACGATGATTTCCCGCGTCCCGGCAACTCGACCGGGGCGTCCTAATTCAGGATGCAAGAGCAGCAAATCAACAGCAGCCACAATCTGTTTTACACCCTCGAGCCAGGTGTCGCAGTGCCGGGCTCGACCACACAAGCCTCATCTTGGTGGTTCTAATTCGTCGGGCTTGCCCCCAGGATTGCAGCCACACGGAAACTTCGGCGTGGCCGACCGTGTTTCCGGCATCGAGGTCAGCGATTCCCGCCTCAATCTCTTTAAGCTGCCACTCCTCGGACTCCACGTACGCCGCGACGGCCTCCAAAGCCAGCGCAGAACGGGAGCGATGTGATCGGGACGAAAGCATGTCTAGTCGCCTGCCAAGCTCTGCATCAAGCGGAATGGACAAAGTTTCTATCGTCACATCCTGATCGTCTCACAAATTTGGAAGCCGCCAACACTGAGCTTCACGTTCAGCAGCACACCAAATTAAGCACGCCTCCCTCCTCTCCGCCCGCGCAAACCCCATCCCCCAGCCCGATGTTATAATTCAAGTTTCGGCCTGCAACACCGCGCCTCCTTACGATCCGTATGCCCTTAAAACCCATCTCCCCAAATCCCGACGGACAAAAGAAGATTTACCTGTTGAAGCCGCGCGGGTTTTGCGCCGGTGTGGTCCGGGCCATTGACGTCGTCAAAATCGCGCTCGATCTCTACGGCCCCCCGGTGTACGTCCGCAAGGAAATCGTTCACAACACCCACGTCGTCGAAGAACTGCGCGAACTCGGTGCTGTGTTCGTGGAAGAACTCGAAGAAGTGCCCTCCGGCGCCCGCGCCATTTTCAGCGCCCACGGCGTCTCGCCGGAAGTCCGCCGCCAAGGCAAGGAACGCAACCTCGACATCATCGACGCCACCTGCCCGCTGGTCACCAAGGTTCACCTCGAAGCTGTGAAATTCGCGCGTGAGGGCTACACCATGATCCTCATCGGCCACCGCAACCACGATGAAGTCATTGGCACCCTCGGCGAAGCCCCGGACAAAATGACCCTCGTCGAATCCGTGGAAGACGTGGACCAACTGCAGGTCGAAGATCCCACACGGATCGCCTACCTCACCCAGACCACGCTCAGCCTCGACGAAACCCGTGACATCGTGGCCCGTCTCGAAGAGCGTTTCCCGCTCATCCGCAGCCCGAAATCCCAGGACATTTGCTACGCCACGGAAAACCGCCAGATGGCCGTGAAGGGCGTGGCAGATTTTGTGGACCTTCTGCTGGTCGTCGGCTCCTCCAACAGTTCCAACTCCAAGCGCCTCGTGGAAGTGGGAACAAATCACTCGGTCCGTTCGTATCTCGTCAATGACCGCAGTGAAGTGGACCCCGCATGGTTCGAAGGCGTCGTGAACGTCGGCGTCACCGCCGGAGCCTCCGCGCCGGAACATTTGGTCAGTGAACTGGTTGAGTCCTTGCAACAAAAGGGCTTCAGCGCTTTGGAAGAAGTGGAAATGATCGAAGAAGATGTGCGTTTCTCGCTCCCGCCGGAACTTGCAGGGGCATCATCGCATCTCTACAGCATCGCGACAAGATGAGTCTTACGCTTCACGCTTCGGAAACCCTGCTCCCCGCTGTCCAAGAGAGCATTCGCCGCTCGGCGGAACTGCTCCTTGACCTCCAAAAGCAGGATGGCCACTGGTGCGCCCTTCTCACGGCGGACACCACGCTCGAATCCGACTTTATTCTCCTGCGCCTCTGGATGCACCCGCCGGTCAATGGCGTGTGGAACCCGCCGAACCCCGGCCAGATCCAGCGGGCAGCGGAGCGTATTCTCTCCCAGCAACTGCCCGATGGCGGCTTCAATATCTACGCCAACGGCCCCAGCGAAATCAGCGCCAGCGTCAAGGCCTACTTTGCCCTGAAACTCGCGGGCATCGCGGCGGATGGCCCCCAGATGACGAAGCTGCGCGAGTGCATTCTCTCGCTCGGCGGCATCCAGGCCGCAAACAGCTACACCAAGGTCAATCTCAGCCTCTTTGACCTCTACCCGCGCGAACACACGCCCAGCATCCCGCCGGAAATCTTGCTTGTTCCCGGCAAACTGCTCTACCAGATGTCTTCCTGGACACGCGCCATCGTAGTCTCGCTTGCCATCGTGCATGCCGATGACCCCAAGCGCCCCGTCCCCGCCGGCTTCGACCTCAAGGAACTCTTCCTCGAAGGACGCAGCGCCGGTTTTGACAGCAATGATTCCTGGCTGAGTTGGCGCAGAACATTCGTCCAGTCCGATAAGATCCTGAAGCTCTGGGAAAAGTATGGCTTCGCACGCATGCGGAAGGTCGCGCTGCGGAAGTGCGAACACTGGATGATTGAGCGGATGCGCCATGCCGAAGGTCTCGGTGCCATCTACCCGCCCATGATGTACGCCATCATGGCCCTGGACGTTCTCGGTTACCCCGAAACCAGCCCCATACGCATGGAAGCCGTGCGCCAGTTCGACAACCTGATGGTGGACGACGGCAAGACACTCTTCTTCCAGCCCTGTTTCTCTCCCATCTGGGACACCGCCATCGGTTCTTACGCCCTCACCGAAGCTGGCTACGGGGATCACCCCACGCTGGTCAAGGCTGCCGATTGGATTCTGGATCGCGAAATCCGCCGCCCCGGCGACTGGAGCGTGAAGCGTCCCAACGTGGAACCCTCCGGCTGGGCCTTCGAATACCGCAATGACTGGTATCCCGATATCGACGATACCGCCATGGTCATGCTGGCGCTTTCGAAGCTGAAGGCGACAAAATCCTCCGCCCACGCAGCCACCAGCAAGCGCGCGCTGGACTGGCTCTTCGCCATGCAATCCAAAGATGGCGGCTGGGCAGCCTTCGACGTCGATAACAACTGGGAGATCCTCACCCACGTTCCCTTCGCGGATCACAACGCGATGCTCGACCCGACGTGTGCCGACATCACGGGCCGCACGCTCGAAGCCCTCGGTGCCAACGGGTTTGACCGCAACCACCCGGCCTGCAAACGCGCCATCGATTACCTTCTGCGCGAACAACTGGCCGACGGCAGTTGGTACGGACGCTGGGGTGTTGCCTACATCTACGGCACCTGTTTCGCCCTCCGCGGCCTCGCAGCAATGAAGGAAGACGACCACGAGCCGCACATACAGCGCGCCAATGAGTGGCTTCGTTCCATCCAGAATCCCGACGGCGGCTGGGGCGAAAGCTGCGCCAGCTACGATAACGACCTCTACACCCCCGCGGAAAGCACGCCTTCGCAAACCGCCTGGGCTCTGCTCGGTCTCATGGCCGGTGGCGATACCTACAGTTCCAGCGTCCAGCACGGCATCGAGTACCTGCTCGAAACCCAAATGGCAGACGGCTGGTGGGATGAAACGCTTGCCACAGGCACCGGCTTCCCCAAGGTCTTCTACCTCAACTACCACTATTACCGCCTGTACTTCCCGCTGCTGGCACTGGCAACTTTCCAGCGGCACCAGGCGAACGGACGGCCGTGAAACCAGCGCTCGTCACGGGCGCTTCCGGCTTCCTGGGCTGGCACGTCGCCCGAACCCTGCTGGAAAAAGGCATCCCCGTCCGGGCTCTGGTCCGGGAAACCAGCAAAATCCCTGAACTCGACGTCGAACGCTGCCACGGCGATCTCCGGGACGCCACCTCCATACGCCGCGCCATGCAAGGCTGCCGCACGGTTTATCACGTCGCGGCAGATTACCGTCTCTGGTCGCGCAAGCCCGAAGAGATGTACGCCTCGAACGTGGAGGGTACGAAGAACATCATGGACGCAGCCCGTGCCGCGGGTGTCGGGCGCATCGTCTACACCAGTACCGTCGGCTGTATCGGCATTCCCTCCACCGGCATCGGCGATGAGACGCAGCCCGTCACGCTGGCAGAAATGTCCGGCGACTACAAGCGCTCCAAATTCCTCGCCGAGCGCGCCGTGCTGGACTACGCCGCCAAAGGTCTGCCCGTCGTCATCGTCAACCCCACCGCCCCCATGGGCGATCACGATTTCAAACCCACGCCCACGGGCCAGATCGTCAAAGACTTTCTGAATGACGCCATGCCTGCCTTCATTGACACCGGCCTGAACGTCGTCAACGTGCGGGACGTGGCTCTGGGGCACCTGCTCGCCTGCGAGCACGGTCGCACGGGGGAACGCTACATCCTGGGCGCGGAAGATATGACCCTCCAGCAAATTCTGCTGGATCTCGCCTCCATTACCGGCAAGAAACCCGTCACCACGAAAGTGCCCTACTTTGTCGCATATCTTGCGGGCCTGGTCACCACAGGCATGGCCCAACTGACCGGCATCCCGCCCAAAGCGCCCATGGAAGCGGTGCGCATGGCAAAGAAGAAAGTCTGGGTGACCCACGCCAAAGCAACCAAAGAACTGGGTTACGCTCCCGGCCCCGCGCTGGGCGCGCTCGAAGACGCCGTGCGGTGGTTCTCGAAATCATGAGTACGCTGTTTGTGGCCGCGGAACCCCGGGAATGCGCGGGCTGGATCCGCCATTGGCAGGATTGCCGACCCGTCGCGCTGCCGGTCCGGTGGGCGGTGCGAGGCAGCTTTCAGGGACAAACCATGATCGCCGTCGCCAACGGTGCCGGGGAAGTAAAGGCCGCAGCAGCACTCAGCGCGGTTGCCGAAGCACACCAGGCAGTGAGTATCGGCCTGTGCGGTGCTCTTGACCCCGCCTTGCAGATCGCCGAGGTCATCGTCGCAGGCGAAGTCCGAAACAAGCTGGGCTCATGGAAAACATTGGATGAAGGGCCGGCGCTGGTCACCATTGACCACATTGCCGCCACGAGCAAGGAAAAACGCACCCTCCGGCAAACCGGCGCATCCATAGTGGACATGGAAGCCGCCGGAGTGGCCCGTCTCGCGGCAGAGCGGAACATCGGCTTCCGCTGCATACGCGCCGTCAGTGACCTTGCCGGGGAGACTTTCGTGAACGATTTGAACGCGGCCCTGCAGCCGGATGGCACCTTCAGCACCGGCCGCCTGGTCTGGAATGCCCTGGCTAACCCCGTGCCGCGTTTTCGGGAATTGATCCGCCTTGGCCGCCGCTCGGCTGAAGCTTCAAAGAATTTGGGAGATTATCTTGCCAGCTGTAAGTTTTGACCTGCCCCCACGCATGCGGGCTGCTGTGTATCACGGCGAGCACAAGGTCACCGTGGATGACGTGGAGACGCCGCCCATCGGCGAAGGGGAAATCCTCATCCGCGTGGAAGCCTGCGGTGTTTGCCACACTGATCTGAAGAAGATCGAGTATGATCTGCTGCCTCCACCCCGCATCTACGGGCACGAAACCGCCGGCACCGTCGCTGCCGTTGGCTCCAAAGTCACCAAATTCGTCCCCGGCGACCGCGTCATCGCCTTCCACCACATCCCTTGCGGTGACTGTTTCTACTGCGCCCGCAAACTCTACGCGCAATGCCCCGTCTACAAGAAGGTGGGCATCACCGCAGGTTTCGAACCGGCTGGCGGCGGCTTCGCGCAGTACGTCCGCGTGATGGACTGGATTGTCGAAAAAGGCGTCGAAATCATCCCTGACGGCGTTTCCTTCGATGCGGCTGCCTTTGTCGAGCCGGTTAACACCTGTCTGAAGGGTGTGGAACAATGCGATCCCCAACCCGAAGACGTGGTGTTGGTGCAGGGCCAAGGCCCCATCGGCCTGCTCTTCACCATGCTGCTGAAACTTCGCGGCTGCACCATCGTGACCACGGACACCATCCCGCTGCGCCTCGAACTCTCCCGCCAGGCCGGTGCCCATTTCGCCATGAATCCCCTGCAGGAGGATGTGGCCGCCAAGATCAAAGAACTCACAGACGGCCGTGGTGCGGATATCGTTTTCTCCGCCACCAACGTCAACGGCCTGGTCAACGAAGCCATCCGCGTCACACGCCCCGGCGCGAAGATCATGCTCTTCGCCCATACCTCAGACAAGGAGCGTGTCGAAATCTCCGGTGCCAGCATCTGCAAGGACGAACGCTCGCTGCTCGGTTCCTACAGCGCCTCCGTCGACCTCCAGAAGGAATCCGCTGACCTGGTCTTCAGCGGCAAACTTCCCGTGCATTTGCTGATCTCACACCGCGTGCCGCTCGACGACATCGAACGGGCGTTCCGTCTCGCCACACACCCGGCGGACTTCCCCGGCGAAAATCCCCTGAAAATTATTGTGCTCCCGCAAGAGCAGGCGGCCCGGTGACAGCATCGAATTCCTATATGCGTGCAGCAGTTCTTTACGGCAAGCAACATGTAGAGCTGGAGAATGTGCCTCTTCCCCAGACCGGTCCCGGCGATCTGCTGGTGCGGGTCCGCGCGGCTCTCACCTGCGGTACAGACGTGAAGGTCTTCACACGCGGCTATCACGCCAAAATGATCGTGCCGCCTTCCGTCTTCGGTCATGAACTCGCCGGCGACATTGCCGCAGTCGGCGAGGAAGTGACCCACTTCCAGCCCGGACAGCGCATCGTCGCAGCGAACTCAGCACCCTGCCTCGATTGCTCGTTCTGTCGACGGGGACAGGTCAATCTCTGCGATGATCTGCTCTTCAACAACGGGGCCTACGCGGAGTTCATCCGTATCCCCGCCCGCATTGTGGAGCGCAACACCTACGAACTTCCGCCACACCTCAGCTATGCGGATGCCGCACTGGCCGAGCCGCTTGCCTGTGTGGTCAAAGGGCTGGAAGATACCCATATGAAGCTGGGCGACACCATCGTCGTCATCGGCGTCGGCCCCATCGGCAGTATGTTCGTCCGTCTGGCGAAATTGCGCGGTGCCAAGGTGATTGCCATCGGCCGTTCCCGCGCCAAACTCCAGAAGACGCTCACACTTGGTGCGGATGAGATCATCGCCACCGAGGACACGCCCGATCCCGTGGCCGCCGTCCGCGCCCTCACCGGCGGGCATGGCGCGGATATCGTGATTGAAGCAGTGGGCAAACCGGAAACCTGGAACTGGTCCGTGGAGATGCTGCGCCGCGGCGGCCTGGTCAACTTCTTCGGCGGTCCGCCCAGCGGCACCAAAGTGGAGCTCGACACCAACCTCCTCCACTATTCGGAACTCACCTGTAAGGCCAGCTTCCACCACACGCCGCGCGCCTTCCGGGAAGCCCTTGACCTCATCTCCGCGGGCCACATCACCGCCGCGGATTTCGTGGTCGCCGAAGCTCCGCTCGCGGAACTTCCCGCCGTTCTCACCAGAATGATGGAGGGTGGTGGACAATTGAAGACGGCGATCATTCCCTGACGAAATGGCAACGGCGACTCTCAGCTCCACAGAACTGCTTTCCCCGCGCGACTTCGTGGCGGCACCCGCTCTGTTGAGCCGTGTCTGGCAGCACGCCGACGCCGAAGCCTACACCCGCTGGCTTGCCACCTCCCACTACGAAAACTTCCACGTCGTCAGCTTCCTGCTGCCCAAAGAACTCCATCAGGATTTCTACAACGTCTACGCCTACTGCCGCTGGGCCGATGATCTCGGCGACGAAATCGGTGACCCCGTGGAAAGCCGCCGCCTGCTCGAATGGTGGGGCACGGAACTCGACCGTATGTATGCCGGTGAGGCCTCACACCCCGTGTTCGTTGCGCTGCAAGGCACGGCAAAACGCTACGGCATTCCCAAACAGCCCTTCGCGGATCTGCTGAAAGCCTTCCTGCAGGATCAAGTCGTCACCCGCTACAACACCTGGGAAGAACTCCGCGAATACTGCGTCTACTCCGCCAACCCTGTGGGCCATCTGGTGCTCTATCTCTGCGGCTACTCCGACACGCGCCGCCAGAACCTTTCTGATGCCACCTGCACGGGCCTCCAACTCGCCAACTTCTGGCAGGATGTCACGGTGGATCTCGGCAAAGACCGCGTCTATCTGCCCCTCGAATTGCTGGCCAACCACGGCTATACCGTGGAGGAACTCTTCGCCCGCAAGTTCGACCAGCGCTTTGCCAGCCTGATGCAGGAAGCCGTTGTGCGCGCCCGCGAATACTTCGCCACGGGCTATCCGCTCACGAAAATGGTGAACCGCCGCCTCGCCGTGGATCTCGAACTCTTCAGCCGCGGCGGCATGTGCATCCTCGACAAGATCGAGCAGCAAGGCTACAACGTACTCACCTCCCGCCCGAAGGTCACCAAACTCGAACGCGTTCGCCTTCTCATCAGTGCTGTTGCCAGCGCCGCGTTCTCGGAAAGAGTGGCCGCTTGACCGCACTCGAACAGTCCTACGCCCACTGCCGCGACGTCGCCAAGCGGCGCGCGAAGAACTTCTACTACTCGTTCATCCTGCTGCCCCCGGAAAAGAAGAACGCAATGTGCGCGGTCTATGCGTTCATGCGCTACTGCGATGATCTGAGTGACGAACCCGGCGCAACCCAGTCCGCCATGCAGAAATGGCTGGAAGCCCTGCGGGAAGCCTTTGCCGGACGGCCCGATTCGAACCCCTGCTGGCCGGCGTTCCTCGATACCGTGGAACGCTTCAAGATCCCGCACCAGTACTTCTTCGACATGATCGACGGCGTGGCCTCAGATCTAGAGCCCAAACCGGTGAAGACCTTCGACGAACTCTACCGCTACTGCTACCGGGTCGCGTCCGTGGTCGGCCTCACGACAATCCACATCTTCGGTTTCACCTCGCAGGAAGCGCTGCCCCTGGCCGAAAAGTGCGGTATCGCTTTCCAGCTCACCAATATCCTGCGCGATGTGAAGGAAGACATCGGGCTCGGCCGCGTCTACCTGCCGGAGGAAGACCTGCAGCGCTTCGGCGTCTCACAAGAGGATCTTCGCGAAGGCCGCATGACCAGCCAGTTCGGCGACCTGATGGAATTCGAAACCACCCGAGCCCGCGCTTACTATGATGAGTCCCGCAAGCTGCTGGAACTGATCGAGCCCCAGGCCCGTCCCTCCATGTGGGCCCTGATTTCGATCTATTCCACTCTTTTGGAGCGCATCGCCGAGTCATACTACGACGTTCTTGCCCGCCGTATCTCCCTTTCTGCCGCGGATAAAGGGCTCATTGTCCTTCGTGCCGCGCTGCACCTGATGTAAACCCGTTATCCTGAAGGCTGCCACATGAGTGATTACGCCGATTCCCCGCGCCGTCCCGACCGCAAGGTCCGTGTTCCCCAGAGTGCGGGCCTGGTGCGCTTCGTCTTCCATCCCGTGGGAAAGTTCCTGCTGGGGATGGCCGCCCTCGGCATCGTCGTCGGTCTCTCGGTCTTCACTTACTTCTACATCCAGTACGCCAAGCTGATTGACTCCCGTCTCAAGGCCGGCGCTTACAACACAACCGCAAAAATCTACGCTTCCCCGGTCCAGATTGCGGTTGGAGATCAAACCACCGCCTCCGAGATCGCAGCCGGACTGCGCCACGGCGGTTATACCGAAAGCCGCAGCAACCCGGTCGGCTATTACACCCTTCGCCCGGACTCCATCGAAATCTACCCCGGCAGCGATTCTTACTTCGACCAGGAATCCGCCGTGGTACGAATCTCCGGCGGCAAGATCGCCCGCATTGTTTCACTCAATGACAATACGGAGCGGCCCATGTATGAACTGGAACCGCAGTTGATCACGAACATGTATGACCGTAGCCGCTCCAAGCAGCGGGTCGTTCATTTCGAAGACATCCCCCTCATCATGCAGCAGGCCTTGCTGGCCGCCGAAGACAAGCGCTTCTTCCAGCACTCCGGCTTTGATCCAATCGGCATCATCCGTTCCGCCTATATCGACATCAAGACCGGCAAGAATACACAGGGCGCCTCCACGCTCTCCATGCAGCTTTCGAAAAACATGTTCCTCACCCCGGACCGCAACTGGCGGCGCAAGGTGGCGGAAATCATGATCACCCTGCAGTTGGAACAAAAGCTGACCAAGCAGCAGATCTTCGAGATGTATTGCAACCAGATGGATCTCGGCTACCGCGGCAGCTTCACCATCCGCGGCTTCGGCGAAGCGGCCCAGACCTATTTCGGCAAGGACATCAAATCCATCACCCTGCCCGAAGCCGCCACCCTGGCTGCCATGGTCAAGAGCGCCAGTTACTACAATCCCTACCGCCATGCCGACCGTCTGCGCGAACGCCGCAACTGGGTGCTCGGCCAGATGCATTCGAACAAATACATCACGGACCGCGATTACGCCCTCGCGGTGGATGCGCCGCTGAAGGTTTCGAATGGCCAATCCGAATCGAGCGATGCCCCGTACTTCGTCGACATGGTGAACGATGAGTTGCAGAACAAGTTCCCGGGCTATGACTTCCAGGCCCAGTCCGACAAAATCTACACCACTCTCGATATCGACCTGCAGCGTGCCGCCAATGAAGCCGTCGCCATCGGCATGAAACAGGCCGATGAGCTCATCCACAAACAGAAGCGCTTCAAGAACGCCCCGTTCGTGGAACCCCAGTGTGCGCTGATCGCCCTCGATCCCCACACCGGTGAAGTGAAGGCCCTGGTTGGAGGCCGGAATTACGGTGCCAGCCAGCTAAACCGCGTCCTCGCGGAACGCCAGCCCGGGTCCATCTTCAAGGCGTTCGTCTATGCGGCTGCCATGAATACGGCACTTGGTAATGGCACCCGGACACTCACACCCGCGACCGTGGTGGTGGATGAAGCCACCACGTTCATGTATGACGGTAAGCCCTATGAGCCGAATAACTTCGAACACAAGTTTTACGGCCCGGTGACTCTGCGCCGCGCCCTGGCAAAGTCACTCAATGTCACCACCGTGAAAGTGGCAGAAATGGTGGGCTACCAGAACGTGGTCAATCTGGCTCACAAAGCCGGAATCAGCGAAGATGTGAAAGCAACGCCAGCCATGGCGCTCGGCTCTTATGACGCCACGCCCATCGAAATGGCCGGCGCATATACCGTCTTCGCCAACAAAGGCGTTAAAGCCAAGCCGATGTTCGTTTCTCTTGTGAAAGAGCCGGGCGGCAAGGTGCTGCTCGATCAGAAGCCGGAAACCAAATCAGTGCTCGACCCCCGCGTGAATTACCTCATGGTCAGCATGCTCGAAGAAGTGATGCGCTCCGGCACCGCCGCGGGCGTTCGCGGACGCGGCTTCACCGTCCCGGCCGCCGGCAAAACAGGCACTTCCCACGATGGCTGGTTCGCCGGCTTCACCAGTGACCTCCTCTGCGTCGTCTGGGTCGGCTTTGATGACAACCGCGAACTCGATCTCGAAGGCGCGCACTCCGCCCTGCCGGTTTGGACTGAGTTCATGAAGCGGGCTCTCAAGATCCGCAAATACAGCAACGCCAAACCCTTCAACGCCCCCGATGGCGTGGTCACCGTCATGGTGGACCCCGAATCCGGCATGCCCGCCACCAACTCGTGCCCGGACCCCCGCCCGGAAGTCTTCATCTCCGGCACCGAACCCGTCGGCACCTGCCCGCTGCACGGCGGCTCAGGCGGCGCGGACACCACCCTCGTCAGTGGCTGGGACACCCAGGACCGTGCGGCCGATACCCCCGGCGAGCAGCCCAGGAAGGCGCGCCGATCCACGCCCCCCGCCGGACCAGTACCGCCGCCCTACGGCCAGACTTCCCAGAATCAACAAGCCCAAAGTACGCCGGAGAAGCCCGAAGACCAACCCAAGAAGAAGGGCGTTCTCGGGAAGGTGCTGGGGATTTTCAAGTAAGGGATATTTCCTTCTCCCGTCTTAATTTCGTGCTAACATCCTGACTAGAGTGAAGTTCGTACCAGTCCTTCTAGTTCTCTTCGCGTCACAGGCCGTGGCGTCGATTGTCACCTACACGGGTTTCGACTCGCTGTCGGGCATCTACGCAACGTCTTACCCGAACGCCGACGCAGCTGCAGCCAGCTACGTCAGTGCACTCAGCGGCGCGCTCGATATTACGTTCGACAATCTCAGCACCACTGCAGACACCACGATCAATCCCATCGACGGCGTCACCATCACCTTCACCAATCAGGAAAACTACACCGTCCGCAACGATCTCAGTATCAATGCGGGAACCCTGCAGGAAGGGTTCGATACCTCTTTGCGCAACAGCAACGGCAGCTTCATCGGGCTCGATGCCGCCGACGTCAATTCCCCTGTTTACGCAGTCTTCACGTTTGACAACCCGATCAGTGCCTTTGGTGCCTACTTCACCGGTGCGGGATCAGATCAGGGCGGCGTCACATTGCAGTTTAATGATGGTTCGACACAGGTGCTGACAGTGGCCAACGCGACCTCCAACTCCGGCGGTGTGGAGTTCTTCGGCTTCACTGACTACGGAACCTCCTTCACGTCGGTTACTGCCCAAGTCGGCATCACCGGCGGCCATTCATTTGACATCATCGGCGTGGATGACGTGATCGTGCCGGTAGCAGCGGCACCGGAACCGGGTACGCTTGGCATGCTCCTGCTTGGCGCTGCCGGACTTGCCGCACTCCGCGCACGCTCTGCATTTGTGGTCAAATAGGAGCAAGTCAAAGGAGGCCTCCATGGTTTCCAACCGGATACCCAGGCTGATTCTCGTTACGCCCTTTCTGTTCGCCGCCAGCTTCGCCGCCGCGCAAAGCTCCAACTTCGTCGATAATAATCTCCCACGCGTGGCAAACGCGGACGAAACCCAAAAACTGACCCCGCAACAACGCGGGGATGTGTTCATGGCCCGCAAGATGTACCGCGAAGCCATCGACACCTATCTCGAAGGCTCCAAGACGGAAGCGTTGATCTGGAACAAGGTCGGCATTGCCTATCACCAGCTTGGCCAGTATCAACTCGCACGCAAGAGCTACGAGAAGGCCGTGAAGCTCGACCCGAAATACAGCGACGCCATCAATAACATCGGCACGGTCTACTACGCGGAAAAAAAGTACCGCTCAGCCATTTCCCGCTACAAGAAATCCCTCGCGATTAAAGAAGATTCCGCTTCCGTGTGGGGAAATCTCGGCACGGCGTATTACGCGCGCGGCAAGTTCGATGACATGTTCAACGCCTACAAGAGAGCGCTTGAGCTGGACCCGCTTGTCTTCGAACACCGCAACTCCGTCGGCGTCGTGCTGCAGGAACGGACCGTCGCCGATAGAGCGCGCTACCACTATGAGCTCGCCCGCATGTATGCACACACGGGACAAACCGAACTCGCGCTGCAGTACCTGAGAAAATCGTTGGAAGAGGGATTTAAAGATAAAACCAAGTTGCATGAAGCACCCGAGTTCGCCGCAATGCGCAAGATGCCGGAGTTCCAGGAACTACTTGCGCTGGAGCCTCGTGTCCTCTAGGCCGAACCTGCTCTTTCTACTCACCGCAGCGCTGCTGCTGCCCGGGTGCAAGACACAGCCACAGACGGCGGGCCCGCATTTGTACGCCGTTGTCCGCTTTGAAAACCTGACCGGACGCGCCTCGGACGAGTGGATCGGGCGTGCTGTCAGCGAAGCACTCCCGCGGTCCCTGCAAGGGGCACTGGATGGTCCAGTGCTGTTCCAGCAGGCCATCGCCCGCGTGGAAGGGCTGCAAGGCGCCAGGCCAACTGGAATCCCCGGGCTCTCCGCGGATCGAACTGCCGCGATCAGTGCGGGAGCCAACCGGGTGATCTACGGCACGGTGACGGGTCCAGCCAGCCAGCCCACCGTTACCGCCTACGAAGAGGATGTCGCCACGAGGAAGATCCTCTTCAGCACATCGTCCAGCGGCCACGAGATAAACGTCGTCATCGCGAAGCTGGCCTCGGCCTTCTCGCCCAAAGCACGCCCGGTGACCCCGGCAAAACCGGAGGCGCTGCAATTCTACGCGGAAGCTGCGGAACTGCCCTTCACTGCCGCCATCCCGCTGTTGACCAAGTCCGTGGAAGTGGAACCGGATTTCGGCCTGGGTTGGATTTCCCTGATCGCCGCAAACCGGGCGGTGGGCAACAGGTCCGGCGCGGAGGCAGCACTGCAACCCGCCGCGAAGGCGAAGCTAAGTCCTCTCGATCAGGCCACCCTGGAACTCGAAACCGCTATCCTGCATAACGATCCGGTGCTCCGGACCGAAGCCATCCGCAAAGTCGCAGCCAACAGTCCCGGCGATGTGCTGACACAGCGAACCATCGCCCAGCAACTGGCCTCCGCTGGCGAAATTGCTGCCGCGGCGGCCGTTTGGAAGCTGATAACCGAAACAAAGCCAGAGGACGTCGCCGCCTGGAACGAATTGTCCTACTCCCGCGCCTTCGCCGGTGATAAGACCGGAGCGCTCGACGCCATCGCGCAATATGCAAAACTGCGGCCAGAGGATGTGAACGCCCTCGATTCCCGCGCCGACATCCACTATCTCTTCGGCGATTTCAAAGAAGCACAGAAGGGTTATCTGGCCGCGAATACCAGGCAGCCGGCCTTCCTGAACGGCGGCGAACTCTACAAGGCCGCCTTCGCTGCGTTCAAAGCAGGTGACAAGGCCGGCGCTGATGCGCTTTTCGAAAAGTTCCGCGCCGCCCGCGAACAGGCCAAAGAGACCCAAACGCTGCCGTTGTATGCCGCCTCCTGGCTGTTTCAGACCGGCCGCAAGGCGGAGGGCTTCTCTTCTTTGCAGAAAGCCACGGCGAGTGCACCGGCGGAGTTGAAGGGCTTGTATGCCGCACAGCTTTCGATTTGGGCAGTAATGGACCACGCCCGCCCGCAGGCCGCCAGCATCATGAAAGCCGCCGGGCCAATTCGCAGCGGAGGCGCCGCGGCATCGCTGCTCATCGCACAGCCCTCTCAGCCCGAAGCTGCCTGGACCACGCTGGCAGACCGCATGTTCCCCGGCCCACAGGCCGCCGGACTCCACGACACCGCCCTCGGCTTCGCACTCCTGCTGGACAACCACCGTGCAGCAGCAATACCCGTGTGGAAGCGGCTCGTTTCCCAGAAGACCACGTTTGATCCGCTGGTCATCTTGATCCTGCGGAAGCTGGAGGGCAAGCCAGCGCTGCAGTTGCCGCCGGACCCCGTCAACTATAACCAGTTCGCCGCAGTTTTTGATAGCTTGTAGCATGCACTGGCTCCAAAGCTTCGTTGTTCTGCTCTGCCTGCAAACCGCTGCCCCGGCGGTCCCGGAGGAGGCGCTGCGGGAAATCCGGCACAGGCTGGATAGTTCATTCGTGGTCACCCGTGACAAGGTGCAGTTCGAACTGCAACTGACCACGGAGCAGAAAGCCACGCTCCACGCGGCACTCCCGGAGTTTGTCGCTTTCTTCCAGCACCTCAAAACGCTGCCGCAAGAGGAACAGGAAAGAGAACTGAAGGCATTCAAGCCCAAAGCGCGGGAGCACTTGGCGTCCGTGCTGAGAGATAACTTGACGGCTGCGCAACGGGAGCGCCTGCTGCAGATACAGCGCCAGCGGGATCAGTTATTCGAGGCAGAGAATTGGAAAGCACTCCAGGTCAGCGCGGCCCAACAGCAGCAATTCATGGCACTCATGCAGGAGACGCAAAAGAAGATCAAGTCGTTGCTGGATGAACTGCAGCTTCATCACAACATCTACGAGATCCAGCCCAAAGTCTTGCAAGCCCGCGCCGAACTGGAATCCCATCTGGAAGCCCTGCTCACAGACGATCAGCGGGACCAATGGAAAGTGCTGCTCGGCAAGCCCATGGCACTGGCCGATATCTTCGATATGTAACCCGCCTACCCGTTGAAACTCAGCACCAGCAAGGTAACATCATCTGACTGCTCCGCACCCTGTGTGAAATCCGCCAGAGACTGCTGGATCGACCGGTACAAGGCTTCGCAATCCAGCACAGCCCCAGCCGCCAGGACTTCCTTCAACCGGTGACGCCCATAGAACTCTTTCCCTTCGTTCTCCGCTTCCGTAACACCATCGGTGTAGAGCACCAGGCGGTCACCGCTGTGTAACTGGCGCGTCTCCACAATAAATGGAATCTCCGGCACCAGGCCCACGGGCATGGAAGTTGTTTCCAGCGTTTCTATCGTGCCGTCCCGCCGCAGAAGATAGGGGGCACAGTGGCCGGCATTGATATAAACCAGATTCCCCTGCTTATCCAGAGTGGAATAAAACACCGTGGCATACTTACCGCCTTCACTGCGCACGCAGAGAAAGTCATTGATACGGCTGATAATATCCGGCAGATAAGTGGTGCAGGACATGGATAAGAAGGCGCCCTGCAGAAAGCTCGCCAGCAACGCCGAGCCCACGCCCTTGCCCGAAACATCCGCGACAACCGCCGTGAACTTATCTTCGGATAACTTCACCACATCAAAGTAATCCCCGCCCACCTGATGCGAGGCCACACTGGCCCCGCGCACCTGCAGCCAGCTGTTCTCCGGCAACGCTTTGGGAAGCAGGCTCTGCTGGATGCGGCGCGCCAGATCCAGTTCCTCATCCATCTTCCGCTTCTGGCGCTCTTCTTCGAGCAACCGGGCGTTTTCAAGCACCGTGGAAGCTTCAATCGCCAAGGTTTGCAGCAGTTCCCGGTTGCCCCCGGCAAGATCCACCACATGGACGCGCGAATCCATGTAGAGCACGCCTTCGGTATTCCGGGTGAGATTAATCGCCTGCGTATCGCTCAAGCCCCGCAGATTCACACGCACCAGCGGCACACAGGCCACACTCCGCAAATCCAGCATGTTGACGGTGTTGCCGGCATCCACGCCGTCTTCCGGATGGAACGACATACTGAACAGGTCTTTGCGGCTGTCCAAAGCGCGCTGGATAATACGCCGCGGCACCCGCAGATCATCCGCCGGAAGGTCCTTGCCCCCGGCCGCCCTGGCACTTTGCACTTCCAGTTCGCGCTGCTTGTTGAACAGCAACAGAAAGCCCCGCTCCGCACCGGTCACCGAAAGCGCGGCATCCACCACGGTGTTCAAAACGTCGCCAATCGAGAACGCACTCTGCAGCGACCGCCCGACTTCGAGCACCGCGCGGAGCTTCTCCAAATTCGCGCCCGCGCGGCCCGTATCGCCCGGCGAAGGCCGCGAAATCAGCTTCTGCAATTCCTCGCTGCCCGTCGCAAACACCAGATGGTAGCCATCCGGCACGCCGAACTCAATCCGCTCCGAGCCTTTCAGCGCCACACGGCCCTGCAGCTTCGCCCCGTTCATCCACAAGCCATGGCGGCTGCCCATGTCTTCCAGGTAATACTCCCCGTTATCCAGCGCGATTTGCGCATGAATGCGGGAAACCCGGCTGTCCCGGATGGTCAAATGATTCTCCGGCGCGCGGCCAATACTGAAGGGAAATGGATACACCGGCACGCGGTTGCGGCGCCCATTGGGGTCCACCACAATCAGCGACGCACCACACGGTTGCGTGATCTCTCCGGAAGCATTCGGACTCATGCGGACTTCCTCTCCCTCTCCAGCCGGCAATGCGCGCAATAGCCGCCGACTTCCGTCCTCACCAAGGCAATCTGGAACTGGAACATCGTTTCAATCTGCTCCCGCAGCTTCGCCAAAGGCTCGCCGAAGAACTCCTCCACTTTGCCGCATTCCAGGCAGATCACATGCGCGTGCTCTTCCTTTTTGCGCGTTTCGTAGAAATGCTGTTCGCCGCGCTGGTGCATAAGATCCAACTCATCCACCAGACCGCCTTCCTTCAGCAGCTTCAAAGTTCTGTAAACGGTCACACGGTTGAGCTTGGGATCCTTCTCGCGGGCCAGTGCATAGAGGCGGTCCGCATCCAGATGCTGGCCTGTCTTATCCAGTAAATCGAGCAGAATCTGCCGCTGACGTGTCAGCCGCATCCCCCGCTGGGTCAGTGATTCTTTCGCAGTCTGCGGAGCGGTGGGCATCGGAATTCTTCATTCTAGCTGGCAAAGGCGGAGCCTCTTTTGAAAGCGGTGCCAAAACAGCCGTTCCGTGATACAAAGGCAGAATGAACCGCCGCGAATTCCTGGGCAGCCTCGCCGCTGCAACCGCCGCTTCCGCACCATTCGCCGCAGCGCAAACTGGCCCTGCAAACGGCATCAAACTCGGCTTTGACACCTACTCGCTGCGCGCTTTCGGCTGGAAAGCGATGCAACTCATCGACTACGCTGCCTCCCTGAAACTCGATACCATCCAAATCTCCAGCGTCGGCGACTACGAAAGCACTGACCCCGCCCATCTCGCCAAGGTCAAACAGCACGCCATGGAAAAGGGGATCGAGCTCGACGGCGGCACCGGCTGCGTCTGCGAACTTTCCAAGAGCTGGGGGAAGAAAGACCCCGCCCTCGTGCAAAAGGTTCTCATCGATGGCCTCAAGATCTCCAATGCTGTCGGCGCGAAGTCCATGCGCGTCTACATGGGTTCCAGTGATGACCGCATCGGCCGCCCCATCGAACAGTGCATGGAAGCGACCATCAAGAACTTCAAAGCCGTCCGTTCCGTCGCACAGGACCTCAACGTCAAAATCGCCATCGAGAATCACTCCGGGGACATGACCGCGCGCGAAACCCGCACCCTCATCGAAGAGGCAGGCAAAGACTACGTCGCATCGTGTCTCGATACCGGCAACCCCATGTGGGTGATGGAACATCCCATGACGACGCTCGAAATCCTGGGGCCTTACTGCGTCACCACGCACATCCGCGATTCCATCGTCTTCACCACGCCGGAAGGCGCTGCCGCACAATGGGTCGTGCTGGGCGATGGCGTTGTAGATTACAAAGAGTTCTGCACCCTCTACGCCAAACTCTGCCCCACCGCCGCGATGCAGCTCGAAGTCATCACCGGCCGCCCCCCGCGTATCATTCCGTATAACGACCGCGAGTATTGGAAGCAATTCCCCAAGATGCCCGCGATGGACTTCGCCCGGTTCCTCGACTTAGCCAAGAATGGACACCCATATATGGGTGCCATGGTCGTCGAAGACGTCGCCGGGAAGAAACCCGCGGAATACACCACGGCACTCAAAGAGCAACAGCGCGTCGACCTGGAACGCAGCCTGGAATACGCCAAGAAGCAGTTAGGTGCCGGGGTGCGCTGGAAGAAGGGGTAACTCGATTGATGCGGGCAGAATCATGACTCCTGCAGTCGACACTCCCTTGAAAAAATGGCACCGGAGAATTGAAGCTACACTAGTCATATGCGGTTGACCTTACATTCTGATGAACAGGGCGCGCTCCTGCTGCCTCCCGGTTCCGTCACGCCGCGGACGCGAATTCTCGTGGAAGGCGAAGCTGATCAACTCGTGATGCGCAGCGACGCGCACTCCGGACCTGCTTCCAGTTCCGCCGTGGACGACGACAAATACGATCCAGAAACAGCAGCGGCAAAAATTCAATGGCTCGAAAGCTGGATGGATAATTTGCCACCGTCTCCCCCAGTTCCCCTGCACGCCCTGCACCGGGATTCGATGTACGACTGATGGCCCGCATTTTGCTGGACACCAATGTCCTGGTCTGTCTTTCCAACCCTGGCGCCCCGCAACGGGAAGCTTGCCGTAATTACTTGACATCGCTCATGGCAGAGGGCCATAAACCTGTCTTCTGCACACAGGTCGTCTACGAATTCTGGACCGTGGCCACCCGGCCAACTCCGGTGAACGGTCTTGGGTGGGCCGCGATGAAAGCCCGCTTCGAGATTGAGCTGTTCTCAAGTCAATTCGCGCTCCTGCACGACACCCCGGAAGTTTTCGCCTTGTGGCTCAACCTCGTCACCGCCCATAACCTCAAGGGCAAACGCATTCACGACGCCCACATTCTCGCCACCATGCAAGCCCACGGCGTCGCCCAAATCCTGACCTTCAACACATCGGATTTTCCGCCCGTCGATGGCATCACCATCCTCACACCCGCTCAAAGCTAAACTAAAGACAGGAACGCCTCCGTTCCGCCCTGTCCCCTTTCAACTCCGATGAAATACTACCTCACCACGCCGCTCTATTACGTCAACGCCGCGCCCCACATTGGCCACACCTACACCACCCTGGCCGCCGATACCATCAAGCGCTTCAAACAGATGCAGGGTTTCGACGTCACCCTCACCACCGGCACTGACGAGCACGGCCAAAAGGTAGAACGCTCCGCCATCGCCGCCGGCAAGACTCCGGCCGAATTCGCCGACCTCGTCTCCAGCGAATTCCGCACCCAGTGGGATACCCTCGGCTTCCAGTACGATCGCTACATCCGCACCACGGACCCCGCCCACCACGAAACCGTCCGCATGATGTTCGAGCGCTGCCTCGCCAACGGCTATATCTACAAGGGCAGCTACACCGGCCAGTACTGCGTTTCCGACGAACTCTACGTCAATGACGCCAAGCCCGGCGATAACTGCCCCGATTGCGGCCGCCCCACTGAAACCGTCACCGAAGAGAACTACTTCTTCAAGCTCTCCGCCTTCACTGAAAAGCTGCTGAAGCTCTACGAAGACCAGCCCGATTTCATCCAGCCCGAAGCCCGCCGCAATGAAGTCCTCAGCTTCGTCCGCGGCGGTCTGCAGGACCTCTCCATCAGCCGCACCACCCTCAACTGGGGCATCCCGCTCGAAGGCAAACACGTCGCCTACGTCTGGTTTGACGCCCTCATCGGCTACATGTCCGCCGTCAAAGGCACGGATCTCTTCCCCGCCGACCTGCACCTCATCGGCAAAGAAATCCTCCGCTTCCACGCCGTCTACTGGCCCGCGTTCCTCATGGCCGCCGATTTCCCCCTGCCCGGCAAAATCTTCGCCCACGGCTGGCTGCTCTTTGAGAACGACAAGATGTCGAAATCGCGCGGCAACATGCTGCGCGCCGAACCCATCCGTCAGGTCATGGGCATCGAAGCCCTGCGCTATTTCCTTCTCCGCGAAATCGTCTTCGGGCAGGATGGCAGCTTCAGCTACGATGCCCTCATCCAGCGCTATAACTCTGATCTCGCCAACGGCCTCGGCAACCTTGCCAGCCGCACACTGACCATGATCAAGCAGTACCGCGATGGGGTGATTCCCGCAGCCCCCGCAACTGCCTTTGAGCTAAATGACGCAATCGCCCGAACTCTGGCCCACTACGAAGCCTTCGAATTTTCGAAAGTCATCGAGACCATCTCCAGCCTGATCTCCACTGCTGACAAGTTCATCGTCGAAAAGAAGCCCTGGACCCTGGCCAAGAATCCTGACCCCGCTGCCCAAGCCGATCTCGACGCGACACTCTACACCTCGGCAGAGATCCTGCGCATCGCCATCGTCTTGTTGCACCCCATCCTGCCCGAATCCACCCGGAACATCTGGGAACAGCTCGGCATGACCACGCCCCTCGAAGCCGTCAAGATCAACGAACTCGCGTGGGGCCAACTCCCCGGCGGCCAGCCCATCGGGATGATAGCCCCCGTTTTCCCGCGCATTGAAGCCAAAGCCGCCATCGAACGGATGCGCGAACTCGAAGCCGCGGAAACCGTGCGCCAGGCCAAAATCCTCGGCAAACCAATTGTCGAAGAAGCTCCCGCCAGCGAAGGCACCGTCCCGCCGCCTTCCGAAAAGATCGAGTTTGATGACTTCGCCAAGGTCGATCTCCGCGTCGGCCTCGTCCTCTCCGCCGAAAAGGTCAAGGGCTCGGATAAGCTCATCCACCTCAAGGTCGACATCGCCGAAGCCGAACCCCGCACCATCGTCGCGGGCATCGCTCTCGTCTACGAACCGGAAACGATGGTGGGACGCAAGGTCGTCATCGTCGCCAACCTGCAGCCGCGCAAGCTCCGCGGCATTGAATCGAACGGCATGATCGTCGCCGCATCGCTCGAAGGCGGCAAGCCCGTCCTCGCGGCCTTCCTCGAAGACGTCCCCGTGGGTGCGCGCCTCAAATAAATGCTGGTCGATTCCCATTGCCATTTGGACAGCGAAAAGTTCGCCGGTGAAGTCGACGAGATTGTCGACCGCGCTCTTGCTGCCGGTGTCACGCGCCTGCTCACCATCGGCACCGGCGACGGCCCCCCGGGCATTGACTGCGCCATCCGCGTCGCCGAACGTTACCCAAATGTGCTCGCCACCGTCGGCGTCCACCCGCACGATGCATCAAAATGTAATTCCCGCACTTTCGACGATCTAAGAGCCCTCGGCCTGCATCCAAAAGTCGTAGGGCTTGGCGAAATCGGTCTCGATTATCACTACGACTTCTCGCCCCGCCCCGTGCAGCGCGACGTATTTGTGGAACAGCTAAAGCTCGCCTCGGATCTGAAATTGCCGGTCATCATTCACACCCGCGAAGCCTGGGACGACACCATAGCCGTTCTTCGCGAACACTGGTCCGGCCCCGGCGTCATGCACTGTTTCACCGGCAACCCCGAACAGGCCCAACAGGCATTGGACCTCGGATTGCATCTAAGTTACGGCGGAGTGCTCACTTTTAAGACTGCGGAAACCGTCCGCGAATCTGCCGCTATGACTCCACCGGGGCGTCTGCTTGTTGAAACAGACGCCCCTTATCTTGCCCCGGCCCCCTACCGCGGCAAACGCAACGAACCGGCGATGATGGTCGAATCTGTCAAGCGTCTCGCCGAACTCCGCGGCATGACTTTCGAGGACCTCGCCACCCTCACCACCAACAACTTCGAACGCCTCTTTCCGCGTTCACAACAGCCGTCCGATTACACTGAGGTTTCCGATGCAAACTGAACGGGTAAAGCAAATTCTCACCACGAGGGAAATCTTCGACCTCGTGCGCGAGGACTTGGAACTCGTCGAAAAGGTCATCGACGTGGAGTTCCTCGCCCCGGTCGAAACCGTCACCAACATCGGCCACCACATCCAGCATGCCGGCGGGAAGCGTCTCCGTCCGGCACTACTCCTGCTCTGCGCGCGTTACGCCGGTGGTGGCGGCAAGACCGCCGTCCAACTCGGTGCCGTCGTGGAGATGCTGCACTCGGCCACCCTCGTCCATGACGACGTCATCGACATGGCCCAAACCCGGCGCGGCCGGCCCTCCGCCAACGTGCAGTGGGGCAATCACACCTGTGTCCTCGGCGGCGACTGGCTCTACATGCAGGCCTTCCAGGTGGCTCTGCGCGAACGCAACTTCCATATCCTGGACCTCCTCATCGGCCTCACCCAGCTCATGGTGGAGGGCGAACTAATCCAACTCGAACGCGTCGGCAAAATCGAAATCACCGAAGCCGACTGTATGGAGATCGCCGACCGCAAAACGGCCTGTCTCTTCTCTGCCTGCGCCAAACTCGGAGCCGTCTCCGCCCGCGCCGATAATGCGACCGAGGAGAAGCTGGGCGACTTCGCCTGGAACCTGGGCATGGCGTTCCAGATGATCGACGACATGCTGGACTTCACTTCCCGCGAAGCGACTTTGGGCAAACCCGTCGGCGGCGACCTGCGCGAAGGCAAAGTGACTCTGCCCCTGGTCTACGCCCTCGAAAACGCCACAGCGGCGGAGAGAGCGATGGTGGAAACCGTCCTCCGCGACCGGTCGTATGAGAAGGTGCCGTTCGCAGAGGTGCTGGCCATGGTGGAACGCAACGGCGGCATCCAGCGCACCAAAGAACGCGCCGCCCACTTCGCTGATCGAGCGGAACAGTTAGTCAACGAGTTCGCGGAAAGCCCGTTCCAACGGGCACTGCTGACGCTGACAGAACTGGTCACGCAGCGGGACCGGTAGGCACGCTGGGGTACCGCGAGTTCAATTGTTCCCGGTAAACGTCATTCAGGACCATGTTTGACTCAATCACTTTCAGGCCATAAGTGCAGCTCTTTCACTGACGGTTGATGATTCGCTCAGCATACCTGTTGGATTGGTCCTCGGCGCCGCGGACTGTTTCTTGCTGGACCGCCTCGGAACGGGCTGGAGGCCAAATCAATTTGTTACGGGCCCACTTGCACAATTCGTTGGAAGTGCCCCGAAGATTCGCCACACCATAATTTCTCGCTATCCTGAATTTAATGTTGATTTCAGACAGAATCGTAATGGACGCAGATACCCTATCCGGCAAACCAAGGATAAAGGGAACGCGTCTTTCTGTCGAACTGATTCTCAAACTCCTCGCTGCCGGAGAATCAGAAGCCACGATCCTCGACAACTACCCCAGATTGACGCACGAAGATGTGTTGGCTTGTCTTGCCTACGCCAGCCACCTGGTTCAAGAGTGCAAGTATCACCCCGTCCCTGAACCGCCCCGGGTTTACTGGAGGCTCCAACAGATGAGAAGGTGGAGCGATGACGAAAGAAATCGGCGACTCTGACGAAGGTCTACCACAAAATGAGCAGAAGCGACTACTCGCACTAACTCGCGAACCGCACGAACAACTCGGCAGCATCACAGACTATCACGATGACTGAACAGCAGCTTAGACCACGCTCTAATTTCTATGCGCGGGAGTAGTGCGAAAACGAATGAGTTTTCGCGCCAATTTACGTGCATCCCGAGACGCCGTGCCATCTCGAATACCGCTCATTTGAATTCAACAACCGGGCTAAATGAGCGTTCCCACCTGAACAGTGTGTCCACTTCTTCGTCCGTCAGGAGTCCACGTACCTTGCTACATTCGTCCACGAATGACTTGCCTGTAAGCCCAGCCCATGAGACCGCTGGTCCCTCAACCGCCGCTTCGAGAAGGTGCGCAGCATGGATTTCCATGGTGGACCCAAGCACCGCAGCTTGGCGGATGAGTTCCGCGCCAACCTCGGGCCGGACGTCCAGCGATATCATCATGAGAAACCCTCCCTGCTTCCACCGTAACCCTGCGATACCGGGGAGTCAAACTGCCCGGCCATATCAACACCCCCGCCCGAGATTACTAGTGCTGCGCCAGATTCCGTGTTTCACGAACACGTTGCAGCGGCATGGCTGCAATCAACTTCGCACGCCGGCTAACACAGCCCAACTCACGCTACCTTCACTTCGCCCAACCCAGTAATCCGCACGCTCCCGTCCGGGAAGTTCGCACGAATCTCCAACTCCCCGCCGAGCGCCTTGATGAAATCTGCCAGTGTCCGCACATACATATCACTGCGGCGTTCCATTTGAGATATCGCCGACTGATCCTTGTGCAAAATGCTGGCCAGGTGCTGCTGCGTCAGATTCCGTGCTTCACGAACACGTTGCAATGGCATGGCTGCAATAAACTCCTCCACACGCGCGTCAGTAACGGCAATGCGCTCAGTGCCCATGGCTGCTTCGAGTTCACGGAAATTCTTTCTTGGCATCGCTAAATGATCCCTTCGTTTCTGAGTTCCAGCAGGTGTTCATCGTAAAGCCGGTCAGCTAATGGAACAAAGACCTCGTACCATCTGTCGTCCCCAGTCTTGTCGCCACCAATCAGCAAGATTGCAGTCCGCTGAGGGTTGAACGCATAAAGTACTCGATATGGCCGACCCTGATGCTGCGGCCGAAGCTCACGCATGTGACGGTGCCGCGATCTCAAGATTCCGGAAGAATGGGGAAAACCGAGTGACGTACCAAACCTGCGCAGTAGATCAATGTACGTTCGGACCGAATCCTGCTCCGCGAAGGTCAATCCACTCCACCACTCGCCAAATTCATCGGTATACTCAACCTCAACCGGCACACCCAGAGTATACCTAAATTATTAGCTTCACGTAATATACAAACAGCTCGTACCGGGAACCAGTCGTCCCGCAAGCCCCCGAAAACCC
>CAIXXM010000124.1 GCA_903923395.1 uncultured Acidobacteriia bacterium
CGAAGGCTCTGGTCGTCTTTCCCGGCGGCTTCGGGACCATGGACGAACTCTTCGAGATCCTGACCCTGGTGCAGACCCAGAAGTTGAAAAAGCACATCGAGATCATCCTCTACGGCAGAAGTTTCTGGGAGGAGATCCTGAACTTCAAGGCTTTTGTGAAACACGGGATGATCGCGGAGAAGGACCTCGAGTTATTCCACTTCGCCGATACCCCGGCCGAAGCTCTCGGAATCTTGCAGGGCCGGCTCTCGCACGATACTGCAACGGGCGGCGCGGAGGCTCCGGCAATCTCTCAGACCTTCACTCCGGGCGAAAATACTCCCGCTGATCGTTTACCCTGAAGTGTTGAAACAAGTGCTCGCAAACCTGAAATCGAAGCTGTCGCTGGGCTACGTATTCGCTGCGCTGCTCGTGTTGGATCTGGTGCTGCAACTGACCCCGGCAGGCAAAGCCACGGGGCTTCTCAGCCTTGCTGTAATTGTGATCGGGATGGTGCTTGGCTTCCGCGCCATCCGGTATGCCCTGCGCCAGACCATTTGGAGGCTGCGCAACCGGCTCTACGTCACCTATATCTTCATCGGCGTCGTGCCTGTGGTGCTGGTCGCCCTGCTGGCGCTCGCGGCGACTTACATGCTGGTGGGCCAGGTCGCTGTCTACCTGGTGAGTTCGGAACTGGAGCGCAGTGCCCAACTGCTGAGCAACCCGGTGGAAGTCATCTCGCAAAGTGACCCCGAGCAACTCGAAGATACCGTCAACCAGATTGCGCCGGTGGTGCAGTCCCGCGTATCGAAGTTCGAAGTGCTGGTGCGCGGCAAGAAGACCTTCCGTTTTCCCGCCGACAGTACACTCGAAGATCATCCGGGCCTCGATAACTACACCGGCTTTGTCCGCTCGAACAAGCAAATCTATTTGTGGTGCAGCCGCACGACTCCCAAAGGCACGCGCATCGTCCTGGCTGCGCCACTGACCATGCGGTTGCTGGAGCGTCTGGTGCCTGCCGTCGGCACGGTCATGCTCACTGACACCGAAGGACAGTCCGACAGCAAGGGCTTCGCCAAAACAAAGAAGAGTGGACCAGTTGCGATGAAGGTCCAGGGAGAGGATGTCGAATTCCGCCCGCATCCCATTGGCAAGTTACCCGAGCCTTACAATCCGCTCGATCTACAGGTGACATGGTTCAATCCCCTCTCCGTCAAGCCCGAGAGCGGCGTGGCGGGGTTAATTGTGGACACCCGTCCTTCCGCCGTCCTGAGCGCGGTGTTCGGTGTTCACTTTGACACCGAGCAGATTGCCTTCCTGATCTTTATCGTGATCGCCTCCATGTTGTTAATGACGGAAATTTTCTCGCTGGTGATCGGGATCTCCCTGACGCGTACCATTACCGGAGCCGTTCATGAACTTTACGAAGGCACGCAGAAGGTCGCCAAAGGGGACTTCAGTTACCGCATTCCCGTCAAGGGCAAAGATCAGTTGGCGGAGTTGAACACGTCGTTCAACAACATGAGCGCGCAGATTGAGCAACTGGTGGTCATCGCCAAAGAGAAGGAGCGGATGGAATCGGAACTGGCGATTGCTCGGGAAGTCCAGAACCAGCTCTTTCCCCGCTCTGCCCCGGTCATGAAGGCCGTCCGGTTGACAGGCGTTTGTCACCCCGCCCGTTCCGTCTCGGGGGATTATTATGACTATCTCAAGCTGCCGGAAGGAAATCTGGCCTTCGCCATTGGAGACGTCGCGGGAAAAGGAATATCGGCAGCGCTGTTGATGGCCTCCATCCAGTCCATCATGCGGACACAACTGGCCTCGGGTGACGGCCATTCCACCTGCAAAGTGGTCGCACAGTTAAACAAGCAGCTATACGCGAACACGTCGGCGGAGAAGTATGCGACATTCTTCTTTGGCATTTTCGATGAGAGCGGCCGGAAACTCACGTATACCAATGCCGGGCATCTTCCACCGCTGCTGCTGCATGCCGGAGAAGTTACTCCCCTGGAAGTTACGGGCACCGTAGTCGGTGCCTTCCCCATGCTGACTTATGGAGAGCAAACCGTCGAGTTATTACCGGGTGACTTACTGGTCAGTTATACGGATGGCATCACGGAGCCGGAAAATGCATACGGCGAAGAATTCGGTGAACAACGCCTGGCAGAAACGATCTTGAAACACCAGGACCTGGAAGCAAAGGAGATCGCGGAGAAGATTATCGAGGCCGTGATGCAGTGGAGCAACGCCCCGGAGTTACCGGATGATATGACCATCGTGATCGCGCAGGGGCTGGCATGATACTGCCCCGCAAAGTACTCACGCCAGAGCAGATGCGGAAAGTGGATGCCGCCACGGTGGAGGCAGGCATTCCCGGCATCATCCTGATGGAGAACGCCGCCCACCGGGCACTCGAGTATCTGGAGGAATGTTTCGGCCCTTTGCATCGTCATCGGATCGCGGTCATTTGCGGGAAAGGAAACAACGGGGGAGATGGCCTTGCCCTGGCACGGCTGTTACATGTGCTGCACCAGCCACTGAGCCTGCGCACGGCATTGATCGCCCCGCCTTCGGGCGACGCAGCCCTCGCGCTGGCAATGTTCCATGCGGCAGGTCTGTCGCACACGGATTCCGTGGAAGAAGCTTTGGCCGGCGCAACTCTGATTGTGGACGCCATCTTAGGCACCGGGCTTCGCGGTCCGGCGGAAGGTGCCGCACTGGCCGCAATTGAAGCCGTGAACCGCGCGGAAGCCAAAGTATTCTCCATCGATATTCCCTCCGGACTCTCCGGCAGTTCCGGGAATATCCCCGGAGCTTTGATTCGCGCCGATGCAACGGTCACCTTTACCGCCCCCAAGGTTTGCCACGTGATTGCTCCCGCCTGCGACAACATGGGAGCACTGCGAATCTCGCCCATCGGTTCGCCGGAAGCACTCTATGACGACGCACTGCTGGGGTTGGTGACTCCCGAATGCATTGCCACGCTCTTCGCCCCCCGCCAGAAGGAATCAAACAAAGGCCGGTACGGACACGTTCTGGTGGTCGCTGGTGCGCGTGGCAAGAGCGGTGCTGCTGCTATGGCCGGCATGGCAGCACTCCGTGCGGGCGCGGGATTGGTCACCGTGGCCTGCCCGGCCTCCGCCCTCGATGCCATTGCAGCCTTCGCGCCGGAGTTGATGACCGAACCGCTGCCGGAGACCCCGGATGGCGTTCTCTCTGACGCCGCTTTCGCCCGCATTGAGGAACTGGCCTTCATCCGCAGCCTCATTGCCATCGGACCCGGACTCGGTACCGGCGACGGGGCACGCAAGACCGTAGCGCAGCTCTTTGCCTCCGTCCGGAAACCGATGGTTCTGGATGCGGACGCCCTCAATTGCCTGGCGATGTCGGAATGGCCCGGCAAAGTGCGTTATCCCCGGATCCTGACGCCGCATCCTGGCGAAATGAGCCGCCTGACGGGGTTATCTGTTGCGGAAATCCAAGCGGATCGCCTGAATACAGCCCAGGAATTCGCCCGCAAACGGAACGTCACCCTGGTGTTGAAAGGCCACCGAACCCTCACCGCGTTTCCCGACGGGCGGCTTTGGGTGAATCCCTCCGGCTCGCCCGCGATGTCGACGGCTGGAACCGGTGACATTCTCACCGGACTCACCGCCGGCCTGTTGGCCCAGTTCCCGGAGCAAACTGATCTCGCGGTGGCCGCGGCAGTCTACTGGCACGGCCTGGCTGGCGAACTGGCGGCAAACAAGCTTTCCGAACAAACCGTCATTGCGACCGATTTATTGCATTCACTGAGCGAGGCATCCCGTGTCATCACGAACGTTTCATACCGCGGATGAAGAAGCCACCATCGCTCTGGGGCGCGAACTGAGCCGTGAACTGCAGGGTGCCGTGCTGCTGATTGGCGACCTCGGCGCAGGAAAGACCACGCTGACCAAGGGCATTGTCGAAGGCCGGGGTGCCGCCACCATGCATGAGGTCTCCAGCCCCACGTTTACGCTGGTTCACCAATACGGGGACAAAGACCCGGTCTTCCACATCGATCTCTACAGATTGGACGAAGAACACGAAGTCGAAACCCTGGGACTCGATGATCTATTCGCGGGCAAATCACTGGTGTTGCTGGAATGGGCAGAACGCTTCCCCGCCCTTTTACCAGCGCGTCGGACAGAGATTCGCATCGAACCAAACGAAGACGAATCACGCACCATCACCCTCACCAACATCGAACCGCGATAATCGTGAATGCATGGCGAAAGTTGAACTGCAACACCCCGCGATTCACCACTTGATGATCACCCCGGACATTGTTCAGGACCTGCTCGAAGGTCTGGAGGACAAGGACGCCTATCTGAAGCCGGAGCCGGGCGAAGCCTCGCTGGCGGAATTTCTGGAATATCTGTCCCATGTGGAAGAACACCAGTTCCGGCAATGGATCGACGCGATCATGGCCGGAAACAATCCGCAACTGCCCGCCTATGACCGGGATGGCTTTTTCGCGGCAGGAACGTATTCCGGCAGAGACGCCGAAGAATCCATGGCGCACTGGACGGAACGCCGTGATGACAATGTCGAGTTTCTTGAGAATCTGAGCCAACCGGATCTTGCCAGGACGGCAGTGCACCCCGCACACGGCCCGGTCACTCTCGACCACATCCTCCGCGAATGGGCAGCGCATGATCTGGCTTCCATTCAGCGGATCGCAGGCTATGCGTCCGATTACCTGTACGCGCAACCGGAATAAGATAGAGGCAATGAAGACCACTGTTCTGCTTCTGACAGCCGCCCTGTTGACCGCGGCTCCCATCGCCCAGGGTGACCGCGACCGTATTCTGAGTGAACTGCACGCCTCCCGCAAGATGTTCCTCGATTCCATTGCAGGCGTTTCACCGGCGCAGTGGGTCTACAAAGCTGCGCCGGATCGCTGGTCGATTCAGGAGACAGCCGAACACATTGCGGCAGCGGAGCCCTTTCTGCGCGGTTTGATCACCGAACAGATCATGAAGAGCCCCGCAAATCCAGACCTGGCCGCCCAACGCAAACCCGGCAATGCGGCAGGCAATGAAGCCGTCCTCAAGGCACTGTTGGACCGCAGCAAGAAAGCCACCGCACCGGAGCCGATTCAGCCGAAGAAGGTGTACAACACCACAGCGGACGCTGCAGGTGCTTTCAACAAAGAGCGCGACAAGACCCTCGACTACATCCGCACCACGCAGGATGATCTCCGTGTGCACTTCTTCAAAGGACCTACCGGCGACGATCTCGATGCTGTCCAGTGGATGATGCTGCTGGCCGGACACACCGAACGGCACACCCTGCAAATTCTTGAGGTCAAGCAAAGCCCCGGTTATCCAGCGAGGTAATCACTTCCTGGTCACCACCAAGGTAGTCCAGGCACTGGCACCGGTCGAATCAGTCGCACGCACAACGAAGGTATTGGTGCCCGTATAGAGTGGCAAGCTCGGCGCTGACCAGGCATTCGAACCGGAAGCCACGCCCGAGAGTCCAATCGACGATTGCCAGTTCACAGCAAGATTGCCGCTGCCACCCGAAGCTATGCCTGCGAGAGATATCGTCGAAGCAGACGTCGAGATCGTATTGCCAGCCGGTGACTGTATCTTGACGGATATGGGTGCGGCAGTTGGTGGCGGCACCGTTGGTTGTTGCACTGGTGCAGGGACCTGATAGACCGCCGGAATAGAAACCGTAGCGGAGTTGTGCGCAGCATCCATGGCATTCACGGTAATCGTATTGGTTCCGGCGACCAGCGGGATTCCTGTGACGGTCCATTGCCCTGCGACAGCGCCGGGCATAGCCCCGGAATTCCCATGGTCCGTTTGCCAGGAAAGACTCACGGGCATCTGCCCACCTGAAATAGCGCCAGAAAGGGTAGTAGCCGGCTTCGCCGTCGTCGCGGGAAGCGGGTTCAGTGACAGAGTAAGCGGCTCGATTGAAAGAACGGGCACCGGGGGCGTCCCCGTGACAGCAACCGGGGAACCATACAGTTGCTGCACGGCACCGATATCGTTGGTACTCAATTGTGCGCCACTTCGGTAATACGGATACATGACGTCGCCCGGGTTATCAGAATGGCCCAGCCCCAGTGCATGCCCGGCTTCATGCAGGGCCACCGAGTAGATATCGATATCTCCCCCGATATGCCAGTTCTCCGCCGCATCAAAATGCATGTCCCCGGCAACCGGCTCTGGATTTACCGGCACCGGGTAGAACGTATGCGCCAGAACACCGCCCGGGCCGTCGAACGCAAAGGGATCACCATGCGCCCCCGCAGCGAAGAGGATCGTGATCGTGTGCGTCTGGGCAGCACTCGCGGCCTGCTGAAAAGTAATGTTGGTGTGCTTGGCCCACTCATTCAGCGCCCGCAGAATCTCACTCTGAACCTGCAACGCTGGAACCTTCAGCGTGAGATCTGCCCAAAAGTAGTTCAAGTGAGCGATCTGATCACTGCCCAGATCCCAGCCATGCACAATATTCGAATACTGCGCCACTGCTCCAGCCTGTGTGAGCATTCCCACGCAGGGGCGCATCGTCGCATCTGAAAGCAAGTTCATGTCCGCCGGGAAAACATAAGCCACCTCATCGTGAGCGGCCAGTGCAGTTAGTTCTTGATACGTCCCGAACGCCAGCACATGTGAGGCCTTCAACCGCGCCAGTCGCAGGAAAGCGAAACCCTCCGCCGCGCCAACAGAATCCTGCACAGCAGCACTCACATCGTCGTGGAACTCCACCACGGCCCCATTCCAAGCTTCCAAAGACAACCCGGCACTGATCTTCTGCGCCACCGGCATCACACCGGATGCCTGCACGCCAGCAGGAACTATAAACCCATCCGGAGCCAGAATCATGACGCTGTTATCGGGAACCGCTGCAACCACCCGCCCTCCGCCCTGCGTGATCGCAGCCAAATCCTGCGGATTCAGCGGATGATCAAACTGGAGCAACAGGTGCTGCCGTCCGGACGGAGCCGCCACCATCTTCCCCGGCACCTTCAGATGCAGTTCCTGGGCGAACACTCCGGTCACAAGGAAGATGAAAAAGCACCACAGGCGCAATACAGTCACGAATATCTATCGGCAGGGACAGCTTCCACCTTTAGCCCCGGTGCCATCATCAAAGAGTTAAATGATCCAATCTTCCCAACCTGGCCGTGCCTGCGCGTTGACGATTGCAGGCTCAGATCCCTCCGGCGGCGCGGGCATGCAAGCCGATTTGAAGACCTTCCACCAGTTCGGCGTCTACGGCATGGCCGCCGTCACCCTGCTGACCGTACAAAATACGCAACGGGTCTCGCGCGTGGAGATCCTCTCCCCCGAACTCATCACCGGGCAGATCGCTGCCGTACTCGAAGACATTCCGCCCCACGCGGTCAAGACCGGCGCGCTCGGAAACAGCGCCGTCATTGAGGCCGTGGCGCAGTTCCACTTCCCCTGCCCTCTGGTGGTCGATCCCGTCATGATCAGTAAACATGGCGCGCCGCTCATCGGCACCGAAGCGCGCAGCGCATTGATCACCCACCTGCTGCCGAAGACTGCACTCCTCACGCCCAATCTGCATGAAGCCGAAGTGTTGGCTGGCATCGAAGTCACCAACCTCCCCCAGATGCAGGAGGCCGCACTCCGCATTGCTGATCTCGGTGCCGCGTCCGTGCTGATCAAGGGTGGGCACCTCGAAGGGGATGCACTCGATCTGCTTTACCACCAGGGCGGCTTCCACTGCTTCACCGCCCCGCGCCACAACACGGCCCACACCCACGGCACCGGCTGTACCTATTCGGCGGCAATCACGGCGCTGCTCGCGTCAGGTGAGCAACTCACCGACGCGATAAGTGTGGCCAAGGCCTTTATTTCCAACGCGATCGAATCCAATCCTGGCCTCGGGCACGGGCATGGGCCAGTGAATCACTGGGCCAATCCGGTATAATCCCGGCATGACCAAAGTGCAGCGGACTTTCCATCTTCAGCAGCAACCCGATGATGCAGTTCTTACACGCCTCGCGGCGGCCAACTCGACCTATGGCATCGAAAAAATCCGTTTGACCGCAGAGGGCCTGCTAGTGGAATTCGACGCCACCCGGTTGCGCGTTGCCGACGTGGAAGCCGTCCTGCAGCGTGCCGGTGTCGCGGTACTCGACCCAGCCGCGGTGTAACCAGCGGACGGCGAGTCCGTTGTGCGCGGACTAAAAAGCCAGCCCGATCCCTGCCAGCGCACCAACAATCAGCGCCCAGTCCAACAGACACCGGACCGCATTCCGGCTCATCCAGACTCCGGCGGCGTCCACCACCAGCATGAGTCCGCAGCCCAGCGCGGCACCCGTGCCGAACCGGGATAGCCTGACCGCAGACACCAGGGAGATACAGAAAAGCAGTAACCGAAGCGCTGAACCGGGCCGTTGTCCTGCTTCCCACGCGTCAATCATTCGCGTATTTCCCCAAACCGTGAGCACTGTCATCACGAAAGCCGGCCAGTTCCAGAACGGCAGCACAATCCCCGCCGCACAAAGCAGGCTCATAGCTGCGCCCTTGGGGTACTCACTGCGGGTCCGTACAACCAACAGGTAAATTCCGCAAGCGGCAGCCATGGCGAAACCGCGCAGAATGATCAGGTATGGCAGCCTGGGCAGCAGCGTGACCCCGCCAAGAATCAAGCCCGCCACCACCGCGACCAGCAACTGCTTCCGGTAGCGTGCGGCAAACAGATGGCGGGGCGTCATGGCGGACGCGCCATCCAGCACCCGGTCCAGCACATAAACAGCCCAGACACAAAGCGCCAGCGCCAGTGGAACGGCGGGAGGCAATTTCGCGTGCAGCGTACGCGCCAGCATCCATTGCCACGTGACAGCAAACGCAGGCGCATCCAGACTCAGCAGGTTTGGCCACAGCCAAGCAGGCGTTGTTGGCCCTTCTGATCGCGCCGCGGCCGGAGAAGAGGTCACCTCGGACCACCCATGCGCCATCGCACCACTCCCGCCAGCAGCAGTTGCACAATGCCAGCGGCACAGACGCCAAGCCAGCCAGCCTGCTGCCAGCCGTAAGCACCCAAGGCGGACCCAATCGCGCCGCCGACGAAGTACGAAACCATATACACCGTATTCAAGCGGCTGCGCGCCTCAGGCACCAGTCCGTAAATGCGGGTTTGATTCGCCACATGACCAGCCTGAACGCCCAGATCCATCAGGATCACACCTGCAATCAAGCCCCAGAGATGGTCCCCGCCCGCCGCGAAAACCAAATAGGAGGCGATGGACACGCTGATCGAAACAGACACCGTGAAACCGGCACCCTTCCGGTCCGAAAGATGACCCGCGCGGGGAGCAAAGGCCGCACCGGCTGCCCCCACAAGTCCGAACAGTCCGGCCACCTTGCCCCCGTAGTGGTAGGGCGCGCCCGCCAGATGAAACACCAGCGTCGACCAGAAGGCACTGAACGCACCGAACAACATCGCACCTTCGAGCGAGGCCTCACGCAGTACGGGTTGAGTCCGGACCAGATCGAGGATCGACCGGAGCATTTCGCTGTACCGGATTCTTCGGTCGGGAAGGTCCTCCGGCAGGTTCACCCGCACCAAGGCCGCGAGAATCACCATCAGCACTGCGGCGCCAAAATACACCGCGCGCCAGCCAAACCAATCCCCGGCGAAACCACTTACCACGCGCGCCAAAAGAATTCCCGTAAGCAAGCCACCCAGCACGGTCCCCACGATCTGACCCCTTCGCCGGTCCGGGGCAAGCTTCGCGGCAAAAGGAAGAACCAGATGCGGAACAATCGTGGTGATTCCGGTCAGAAATCCTGCGAAATAAAGCCACTGGAGGGACGGTGCCAACGCAGTCAGCAATACCGCCAAGGCTATGGCCAGAGAGAGCAGGATAATCAATCGCCGCCGGGGAAACATATCACCCAGCGGAACGAAAAGAAACATGCCCGCTGCAACCCCAGCCTGTGTGAAACCCGGAAGATAGCCGATGGCATGCCCGCTCACCTGCAATGAAGCCGCCATTTGGGGCAGCAAGGGCTGGTTGTAATAGATATTCGCCACACTCACGGCGCAGGCTACAGACATCACCCAAACGGTTCGCGGGGAAATTTCAGTCTCTGCAATTGTGGCTGTCCGGATACTTAAATTCTACGATGCGCCCCACCCACACTTCGTCGCATCCGGCGTTCTGTGCTGTTCCTCACCGTGAGCCATATACGTGCTTAGAAAAAGATGAGAAATTAGGGGAAGTACAGTCACTATAAGACTGCCAGCTCCATGGCGGTAAGGAAATCAGGCTATGGCAAAAGTAGTTTTATGCGGACTCGATGCAGGTGCCATCCTGCAAGCCAGCCGCGTCATTGATTCCAATCAACACCAGATTGTTCCTCTGCCGGGGACTGCCCCCGTCCACGCCTGCCTCGACGCTGATATTGTCTTTGCCTGCGCAGACCGCAACGCCTATGTCCCTTTATTACGTGCCATTCGCAAAGCCCGCCAGGAGATGGCCTTCATCGTAGTTTCCAGGCTGCCGGAAACCGCTGAGTGGCTGGATGCCCTGGAAGCCGGAGCCACGGACTATTGCGCCTTGCCCTTGGACCGTCAACAAGTTTGCGCGCTTCTGGAAGCTGCCGCCCCCCGCCTCAGGGCTGCTGCCGCTGCCGCCTGACATGCCTTCCGTCTATAATCGTCCCTAATCATGTTGAAACGATTGTTGACGTGCACCGCAGCAGCCTTGCTGCTGTCGCTTTCCAGTCCAGCCGCGGTTCCAACCCCGGAATCCCACTTCGGTCACAAGATCGGCGAAGACCGCCAACTCCTCGATTGGGCGAAAGTAGTAAGCTACTTCGAACTGCTGGCAAAATCGAGCGATAAGATTCGCGTGGAGGAATATGGCCGTTCCGCCGAAGGCCGTCCCCTGATCGTCGCGACCATCGCAGCACCCGAAGTACTCAAGAATCTCGAAAAATATAAAGAGATCCAGCGGCGTCTTTCCGACCCCCGCCGCACCACGGCAAAGGAAGCCGAAGCGCTCTATCCCCAGGCGAAGAACATCATCCTCATGACGTGTTCCATCCACGCCACTGAGGTCGCCTCCACACACAGTGCCGTCGAGTTCGCTTACCGCCTGATCACGGAAGACAACCCGCACTTCAAGGCGATCCTGCAGAACAATATTCTGTTGCTGGCACCCTCCATCAATCCCGATGGCGTGGATATCGTCACCCAGTGGTACCGCAAAACGCTTGGGACGAAGGCCGAAGGCTCCAGCCCGCCCGAGCTATACCAGAAGTACGTTGGCCACGATAATAACCGCGACTGGTATATCTTTTCCCAGCCTGAGACCCGTGCCACCGTTTCGAAGCTCCACAATGTCTGGCATCCGGAAATCGTCTACGACGTTCACCAGCAGGGTTCCGGCGGCAGCCGTATCTTCATTCCGCCATGGCTCGATCCCATTGAGCCAAACATCGACCCAATCTTGTCCCAGGAAATGAACTGGCTTGGCTCGGCCATGGCCTCTGATCTCACCGCGCAGGGCAAGACCGGTGTTGCCATTCATGCGGCTTATGATTTCTGGTCACCGTCCCGCCACTACCAGAGCTTCCACGGCGGCATGCGCATTCTGACGGAGTCCGCCAGCGTGCGCCTGGCAACACCCATCACTCTCGGCCCGGATGATATCGATGAAACTTCGCTCGGCTACAACCCGCGCGAGAGGAGTTGGAATTATCTGCAGCCGTGGCTGGGGGGAACCTGGCGCATCAGGGACATTATTGACTATCAGGAATCAGCGTTCGAATCATTGCTGTATAACGCCGCAATCAAGCGCGAAGATATTCTCCGGGCGTTCTACACCGTCAATGTTCACCAGATCCAGCGCACCAGTCCCTGGGGCATTGTAATTCCCAAGGACCAGCGTGACCCCGGCGCTACACGCAAGTTACTGGAGACCCTCGCGTTTGGAGATGTGGAAGTAAGTCAGGATTCGCAGGGGAATTATGTAATTCCAATGGCGCAACCGTATTCGGGCTGGGCGAAGTCGCTCTTGGAGCGCCAGCAATATCCGACCGATCTGTTATATCCTGGTGGTCCGCCGAAACGGCCATATGATACGACCGCCCATACCCTGCCCCTCTTATTCGGCGTCGATGTTAGCTTCATCGAAAAAGCGCCTCCGGGCAGTCTGAAAAAGGCGGACTTTGGGAAATTCGAGTCAAAGTCCACTTACAAGGCCTCTGATACCGATGGCTGGAAGGCCGTCAACGCCGCATGGACCAAAGGCACAGCCGTCTATCGCAGCGCAACCGGTGACTTCGCGGTCGGCACTCCCGCTGCGGGCTTCCAACCAATCAAACAACCCCGCGTTGGACTGTATAAGAGCTTCGCCGCCAACATGGACGAAGGCTGGACCCGCTGGCTGCTCGAAGAATTCGGCTTCGCTTACACGAGTCTGCGGAACGCGGATATCCAGGCAGGGAACCTGCGGGCGAAGTTCGACAGCATCGTCTTGCCGGACGAAATGTCCGCTGTCATTCAAAACGGAGCCCGTGGCAATCTTCCGGATGAATACAAGGGTGGACTCGGCGAGAAAGGCGCGGCGGCACTCAAAGATTTTGTCAACGCGGGCGGGACGGTTGTTTGCCTGAATAAGTCCTCTTCCTGGGCCATTGAACACCTTGGAGTGAAAGCGAAGAACGTGCTGGCCGGCGTTGCCAATAAGGACTTCTATTCCCCCGGCTCCCTGCTGAACGTGAAGCTGGATACTTCCAGTCCGCTGGCTGCCGGTTTGCCTTCGGATATCACCATCTGGTCAGAAGGCAGCCCCGCTTTCACTACGGAAGAGCAATCTGTCGCCAAGTATACGGAGACAAACCCGCTGGCTTCCGGCTGGCTGCTGGGAGAAAAGTTGATTGAAGGCAAGACGGCGCTGGTCGATGCGAAGATCGGAGCCGGTCATGTGATTCTCTTCGGGATGCGTCCGCAATACCGCGCGCAGAGTTATCTGACATTCAAGCTCTTCTTCAATTCTCTGGTGGCAAGATGAAGCGGGCATTGCTCTTATTGTTCGCCTGCGGGCTTCTGGCGATGGCCCAAAAGCCGGTGCCGGTCATCCTCGATACGGATATCGGCGATGACATCGATGATGCGCTCGCCCTGGGGCTGGCGCTGCAGTCGCCCGAACTCGACATCAAACTCATCACAACCGTGGTCGATGATGTGGAGAACCGCACACGCCTGGTCTGGAAGGAACTCGGACTCTACGGCAGGCAGGATATTCCCATCGCCACCGGTGCGGCGCATCCGTTGCTGGACCCGCAGGTATCAAACCGCATGCCTCAATTTGAGGTCTTGACCGGGGCTGACCAGGCCCCCTCTTCGGCGAAGGCCCGGGCGGCGGACAGGATCGTGGAGGTCTTGATGTCGTCGCCTGAAAAGATCACGCTGCTGCCCATTGGTCCACTAACCAATATTGCGCTGGCTCTACGCCTGGAGCCGCGCATCAAGGATCACATTGAACGCATCATCCTCATGGGTGGTGCGTATTATCCGGCCCGGCGGGAGTACAACATTTACCGAGACCGGATCGCCGCGGCGATTGTCTTCGAATCCGGCATTCCCATTACTGGTGTGGGACTGGATGTGACGGAACCCTGTAAGTTGCTGGGCTCCGACCTTGAACGACTTCGCACCGCTGCGAACCCGGCGTCGCAATTCCTTTACCACCTGATTGAGCTTTGGCAGGGCGGAAAGAAGGACCGTTATCCGGTGCTCTATGATCCGCTCGCCATCGCCGTCGCGGTGCGTTCGGGATTGATTGGTACAGAGACAGGCAGCGTGCAGGTGGAAACCATGAGCAAGATGCTCTATGGGACGACGGTCTTCACTGCGGGCAAAGGGAACACGCAGGCTGCGAAGACGGTACAGCAGCGGGCATTTCTTGATCTGTTTATAGAGCGGCTGTCGGCTGCGCCGCGTAAGGTGACGGTAACAGCAAAGTAAGTGGATCGGGCGGAAAACCCCGAAATATCGCCACGAGAGAAAGCGGCACCTACCCGCGTCCAGCCATCGCAGCCAATAACTTCCCGACCCGGCACGCGGAGCAGCGATCGCCCAGTGCTGTACCCAACGAACGCGCAAATCCACTCCCGCCTACCGCCCCGCGTAAGCCTCCGGCAGCAACAAAGTAAGCGCATCCGGCACAATGTCGATCCGGCACGGAATCGCACCAATCGCTTCCCCATCCGTCTGAATATACACCGGCGCGCCACTTTGCAGAGAGAACTCGACCGATTGCGCCCGGTGAATCGAGACCTGCCGCGCGTGATACAGGCGATTCCGCACGATATCCGCGAAGAGCCGGATATAGCCCCAGCCCGTCCGGTTCTGAAACACAATCACTTCAAAGTCATTGTCTGTCAGCCGGACCCGCTTGGCGATCTCAAAATCCCCGCCATAATTCCGGACCCGCGTCGTCAGCACAAAACTCGCCTCATAACGCGACCCATTCACATCCACCTGGAAATGGACCGGATTGCTGCGTATGAACCGAATGCCGCCGTGCCAGTAAGCCAGCTTCCCCAGACGGTTCTTCAGGTTGAGATCCAGGTTCTGAATAATGGCAGCGTCGAGTCCGGCCCCCGCCATCATGAGGAAGTAACGCGCCGGACTGTCGCCTCGGGAGACTTGACCGAGAGCAATCCGGCAGGCCTTCGCCTCACAGAGTTGCCGGGCAGCCTGTGCCAGATCCTTGTGAATGCGTGCCTCAGAAGCGAGAACATTCGCCGTCCCCGCCGGCAGAATGCCCAGAGGAACATGCGAGTGCGCCAGCCCGCCAACCACTTCGTTGATCGTGCCATCTCCACCTGCCGCAACAATCAGCGTACTGCCATCCATCACGGCTTTAGCTGCGATGGAACCGGCAGTGTTCGCGCCCTGCGTTGGCAGCAAACGCACCTGGTGACCGAGCCTCTGGAACTCAACCACAGCTTTCTCCAGGCGCTGAAAACGCGCACCACGCAACCCGCCGGCAAACGGGTTGTAGATGAGTCCGATACGATGGGAAATGGAGTTGGTCTGCGGAATAGGAGTCGGGCCGTGAAACTCCCCAGTATAGCGAAATGCATCCCCCAATTTCCCCTGCCAGTCCCTCTGCCCGGATCGATGAACTCCGGGAACAGATCCGCTATCACGAACACCGTTACTACGTTCTTGACGATCCCGAGATCACAGACGCAGAGTATGATGCTCTGGTCCGCGCCCTGCAGAAACTGGAAGACGAGCATCCCGAACTGCGAACGCCGGACTCTCCCACGCAACGCGTAGGCGGCAAGCCGCGGGAGGGCTTTCAGAAATCTGCACATTCCTCCGCCATGCTCTCGCTCGATAATGCCCTCGACGAGGCCGAACTCCGTGCGTTCGACAACCGGGTCCGGGAACTGTTGAACGGTGCAGCATTCCAATATGTCGCCGAGTTGAAGATGGACGGTCTCTCGATGGCGGCCCGCTTCGCCGATGGCACGTTCCGCCAGGCGATAACGCGCGGCGACGGCGAAATTGGTGAGGATGTCACCGAAAATGCCCGTACTATCCGCTCCATGCCATTAACCGTGAAGCGGCAGGAAGCCTTTGAAGTGCGTGGCGAAGTCGTCATGAACCGCCGCTCCTTCGATAAGTTGAATGCTGCCAGGGACGAAAGCGGGCAGAGCCGTTTCGCGAATCCACGTAATGCGGCCGCCGGATCGCTTCGTGTCCTCGAACCTGCCATTACGGCCTCACGCACGCTCGATTACTACGTCTACTTCGTGCTCGAAGACGGCAGGCCGGCATTCCCTTCGCACTGGGAATCACTGGATTGGCTTGCCGGGCAGGGCTTCAAAGTCAATGCCAAGAGGAAGCTTTGTGCCAATGTCGAGGAGGTCCTGGAGTTCATCCGTCACTACGAGGGCGAGAGGGAAACCTTGCCCTACGATATTGACGGCGTCGTAATCAAAATCGACAGCATTGAGCAGCAAATCGCCCTTGGCTATACCGCCAAGGCGCCACGCTGGGCCATCGCTTTCAAATACGCCGCGCGCCAGGCAGAGACTGAGGTGGAAGGGATCTCGCTCCAGGTCGGTCGCACCGGCGCGCTGACACCGGTGGCGTATCTCCGCCCGGTGGAAGTTGGCGGTGTGACCGTTTCGCGTGCCACCCTGCACAACGAAGACGAAATCGAGCGCCTGGAATTACAAATCGGCGACACCGTGGTGATCGAACGGTCAGGCGACGTCATCCCGAAGGTGGTTCGGGTCAAGATGCAGGGGTCCACCAGGCAGAGGTTTTCCATGCCGACCACCTGCCCGGTTTGCGGGGGCCATGTTGTGCGGGAAGAGGGCGAGGCTGCCAGCCGCTGCATCAATGCCAACTGCCCTGCCCGCTTGCGGGAATCCATCCTGCACTTTGCTTCGCGCTCCGTCATGAATATTGACGGCGTCGGCGACGCCTTGGTCGAGCAACTCGTCAGCCGCGGCATTGTGAAGAGTGTTGCCGATATCTATGACCTCACGGCGGACATCGTGGCTTCGCTGGACCGCATGGGCCAGAAATCAGCGGAGAACATCATCCGCAACATTGAGCGATCCAAAACACTTCCCATGCCGAGAGTTTTGTCCGGCCTGCAGATTCGCTTCGTTGGAGAACGGACCGCTGAGTTGCTGGCCGAACAACTCGGCAGCCTGGACATAATCGCCGACGCCACTGCCGCCGAACTGCAAACCTGTCCCGAAATTGGCCCGAAGGTGGCCGAAAGCATCCTGGCGTTCTTCAGTGAAGCGGAAAACCGGAAGCTCCTCGAAAGACTTCGCGGCTACGGACTCCAGTTTGAACACACGGTCAAACGCAAAAAGTCTGGACCAGCAGCAGGCTTCACCTTCGTCCTCACAGGCACCCTGCCCACGATGACCAGGGATGAGGCAAAAGCCCAAATTGAGGCTGCCGGCGGGAAGGTTGTTGGGTCGGTCAGTTCCAAAACCTCCTATTTAGTCGCCGGAGAAGAGGCGGGCTCCAAACTCGACAAAGCACGGACACTGAATATTCCGATTCTGGATGAAGCTGGCCTCATCCAACTCTTGGTAAGGACAGAAGAATGAAACTCTTTCTCGTGATGGCTTTCACAACGGTATGTGCTTTTGGACAGAACTGGGATGCGCTGGCAGAAAGATTTTTCGCGGAGGCTTACTTTCCGTATTCTCCCAGCGCCGGAACCAGCGCCGGCTTGCACCAATATGACGGGAAGCTCGAAGACTATTCCAAAGCATCTCTCGCCCGCGAAAAATCCACACTGCACAAAATGCTGGCAGAGGTCGAGGCATTCCCTGTCGCCGGACTTTCCGCGTCCCAGGCAGCCGACCGCGAACTCATCCTCGGCGCGATTCAATCTTCTCTGCAGGACCTCGAAATCATTCGGTCCCTCGAAACCAATCCCGACCGCTACTCCAGCACGGCAAGCAATGCGGCGTTTGTCATCATGAGCCGGAAATTCGCTCCCGCCGCTGAACGTTTGAAGCTCCTCATCGAACGCGAACGGCAGATGCCCAAGCTTTTCACCGATGCCAGAACCAATCTGCGAAACCCGCCCAAGGTCTTCACCGAAATTGCGCTCGAACAATTGCCGGGAATCGTTTCCTTTTTTGAAACCGACGTTCCATCCGCCTTTACCGACGTGAAAGATCAGAAGCTGCTCGCACAATTCAAGACAGCCAACACCGCAGTCATCCAGGCTCTGAAGTCCTACGAAATATTCCTGAAGAAAGAAGTGCTGCCGAAGTCCAAAGGCAGCTACCGGCTCGGCGAAGATACCTTCCGGAAGAAACTGCTCTATGACGAGATGGTCGATATCCCCCTCGACAGACTGCTCAAGATTGGCTATGAGAATCTTCGCCTGAATCAGCAGCGGTTCAAAGATACAGCGGCAAAGATAGATCCCGCCAAAACGCCGCAACAGATCCTCGAGGAAGCGCAAAAAGATCACCCGCCCGCCGATGGTCTGCTCGATGCATTCCGCAACACACTCGGCGGACTGCTGGCCTTTATCGAACAGCACCACATCATCTCGATTCCGTCCAAGGTATTGCCGGTCCTCGAAGAAACTCCCCCCTTCGAGCGCGCCACGACCTCTGCCTCCATGGATACGCCGGGCCCATACGAAAAGGTCGCCACGGAGGCTTACTTCAATGTGACATTGCCAGAAAAAACCTGGAGCAAAGAGCGGATCGAAGAGCACATGCAGGGCTTCAACCGCGGCACCATCATCAGCACGGCGATCCATGAGACGTACCCCGGACACTATACGCAGTTCCTCTGGGTTCCCAGTGCGCCCTCGAAGACCCGGCGGTTATTGGGTGCGTCATCGAATGCCGAAGGCTGGGCCCACTACTGCGAACAGATGCTGCTCGACGAAGGCTACGGTTCCACTGACCTGAAACTCCGCCTCGGACAGTTACAGGATGCCCTGCTGCGGAACGCCCGCTACATCGTTGCCATTCAGATGCACACTGGCAACATGACCTTCGACCAGGCCGTGGATTTCTTCGTCAAGGAAGGTTACCAAACCAAAGCCATCGGCACCATGGAGACCAAGCGCGGCACCTCTGACGCCACCTACCTCTACTACACACTGGGCAAGCTGCAAATCCTGAAACTCCGCGAAGACTACAGAGCCATGAAGGGATCTACTTTTTCACTGGAAGAGTTTCATACCAACTTCCTGAAGCAGGGCTTTCCTCCCATCAAGATCGTTCGCAAAGCCCTGCTGGGAAATGACTCTCCCGTGCTGTAAACCGGGTACAATCGGACGAACTCCAGACGAACATGACGATCCTCTGCCTTGCGAGCTACTTCAAAGGTGTTGACTTTCTCCGGGCCGCGAAACGGGAAGGTGCCCGTGTGCTGCTCCTCACATCTCTCAGCCTGAAGGCGAAAGAAGATTGGCCGGCAGATATCGCCGACGAGATCTTCTACATGCCCGATGACAAAGAAGGCATGTGGAATCCCGAACACACCCGGAACGCCGTGAGCTATTTTGCGAGGACAGAAAAGATCGACCGCATCGTTCCATTGGACGACTTCGACCTCGAACTTGCCGCCTCCCTCCGCGAGCATTTCCGCATTCCCGGCCTGGGCGAATCCGCCACGCGATACTTCCGCGACAAACTCGCCATGCGAAAGCGGGCTCAGGAAGCAGGCCTTCGCGTCCCCGCATTTTCTCCGCTCTTTCATGACGCGGATGTGAACGCTTTCCTGCAAAATGTGCCCGGACCCTGGATGTTCAAACCGCGCTCCATGGCAGGGGCAATCGGCATCAAAAAAGTCCACACGCCAGAGGAAGTTTGGGAAGCGATCCACGCCGTGGGAGATCTGCGATCCCACTACCTCCTCGAAGCCTTCGTACCCGGGGATGTCTTCCACGTGGACACCCTGAATGCCTCTGGAAAAGTGGTCTTCGAGATCGCCTCTGCCTATGGCCGCCCGCCCATGGAAGTCGCTCATGGCGGAGGCGTCTTCACCACCAGAGTCGTCCCGCACGGCGGGGATCTCGAACATTCGCTGTTTCAGGCCAACCGCGCCCTGCTATCCGCCTTTGAGCTCGAACGCGGTGCCTCCCACAGCGAATTCATCAAAGCCCACGCGGACCAGGAAATCTACTTCCTGGAAACCTCCGCAAGAGTGGGCGGTGCCAATATTGCGGATATGGTCTCAGCCGCCAGCGGGATCAATCTCTGGGCCGAATGGGCAAGACTGGAACTGACCGGAGACACAGCTACATACGAACTGCCCCCGGTCAGCAACAACTATGCCGCCTTGTTAGTTTCACTTGCCAAAGATCCATGGCCCGACACGTCTCATTTCGGAATCCCCGAAATCGTATGGCGGATGTCGAAACTCCACCACGTCGGCCTCGTTATTCAATCGCCGAGTTACGAACGAACCTCGGAACTGCTCCAAACCCTCACTCACCGGGTACTGAACGAATTCACTGCAACCTTGCCCGCACGCGGACGCGCACTCGACTGACCATCAGTGCGCCAGCGCAACAATGCCGCGCAGTTCCTGCAACGTCAATACATCTTCGATTTTCAGCAGGATCTTGACCGCACCCTTAACCTTGGCAATACCCAGGACAAACGGTGTTTCCACGCCCTGGCCAAAATCCGGTGCGTCCTCAATATCAGCCGGATTCAAATTCAGAACCTCGCTGACACCATCCACAATCAAGCCGATCATGGCGCTCTCACCTTCCTGAATCACCTGCACAACGACGATACAAGTCGTCTGTGTAAATGGCGCTTCCGGGAAGGCAAATTTCAAGCGCAAATCCACCACAGGGATAATCTTCCCGCGCAGATTCAACACGCCCTTCAGGTGAGGAGGTGTACCGGGAACGCTGGTAATATCCTGCACCCCCATAATCTCTTTCACCTTCAGCACCTGGATGCCAAATTCTTCTTTTCCGAGCTGAAAGGTCAAATACTTGCCTGCCCGGGGATCGACGCTGGGCGCCGCTGCTTGAGTACGTTCTAGAGTCGCTGCCGCCATACAAATACTAGATCGGCATTCCTCCCGAAAACCTTTAGCCCTTTTCCCCACCTTGTTTGCGATTCCGCGCCAACCGGGAAACTTCGGCCAGTTGCGCCAAATACTGCCGCAGAGGCCTTGCCGGCGTCCCCCAAACCGGCTCGCCAGCCCGCACGATCTTCGAAGTCAAAATCCCGGCCCCGGAACCAATCACCGCCTTCGATTCGATCCGTGCCTTATCCCCCACTCCGACCTGCCCGCCCACCACGGCATAATCGCCAACGGTCACGCCTCCAGCCAGTCCCGTCTGCGCCGCAATCACCACATGCCGCCCCAACACGCAGTTGTGCGCAATGTGCACCATATTGTCGAGCTTCGTGCCATCCCCAATGACCGTCACCCCCAGTGCCGCCCGGTCAATACACGTATTGGCACCGATCTCGACATCGTCACCCACCGCAACAGTCCCCACCTGCGGAACCTTTTGAAACCGCCCGCCTTGCATCTCGAAACCGAAGCCATCAGCCCCGATCACAGCGCCCGCATGAACAATACAGCGTTTCCCCAGCGTGACCCGTGGATACACCGTCACCCGGTGATGCAGCACCGTCTCCCCGCCAATGACTGAGCCTGCCCCCACAAAGCAACCCGCGCCCACCACCACTCCAGCACCAATCACCGTACCTGCTTCAACCACCGCACCGGGCCCGATCTCCGCCGAAACATCCACCACCGCCGCAGGGTCGACCAGCGCTGCCGGATGAATTCCCGGTGCGGCCCGCCGCGCCGGAAACAGAATGCCCAGCGTCTTCCCGAAGTCCGCCCTTGGATTGGAAGAGACCAGAACCGTCTGTCCACCGGCCACCTCATACTGCTGGGGCGCGAGCAAACATCCCGCCCGCGAGGCCGCGGCTGCCGCGAACAGCTTCGGCGTGCCAACGAACGCCACATCGGAATCCCCGGCAGACTCGAGCGGCGCAGCCCCCCGAATCCACGTATCGGCCTTGCCCACTACCTCCAACCCCAGGCGGGCCGCGAGTTCGCCGGCCTGAATCACTTCGACTCTTTTCTGGCCGGCCCCAGCGCCACAGGTACGGGCTTCGGAGGCACCGGCGCGGCATATTGCAGCAACCCCACTTGATTGGCCTCACTAACAGCCCGCTGCAATTGCATCGCTTCCTGCAACTTCTCGAGCTGTTTCTTTTGTGCCGGATTCAACACATTCAACAACTCCTCGCGGCTCGAAACCTGCTTGGAAACCTGCGCCCGCAGCGCATTGATCTCAATCTCCAGCTTCCCGATCGCCGTTGCATCCGGACTGCCCGCAGCCAGCAGGTTATTCACCTCATTCTGCTTGGCTGAGATCTGCACATAAACGGACTGGCTGGCCGCCGTGTGCGCCTGCTGAATTTCGCGCATCTTCTTGATCTGTTCATCCGTCAGACCCACGGCTTCCTTCAAGGCTTCGAAATTCTGCTGGAACGGCATGATCCCGGCCGGCATCGGCATCCCCTGAATCACCGGCCCCTGCGCATACAGGCCCACAGCAAACACACCGAAACAAAGAACAGAACGCATCACACTATTTCCCCGCACTCTTTGCAAAATCTCCTGCCATGACCATGGATATCTTCTTCGGATCCACCAGCTTCTTAAACGCGGCATTCACCTGTTCCACAGTCAAGGCCATCACTTTCGCTTCATAAGCCTCATCCCACGCCAGTGTGCGGCCGTTATAACTTCTCGCGGCCAGGATTCCGGCTAACTGCGGATCTTCTGAACGCCGACCCTGTTGGTTCTGAATCCAGCCACTCTTGGCTGCCTCCAACTCCTTCGCGGTAAATCCCTCCGCAACGGCTTTTTGCACCTCATCGAGGAACGCCGCCTGCACCTTGATCATATTTTGCGGCGCGGCAATCGCATTGGCCCCAAACTGCGCATTCTTATCCAGCGAAGATGCACTGAACTGCGAACCCACACCGTAGCTCAAGCCCTCCTTCTGCCGGATACGCACCGCGAGCCGCGAATTCAGAAAGCCGCCACCCATAAGATAGTTCGCCATTACCATCGCCGGATAATCCGGATCCTCATCCGTCATCTCGATCGGCAGCGCAGCCAGGAAGATTGCATTTGCCTTATCCGGCGTTTCGATCTTCTCATTTACTGCCGGGTTCTTCTGCAAAGGGTTCGCCACGCGGACATACTTCGCCGGAGTCTTCCAATTTCCGAAAGCTTCCTCAACCGCCTTCCGCGCTTCCGCCCCGTCGAAATCACCTACAATCGCGACTTCCCCATAACTTGCCCCATAGAACTTCTTATAGAAATCCCGGACCTGCGCCACGGTCGCAGCCTTGATCTCATCGAGCTCTTCATCAATAGTCTGCACATGCCGCAAGTCGCCCTTCGGATACTTCGAAAGCGCACTGTTCAAGCGGATCGATGCCAGTACATTCGGCTCACTCTTCGCCGCCTCTGTCCCGGTAATCTCAACCTTCTTCAACTGCTCAAACTCCGACTCAGGAAATACCGGATCACGGATAATCTCACCCGCCAGACGAATCGACGCCGCAAGGTTCTCCCGCGTCGATTCAATCGAAATAGAAGCACCCGTGGCGCTGCCGAAGATATTCACCCTGGACTTCAACTTATCGATCGCATCCTGCACCTGTTGCCGGTTCATCTTCGAGGTGCCACGCATTGGTAACTGACCAGTAATGCCAGCTACGGTCTCCAGTCCCTGCAGACTCTTCTCGTCGCCGAAATGCAGCTGCATCGTAAACCGGACTGAATTCCCCCGGGTCTTCTTTTCCAGCAGCGCGAGCTTCAGACCGCCCGCAAGCGCGGTGCGCTTGACCCGCGATTCAATGTTCTTCGGCGAGGGATCAAACGCTTCGCCCTGCGCCATCGCCGCATCGCCCTTGTAACCCTCCAAAGCCTTCGCAAGATCGGACTTCGGCCCGATCTCCACTCGATCCGGCTTGGCATCGGGAATAAACTCACCCAGTGTTCTGTTGGAAGCCTTCAGATAAGCCGTCGCCACGCGCTGCACATCTTCCGGAGTCACGGTACGAAGCCGGTCACGGTTTAGAAAGATCGAGCGCCAGTCCCCAAGAGCAGCATACTCGCTCAGGTTCAAACCAATCTGTTCGGAGTTGCGAAGAAATAACTCGATATTCTTGAGCTGCCGGTTCTTGGCACGCTCCACTTCCTCCTTCGTGGGCGGTTCAGTCAGTACTCCCTGAATCGTAGCCAGCATGGTATCCCGCGCCGCATCCAAAGAGTCACTCTTATTCACCACTGCGCCCGTCATGAAGAGCCCCGGCTCATTCATCGACATAGCCGAGGCGAACACCTGCGCTGCCTTCTTGCCATCCACCATGGCCTTATACATGCGCCCCGAGGGATTGTCTGCCAGAATCTGCCCCAACAGTGACAACGCCGGGATATCCGGATCGCCGCCATCAGGAATGTGATACACCGCCAGCAGCGCCCGATAGTCACCCACCCGGCGGACAATGGTAAGTCGCTCGCCGTCCTGCGTCGGTTCCTGCGTATAAGTGGGAGTCAGCACGCGCGAAGGCTTCGGAATCCCGGCAAAATAGTCATTCACCATCGCCACAATCTTCGGCTCATCAATCTTGCCGGAGACCGTCAGGATCGCGTTGTCCGGCTGATAGAACTTCTTATAGAAAGCCTGCAAACGGTCGATCGGCACCTTCTCGATGTCAGACTTATTCCCGATCACGCTGCGCCCGTAACTGTGCCACAGATAAGCAGCCGCCATGGTGCTCTTCTGCAGGGCAGCGAACGGATTGTTCTCACCGCGCTCAAACTCGTTCCGCACCACCGTGAACTCGCTTTGCAAATCCGAGTTCTTGATAAACGAATTCACCATGCGGTCACTTTCCAGATCGAGCGCCCACTTCAGATTTTCTTCCGATGCCTGGAACGTCTCGAAGTAATTCGTCCGGTCATACGACGTGGTTCCGTTCGGCCGCGCACCGTGTTCAGTCAATTCCTGGGGAATATTGGTGTGCTTCGTGCTGCCCTTGAACACCATGTGTTCCAGCAGGTGGGCCATGCCCGCTTCACCAGCACCCTCATGCCGCGAACCCACCAGATACGTGATGTTGACCGTGGCCGTCGCCTTCGAAGGGTCTGGAAACACCAGCAGCCGGAGCCCATTCTGATACCTGTACTCCGTGATGCCTTCCACCGAAGTCACCTTCGTCACACCATTGGGCAGCGGCTGCGCGAACATGGCCGCGCATGCCCATAAAAATACGAAAATCTTTCTCATGAAATCTATCCTGTCGAAACCGCAATTGTACCGCGTTGCAGGAACGGCGATATAGTATCTCCCAGCCATGCGCCGCACGCTCATCCTTTTCCTGACCGCCACAGCACTCCCCGCCCAGCCACCCCGCTTCGGTTTATTTGACGCACACAGTGACATCGGCGTCACGCCAAAAGCCGGCACAGCCACACTGGAAAGTGGAACCTACAAGGTGACCGGGGGCGGTGCCAATGTCTGGGCAACCGCCGACGCCTTCCAATTCACCTACCGCCGCCTCTATGGCGACTTCACCCTGACCGCGGACGTTGCCTTCGAAGGCAAGGGCACCGTGCTCCACCGCAAGGCCATGCTAATGGCCCGGACCCAACTCACGCCAGATTCCCCCTACGCCGATATCGCACTCCACGGCGACGGACTCACCTCACTCCAATACCGCCCGGCCCCCGGCGGCACCACCATCGAATCCCGCGGCACAATCGCCGCACCCGCGCGCCTCCGCCTCGTCAAAAAGGGCGATCTCTTCACCGCCTGGGCCGCCCCCGCGCTCACCGCTCCGTTTGAAAAGGTGGCTGAGGTAACCGTAGCCATGGACGGCACTCTCTATGTCGGCCTCGGCGTCTGCTCCCACGACGCCAATATTCTCGAAACCGCAATGTTTTCGAACGTCACTCTCACCCGCCCGCCGGTCCGGTACCGCAGCCATATCTCGATCTTCGATCTCAAAACCCGCACCACCAGCGAAGTCTTCGCAGCCGACGAAGTCTGGGAAGCGCCAAACTGGTCCCGCGACGGCAAGTATCTTCTCGCGAACTCCGGCGGCAAACTCTACAAAGTCTCACTCGATGGCACCAAGCGGGAAGCCCTGCCGCTCGATCCCGCCCTGCGCTGCAACAACGATCATGACTTCTCCTTCGATGGCAAGCGCATCGCCATGTCCTGCTCCACCGCCGAATCTAAAGGCTCGCAGGTCTATGTGGCCAATGCCGATGGCACGGGTGTCAAACGCATCGTCGACGCAGTCCCCAGCTATTTCCATGGCTGGTCGCCCGATGGCAAATGGCTCAGCTTTATCTCCCAGCGCAACGGCAATTTCGACCTGTTCCGCATCAAGCCCGATGGTTCCGGCGAAGAGCGACTCACCTCCAGCCCCGGCTATGACGATGGCCCCGATTATTCCCCTGACGGCAAGTGGATCTACTTCAACTCCGACCGCTCCGGCAGTTGGAACGCCTGGCGCATGCCCGCCACGGGTGCCGGTCCCGACGATGCCAAAGCCCAGCGCGTCACCGGTGACGACGGCGAAGACTGGTTCCCGCACCCCTCGCCCGACGGAAAGAAGATCGTCTTCCTCTCCTTCCCGCACAACTCCATGAGCCACGGCGACCGCATGCCCGGCCTGCAACTCCGCATGATCCCCACGCCAGGCGCCAAGCCGGAACTCGTCAAACCCGAAGTGCTCAACACCTTTTTCGGCGGCCAGGGCACCATCAACGTGAATTCCTGGTCCCCTGATTCGACCAAGTTCGCCTACGTCATCTTCGAATTGATTCAATAGAACCATGCGCACACAGCACATCATTGACTACGCCGAGGCCAGGCGGCTGATCGACTTCCTGCTCGCCGAGGCGGGCAAAGTCTCCAACAAAGCCGTCCTTGCCGTGGCAGATCCGGCCGGCGAACTCATTGCCTTCGCCAGGATGGATGACGCACCCCTCCCCAGCATCCAAATCGCCATCAACAAGGCAGTGACGGCGGCCAGGAATCAGAAGCCCAGCCGCGAAATCGGCGAACGGTCACGCAATCCAGAAACTGCGTTCGATATTGCTTACTTCGGGGATAACAGAGTAGTGGGCTGGGGAGGCGGGCTGCCTGTCATCAAAGACGGGCAGTGTATTGGAGCAGTTGCCGTGAGCGGCCTGCCGCAAGTCGAAGATATGCGGCTGGCCGCTCTGGCCGTGGAGAAGTTTCTGGCTGGCGAAATCTGAGCCTTCCGGCCGCCAAAGAGGCCGTCGAGCCCACGCGGCTAACTTACCGCTCGCCGAAGCGGTGCCACCGTCCGTCACCCACGAAACGGTGCGCACCGCCCACCACTACGACTCCGCCGCTCACCACAGGCCGCGGAGCGACGTAGACCGAAACCGGCGGGGCATAGTAGCCATAATACGGAGCCGCATCGTAGCCGTAGTAATACGGATCAAACGCATAACCGCCGTAGTAATAGCCGGGGTAGAAGCCCACGCCGAAGTAACCGCGATAGCCGCCATAGTAGCCACCGTAGTAACCACCCCTGTAGCCACCCCGATAACCCCCGCCAACATAACCCCCGCCAACATAACCACCGCGGTAACCGCCCCCGGTGTATCCAGAGACATGCCCGCCGCCGGAAACCACCCCATGACCACCGCCGCCGCGCTGGGCGAAGGTGGGCATGGAGACCGCAAGAAATGCCAGGACAAGAATCAGCTGTCGCATAAGTTCACCTCAAATCTGACTTACCACCGGCGGTAATGATACCGGGGTCCAACATAGAGCCCCACCGTCGGACCGTAGTAATATCCGGGGCCGTAGTAAGGATACGGGCCATACGCCGGACGCACCGGAACAACCGGCCGTGACGTCTGCAGCGTGTGCTGGAAATCCGCCTCGGTCGCATAACGGAAGGCCTGCGGCGCCCGCTCCGTGGAGATGGTCACCGGTGCCGTAATCCGGAACGTCAACAGCGTCTCCGGCCCAACAATCGTGGGCTGGCCACGTGTCAGCAAGACACCAATCAGACTGGCGGCAGCACCCGCACCGGCTCCGATTCCCGCTCCGCGTCCACCATCTGCCGCCGCACCAATGGCAGCGCCGATACCGGTCGTGGCACCCACCGTCGCAACGTCATTGCCAACCGTGGTCCTGCCATTGCGGGTCATGAGATCAGACTGTATGGCGACCTGCGTGCCATCGGCCAGCGTCAAATCCGTCAACTGCAGACCCAGCTTGGACGTTCCAGAGATCCGTCCGGCCTTCTGCGCGTCACTGACGCGTCCGGCAAGCGTCTCACCGGTCCGCGCCACCACCACGCCATCCACAATAATCGGCTTGGCCAGCGTGGCAGAGAAAGCGTCGCCCTGCTGGTTCCGGTCAGAAGACAACGGATTGTTGAGCCGGACCGTGATGAACGTCCCGGGCTTCAACGTCAGTTGTGCAGGCACCGGAGCCGCCGCCATCTGGTTCTGCTGCGGATAAGGATACTGCTGTTGCTGCGGAGCACCCTGCGCACCACCCTGCGGGAACGACGTCGGATAGACCGGTCCCTGCGGATACGCGTTGCCCTGCGCGGTCTGGTCGCCTTCGATAACCGCAGCCTGCGGCGCACCAGCGGGTACCGTCTCATCCGGCCCGCTCTGCGTCTGCGCCACCGGAGCAGGAGGCGGATCCGTTACCTTCCGCCAGCCCGTGTTCTGCGCTGAAGCTGCTCCTGTTACAGCGGCCAACCCCATGGCCGCCAAAATCACCCGTTTTGTAATCGTAGAAGTTGTTTTGATCATGTTCTTGATCTTCCTTCCCCTCTTCGCCACACCACTATGCACGAACCATGCCAAACGTAAGTGATTGATTCTATTCGCCCGCAATTCGACCGACAGCAGCCACACACCACCAGCCTGGTGGTTTTCGGCCAACCAGCGGACGCAAATTACCGCCCGCAAAACACTTCCCCGCCCCGTTGATTTATGCACAGTCCATCCACAGGAAAGGAACAGCACACCTCCCCTAAGTGCTTGAAATCAAGGGATAAAAAACCTGTGGAAACCGGCACGCAAGACCACGTTTTTCGTTTGACTGAAATTCACAAAAACGTCATGATCAGGGTGTTCCAAGGGTCACGGAACGATAGCCAAAGGGGATGACAAGCGGGCCGGGCTGATCCAGCACGACGCGTGAAATCAAAACTGAAGGCGGGCGAAACCGGAGTCACACAGGTTGCCGCTTTGATCCGAACGGTCGCAAGGCCGGGCGGGGAGTGAAACCAGAAGGCGACGGGAACGGCACGCAAGCGAAAGCCAGCGTCGCCGGGAAAAAGCGCTTCGCGGGAAGCACGGGTGGAGGGCGAAAGCCGGAAACACGGGTCAGCGCGGAACGCCGGAGTACCGCCCCGGGGAGGTCAGTCCGAACCAAGCGGGCGCAAGGGCGAAAGCCAGGGCGCAGCGCAGATCAGAGAGCGGCCAAACCGAAGGAAGACAACCCCGCAAAGGGCTGCCTCCGATCGTACCGTGACCCTTGGGCATTTTTGTTTCCAGCCCCGCTACTTCTTGTCCGGCAAAGCCCGGAAATCTGCCTGCGAAATCTCCTTGCCGATGTAAGCCACCTTCCGGAATGGCCACTTTTCACTCAGGAACTTCCTCGCCGCTGCCAGCAACTCATCTTCAAACCCTTTATCGAACTGTTCCTTGGTGACCCAGATGGTGACCGTCGCATCGTAGCCCTCTTTGCGGCTCGGGCGGATGTAAACACAGCCGTACTCTTTGGATCCATCCGGGCTGATCGCGGCATAAGTAAACGACTTCCGGTCTTTGAACCGCGCCGCTTCCCCCTCGGTATCCTTCCGCGCATCGGCCAGAGTGATGTCTTTCGTCGGCCATCTTCCGCCCCCGAAAGTCTTCTGCAGGTGCTCAATGCTGCTCATGTACGCTTCGTAGTCCTGCTTCGTCAGATCCGGACCCAGCGGCAACAGCTGAAAGTCTTTTGCCTGGTAGGACGCCGGCACCGGAAAATCAGGAGCGACGAAAGGTGTCTGCGCGAACAGAGAAGTGCTGAAGAGTAGAGCAGCAAGGAATCGCAAAGTCATCTGCGACAGTATAGCCCGCGCTACTTAATCGTCGGGTCATTGAGCTTCTGCCACCGGCGGAAACTGAAGACCTCCAGCCGCCTGCGGAAACTCGCGAAGTTCAAACGGCAATATTCACAGCGCCAGAGATGCGCCCCCATCTTCATCTTGACGCCCGAAAACCAGCTCGCCTCGAAGTTTTCCTTCGACCACGAATTCAAATCCATCCGCAGACAATTCGGGCACCGCGCGTACTTGATGTCGGACCAGATCAGCGTATTCGCCGTAAAACGCGTCTTGCAGTCGCCACAGCGCAGGGGCAGGATGAACCGCAGCTTGTTCAACTGCTCCTTCCAGGTTCGCGGACGCGACATCTTCAGAAAACGGCTGTTACATTTCGGGCAGGATACAGGCATCGCGGCTAAGAGACCAGTACGGAGTGCTTCCGCATCTGGATGTCCTCCTGCAGAAATGTCGCGAACTTGCCGGCAAGCTTCTCCCGCACTCCACTGCCCGCCCCAATGCTGACACCTTCCACTTCCCGCACCGGCAGCAGATCCCGCGTCGTCGAGGTAATAAACACCTCATCCGCCTTCTGGATCTCCTCCACCGTCAACGTGCCTTCTTCCACATTGCCACCGATTTCGAGCAGCACTTCCCGCGTAATTCCCGGCAGACACCCCTCGGCCAGCGCCGGCGTAATCACCCGGTCCCCATACATGGCAAAAACATTCGCCGACGTACACTCCGCCACGCGCCCGTGCTCATTCAGCAACAGGACCTCGTCGAACCCCTTCTCCTGCGCCCGCTCCACCCATGTCAGGTTCTGCGACCACGAAAGAATCTTCGCCCGCGTAAAGTCACTGGCGGCGTAGCGCGCATGCGGCTGCACACTCAAGCGCACACTCTCGCCCCAGTTCTTGAAGTCAGCCGTCAACGCCACCACATCACAGGCGTGACCAGTCGGCGGACCCTGCCACATGCCACCCGCATTCCGCACAATCACCAGCCGCAGCGTGCAATTCGGCGCACTGTTGGCCGCGGCCAGTTCCATCAGGTCCGCTTCCACACGCCCGGAATCAGCCGGCATCGGAATATTCATCAACTGGGCATCGCGCATCATCCGCGCCCAATGCCGCTCCCACGCGAAAAGGTGACCGTCCACCACACGCAACGTGCTGAAGACACCCCACCCCGACAGCAACCCCAACTGGCCCGGCGAAAGCAAGGCCTCCGAACTGCCATGTATGCTGCCGTTATGCAAGACAAAGGGGTGGATCGCCATATTCGTGCTTAATATTATTTCATCATTTGGTCGCGCTTCGCTTTAAATTCAGTACCAGTCTTCCACTGCGGGTAAGTAGTACTCTGAGACACCTTGTACCCCACCTCGAAAAGCACACGCAGATCGTCCACTGCACCGCCCAGGTCCCAGAACGGCTTCACCTCATCGCTGACTTTGTGGTAATCCTGCGCATCGAACTCATCTTTCATCTTCTGGCCATACCCGGCCGGCTTCCCGATGATGTCCACCCCGGCATTTGGATCCAGCGCCGGTACGCCCTGCTTGGCGAACTCGAAGTGGTCTGAGCGGTAGTAGAAACCCTTTTGCGGTTCCGTATCTCCGGTCACCACACGTCCCTGCGATTTCAGAACTTCCACCGTCACATCATCCAGCGTGGAATTCCCCAGCCCGATAATCTGCATATCCCGCGATTTTCCAACCGTATTCAGCTCATCCATGTTGATATCCGCCAGCGTCTTGTTCAGCGGATAAAGCGGATTCTCCCCGTAATACTTCGCCCCCAGCAACCCGCGCTCCTCCCCCGTCACGGAAAGAAACAGAATCGACCGCTTCGGTGCCGGACTCAGCTTGGTATAAGCCTTCGCAATTTCCAGCAAGCCCGCCGTCCCGGAGGCATTATCCGCCGCGCCATTGAAAATCTTGTCTCCCGGCAGCGAATCATCTTTTCCAAGGTGATCCCAATGCGCGGTATAGATGATGTACTCCCCATTGCTGCCCGCATCGGAACCTTCGAGCTTCGCAATTACGTTCTGCGAATCCGTCTTCCGCAGCGTATTTTCCAGATGGAACTGAGCCTTCGCCCCGGCCAGCGTGACCGGCCGGAAATTCTTCTGCAAGGCCGCTTTCTTCAGCGCGGCAAGATCCAGCCCGGCCATCTTGCAAAGCTCCGCCGCTTTGTCGAACGTGATCCAACTCTGCACCGCCACGCGGCCCATGTTGTTGTCGGGACGCTGTATATCGAAGTTCTCCCGTCCCCAGCTCCCTGAAACGACCTCGAACGGATAGCCCGCGGTCGGGGTCTCATGGATGATCACAGCGGCAGCAGCGCCCTTTTCTGCGGCAATCTCGTATTTGTAGGTCCAGCGGCCGTAGTAGGTCATCGCGTTGCCGCGGAACATCTTGTCATCCAGCTTGCCGGGGTCCGCCGGATCTGGAATTTGCGGGTCGTTGACCAGCATCAGGATCGTCTTGCCCTTCACATCCAGACCCTTGTAGTCGTCCCAGCCATACTCCGGCGCAACGACGCCATAGCCCACAAAGACGATCTCAGAATCCTTCACATCCACCACGGGGGAATAGCGCACCGTGGCCGCCACGAAATCCTTCAGGTTGGTCAGCGCAAGCTTCCTGCCCTTCACCGTCACATCCACCTGCGGCTTCGACGTAATTCCCGCTAGAGGGACTTTCTGGATGTACGTCCCGTCCGGATTCCCCGGCTTCAACCCCAGAGCCTTGAACTGCTCCGTCAGGTAAGCCACCGTCTTGGTCTCCCCTTCGGTTCCGGGCGAACGGCCTTCGAAGGCGTCGGACGACAGAACTTTGATCCCTTCCAACAAGGACTGCGCCGTAATCACCTCCCCGGCAGCTTTCGGATCCACGGCACGGGGTCCACACGCACAGCACAAGGCCAGAGGGAGCAACAAAAGTCTCTTCATGGGTTTGGATACAGCTTAACGAATCCCGAGGGGCCGTGCCGCGCCCTTGCGCCACCCATCCAGGCTCGCTCCTCATCCATCCCCCACGTTCGTGCACCATCCTGGAGCGCGCCCCCGACCAAGACTTCCCAATCCACCCACGTTCGCGCGTCATTCTGGCGCGCGTGTTCAAACCTTTCACCGACCAGCTGGGGCCGCTCTCAACCCGCCTTCCGTTCACTCGCCATCCAGGCCCGCCCCCAACCATCCCGGACTTTTCACGTCACTTCCACTCAATCGAATCAAACACTTACACCTCCAACCCAAAATTCATCCTCTACAATCCTTAGCCGAAAAGCCAATCCTGTGCCCGAAACGCCCCGCATAAACAAACGCCGCACCCCCTCTGACAAACAAATCGCCGCCTCCCAGGCAAACGGAGCCAATCCAAAGGCCCTGTCACGGACACCGGCAAGCGCAACGCCACCGCCAACCTCGTCCAGAACTCCCGCCTTCTCTCCCGCCAACTCGCCGCCACCCTGGTAAGACCGGCCGAGGAACAAGCCCACTTTCTTTCGGTCGCCAACACCATCTCGGAACACTTTCTGCCAGCCAATCCCCTCCAAGAACTCCTCGTCGGCCGACTCATCGCTGCCCATTGGCGCCAACTCCGCTACTGGCCGGACGAACTTTCCCCGGCTACACCACAACTGCGCCCACCCAAAAGATTTTTGTGCGAACTTTTCCCTCCCATTCCCACATTCATTGCGAGGCATTCCCAAAATGAGACTTCTTCACGTCATCAACTCCCTCCATCCCTCCAATGGCGGACCCGTGGAAGGTATCCGGGAAATGTCTTTGGAGCAAATCCGGCAAGGACATTCCGCGCACGTCCTCACACTCGATGCACCAAACAGCCCGGGGCATGACCGCTTCCATGCCCAAATCATCGCCCTAGGTCCCTCCGGTCCACAACCCTTCTGCCTGAATTTCCGCCTGATACCCTGGCTGTCCCAGCAAAGGGACAACTACGATGCCGTACTGGTCCACGGCATCTGGGACTACTCCACAATCGGTGCCTGGCTGGCCCTGCGCGGCAGCCAGACACCATTTTTCGTTTACGCCCACGGCATGCTTGACCCCTGGTTTCGTACAAATCTCACCGGCTATTGCAAGAAATCCATCTATTGGCTGCTTTTGGGCCGCCACATTTTCCGCGAAGCCCACGGCATCCTTTACCTCACGGAGGCCGAACGCCACCTCGCCCGTTACAGCTTCTCCCCCTATCTCTGCCGCGAATTGCTTGCACCGCACGGCACACAGCGCCCCGGTCTCACCGATACCGCCCGCGAGGCATTCCTGCGGCACTTCCCGCAAGTCCGGGGCCGCAAAGTCCTCCTGTTTCTCGGCCGCATTCACCCCAAGAAAGGCGTGCAAGTCCTCCTCGATGCCTTCGCCGAAGCTTCCGTCCACGCCCCTTCCCTCCATCTGGTGATCGCCGGCACAGGTGACCCGCAGTATCTGCAACTCCTCCAAGCCGATACCGCCGAAGCCGACCTCCAACACCGCATCACCTGGACCGGCTACCTCACCGATCACCTGCGCGCCGGAGCCTTCGCCGTTGCCGATGCCTTCATCCTCCCGTCCCACGGCGAAAACTTCGCCCTCAGCGCCGTAGAAGCCCTCGCCCGCGGCGTTCCCGTGCTGCTCTCCAAACGGGTCAACATCGTCGAAACCGTCGTTCAGGAAAATGCCGGATTCTCTGCCGCGGACAACGTCGAGGCCACACGCGCCATGATCCACAAATGGAGTCAACTCTCCCCGGAAACACAACTGGATCTCCGCCGCCGCGCCCGCATGTGCTTTGAAAAACATTGGGAAATCAGCCGCGCCTGCCGGGCCCTCATGAGAGTCCTGGGGCTGCAGGCCAACGCGGGAGCAAAGGCCGCATGAACACCCTCGGCGTCGTCACCATCTCCTTCAACCAGGCCCGCTTCCTGCAACAGGCCGTGGATTCCGTCCAATGCGCGTCACCCTCGCGCCTCGCCTATGTCGCGGTCGACCCCGGTTCCACAGACGGCTCCCGCGAAATCCTCGCCCTCCACCAGAACCGGTTCTCGAAACTCATCTTCGAACCCGATGCCGGCCCGGCGGATGGTCTCAACAAAGGCTTCTCGAAAGTCGGCGGCTCCATCCTCGGCTACCTCAATTCCGATGACCGCTTTCTCCCCGGCGCCCTCGATTACGTTCTGGACTACTTCGATGCCCACCCGCAAACCGATGTCCTGCTCGGCGGCATTCGCTTGATCGATGAACATGACCGCGTGGAATTCCGCAAACGCACGCCAGATCACTTTCACCTCAGCCGCTTTCTCCACAAAAGCTGCTACTTCTGGCAGCAGGCAACGTTCTTCCGGCGTTCCCTCTTCGAAGCAGTGGGCGGCTTCAACCCGGAAAACCGCGCCTCCTGGGACGGCGAACTCGTCCTCGACTTTCACCTCCACGGCGCAGAGTTCGCCTACACCAATTCCCTACTCGGGGATTTCCGGCTCCATGCCCAGTCCCTCACCGGGTCCAGACGCCTCCACGTAGCCAATGCCCGCGAGATGGAACGCATGCGCAGGAAAGCGAAGGTCCACGGTTACCGCCCCCTGCCAGGACCGGTGGAAACCGCTCTCCGTCTCGCCTACAAGCTCAATCCCGTTCGCCACCTGAAATACATCTTCCACGGAGGACTCCCCGCCCTATGATCATCACCAGATCACCCCTCCGCATAACCCTCGGTGGCGGCGGCACGGACCTGCCTTCCTACTACGAAAAACACGGCGGCTTTCTCATCGCCGGGGCCATAGACAAATACGTCTACACCACCATCCACAAGACCTTCACACCAGAACTGATCTTGAAATATTCCCGGATGGAACGCTGTTCAGACGTTGCAGAAGTCCATCACCCCATCCTGCGCGAAGCCTTGCGGCTCACGGGCATCCACACCGGTCTCGAAATCTGCTCCATGGCGGACGTTCCCGCCGGCACCGGCCTCGGCTCCTCTGGCAGCTTCACCACCGCCCTGCTCAAAGGCCTCCACACCGTGCGCAAAGAGATGGCCCACCCGGAACGCATTGCCTCGGAGGCCTGCCAGATCGAACTCGATATTCTCCGCGAACCCATCGGCAAACAGGATCAATACATCGCGGCCTATGGCGGACTCACCTGTTTCGAGTTCTGCCCCAAAGGCAAAGTCAAGGCCTGGCCGCTGCGCATCCCAGAAGAAACGCGGCATCAGCTGGAAGACAATCTGCTGCTCTTCTATACGGGCCGCTCGCGCGCTGCGTCCTCCATTCTGCGTGACCAGGACACGAGAACCCGCGCCAATGAAGCCGATATCACCGACCAGTTGCACTTCACCAAAGATCTGGCCCACCGCAGCTGCGAAGCTCTGGAATCTGGAGATCTTCCCGGCTTCGGCCGCCTGCTTCACGAACACTGGCAGCGCAAGCGCTCCCGCTCTGCTGGCATGACCTCCCCGGATATCGATGACTGGTATCAGCTAGCCATGGAGAACGGCGCAACCGGCGGCAAACTGATCGGTGCTGGCGGTGGCGGCTTCTTAATGTTCTACAGCGAACAGAAACCGGCCTTGCGTGCTGCCATGCGCCGCGTCGGCCTGCCGGAAATCCGCTTCCAGTTTGACTTTGAAGGGACCAAAGTGGTTTGCCAATGACACCGCAAGTATCCGAAATTCCCGTTGCAATCCTGGCCGGTGGCCTGGGTACCCGAATGTGGCCCGTCACGCGCCACGTCCCGAAAGCCATGTTGCCGGTCGCAGGCAAACCGTTTCTGGAACACCAGATCGAGTTGCTGAAGACACAAGGCGTCCGGCAGATCGTGATTTGCGCCGGCCTCATGGGAGAACAGATCGAGCGCTGCTTCGGCAGGGGGGAATCCTGGGACGTCGACCTTTACTATTCCTATGACGGCCTGCAACAACTCGGCACCGCCGGTGCTCTTAAGAAGGCCCTGCCACTGCTCGGCAAACGGTTCTTTGTCCTCTACGGCGATTCCTATCTGCCGACGGACCTCCAACCCATCCTCGACGCAGCCCTTCGCTCCGCCGCCCCGGGCCTGATGACGGTCTTCCGCAACTCCAACCGCTGGGTCCCGAGTAACGTGGATTTTCTCGATGGAACGATCCGCCGGTATGACAAAGAGAATCCCCGCAACTTCCACTACGTCGATTACGGCCTCAGCCTTCTGACCCCCGAAGCCCTGCGGGACGTTCCCCATGGCGTGACTTATGACCTCGGCATGGTGTTCCGCAATCTGATCCATGCCAGATCCCTCGCCGGTTATGAGGCCGCGGAGCGTTTCTTCGAAATTGGCTCGCCACAAGGCCTGCAGGAACTCGAAGTCATTCTGAACACCATGGTGGGAGTCCATCACGCCGCATGACCTTCACCGAACAATATCTCGGCGAAGTCGTCCGCATCGCCCAAGCCATCCCCGCTGCGAAGGTCGAGGCAGCGGCGGAACTGCTGGCCGCGGTCCGCGCCCGTGGCGGACGCCTCTTCATCCTCGGCGTCGGGGGCAGCGCCGCCAATGCCAGCCACGCCGTCAATGATTTCCGCAAACTGGCTGGCCTGGAAGCCTACGCACCCTCAGACAATGTCGCGGAATTGACCGCCCGCACCAACGATGAGGGCTGGGCCACCGTCTTCTCGGAATGGCTCCGTGTGAGCCGCCTCACAATGGCTGACGGATTGCTCATTCTCAGCGTGGGAGGCGGAAATTTGGAGCACAATATCAGCCCGAATCTGGTGACGGCACTGCAATATGCCAAACAGCAGGCCGCAGCGGTCATTGGAATTGTAGGCCGTGACGGCGGCTATACGGCAAAAGTCGCGGACGTTGCCCTGGTCATCCCGGAAGCATCGCCCGACCGCATCACGCCGCATGCCGAAGAATTCCAGGGCATCCTCTGGCACCTCCTTCTTTCCCACCCATTGCTCAAACAATCCACGGCGAAATGGGAGTCCACCGCATGAGTCTGTCGAGAGCAATCTTTCTGGATCGCGACGGCGTCGTCAACCGTCTTGTCGATCGCGCCGGCAAACCCGTATCCCCAAGAACCCTGGCCGAACTTGAAATCGTGCCAGGCGTTCGCCGCGCCTGCTCGCTCTTCACCATGGAGGGCTATCTGCTCGTCGTCGCAACCAACCAACCCGATGTCGGCCGCGGCCTCATGGACCGCTCGATCGTCGACTCCATGCATGCCGAACTCACCCGAACCCTTCCCATCCGCCGGATCGAAGTCAGTTTCGACCCCGAGGATTCCCCCGCCGCCCGCCGTCGCAAACCAGCCCCCGGCATGCTGCTCGATTCCGCCGTCTCCCTCGGCATCGATCTCTCCCAAAGCTGGATGATCGGCGATAGTTGGCGGGATATCGAATGCGGCCGCCGCGCGGGATGCAAGACACTCCGCATCCGCAGTGGCGTGGAACAACCCTTCCGGATTCACCCCGATCTCGAAGCAGAGACCCTCCAGGAAGCAGCCGAAGCCATCCTTCACCCGCGTCACCATCCAGCAGGAATAAAACGATCATGGCAGCCAGTGTTGTCGAAATAACCTATGCACACACGAAAAACCGGTCGTTGAACCGGCTCAACGTGAAACTCTTCGCCGACGGTGCTGACCGTACGGGAATTCTGGCACTCGCGGAGAACCCGCTCATCCAGGGCATCACCACCAACCCCAGTCTCCTCCGCAAAGCCGGCGTCACGGATTATGAGTCCTTCGCCCGTGACATGATGCGGCGCGTTAAAACCAAACCCGTCTCCTGGGAGGTCTGTGCCGATGACTTTCAGGGTATGGTCCGGCAGGCGCGGAAAATCGCCTCTTGGGGCAAGAACGTCTACGTCAAGATTCCCGTCACCACCACGGAGGGCGTCGGCACGTATCCCGTCATCCAGGAACTTTCGCACGCTGGCATTAAAGTCAATGTCACGGCAATCCTGACCACCGATCAGGTTCGCCGCACAGCGAAATGCCTCGATCCAAATATCCCGGCGGTGATCTCCGTCTTCGCGGGCCGCATTGCGGACGCGGGACTCGATCCGAAACCCGTCATGCATGCAGCGAAACAGGCACTCCGCGAGCTACCGCACGCGGAACTGCTCTGGGCCAGTGTCCGCGAAGTCTGGAATCTCTTCGAAGCCGAAGCCAGCGGCTGCCATATCGTCACAGTGCCGCACGAAATACTGCACAAGGCACTTCGGACCGTGGGTGCCGATTTGAATGATGTCTCACTCGACACCGTGCGTATGTTCGCGAGGGATGCAGCGATGGCAGGTTATGCCTTGTAACTCTACTTCGGGGCGCGCGGTTCCCGCGGCCATAACGTCCAGTCCCGGGCTGCATAGCGTTTTAGATTGGCACCCATGGACCGAAGTGCGTCATTTAGCTCAACCAGATGGGCACGCGAGAGCGCCAAACCATGCTCTTCCGGTTGATACTTCGTGCCGACGGGATAGTCCTTGAACGGCGTGCTCGATTGCTCGATGTGGCAGCCGAGAATGTGAGCCACCGGTTTGTCCCTGGTGAAGTCCACCAGCCGCTGTATGCTTTTGGCGTACAGTGCGAATTCGGTCACATAGAGCCGCCCCGGATACACAGTATCCCCCGTCAGCAAAATACCCGTCTTCCGGTCATAAAAAGCCAAACTCAAAGGCTGGTGGCCCGGAATCGCGAGAACATCCAGAACTCGGTCCCCCAGATCAATCGACCCCTTGCCCTCCGGCCAGTTCGTCATATTGAAGGCCTTCATCGTATCTTCCTGTTTCAAAGGGATGAAGGTCACATTCGGCTTGCCCTGAAACTGCTTGTCTCCGGATACGTGATCGCCGTGAGCGTGGGAGTGGGTCACAATCAACGGAATCGATTCCCTGCCATTGCGCTGGCACCAACTGGCAATGGTCTTTGAAACGATGGCGTAAACATCGGTCTCGCCCGCGCCCGTATCCTGCAGCAGGGCTTTATCTTTGCCGAAGAACAGGTAGAGGAAAGGCTTCTCGTAGTTCGTGCAGCCGGACTCCCGAATAATATAGACATCCGCATTGTAGGCGTGAACCTGCCATTTCGGGGATGTCTCATTACATACCGGGCCACCGGTGATCCAGCGGTCCGGGATGGTGCCTTCTTCGAGTCCCGCACCATTCGGTTCCGGGGCCTGCGCCCAGCAAACAGCGGCGAGGAGGCCGCCCAGAAGCAGGCGGCTAACCCGCGAATTCAGCCATTTCGAGTTCAAGTTTTCCACCGAGTGCTGCATCCTCCACTTGCTTCATCATGCGTTCGAGATCTTCCCGCCGCGGATATCCCGTCTCCGTCCGGCAGTCTTCGGGCACCGCAAGATCCAATGTGACACGGGCCGGAGTTTCGGGCGATTCCTTGCCCAGCACCACCACCCGCGTGCCGAGATAGATCGCTTCGGCGATATTATGCGTCACGAATAGCACCGTCGTTCCGGTCTCGCGCCACAGGTTGCGAACCAGTTTCTGCATCTCGGACCGCGTCCCGGGGTCGAGAGCGGAAAATGCTTCGTCCATCAGCAGAATCTTTGGCCGCATGATCAAGGCCTGCGCGATGGCAACCCGCTGCTGCATGCCGCCAGAGAGTTGATCGGGATATTTCTCCGCATCGGCTTGTTGCAGCCCCATCTGTTGCAACAGACGCCGGGCCTCCGCGCGGAACTCTTCGCGGCGCTTGAAAAACTTCGGAGTCAACCGGCCCAGCAAGCCGAACTCTTCGGTTTCGGGGCCAAAGGTGATGTTTTCCAGAACGGTTTTGTCGGGAAACAGCGAATACTTCTGCGGCACGTAACCGCGGTTCCGGTCCGGACGCGGCAACTGTACACCGTCGATCAACACTTTGCCGGCCGCAGGCTGCTCGGAACCCAGAATCAAACGCAGCATTGTCGACTTGCCGCAGCCGGTCTGGCCGCAAACCGTGACAAACTCGCCGGGCGCCACGGTCAAATCCAAACCGTCCAAAACGACTTTTTGGGAATACACAACGCGAAGGCTTTCGAGGCGAATCAATTCTGCCATAACTTAAGCCTCCCGGAACCAGGGATGGAGTTTCTTGTTGGCGACGCGCATGGTGAAGTCGACCAGAAACAGAAGGAGAGCAACCCAAAGAACATAGGGGATGATCGTGTTCATCCCCATGTGGCGGCGCAACAGTGCGATGCGAAACGCGAGCCCGTCCTGGGAAGCGATCATTTCGCCGGCGAAGAGAAACAGCATCACAGCTTTCAAGTTCAGGCGGACGCTGTTCAACACGCGGGGCATGATCTGCTTGAGCACAATGCGGTAGGCAATCGTGAAATCCTTCGCGCCGAGGGTGAAACCTTTCACGATCTGCTCCTGCGGGACGGACTTCGAGAGATTGAAGGTATCGAGGATGATCGTCGGGGTCACGCCGATCACGATCAGCATGATCTTTGACAATTCATCGATGCCGAAGGCGATAAACAGAATCGGCAGCACGGAAAGAGCGATGATCTTGTCAAAGAACAGGATAAAGCGCAGAAAGAACTCGCCGATCACCGGAAACATGCCCATGTGCAGACCCAGCAGCACGGCGGGGATCAACAAGAGCATGGCGATGAGGAAGCGCTTGGCCGAAGCCACAGTATCCTTCCAAAGCATGCTGTTCCGGATCTTGAGCATCACGGATTGCGTCGCCGCATCGGCCTGGACTTCATCGTCTTCCGCGGGCTTGAGCACGGCATCGGTCCAGCCCTGCGCCATCTGCGCAAGATTGGGAACCACCTTGTCTTCGGGGTTTTCCAAGTGCCGTGTGTGCGAGGTCCAAAAGTAGCCTGAGATGCCCGCGATGAAGAGGAACCAGGAGAGAGTCCAAGCCAGTGCGCGGCCCGGTTTCGCGTCAACCCGGAAGAGCATTAGAGCTTGCCCTGCTCCGCCATTTTCATGTAAGTCGCATCGAAGCGCAGGCGGATGCGGTCCTTCTTGCCCTGCACGGTGCCGTCGGGATATGCGATCGCGACGTCATCCACCGACTTTGTCTTGTCGCCCAGCAGATTGTGGGTAAAGCAGAACTGGCGAACCAGGTTCATCTTGTTCTGAAAGTCCTTGCTCAAGGTAAAGGCGGAAGCCGATGCCGGCGTATAGAAGAGGTTCGTGGTGCTGAGCTGTTCTTTGTAGCTTTCGAGCGAATCCTGCGAGCCTTCAGCAATGCCCTTGAGAACCTTGTCGGTTTCCGGTCCCTTGCCGGACATGAGCTTGGCCGTCTCATACCAGGCGGCGGTGAGGGCCTGGGCGAAGCGCTTCCCGGAACCATCCGGGCGATTGAGGATTTCCGTCCGCACCACCATTAAGTCGACGATTTCGCCGGGGATCTTGGAGGAATCGAACAGCTTCGTCACGCCGGGCTGCTTGGCGATCTGTGACACCATCGGCTTCCAGGTCACGACGGCGTCCTGGTCCTTGCCGGTGATGAAGGCGGTCGCGATATCGGCATCCGAGGTGTTGATCATTTTGATCTGCTTAATCTGGCTTTCCATCCCGTTCATGGCCAGAGCGCGTTCGAAGAGGTACTGCGAAACGGTCTTCTCGACCAGCAATACGCGCTTGCCGGGGAGTTGTTTGAACTGTAGTCCGCGGCGGACCAGCAGGGCATCATTGCCGTTCGAATAGTCGCCGGTGATGATGGCTGTGGTGTCTATTCCCGCGGCGGCAGGCATGTCGAGTGCTTCCATGTTGGTCATGGCGCAGGCGTCAATGTTCTTGGCAACGAAGGCATCGAGCGATGGCGCGTAGTCGAAGCGCTGCACCTTGATGTTGACGTTGTATTTGTCAGCCCACTTCTTCAGGATGCCTGTCTTGGCCATGTAGTAGTACGGGTTCCAGCCGACATAAACGGACCAGCCAACGGTAAACGTGGGCTTGTCGGCCGCGAAGCCAAGTGTGGCGATGGAGAGAAGAGTGCAGAGGGAAAGAAAGCGTTTGATCAAGACCATGCTCCAGGAATCTCTAAGGACACTGGCGCACGGGGCCAACGGACTGCCAACGGGGAAAACCGATTGTATCGCAAACGAAAACAAAACATCCAGCGCGGTTAGCGATTCCTCTTGCCGCCAGGCGAAGGCGTCTGAGATCATACCCATATGCCGAAGGGACGAGCGATGCGGAGCGACCGGAAGATTGCGATCCACACACTGCTGCGCCTGACCCGTATGGATGTCTGCTGCGGCCCGCCCACGTCTGGCTTTATCCTCTTCTAGGTATTCGCCGGCAAAACGGACTCCGGCCTTTGCCGGCTAGCTGTTCCGGTCTCCAAAACACATCAAAAGAATTTTCAAGGAGTAACTGCATGTCTCTGTCTCCGGCGGCAACACCGCTATGGGAAGACGTGGTACACGGCGGCACAAGCTGGGCGCTCGTTTTGCGCCGGGGCAATCTGCTGCGCCTGACCGACGTCGAAGGTGGCGCAAATCTCGCCGTCATGATTTACAACTTTGAGTGCCTAACCGAGCGCTACAACATGCCGGATACGCTCAAAGGCCAGCACATTGCACACTTAACCACCGGGCATTGTCTGTATTCCGACATGGGCCGGGTCATGGCATCCATTCCAGCCGATACTGTTGGCTGGCATGATCCTTTAACCGGCTACAACAATGCCGCGGCTGTGGAGGCGAAATATGGACCATCCACTTACCAGGAGAAGCGGAACAGCTGGTACAGGAATCCAGCCGACAACTTGCTGACGGAAGCCCAGCGCTACGGCATGGGTCTCAGGGACTTGGGTCCGGTGGTGAATTTTTTCAGCAAAGTGGTGGTGCAGGAAGGCGGCGCGATGGAGTACGTGCCGGCTCATTCGAAGGCAGGCGACAGCGTGACGCTGCGGGCAGAGATGAATCTGCTGCTGCTCATGGATGCCGGGCAACACGCGCTTGACCCCAACCCCGTTTACGCGCCCAAGCCGGTGAAGATAGAAGTCCTGAAGGCAGAACCTGCGGGGCCGAATGACCCCTGCCGCTTGTCCCGCCCGGAAAACGCACGCGCCTTCATCAACACGGAAAGGTACTTCGCATGAGCACCTATAACATTGCGGCTCCTGAGACCGCTGTTTACAACCACACCATACTGGCCGGTGAGGGCTGGGCACATGAGATCAAGGCGGGGCAGATCTTCCGCATTGTGGATCTGGAAGGCAACCAGGCCGTGGACACGCTGTTCTACAGCCTTGCCGATACGGCCGAACGTTACTCGGCTGCTGACACCATCACAGCGCAGAGGAATATCTATCTAACGGCGGGCACCGTTTTGATGTCGAATCTGCGGCGGCCCATGCTGACGATTCTGGAAGATAACTGCGGCCGCCACGATACGCTGGGCGGTGCCTGCGCGCAGGAAAGCAACCAGGTCCGGTATGCGATTGAGAAGCGTCATATGCATGCCTGCCGGAATAGTTTTCTGCTGGCGGTGCGTGACCCGAAGTGGAATATCGGCAAGCGCGATATCACGGCCAATATTAACTTCTTCATGAACGTTCCGGTAACACCGGAGGGTAAGCTGACCTTTGAAGACGGTATCTCAGATGCCAGTAAGTTCGTGGAGATGCGCGCGGAAATGGATGTTATCTGCGTGATCAGTAACTGCCCGCAATTGAACAACCCCTGCAACGCCTACAATCCAACGCCGGTGCAGGTCTTAATCTGGGACGCCCAATAGAGTGATCGACAAAGTACTGATTGCCAACCGCGGTGCGATTGCGTGCCGCGTGATCCGGACGCTGAAGAAGATGGGAATCGCCTCCGTGGCGGTTTACTCCGAGGCGGACCGGCATTCGCTGCACGTGGAGCAGGCGGATGAAGCCGTGCTCCTGGGGCCTGCCCCGGCAGCGCAGAGTTACCTGGATTCGGGGAAAGTCCTGGCGGCGGCTAAAGCGACCGGCGCACAGGCTATCCATCCGGGCTACGGCTTTTTGAGTGAGAACCCCGGCTTCGCGGAGGCCTGCGAGGCCGCGGGGATTGCCTTCATTGGCCCCACTGCAGACCAGATGCGGGCCTTTGGCTTGAAGCATACGGCAAGGGAGTTAGCCAAAGCGAACAGCGTCCCGCTTCTGCCTGGCACTGGCTTGCTGGGCAGTGCGGCGGAGGCCAGAAGCGAAGCGCTGCGGATCGGACTGCCGGTCATGCTGAAGAGCACGGCTGGCGGCGGTGGCATCGGCATGCGGCTGTGCCGGCAGATCGAAGAAGTGGAAGAAGCGTTTGCCTCGGTGGAACGCACCAGCAAGGCGAGCTTCAAAGATGGCGGCATCTATCTGGAAAAGTTCGTGGATCATGCCCGCCACATTGAAGTGCAGATCTTTGGTGATGGCGAGGGTGAAGTGATCCATCTGGGGGAACGCGACTGTTCGGTACAGAGACGCAACCAGAAAGTTATCGAAGAAACCCCGGCACCGGCTCTCTCCCCGGCGCTGCGGCAGGAGTTATGGGAATCCGCTGTCCGTCTGGGAAAAGCAGTCAGTTACCGCAACGCCGGCACGGTTGAGTTTGTCTATGACGCCGATGCGAAGCAGTTCTATTTCCTCGAAGTAAACACTCGCCTCCAAGTCGAGCACGGAGTTACCGAGGAAGTTACTGGCGTGGATCTGGTGGAGTGGATGGTCCGGCTGGCGGCTGGCACGCTGCCGCCCCTTGCCAGTTTGCAACCGGTGACGAGCGGTGCTTCGATTCAGGTGCGTGTCTATGCCGAAGATCCAGGGAAGAACTTCCAACCCTGTGCCGGCTTATTGACCGCAGTAGATTTCCCTGCGACCGCACGTATCGAAACGTGGGTGGATGCGGGCTCTGAAGTTACTCCCTTTTACGACCCGCTGCTGGCGAAGATTATCGTTCGGGCCGGTACGCGTGCTACTGCTCTGCAGTCTTTGCGGGATGCGCTGGAACATACGCGCATCGCGGGCATCGAGACAAATCTTGGCTATTTACGGCAGATCGCCGCCACACCTGAGTTCGAAGCAGGCGGGGTCATTACCAAGTTCCTGAATTCCCTGCCCTGCCGGACGGATAGTGTGGAGGTGCTGGACGGCGGCACCATGACGACGGTGCAGGATTATCCGGGCCGCCTGGGATATTGGAATGTTGGCGTGCCGCCTTCGGGACCATTCGATTCGCTGGCATTTCGTGCCGGCAACCGGCTGCTGGGCAATCCCGACGGTGCACCGGGTCTGGAATGTACCGTTACCGGGCCAGTGTTGAAGTTTCAGACAGAAACGGTTATCGCACTTACTGGCGCGGATTTTGCAGCGCGATTGAATGGCCAGCCCGTCGCCCAGTGGATGCCCGTCGCGGTGAAGAGCGGCGATACTCTGGAACTGGCGGAATGCGGCACAACGGGTGCCCGGGCTTACATCCTGTTTGCGGGCGGGTTGGATCTTCCCCTGTATCTGGGTTCGGCCTCCACGTTCACGCTGGGTAAGTTCGGCGGCCACGCGGGAAGACAGCTGCGTTCCGGTGATGTATTGCATCTGGGCACCGAAACGGGCCAGGCACAGAGCGTTAGTCCGGTCGTTTACGGTAATCATTGGCAGATCGGCGTATTATATGGCCCGCATGGTGCGCCTGATTTCTTTACGAACGAAGATATCTCGACGTTCTTTGCCACGAACTGGAAGATACACTACAACTCCAGCAGGACGGGTGTTCGGCTGATTGGTCCGAAGCCAAAATGGGCGCGCAAAGATGGTGGCGAAGCAGGTTTGCATCCTTCGAATCTGCATGACAACGCCTATGCGATTGGTGCTGTAGATTTCACCGGCGATATGCCAGTGATTCTGGGGCCTGACGGGCCTTCTCTCGGTGGTTTTGTTTGCCCCGTTGTGATTGTTGAGGCTGAGCTTTGGAAAATGGGACAACTTAGGGCGGGAGATACCGTTCGCTTTGTTCCACTGACTCTGGAGGAAGCAAACGCTGCCGCGGCCTATGTGCAGGAGACTCTGGCTCCGGCTGTGTTGCCGGAACGCGGGATTGCTCCCGAACCTGCCGTAATCCACAAGCTCACGAACCGGGATATCGTTTTCCGGACAGCGGGAGACCGCTACCTACTGATTGAATACGGCGACGCGATTCTCGAATTACAGTTGCGCTTCCGTGTGCAGGCGATCCTGAACTGGTTTGAGATACAGAAGCCGGATGGAATCATCGACCTGACTCCTGGGATCAGAACCCTGCAAATCCATTACGATACAGGTAAGGTCTCACGTTCGCGGCTGCTCGAAATGGTGGAGCGGGCGGAAGCCGAGTTACCAACTGCGGGCGGCTTGAAGATTCCCAGCCGGATTGTGCATCTGCCTTTGTCGTGGGATGACCCGGCAACGCAATTGGCCATTGACAAGTACATGAAGTCAGTGCGGCCGGATGCGCCGTGGTGTCCTTCGAATATCGAGTTTATCCGCCGCATCAACGGGCTGCAATCGACAGAAGACGTCAAGAAGATTGTTTTCGATGCCAGCTATCTGGTTTTGGGTCTGGGTGATGTCTATCTGGGGGCGCCAGTTGCAACACCGGTGGATCCGCGGCACAGGCTGGTGACAACGAAATACAACCCCGCCCGCACCTGGACGGCGGAAAACTCGGTCGGCATCGGCGGTGCTTATATGTGCGTGTACGGCATGGAGGGACCGGGAGGTTACCAGTTTGTCGGGCGCACCATACAAATGTGGAACACTTACCGGACCACGAAGGAATTCACTCCGGGTCAACCCTGGCTGCTGCGATTCTTCGACCAGATCCGGTTCTATCCAGTAAGTGCGGATGACCTGCTTGCGATGCGGGATGCATTCCCGCACGGCAAGTTCCACGTGCAGATGGAGGAAACCGAGTTCGAACTGGGCGCGTACCAAGCCTTTCTGGAAAGTATCCGGCCAGAGGCTGCGGCATTCAAGAAGACACAACAGCAAGCGTTTGAAGCAGAGCGCGAGAGATGGCACCAAGCGGGACTGGACCGTGAGGTGGAAGCGCCCGAGGAAGCCGTCAGCACAGTGGAAGTAGTTGTTCCACCGGGTTGCAAGGCGCTGAAATCCCCCGCGCACGGCAGTATCTGGATGTTAAATGCGCAACCGGGCGACAAAGTTAGTGCGGGGCAGAGATTGATTATCGTAGAATCCATGAAAATGGAGATCGCCGTGGCGACCCCCTTCGCGGGGGACGTTGTGGAAGTACTGGTACAACCGGGGACTCAGGTATCCGCAGGACAGACATTGGCCTTTGTACGACCGGAGTAAACATGGATTTTTCTATACGGGAATTGACAGCAGCCTACAAGGCGGGAACTTTGACGCCGGCGGATGTGATCACGGAAGCCTACCGGCGTATTGCGGCGCGCTCCAAAGATCCTGTCTGGATTACTTTAGCGGCGGAAGAAGTATCACTGGCCAAAGCGGTGGCACTGGGCTCCTATGACCCGAAGTTACCGCTGTATGGCATTCCTTTTGCGGTGAAAGATAACATTGACGTTGCTGGAATGCCCACAACGGCAGGTTGTCCGGCGTTCCAGTATGAGCCGGCAGACTCAGCCTTTGTGATCGAGAGACTGATCGCGGCGGGGGCCATCCCCATTGGCAAGACGAACATGGACCAGTTCGCGACGGGCTTGGTGGGAACACGGTCGCCTTACGGAGCCTGTTCGAGCGAGTTCGGTGAGGACTATATTTCCGGCGGTTCCAGTTCGGGTAGTGCCGTGGCTGTGGCTGCGGAGTTCGTTTCCTTCTCATTGGGCACGGATACAGCAGGCTCAGGCCGTGTACCTGCGGCGTTCAACAATCTTGTCGGTTTGAAACCAACCCGTGGAGTGTTCTCCGGCAGCGGTCTGGTGCCTGCCTGCCGGACGCTCGATTGTATCTCCGTATTTACTAACACGGCGGAAGATGCAAGGCGGGTGTTCGAGGTGATGCGCGGTTATGACCCTGCCGATGCCTACTCGCGTCAACCGGGGCAAGCGGTTGCCTGGCCGAAGAGATTCCGCTTTGGAGTGCCGTCCAAAGATATGCTTCAGTTCTTTGGAGACACCGGTGCCGGGGAACTCTACTGGGCTGCGGTGAGTAAGTTACAAGAAGCCGGGCATGAATGCGTGGAGGTGGATTACGCGATCTTCCGCGATGCGGCGAACCTGCTTTATTCCGGACCCTGGGTGGCGGAAAGATATGCCGCGATTGAGAGCTTTCTGGAGCAGCATGAAGCGGATCTTTATCCCGTCACCGCGAAGATCATTACCGGTGCGCGGAAGATCAGTGCCGCGGACACGTTCTCCGCTGTCTATAAACTGGCAGCGCTGGCACGGCGGGCCGAAGCGGAGTGGCAGAAGATGGACGTCCTGCTGTTGCCGACCACAGGCACGATATACACCCACGAGCAAGTGGCTGCCGAGCCGGTAGCGCTCAACACCAATCTTGGTTATTACACGAACTTTGTCAATCTGCTGGATTTGGCAGCCATTGCGGTTCCCGCGGGTTTCCGTGCGAACGGATTGCCCTTTGGGGTGACTTTCATTGCACCGGCGTGGAGTGATGAAGCGCTGCTCGACACAGCACAAAGCTTTCTTGCTGAAGCCGTGGATACTTACTGTCCTCCCGGTTATGTACCCCTCGCTGTCTGCGGTGCGCATCTCAGCGGCATGCCCTTGAACTGGCAACTGACACAGGCGGGAGCTTACTTGATTGAAGCGACTGCCACACCGCCCAACTACAAACTCTATGCGCTGGCGGGAACCGTTCCGCCGAAGCCCGGTTTGTTCCGCGCAGACGAAGGCGGCGCTGCAATTGAAGTAGAAGTGTGGGCTGTTCCCGAGAGTACTTTCGGACGGTTTGTGGCGAATGTTCCTCCACCGCTGGCGATTGGTTCGTGCACGCTGCAAAGCGGTCGGACAGTGAAATCATTCGTCTGTGAACCAGCAGGCTTGGCGGGAGCGGAAGATATCACTGCGCTGGGCGGATGGCGGGCTTATATCAAGCGAGGCCCTCGTCAATAAGACGGCGGGTCATCTCGCTGATATTATCGAGCCGTAACTTGCGGCGCAGGTTGATGCGGTGTGTTTCCACGGTCCGGATGCTCAGGTTTAGCGCCGCTGCGACCTCTTTGTTGAGCTTGCCACTGGCCAGTAAGCGTGCCACCTGCAATTCTCTGGGTGTCAGCTTCAAGGTCAGGGCCGCATGTTCGTCGGCGCCCCGCGAGAAATAGGTCCTGCCGGCGCTCACTGCCTTCAGAGCCTCCAGCAATAACTCCACGGGTTCGCTTTTCACCACACAGGCCGATGCGCCCGAGCTATCGAGTGTACGGCGCCGCAAAAGGTTGAGCGGGCCATCGGTGTAGACCAGCAGCTTGCAGCCGGGGGCAATTAGTTTCTGCCAGATCACATGGCCGCCCGGGGCCTTGGGCCAAAGATCCAGAATAACGATGGACGAAGACGGCAGTGTCATGCCGGTAAGATGGAAGGCGTCTTCCACGCAGGCTGCGACGTCACAGTTTGCACCCTCCAGCAATGCGCGGAGTCCCAGACGGACGAATTCATGCGGATTGGCAATGGCGACGCTGGCGAACGGACTGCTGGATGGGGCTAAGGTTCTGGCCGTTCCGCCGCCGCAGCCATCCAGATAGGCCGCTGCGAAGCCGGCAAGAAAAATATCTGAATTTTGAAGTTGAAGAGACATCATCTACGCGGGGCCGAAGGCATGATGCATGCCGGACCTTCTTCAAGTTAGAAAAGTTTGCACTGGATATCGATAGGCTCAAGAAGTCAATCGCTGTCAGACTTTCAGCGCACGGCGCGATGTCCGGGGGACAGAGGTGTCAGAGAGGAACCTACGTGCTCCTCTGAAGTGGATTGCCGCAGCGCCAGACTACTACTGTGATAAAAGACCCAAAGTGTAGGTAAAGAACTCGTCGAACTGCGTGGACTTATCGAAGAATGCATTAGCACCGGCGAGCAGGGTCCGGTTGCGGGTCACATCGTAGGAATGATTGGTGAGAACTACAAACGGCGTCGCTCCATCGCAGGCACGGCATTCACGCAGCACGTCAATGCCGGAACCGGCAGCCAGATGGAGATCAAGAATCACCAAATCGGGCTGTAGATTGGGAATTTCACGGGATGCTGTGGGTGCGTCGGGTGCCCAGCCGACGACTGCGACGCCTGGAATGGAAGATAACTCGCTGATCAGGCGCGCCCGTATTCCCGCGGAATCCTCAACGCAATAGACACGCTTCGGATTGTTGGGGACAGGGGTCACAAATCACCCTGAGTATAGGAAAAGCGGGCTTGCAACCAACAGCCCGATCTGTCTCATTTTCGGGTAGGAAGTTGTGCGGAGGCTATCGGGTTCCCTCCTACAACTCAGGTATCGACGAGTCCGTTGCGGACGGCATACACCATGAGTTCAGCGTTATTGCGGAGCTTCATCTTTTCGAGGATGCGGGTCCGGTAAGTGCTGACGGTCTTGACGCTGATGCCGGCGAGGTCTGCAATTTCCGTCACGGTCTTGCCCGCGGCGATGAAACACATGACCTGGTATTCGCGGCTGGAAAGTGAGGCATGGGGAGGTTCCGAGCCCTTTTCGAGGGATTCGGCGAGAAGTTCCGCGACGGCAGGGCTGATGTATTTCCGGCCACCGGCGACGTGACGGATCGCGCCGATCAATTCCTCCGGAGCAAGTTCCTTGTTGAGAAACCCGGCGCCACCGGCCCGCAGGACGCGCACAGCCAGTTCATTCTCCGCGAGGCCGCTTAACATGAGGACCGGCAGTTTCGGGTACTGCGCCTTCACCTGCGTGAGGACTTCCAACCCGCCGAGCACGGGCATGGTGACATCCAGCAGGATTACGTCAAAGGCTTGCGTGCCGATCAGGCGGAGTGCTTCCTGGCCGTTGGCGGCTTCGGCGGCGACTACGATATCTGGCGATTCGGTGAGAATCTGGCGGAGTCCGTTCCTGACGATGGGGTGGTCGTCCGCAATGAGAACACGGATCATCCAGCGACGGCTCCCCGCGCGGCCAGGCCTGTGGGAAGTAACGCTGAAACCGTGACGCCGCCCAGGCGGCCGTTCCCTATCTCCATCATTCCATTCACCATTCTTGCGCGTTCCTGCATACCGAGGACACCGAGTGACTGCACCGCCGGCAGAACTCCCTCCCGCACTCCGGTCCCATTGTCGCTGATTTCGATGGCCACACCGCTCTTCCGGACAGAAATATCTATCTCGACGAGCGTGGCTTTGGAGTGCCTGGCAACATTCGTCAAAGATTCCTGGCAGATGCGGAAGAGTGCTGTTGCCACGTCGCGCGAGACATCAATCTGTTCCGGACTGCGGACAATACAAGGGATGCCGGTCCGTTTCTGGAATTGGTCTGTCAACCACTGTATGGCGGCGACGGGGCCGAAAGTATCGAGCACGCCGGGACGGAGTTCACTGGCAATGCGGCGGACATCCTGAATGGAAACATCGAGAGCGGAGCGGAGGGAATCCACACGCTGGAGCAAGGGGTCGGGGTCAGGAAGCCGCAGGATGGCTTTGCGGAGGGCGGCGGCGTCGAAACGCATGATGGTCAACTGCTGGCCGAGTTCATCATGGATTTCGCGGGCAATTTCGCTGCGTTCCTCTTCGCGAATGGTCTGGAGTCTTGCGGTGAGTTGCCGCAGGACTTCCACCATCTGCTCATTTTTTCGTGCCGCCTCATTCCGTTCGGAGATGCTTTGGAGGAGATCGCGCTCGGCGTGGAGGCGCTGGATTTCCCCGGCGGCGCGCGACGCAAAGATCGAGAGCGTGGAATCGGCATCGAAGATTGTTTCTGACATGGGTTCGGTGTGGAAGACTGCCAGCAGACCGACCGGCGTGCCGTATTCATCGCAAAGCGGGGTGCCGAGGCAGCTTTCGATTTGGAAATCCTGCAGCAACTGGTCCTGGGGAAAGAGTCCGCGAACGCCAACGCGGTAGTGACAGACTGTGGCGGGGGTGCGAAGCGAGGCGAAGGGGGTGCCGGAAATTTCAAAAACGAAATTCGGGGAGGGTTTGGCCTTATGGCAAACGGCCAGCGTCTGCACGGCATTGCGGGCAGGCAGGAATTCGCCTACCAGGGCGAGATCTGCTTCGAGCGCCGCCGAGAGACTGAGGACGAGTGACTGAAAGAACTCTTCGCCGGTCTTGTTCGACGTGCCCTGGAGGATGGACTGGAGCACGGCGGACGCGCTTTCGCTATGTTGTCTGGCGAGTTGGAGCGCTTCTGCCATTTCATCGAATGAACGGGCGAGGACACCGATTTCGCCCGAGTAAACGAGTCCGGAGCGCGCACCGGAATCCCCTTCGCCGATTCTGCGGGCGGCCTGTTTGAGGCGGTTGATTGGTTGCGCGAGAAAGCGTCCGCTGCCGAACCAAACCAGCACGACACCGAACAGGGCGACGGTAGTGAGTGCGATGAGGTAGAGACGGAACTTGCGCCTTGATTCAAAGAAGATGACCCGGGATGGCATGGTGAAAATGACGGAGATGCCATCTTCCGCATTCACGGGAGCGCTGTAGAAGAACTGCTGCACGCCATCGGTGCCGTTGCGCTGGCCTTCGAAGGGAATGGCGCGGGCGAGTTCCCGGTAGAACGCAGAAACGGGCGTCGCGAGTTCTCCGACTGAGACCGGCGGATTGCGGCCGAGAAGGTGGCCATCGCGGTCAAAGGCGAGCAGCGTTGTACCGTCCGTGATGGGAATTGCCGCGATGCGTTCCTGGAGCCAGGCAACATCCATGGAAGCGGCGATGAATTCCGTGATTTCCCCGTCGGACCGCAAGACAGGGCCGACAAAAGGGAGGGTCACGCGGCCTCTGGTGGGGCCCATGCGGGCAATGACCGGGCGGCGGGTGGCCTTGACCCTGGCGATGATGGCGTCGTGATCGCCCGCGGTGGTGACGGGAGCGAAGCGTTTGTTGGGTTCAGAAGAGCAGAGCCGCAACCCGGCCTCATCAGAAACGCCAATGCCGAGCAGGTGGGGATAAGCGGGCCGGATCGCGGCGATCAATTCCGAACAGAAGGGGGTGGATTCGCGCAGAGAGGGGTTCCGGCCGAGTCCGTCGAGCAGATCCCGGGTGGCGGAAAACGCGTAGTTCAGGTTGGTTCTGGCGGTGTCCATGGTGGCTTGCGCGTCATCACGGGCGTCGGCTTCAGCCTGGCGGCTCTCGTCATAAGACAAATGGAGCGTCAGTGCCCCGAGGGGGAGCAAGCTCAGGCCCAGCAGGGCGAGAACCTGGTTGCGCAGCGAATTCAGGAAGGTCAGCGTCATCGCTCAGGCAGCGCGGTAGCGTTAGTTTCGCTTAATCATCGCAACGTTGCAATATTGGTGTAACGAGATGCTCATATCCGCGCTCAGATTCTTAACTTTCCTGCTGCTGGCAGCGGAACCTTCGGGGCACGACTGGTTCGGGCTGCGTGATCTGCCTGTAGAGGATACGCGCGCAGGGATTCTGGCGGATGCTTTCCGCGACCCCGGAGCCGCCGAACAACTGGAGATTCTCGCTGCCAAGGGCGATCAGGAGGCGCATTCCCGGCTGGTTTACCTCTACACGCGTGAGGGGAGCTACCGGCAGGCGCTGCGGCACATGCAGGTGCTGGCGTCCAGGGGCGGTGCGAACCGGAGCACGATTGCGGGGCGCGACTTCCTGCGGGTGGTGGGTTCGGCGGCCGACCAAAGTGTGGTCGAGCGCAAGGCGTTTTCCATGCGATACCAGATGCGCCGGGGCAATCCGTTTCTTCCGGTGACCGTCAATCGCAGAACAGCGCTCTATATGGCGGATACGAATGCCAGTTTCTCGCTGATTTGCGAATCGGAGGCGCGGCGGTTGGGAATGCTGATCCGCGAGGTGCCGGGGAGTGCTTCTGGTCTGATTGGGATTACTGGCGCGGAAATTCCCGTGCAGGTGGCAACCGCGGCGGAATTGACGCTGGGCGGACTGACGCTACGGAATGTAACGTTCCTGGTGCTGCGCGATAACCAGGAACCCTTTCTCAACCTGGCGTCAAATGAGCGCGGCATTTTGGGGATCAGTGTGTGGAATGCGCTGGAAACCATGCGCTGGACGCAGAGTGGTACTTTCGAGGGCGGGTTTGCGGGGGTTCCATCGAAACCTGGCAGTGCGAATATCTGTTTTGATGGAACGGCGCTCGTGGTGCAGGGCAAGGTGCGCGAGCGGAATATCCGGCTGATTTTGGATACGGGCAGTGAGGCGACTACCTTGTGGCAACCTTTTGCGGCAGAGTTTCCTGCGGCGTTACAGGCGGCAGGTAGGACGAGTTTTACGGAAATCAACGGGATTGGCGACGCAAGAGAGGTCGAGTCAACGACGCTGCCGGAACTGCCCTTGCGAATTGCGGGATTTGAATTGCTGCTGCGGCCGGTAGTGGTCCTGCGGGAAAAGACCACACCGGAGAGCGAATTTCATCACGGAAGGCTGGGGTTTGACCTGCTGCACCAGGCACGGCGGGTCACTTTGGATCTACGGGCGATGTTGCTGACGCTCGATTAGCAAACGGCTGCCATGGCCATGCGGCGCATGCGGCGGGAGGCGCGGTCACTGATCAATTCGGCCACATTTCCGAGCAGATCGGACACGTCCTCATCGCTGATATGCACGCGGCTGTGTGGCGTTTCGGCCCCATCCAAACGTGCGGTTTCATACAACTCGGAGTTAATTAATGCCGTGGCGGGGCGGTAATTTTTCTGTCGGGCGTAGGCCAGGACGCGGGCACCGGCGTCTTCGGATTCCCGGCGAAGGTCGGCTAGCACCAACTGGTATTCGTTGTCATCAAGCCGAAGGAGGGCTTCGGTGGAAGAGATGGCGCCATCAACCGCGTAACCCGCTGTAACCAACAGAGTTTTCAAAGACAAGCGGGATGCAGGATCGGCATCGGCCAACAGCACCTTGGCCACGGGTGCGCGGCGCGGGCGGGAGGAATGACGTTCCAAAGCGGATTCAAACGGAGAGATCATCGGGGGCCTTATATTTCACACTGTAAAGGAAGTATTTCGAAATCAAAAGGTTCAATTTGTGTTCTGGTACTCGTAGGACGGATGGAAGCTAACGGAATTTAGAAGTGCTGGAATGAAGCAGGAATTCCATCTCTCCTGCGGCTGCTGTTAAACTAGCCTGATTCACAGCTTCCGCTTTGAAGGAGAAACGCAAACCTTGATCCTCCCCCGCATTCGCACCCGCCTGCTTGCTGGACTGGCCCTGCTCCTGCCCGGCCTGCTGCCAGCCCAAGCCATTGATTCGAAACTATATTCTGAGATGCACTGGCGCCAGATCGGGCCGCCGCGCGCCGGACGCGCGCGTGCTCTCGCCGGTGTGCCCAGCCAGCCGAACGTCTTCTATATTGGCTTCGACAATGGCGGCGTTTGGCGCTCGACGGACTTCGGTTCCACCTGGACGCCGCTGTTTGACAACCAGCCCACGGGCTCCATCGGGGCGATCGCCGTGGCACCGTCTGACCCCAAGACCATCTACGTTGGCACGGGAGCAGGCATCATCCGGCCCGATCTTGCGACGGGCGATGGCGTTTACAAATCGACCGATGCGGGTAAGACATGGACGCATCTCGGGCTGCGGGATTCGCAGATGATCGCCAACATTGAGGTCGATCCCAAGAATCCGAACAAGGTGTTCGTCGCGGCGCTGGGTCATCCCTATGGACCCAATACGGAACGCGGTATCTTCCGTTCGCTCGACGGCGGCCTGAATTTCCAGAAGGTTCTTTACACCGACGAGTATACGAGCGCGAATGACGTTCGCATCGACCCGAACAACCCCAACATTATCTATGCGGCCATGTGGCAGCAGCAACAGGGCTTCTATGAGAACGGTGCCTTCGGCGGTACGGACGGCGGCATCTACAAATCGAGCGACGGCGGCGCGACCTGGAAGAAGCTGGGCGGCGGCCTGCCTCCGATTATCGAAGCGAACCTCGCCATCGCCCCGAGCAATTCGAAAGTGATCTATGCGACGGTGGCGGCGGGTGGTCCGGAGCCGCCGGCTCCCAGTGGTCCGGCAGCAGCGGCAGGACGTGCGCCAAGAGGCGGACGGGGCGGCAACATCAGCTTCTATAAATCCATCGACGCCGGAGAGCATTGGATTCTGGCGACTGACGACACACGTGTGTTCGAAACGGGATCCGCTGGACGCAAACCGCAGCAGGATACGCGCCCGATGGGCCGCATCGGTGGTGGCGATCTTCCAACGATCACGGTCGATCCGAAAGATGAAAAGGTGGTCTACAGCTGTTCGACGGTCTTCTGGCGTACCGAAGATGGCGGCTTGAACTGGACGGCTGTGCGTGGTGCCCCCGGTGGGGACGATTATCAGAAGAGCTGGGTGAATCCGGCGAACTCCAACATTATTCTGCTGGTGAGTGATCAGGGCGGCGTGGTTTCCGCGAACCGCGGGGAATCCTGGAGCAATTGGTATAACCAACCCACGGCGGCGATGTATCACGTGACCGCTGACAATGCGTTTCCGTACCGGCTTTGCGGTGGGCAGCAGGATTCCGGTTCTGCTTGTGTGGACAGCCGTGGCATGGATGGGGAAATCACTTTTCATGACTGGCATCCGGCGGGGATTGAGGAGTATGGGTATGCTGCACCGGATCCCAAGAATCCGGATTTGGTGTATGGCGGCAAGGTAACTGTATGGGATCGCCGTACTGCCCAAAAGGCGAATGTGGGACCGCCTTCCGCTACTGAACCCCCAGCCCGTACAGTGCGGACGCAGCCCCTCGTCTGGTCGCCGAAGGATCCGAACCTGCTCTTCTACGCCACTGCCGGCGTCTGGAAAACCAATGATGGCGGACACAGCTGGAAGGCGATCTCTGGAGATTTGACCCGCAGCACCTGGCCCGTTCCGTCGAATGCCGGCAAATATGGGTCAACGGTCACACCGTCGGCCATGGGATCGGTAACGTCTCTGGCACCTTCGCCGCTCGATACCAACGTTCTTTGGGCGGGTACCGGGGATGGACTGGTGCAGGTCACGTTTGACGGCGGCAAGACCTGGAGCAATGTCACGCCGCCGCAGGTCAAGCCCTGGAGCCGCGTGTTCAACCTGGATGCGGGTCACTTCGATACGAAGACGGCTTACATTGCGGTCAACACTCTCCGGCTGGATGATATGAATCCGCACCTGTGGCGCACGCATGATGGCGGCAAGACGTGGACGCAGATCAACAAGGGAATTGACGGCGGTGCTGTCACGAACTCGATCCGGGAGGATCCGCGCAAGAAGGGGCTGCTGTATGCCTCGACCGATACGCAGATTTGGTTCTCGGTGGATGACGGGGATAACTGGAATTCGCTGCGTCTCGATATGCCCGCGATCTCGGTCCGGGATATTCAGGTGAAGGATGACGAATCCTGCATCTGTTCCGATCTGGTTGCGGGGACGCATGGCCGTGGCTTCTGGATTCTGGACGATGTGACGCCGCTGCGCCAGCTTGCGGAAGCACGTTCGACGCAGGCTTATCTCTTCAAACCGGCGCCGGCGGTGCGCGTCCGGTTTGCGACCAATGACCCGACGCCGTGGCCGCCGGAGCTTCCCGCGGGAGAGAATCCGCCGGCTGGAGCGATTATCGACTATCACCTCAATAACAATGCGAAGGAAGTGAAGCTGGAAATCCTGAATGCGGCCAAGCAGGTGATTCGGACGTATTCGAGCACGGACCCGGTGCGGGAGATCGACCCGGCAACGAACCCTGCGGCTTACAACAAGATCTGCCAGGCGACGCCGAATGCACCCGATTGCGCGTTGCCGCTCTACTGGCCCGCACCGCAGCAAATCCTGAAGACCACTTCCGGCATGCATCGTTTTCTGTGGGACATGCACTATGACGTGATTGCGGCAGGTGGCGGCGGACGCGGCGGCGGGGGCGGTGGTGCGAACGGAGCGGTGCCGCACCGGACTTATCCGTCGATCAACTCGCCTTGGGTGGCACCGGGAACTTATACGGTCCGGCTCACTGCGGACGGCAAGAGCATGACGCAGGAGATCACGGTCAAGATGGACCCCCGCGTCAAGATCACGCCGGAAGTGAAGAGCATTTTCACCCTCACCGAAACGCTGACAAGCGATGCGATGAAGGCCAAGGCGGCTCTGCTCGAAGCGCGTGCTGCGCTGGCCAAGGCGAAGTCGGCGGGTAATGAGGCACTTGCGAAGAAGCTGGAGGAACTGGCTCCGGGCGATCTGCCTACGGGCGGCGGAGGTGGCGGTTTCGGCGGGGGTGGGTTTGGTGGCTTTGGCGGCGGGGATGCGACTCCCGCGCCGGCAACCCTGACCACGATTCCTGGTTCCCTGATGGGTGCGGTGATGCCCATGCAGGCGGCTGAAATGCCTCCCACGGCAACGCAGTTGGAGAACTGCAAGAAGCAGGAAGCGGCTTACACGGCACTGATGGCCAAGTGGACCGCCCTGAAGGCAACCATTAAGTAGACAACCATGATCCCGATCCTGCTCGCAACCTATGGTGCTGTTTTCGTCGCGGAGATCGTCGGCGATAAGTTGCTCTACACCACTGGTGTACTGGCGACACGCTACCGCAGCGTGCCGATCATGATCGGGATGGTTTTTGCGTTTATGGCGAAGATGGCGGTAGCGGTGGCGGTGGGCAGTGCTATTGGCAAGCTGCCCCCGCTGCTCGTGGCCGCAGTTACTGCCGCAAGTTTCATTGGTGTTGCGATTACGGTGTGGAGGAAACCAGAGGAACGGTCGTCCTTTGAAAGAGACGACCGTGCCTCCCGGGCCGCCATGATCAGCTTCGCGGCAATTTTCTTCTCGGAATGGGGCGATGTGGGCCAGATCACGGCGGCGACCATGACGGCGCGCTATGGAGCGCCATTGCTGGTCTGGTTCGGTGCGGTCGCGGCCATGGCGACCAAAGGTGCGCTGGCGGCTTCTATCGGTGCGGGAGTCCGGCAGTGGATTGCAGCGCGGGTATCTCCAAAAATCGTAAGATATGCGGGCGTCAGCATGTTATTGGTATTGGGTCTTCTATCCGTTCTCGAAACGCTGGAAGGCGGAAGTTAGCTGTTTTTTATTTTGTATTTGAGTTTCCCCTCCCCTTGCGCTATCCTCAGTGAACCGCAGTCCCAGCGTTGAGACTGCATCCCGCCCAGACCCGCGAATCCCCCACAATCTATTGCATCCGGAAAGGTACGTCTTATGCGCACGCTCCGACTCGCTATGTCTCTTGCGGCCCTCATGACTGTTACACAGGGCTACGTATTTCCTCAACAGGGTGCCAATGGCTCTATCTCCGGCACGGTAACTGATGCCAGTGGAGCCGTGGTGGGCGGTGCCAAGGTCACCGCGCTCAATACTCTCACCGGCGTTTCCAGTTCGGCCATCAGCAACCCCGCCGGAGCTTATGCCTTTCAGGCTGTTCAGCCGGGTAAGTACCAGCTCACTGCCGAGGCCCAAGGCTTCCGTCGCGAGGTGGTCAAAGGTGTGGATCTCGACGTCAGTGGACGGATCGGTATCGATTTCAAGCTGCAAGTTGGTGGTGTCGCGGAGAGTGTGGAGGTTTCGGCGCAATCGTCTCAGATTGATTCCGTGACGTCTTCAGTTGGTAACGTCGTTGACCAGAAAAAGATTGATGAACTGCCGCTGATTGGACGCGAGGCCACGTCCTTCCAGCAGTTGCAGGCAGGTGTTTTGGGAGATAACATCAACGGCCTGCATGTTGCTTCCCGACAGGTCACTCTCGACGGCACCAACGTGCAGGAGACGCGTTATAACGGCGCGGGGCAGACGAATACGGCCAATACGATTGACAAGATTGCGGAGTTCCGGGTTGTAACCGCGCCCGCTGATGCTGAATTCTCGGGTGGTACGTCGCAGGTGCAGCTGATTGCGCGTTCCGGCACGAATGAGTATCACGGCAGCGTCTGGGATTACAACCGCGTGAGTGCTCTGGCGGCGAACACATGGTTTAACAACCAGAAGGGTCTGAAGTCTGATGGCACGCCCGTTGCGCCGCGCAACCTGCTGGTCCGCAATGACTATGGCGGCAGGCTTGGCGGACCCATCCGCAAGAATAAGACGTTCTTCTTCGTGATCTATGATGCCTACCGCCAGACCACGCGCTCCACGAATAACTACACGGTCTACACGGACTTGGCGAAACAGGGCACCTTCCGCTTTTATCCTGGTGTGCGAAATGCGAATGCGACGGCAGCCGTTCCAACGGTGGATCTGCAGGGTAACCCGGTCACTCCCGCGGGTGCTACGGGAACGCTCCAATCGGTTTCTGTCTTTGGAAAAGACCCCAATCGTCTTACATCCGATTCGACCGGACAAATTGCGAAATATCTCGCGCTGTTTCCGAGTCCGAATAACTACCAGTTGGGCGACGGCCTGAATACCGCAGGCTATTTGTGGCAGAGCCGCGCGACGGATGACCGTGACGTCGGCACGATACGACTGGATCACCAGATCAATGACGCCGAACGGTTTTCGTTCACTTATGACAAGTTATCCCGGCGGCTGGGCGGCGGCGCAACACTGCCGCAAACCGGTGCCGCACCCAGTGCGAGCGCGAATGCCTATTACTCTTTGAATCTCACGTCTGTATTGCGACCGAATCTGGTCAATGAAGCCCGTGGCGGCATTGTCCGGTACAGCAATTTCTTTGACCCGGTCTGGGGACCGGATGGCGCGCTCTTGCCCAGTGCGAATAACACCAAGTTCTTCCTTACGCTCACGAATATTTCGAATCCATACGGCACCGGCAGTGCGCCGCAGGGCCGCAACTCGCCATTCTATGAGTTGAATGACACCATCGGCTGGACGCACGGCAAACATAACGTCCGGGCCGGTGTGGATGGGCGCATCGGCATCAGCAATGGCTATAACGCTTTCTATGTGAAGCCGAACGTGGTGATTGGAGCGGGTAACGTCGCTGTGCAGGGAATCTCCACCATCAACGGCATTGGCACGAACGCAACCACTGCGCAGAACATGCTGCTGGATCTCTCGGGATCGATTGCCAGCTGGACGCAGGAGTTTGAATCTCCAGGCGGTAAGAATCCGCAGTATGTTCCAGGGGAAACCAACCAGCGCACATGGCGGCAGAGGGACGGCAGCTTCTTTATCAAGGACGACTGGCGCGTGAGCCGTGACTTGACTCTGAATATTGGGGGCCGCTATGAGCTTTATGGTGTCCCGGTGGAGGAGAACGGAAAGATGGTTCTGCCAGTCAACGGGTCAGCGGGTGCGTTCGGTCTTTCGGGATCGGGATTCGCGGATATGTACCAGCCCGGTCATCTTACGGGCTCTCTGACGCAGATGACGCTTGCTGGTCCGGGAACGAATAATCCGAACCGGCAGGCTTATAACAAGGATTATACGGATTTCGGTCCTGCGATTGGTCTGTCTTATGCCCTGCCCTGGTTCAAGAGCCAGCCGACGGTCTTCCGTGCGGGTTATGGGATTTACTACGACCGCACACAGTTACGCAACTTTGACGTGATCGTGGGTCAGACCGCTGGCGGATTGAACCAGACGATCACGACACAGTTCACAAACTTCACGAGCTTCGCGAATGTGCCCGTAGTGACACCGACTAACAAGCCGCTGGATCCTGTCTCGCTCCTGGACCGGACACAGACCTTTACCGGCTTTGATACGGGCCTGAAGACGCCGCGATCTCAGAGTTGGAATGCGTCATTACAGAGGGCGATCGGCAATCTAGGCGTATTTTCCGTGCGCTATGTAGGCACGAAGGGCGACCGCCTGTTACGCGGAGGCGACATCAATGAGGTCAATATCTTCGAGAATGGATTCCTGCAGGCGTTCCAGACGGTGCAGGCCGGAGGAACGTCGGCGTTGATGGACAAGCTCTTCGCCAATATCACACCCGGCTTGAGTGGATCGAACTATGCGCGCTCCAACTCAACGCTTGTTGGATATCTGGCAACGAATAACGTGGGCGGCTTTGCGAACTATGTGAACACCACGACGCTCGGCACAGGCCAGGCCGGGGGACTTCTGCGCGCCGCCGGACTGCCCGAGAACTTCTTCGTGGCCAACCCGCAGTTTTTGCACTCCTATCTGATCACTAACTCGTCCTGGTCGACTTATCACAGCATGATCATGGAATATGAGAAACGCTTCTCCAAGGGCTGGACGGTGCAGGCGAACTGGACGTGGGGCAAGGCGCTGGGTGACTATGGCGCGGACAGCCAGCAGAACTATTCCGCTTACCGGACGCAGCGTAACTGGGCCTTTGACAAGCAGATCCTGCCGTATAACCGCGAACAGGTCTTCAAGGCCAATGGGATTTGGGCGCTGCCGTTCGGCCGTGGCCACAGGTTCGGTTCCCACGTGAACCGGGTGGTGGATGCGGCGTTCGGTGGCTGGACGGTCAGTGCGATCCTGACCTTGGAATCCGGCCTGCCCTTCAATTTAACTTCGCCGCAGAATACTTATAACAACGCGGGCGGGAATAACACGCCGGATGTTGTGGGCAGTTTCCCGAAGAGTGTGGGATCGCTGAGCTTTGATGGCAATGGGCCGTTGTATTTTGCGGGCTACACCACGGTGGCAGATCCGCAGCGCGCACTGATGCCTTCGGCGATCGCAGCACAAAGCACGCTCTACGCGGTACAGAATGCGGCCGGGAATATTGTCTTACAATCTCCCAAGCCAGGGACATTGGGTAATCTGGCCTTGAACTATCTCACGGGGCCCAGTTTGTGCAATCTGGATGCGTCACTCAACAAGCAGTTCGCGGTGACGGAACGGATCAAGTTCCAACTCGGCGCCCAGGCGCAGAGCCTGACGAATACACCCCAGTTCGGCACACCAACTGCGAACATCACCTCTTCCACCTTCGGGCGGATTACGAGTGCGGGCGGCAGTAGAGTGATGATTCTCACGGGGAGAATCACGTTCTAAGCTTGTGCGAAACACCGCTTACTTGCGTGCGCGGCCCGGAATCAGTCACTTGGTGAAGGTTGCAAAGATGCAGTCCCCTTCACCACGAACCAGTAAAGGGGAATCACGGAGACCAGAATCACGACGGCGGCGATAAATGCGGGCGTGTAAGAGCCGGTGCTCTCGATAATCATTCCAGTTATGATGGGGGCTGCCACGCCGGATAAGTTCCCGGCCAGATTCAGGACACCGATGGAGAAGCCGACACCTCCGCCGGCGGGAGTAATCCGTTGTACGAGGGCGAAGATATTCGCGGTGGAGAGTCCCACGAGTGAAGCTGCGCCCAAGAGCAGGATCATCGACATCTTCGTTTCGGCGAAGGCTGCGGGAATGAGCAGGATGCTGGTTATGTAAGCGATGGTGATGATCAGCTTCCGGCTCACCATTTCATCCCAGCCACGGGCGATCAGGCGATCGGCCAGCCAGCCGCCGACAGGCTCCCCGATGGTGAAGGTGAGATAGGGAACCACCGCATATCCTCCGGCTTCCTGCAGTGATAAGTGCCGCACTTTGACCAGATAGGAGGGCAGCCACGTCACCATCAGATAGAAGTAATAGCCATAACCGACGTGTGCCAGACTCATGCCCAGCAGATTTCGGTCGACAGTCTTCCATGTCCATTTGACGTCCGCGGGCTTTTCTGGAACTGAGGTGGAGTGTTTGGGAAAGAACCAGAACCACGGCGCGAGCCAGAGCAGCGAACCGAAGCCCAGGATGAAGAACGTATTTTTCCAGCCCGCGGCTACGACGATGGCTGCAATCAGCGGGGCTCCAAATGCGAGGCCTGCCCTGGTGCCGCAGTTCACCAGACCGGAAGCCAGGCCGCGGTCCTTCGGTGGGAACAGCACGCTCACCATCTTCATGCCACCGGGCAGATAGATGGATTCACCGATGCCAAGAGCCACGCGCAGGGCGAACATGGAGGCCAGTCCACCTGCAAAGCCAGTAAGTCCGCAGGTGAAGGACCAGAGTCCGAAGCATGCGGGGTAGAGCCAGCGCAAGTTATAGCGGTCGGTGACCCAGCCGATGGGAACTTGCATCAGGGCGTAGGACCAGAAGAAGGCGGACAGCAGCCAACCCGTGCCGGTGGGGCTCAGGGCCAAATCCTTCGCAATCTCCGGCATGGCAACGGAGATGATGGTGCGGTCGAAGTAATTGATCAACCCCGCTGCGAACAGCAAACCGGCGATTCCCCACCGCCGCGATACCAGTTGTTCCTGCCGGTGCATGCCCAAGGCCATGACGTGCATCATATGTCATGACTGCATGCTGCGGCTTGGGTTATTTGAGCATCTCGTTGGGATAACCCGCGCATAATGGATGGCGGTGCGGACGCGAGCTAATTCTGGTTGATTGGTGGGACGGCAGGATTCGGAGTCAGAGGGGAGCGCGCGCCGGGATGGCGCACGAACTGGGCGCGACAGGATTCAGAGTGGGAGGTGCGCACGAACGGGGGGGCTGTGCGCGTTGTGTCAGATGTTTTGCATTCCGGTAACGCCAATGACGGTCTCGATCTGCGGCGGATGCGTCAGCGTATTGTGCACAATGCACTGGGAGACGGCCTTTTCGAGACCGGCCTGCTGCGCTGGGTCCAAGGCCACGGGAGAGAGGACTTCGATCCGGAAATGATCGAGCCGCCAAGGGCCCTTTTCCTTCTCCGCCGTGACCTTAACGCGCACGCCGGCCGTGGCCAGTTTCTGACGCCGCAGATAGTCCGCCGCGTAATAGCCGGCGCAGGAACCAAGCGCGGCCAGCAGAAGTTCAGGAGGCGTCATGCCCTCGTTGTAACCTCCGGCGTCGGCAGGTTGGTCGCTGATGACCTTATTGCCCCGGGCTTCGATTTCAAACTGTACTTCGCCCAGGTGTTCCACATTGACTTCAATCATGATTTATTCTCTTCTCTTCAGGGAGGTTTCTACTTAGGGAGTTTTGCGCCTGTGCGGCCAACAAGCTATCCAGCCGGGTGCGCAAGACCGTGCGTGCCCTGTGCAAACGGGATTTCATGGCGGCGGTGCTGAGGCCCAGCGCGGATGCGGCCTCACTGCCGGAGATCCCTTCCAAATCGCGCAAACGGTAGATTTCCGCAAGTTCCGCGGGCAGTGCGGAGAGTGCCTCGTCGAGCAGCGCCTTCATCCGCAATACGTCCATTTGTTCTTCCAAAGCCGGGGGCGGACCGGCGGGGTCCAGCCCTTCGGATTGCAATACCGAAAGTTGCAGAAGCGGCAGCAAAGCTTCCCTGTTGCGCAAACGCCAACAGACGCGCCTGCCGATCTGAGCCAGCCAGGAACGGAAGGCGGCGGGGTCCTGCAACTGCCCGAGATGACGCCAGGCCTGCAGCAGCGCGTCGACAAGCACGTCTTCCGCGTCCTCATGGCGGCCGTCGCACGCGCGCAGCATTTGCCGGTAGACCACATCTTTGTGCTGGTTCACCAGGACTTCAAAATCTGAGGACGACCCGTTCACCGCGCGCGATTCCAGGGCATCATCGCGAGCAGGCTTCCCATGGGGCAGATGCCGAGAAGAGCGGTGGCGGATAGTGCGAGCCCGATCAACCCGCTGAACCAGATGCCGGCGGCCCAGCCCAGGAGGCCATGGCCTGCCACGCCCAGGAGCACCAGCATTCCGGCGGTGAAGCGGATTTGGCGTTCGAGCGCCCACGTGGAAGCGGCGGTGCGGACCACAGGGAGGCCCGCTGCCTGCCAGGCGACCGTGCCTCCGGTCAATTCACGGGGGACGATCCCGCGGGAACGGAGCAGCTTCGCCCCTTGCGCAGCGCGGACGCCGCTCTGACACAGCAGGATCACATCGTGCGGGCCGGAGAGATCCTCCATCCGGCCCGCCAGTTGTTCGAGCGGTACATTTGACGCCCCCGGGATGTGGCCTGCAGCGAACTCCCCGGGCGACCGGACATCCACGACACGCACGGGACGGCCGCTTTGCATGACTTCCTGCAGTTCCAATGGACTCAGCATGATTCTTTCCTTCTATAGTTGAGGAGTGTTCCCGAGCGGAAAAGGATTCCGGGCTGCTAGGCCTGCATGGAATCGTTCAGCCCCTTGAAGATGACATCATGTTTGCCGGCGGCCTCCGCGAAGCGCAAACCCTTCACGCGTTCGACGCAAATCTCCTGAACGTCAGGCTGCGCTTTGAGGATCTCCATCACCTCCGCAATGAAGGCGTCGAGCGGCATGGCGCGGGGATCAGTACGGCCATCCATCAAATCAGTGGCAACATACGGGGGCGGCAGTTCGATGACGTCCACACTTGTGCCCTGCAATTGATACCGGAGCGATTGTGTGTAGGAGTGAATGGCGGCCTTGGTGGCCGAATAAGTTGGCGTCATCGCCAGGGGAACGAAGGCGAGACCGCTCGAGACGTTGATCAGTGCCGCATCCGCCTTGCTCAACAGATGCGGAAGAAGCGCGGCGGTGAGACGGATGGGTCCGAGCAGATTGGTGGTCACGATGGCTTCGGCATCCAACAGGGCTGGATCTTGCGCGGTGAACTTCTCCCGCCGCATGATGCCCGCGTTGTTGATGAGGACGTTCAAAGCCGGATATTTCGCAGTGATTGCTGCCGCGAACTCGCGGATAGACCCGGCGTTTGTCACGTCCAGGATTTCGGCTGCCATGCCGGGATTCGCCGAAACGGTTTCTTCGAGGAACTCCCGACGGCGTCCAGCAATGATTACCTGGTTGCCCAAAGCATGGAAGGCTTCTGCGAGTCCCCGGCCAATACCGGAGCCGCCGCCGGTAATTAGAATCGTATTTCCTGTTGTCTTCATATCGTTAAAACAATCATAAGACTATGACTTTCGCGCGCTTGTAACCTTCCATACCAACGGTGGTACCGGGCCGCTTTCAAGACGTTCCAGACTAACTTATTCTTGCCATAGGCACCGCAAGAGTTGGTGCTACCAAAGGACTTATACGTGAGAAGCACTACGCTGACCAAAGCCCTCTGCACCGGGATCTTACTGCTGCCCGCGCTGCATGCAAATCTGCTCGAATTTTCGAGCTTTCTTGCTTGTTGCGCGCTGAAATATTTGCCGTCAGAAAATGCAATAGCGACCAGCAGAAAGAATGTTGCGCCACAAGCAACAGGAATCTCCCGTAGTCTGGCGGTTATTTTCTCGAATAGGTAAATTTGATAGCGATCACGTCCAAAGTGACCGCTGAGTTGGTTGCCACCGAGTTGTCTCGTCCAACCGTCAATCGCGCCAAGGCACCAGGCGAGCATCCGGTCATATTTAAGGTGGCGGTGGTCGCATTCTGGACTGTGTATTGAGTTCCTGATACTGTGACCGCCCCGGTGGAGGAGTAGGAATTCAAAGTGATTGGCGTTGCTCCGGACCCGAACGTAGTCGTGCCGGAAGTAGCGCAACCAATTGCCGCCTTCATCCCGACGTTGCCCGTCGCGCCACTGGAATCTGGACCAAAGGACAACCCAACAGTTACGGCTTGCGTCGAGTCATAGTCAGGCGGAATCCAGAGGAGTCGCATCACGACATAATTGTTACTGTTGGCCCACTGGTATGAGCAGTCGTAGTAGCCGCCCGCTGACACAGGAACGTTTCCACCCGTATAACTCAGAGAGGCCCCGGACCAATTTAGTGTGGACACGCCATAGGTGTATCCGTTGATCATACAGAGCGGGCCGAGATCAATGACCGATGTGGTGACAACACCGCCCGAGGATGCTGTGTGCAGCGCGCCATCATCTCCCAGATATTTCGTCCCCGCGCCAACGCCGCCGAAAAGCCCCACAACATCCGCAGCCGCAGCAGCAATAGCACTGCCGGAGCCATTCCCCTTGAGAACATTCCCGGTGCTCGACACGCTGGGAATTGTCGGCCAGGTCCCAGGGGCACCCGAAATCGGTGTCTGGTAAAGTCCACTCATCGCCGAAAGTACCCGCGCAGAAGTGAAATATAGGTTTGTTCCCTCGCTTATTGATGTAGTGGAAGACGGGATCGAAGGGCGGTTCGTCAAATCCAGGTAGCTGCCGGATATCGCCACTGATGCGAATGTCGGCCAGGTGGACGGTGCGCCAGTGATCGGCGACTGGTATAGCCCGCTCATAGCTGCAAGAACACGTCCCGCAGTGAAATACTGATTAGTGCCTTCAGCCACCAGCGAAGTGGTGTAGTCGCCAGCCTGTGGTGTAACCGCGTTACTCCGGCCATTGAAACTACTCACAGAAGCGCCACCAGAGCAGCTCTGCCACGATGCCACTCCATTACCACTCACCAAACACAAGCCATTCGTCGATGGGGCAGTGATTTGATTCGAACTCACAAACATCGAGGGCGATGGGGGTTGAGGGGACCGGATAGCGGCGACGGTGTAAGACACAGCAGAGCTCACCGTCCAGGTCTCAGTTTGCCCATTCCCGTAGCTCGCACGGTAAGCACCCCCAGGAACGAGAGCGCAACCGGAAGTCGGCTGGCCCCCAGCGAACGCACAAGTCACCACACCGCCGATGATAGCGGTGGCATTTTGGTTCCAGATACCAATTGGACTGATTGAGATAATACCGGTGTACGGCTGTCCATTCGAAAATGTTACCGGGCCGGTTATCGACGCGGTCTGACCACTGACAGACATGCCCAAGCCGATTGCAAGTACCACACACACCCAGAGAGTTTTCATTGAATTGCCTGCCCCACAACCGTCGCGACAGCGCAACTTGCCACATTCGCGGACCAGTACAGCCCACCTGCGAATGGCCGGCCCGAAAAACTGAACGTAGCCACAGTACCGGCTGGCACCGAGAAGTTCTTAACTAGCGGCATCCCATTACCATCCTGGACAGTAATCAAGACCGTTTGGCCGCAGGTAGCGGAGACTACCATCTCATTCAAGCCGAAACGCGTGGACCACAACGCGGTCAGCGAAGTAGGGATGAATTGTGCATCCCACTCCAACCGGCCAGCGTTGTGGTTCCAGAAAACCCTCGATGTGGGCTGCTGCGCACAGAGCAGCCCAGAGGTAACCAAACTGATTAGTATTCTTCTCACAGCCCAAACCTCCTACGGAGTCCACACTTCGAAAAAGTGCCAGTGAAGTTCCCTGGCCCAGTGAAGCCGATTGTGACCCGATGGATCACATAGGCTTTACTGCCCCCGACCGGAATTGCAACAGGCAATGTCTGCATATGCCACTGGTACGCCTCCGTTGGTCCAGCGCCTTCCCCAATCGATCCATATAACGCGAAAACGTTAGGAGCTGAAGTACTACCCGCAACCGTCGTCGCGAGGATCGGCGACAGGTAGACATACGCATTCGATGACCCGCTCGCCACACTCACATCACAACCAGCCTGTACCACATCACCCAAACTATAGAGCGAAGAATCCACATTGAAATCGAAATAGATAGTGTCAACAGCGCTGGCAGTGATAGTCAGCGTGACATCATTCCCGGCGTCGGAATCAGCCGAGGATGAGACAGCAACCGACGTGGTAGACGACAGTGGACGGACATTCCAACCGCTCGGGATATTTCCAGTGACAGTACCGGACCCATCGTGAGTTCCCCCAGTCACGGTCGAAAAAATCGCGTTGGACACCAACTGGTTCGGTCCAGCCTGGTAATCCACAGCCTTCCAAGCCTGATAGGCCGGGACAATAGGTGCCAGGAATGTAGCTAGTGCCTTCCCCGCGAAATAGCCACCCTTCGAGTTTAAGTGCGTTCCGTCGAACGAGTAGCCTGACTTGAAGACGATAGCCGTGCTCGATGTGGTGGAATCCCAAATTACGGGCCGGATATCCCATAGCAACACACCCGGTGTATTCTCCGTGAATTCAGCCAGACGTTGATTCACCTCCGCGACCGCTGCCACCTGGGCGGACGTGAAACCACTACTACCGGGCTCAGACACCAAGATCACCCTCTTGCCAGCCTGGAGCGCAGCAGTGACCGCGTTAATTGCATTTTGTGCGGCTACCTGGGCCACATTTGACATCGTGATCGACGTCCCTGACACCGAGGTATAACCGCCCAGTGCCTGACTGATGTCATTCACACAGCAGGACCAAAAAATCACTATTTCAGAGGTATCACCAATGGAAGTGGTGAGGTTGGACGCGAAGTACTGGTCGGTGCGATTCCCACTGATTCCATAGTTGCCGACTGTCTTCAATGGATTACCCATCAAGGCGTTTGCCACATTAAGTGCCTGCCATGATGTTCCACTCTGCAGGGTCGTTACGTCAGCTTTTTGCTGAGCCGCCCGCGAGTCCCCGATCATAGACACCAGCTTTGGCAGGCTCCTCGCGACGTTGGATGGTGAGATTGTCACGCCATCAGGCGCGAAACACAAACTGGCGAGCATAAAGCTGAACATTATTTCGTCTCCTTCTTTGGTGGTTGCGGCAAACCAATACAGACAGGTCTACCGGATCTCGGATCGTCTGTGAGCTGTTTGTCACGGCCACACTGCTCCGCTAGCTCACGGCGCTTCTGTTCCAGGTCCTGAGATAAGCGATACGCGCTGACCAGCGCCTCAGCCTGCAAAGCACGGGCACGCCAATACTCGATCTCAGACTGAGGGCTAATTTGTTGCGCGACAAGCAACGAACAACACAGAAACACAGGAATTAGTAATTTCATGCCTAGCAGCCTGTGGATTTAGTCTCCGACAGAGCAGAAAACAAGTGACCTTGAGAATGTTCTGAACGTCATAGTTAACATGGCGATGGGCAAGCGGAAGAAGGAGAAGCAGGGGGAGTTCTGGATAGCGAGTCAGGACATAG
>CAIXXM010000125.1 GCA_903923395.1 uncultured Acidobacteriia bacterium
CGAATCCGCCGCCCGCACCGGGAGTGGGTTCCTTACCGGTCTTGGTGGCCCAGTAACGGTCATACGCCAGGTTGGCGATAACACCTTTGTCCACCCAGGTGATGGCGCGGGTGGGTAGTAAGTCGCCTGTCCAGGGGGAGGAAGGCTGCCGGGGGTCAAAGGGATCAGAGAGCAGCGTAACGTTCTTGGGGAAGAACTCTTCGCCCAGATAAGTGCCGCCGCCGCGCTTGCTGAGGAAGGTACGGCCCTCTTCAGTGCCGCGGGCCTGGAATCCCTGGCTGATCAGATGGACCAGGTCCGCGGTGGCGGTGGGTTCCAGAACTACGGTGTAATTGCCGGGGTCCAGCTTGCGGGGATTCTTCCAGCGGGCGCACTTCTCACTGGCGGCAAGCCCCAGTTCCGCGCTGTTGATTTCCGCAAACCGGGTGGATGGCTGGCCGGCCCAGCCGGAACTGCTGCCATCTGCCATGCGAATCGTGGTCGTGAGCTGGGAATCGGCAGCTTCCTGGTACCCGAACAGGCCATTCTTGTTGGCGATACCCGTGACACGGTGGGTACGCTCAATCAATCCTGCAGCTACCTGCTTCTGCTTCAGCGCGATGTCGATGATGGTCTTGACGTGCGGAATCATTTCCGGCGCGCGGGCCTTGGCGGTCTTCTCATCGTAATCGTTGGTTTTTGGATAGACCTGTTTTCCCACCGCGGGCAGGCGCTCAGCATTCGGGGGCGCAATGGCGGCGAGTTCTTCGGCCTTTTTCACCGCAGCCTTGATGGAGGAGTCATCCAGATCATCGGTCGCATAAGAGCCGGTACGGCCATCTTTGGTGACGGTCACCGAGAGGTTCTGGCGCAGTGCGATGGATGCCGTGGTGATCCCGTTGTTGGCGAAACGCGTGTAGGCCTGTTCGGAGGCCGTGACGGTCACCTGACATTCGGGAAAGCTGGAAAGGATGATCGCTTTGTCAGCAAGTTTCTGTGCTTCGTCTCTTGTAAACATGGTTAGTCCGTCACCAATACATTGATCTGGCGGAAGCGCGTGGGCGAGCATCCGTGGCTGATGGAGTTGATCTGCGTGGGTTCGCCCTTGGCGTCTCCCGTGGTGCCGAACTGGCGCCAGTAAGAAGGACCCGCGGTACCGTCGCAGGCGGACCAGAAGTCAGGCGTACGGCCCTGGTAAGCGACGCGTGAGATCATGCCGCGCTTCTTACCGCCCTTGATTTCCCAGAAGGCGTCGCCGCCGAACTGGAAGTTATAGCGCTGCTGGTCGATGGAGTAATTGCCGCGTCCATCAATCAGGATGCCGTCCTCGATCCCGCTGATGAGCGAATCGAGTGTTTCATCCTGGCCACCGGGGGCAAGGTGCACGTTGGGCATGCGCTGGAATGGAACAGTCGCCCAGGAATCGGCCTGGCTGCAGCCATGGCTTTCCTTGTCGCCGACTAAGTGAGCCTGTTCGCGCGTGGTCTGGAAGTTACGGAAGATACCTTTGTCGATGATGGTAAATTCACCGGCTTTCACGCCTTCGTCGTCATAACCCACAGTGGCGAGGGCGCGGGGGCGGGTGCGGTCCGCGAGGATAGTAACATGCTCGCTGGCGATGCGCTTGCCGATGGTGTCCCGCGTGATGTAACTGGTGCCGGCGTAGTTCGCTTCGTAACCCAGTGAGCGGTCGAGTTCGGTGGGGTGGGCCACGCTCTCATGCAGTGTGAGCATCAGATGGTTCGGCATCAGGACAAGGTCCTTCTTGCCGGGCTTCACGGCAGGCGCGGAGAGGTGTTCAATGACTTCTTCACGGATGCGCTGCGCGTTTTCGGTGAGGTTCATTTCCGGCACATATTCCCAACCGGCTGAGGCCTGCGTGGGGTAATAGTTGCGTGTGCGGGAGATACCTGCGGCACGGTCCACCGCGGAGGCATCCATATTGCTGTAAATCTGCAGGATGTACTGCTGGATGGAGGAGCCTTCCGACGAAGCGAAGTACTTATCTTCGCTGCGCAGGTTCATGGCGGAACTGCTGCTGAAGACCTTGTTGTTCTTCTTGATCTCTTCGGCGGCGTTACGCAGCAAATCCAGCTTCTCCGCCATGGTGACGTCGAACGGATCTTTTTCATGCGGCGTGACCCAGCGGTCACGGTAGGCTTTGACTGGTGCCAGTTGGATTGGCTTGGGCTGAATCTTGGCGTTGGCTGTCGCGATGATCACGGCCTCACCGGTGACCCGCGCGATCTCTTCTTTGGTGACGATCGGGGAGGAGGCGAAGCCCCAGGCGCCGTTGACAATCACCCGCACGCCGAAGCCGAAGGAGTTGTTCTCATTGACATTGGGCACGGCGAGGATCTTGCCGGTGCCGCGCTCCGTCGAAAGGCGCATCCCCATGCGCTGGTCGCGCAGCCGGACGATGCGGATATCGCAGTAGGTTGCCTTGTACTTCTTAGCTTCCGCCAGGGCGACCGCGCCAAGCTTTTCGAGCTCGGGGGATGGCGTCTTGGAATCCTTCGGGGCAGCGAAGAGATTTCCGGCCATCACGGCAGCGGAGGCGGCGAGGAATTGCCGTCGCGTTTGCATATGTTTCGAGATTGTAGCAGCACGGGACTTAAAGCGGGGACTGCGGGCGGCAGGGTTGGCGGAAAGGGCCGTTTGGGGGCGGGATTGGTGAGGGCCACTGGTGGACACCGGTTTCCAAGGATAAATTAGCGTGAACGCCTTGGGTGAGACACGGAGAAAAGTACACGGGTGCTGCGTTTGTGGCCCGTGTCTGCGGGTCAAGCGTTCAGGAACGGGTTCTCGATTCGGAGTTCCCCGATCTTCATTCCGTGCTGGAGGTCCTCACTAACTAGCCGGCAAAGGCCGGGGCGGCCTCATGACATACAAGCATTCGCCGCCGCCCCGAGGTCCGTTTTGCCGGCGAATACTTAGGAGTGGAGTGCTTCGATTCCACCGCGGCTGCCACAATCAGGGAGTCATACCAGGAGAGCTGATATGGCACGCAGCGACAGCGCTTGGGAGTATAGGTCAATTGAGGAATGGATTCTGCACAATGGTCCCAAGACCGTCACCAGGTAGTTATTCGCGGCTCCAGAGGTCAACATCCCGGGAGCGCTGCGGGAGACTGCACTGAAGAATTCCTGCACAACTTGAAAACTAATGACGCCAGTCCGCAGGAAGTGGCTAGCGCTCATTCTACTCTTCACGGGAGAGCTTGGTGCCGCTCAGATCGATGTGGGAAAGGTTGCGGTAGATCTCGTCAATTGCTGCACCCTGGCTCTCCTGGCGGACATAGTCCTTCAACCAATCGCGAAAAGTCTGATTCAGTGTTGTGTTGCGATTTTGGGCGGTTTGCCTGCCCAGTTCGATCATGTGGTCGTCTGCGCTTAGCGTTACGTTCCGCATACTGCTTTAGTATAGACGGGAATAGTGTGCCAATGCCTCGTAACATACCGCACATTCCCCGTGAGCGGGAAAACAATTTTCTTCCGTTGTCTTAAATGGGTACTAACCCAGGAAGACGCCGGTCCTGCGGGATGCTGCGCGGGAGAGATGGAACTTGAAACGAAGATTGTTGTTCTTGCTGGGACTGGTGGTTTGTCCGTTTGCCAAGGCGGGGACGACGCCGATCACGGTGAACCCGGGGCAGCAGGTGACGTGGTCTTTGAATGCGACGTTTTATGCGACGGCAAAGGGTCCGGCAACCTCTTACAATGACCTGCTGGCGTTGCATACGGTGGCCATTGGCGGGGTGACGCTGACCGATACGAGCGGGAATCCGCTGCCGCTGTCGGACATGAGCTCCTCGGCTGGCTTTGATTACGCCGGGGCGGCGACGGGTTTGGGGCTGCTGGCGGTGCGGCGGCGCTCGTAGCGGGGCTTACGAAACGCGCAGATTGGGTGTGTGGGCGGGCAGTTGGGAGTGGGCGTCAAACAGGCCGCGCCATCCGGCATCCAAGACGATCATCTTGTCTTTCTGGAGCCAGGTGAGGGCGCTCGCTTCCTCTGCCTCCGTATAAGCCCACCGTGCAACCTGATTGGAGGCGGCGAGCTGGGTGACGATGCCTTTCTCTTCGAGGGCGGCGTTGATCTGGCCGCCGTAGCGGTCATTTCGTTCCGTCCAGTTGGCGAGATGGCTGACGGCGGGAAGCAGATCGCGTTTGTGCTGGTTGCACTTGCGGTCGGCGAGGACGAAGTTGTGGCCGAGATCGACGGGGTAGCGGGACCAGGCGATGAAGTGGTCGACCTCTGCTGTGGCGGGGCGCAGGCTGGCGTTGCAGTAGAAGCATTTGCCGTGCTGCAGGTCGAGAAGGACGGGGCGGACGGCGGCGAGGCTGGCGCGTTCGCTGCCGAAGAGGAATTCTTCGAGGTCGGCGGATTCGCCGAGGATCTTGAGGTTTCGCTGGCGGACGAAGCGGGCCCAGGCGTTGCGGACGAGGTCAGAGATGAGGCCGTAGAATTTGCGGAAGCAGTAGGCGACACCGGGGCGGAGTTCTATGGTTTTTCCGGTGCGTTTGTTTTCGTAGAGGAAGTCGAGTTCTTCTTCGCCAATTTTTTGGAGTCGAAAGAGGGGCATTTCATCTACCGTGCTGGCGACTCTGCGGACAAGGTCAGACCAAGCGCGGTGCTGGCGCATGGCGGGGAAGGAATCTCCGTATTGTGTGCGGGCGTTTTGCACGGCGTTGAGAATAGCGGCCTGGCCGCCGGTGTTTTGGGAGAGGATGCGTGCGTTTTGCGGAGCGGGGTAGGGGATGGCCTGCTTCCAGTAGTACTGGATGAATTTCGCGGCAATGCTTTCGACGTGGAGTACGAGCGGGGCACCGGAGTCATTGCCGGATTCGACGGAGAGGTCGGCGATGGCGAGCAGGAGAGCGAATTTGTAGGACGCCACGAAGGAGCCTTCGTCGAGGAGGCGCTGCAGCTTTACGAGGAAGCGGACTTGCTCATCGGAGTTTGGCTGCATGGCTTCGCGCAGCTTGTAGTGTACAGTGGCGGGCTGGGTTTAGAGGGGCCAGTAGCGGGCTTTTGAGGGGATGACGCAGCGGATGCCGCCGCGGGGGTCGGAAACATCACCAAAGTGGCGGGGGATGACGTGGATGTGGGCGTGGAGGACGGTTTGGCCGGCCGCGGGGCCGTCATTGCAGCCGATGTTGAAGGCGTCGGGCTGGAATTGGTCGGTGAGGGATTGGCGGACCTGGCGGACGAGGTGCCAGAGGGCGTCCTGTTCGCGGGCGGGGAGGTCATAGAGCGAGGGTACGTGCTGGCGGGGGATAACGAGGGTGTGGCCGGGGGCGACGGGGTAGGCGTCGAGGAGGGCGAGGGCAAATTCGGATTGGTGGGTGATGCGTTCGGGCGCGGGATGGCAGAAGGGGCAGGGGGCCATGTCTTAGAAAGTAAGGGCTTAGACGTCAAGCATGCGAAGGGCAACGGGAGGATCGCCGCCGCCCTGGTCGTTCGGGTCGGATTTGACCCACATGCGGTTATAGCAACGACGGCATTGCATGGCCTGGAAATGGCGGAAACGCCGCAGGAAGCTCTCAAACTTGGACATTGGGACGCGCCAGAGGTCGGGCGAGTCGCACATATTGCAGACGATGGGCTGATTAGGCTTGCGGGATTGCGTCACGAAGGTGTCTTTGTAGTGTAACGGAGGGATAGCGTTAGAATCAGCCTGTAATGGCTGCGGAAGCTTTTCATTATGTCTACCGGACGCCGGTTTCGCGGCGGCTCTTGCTGAGTAGCATTCCGTTGATTGCGGCAGGAGTTGGGGTGCGGGAGTGGCTGCAGAGCCCGTCGGGGCTGTATCACAACTTCTTGTCGCTTTTCTGGCCATTGCTGGGGGGCTATGCGGTTTGGGGTGCGTTTTTTGCGGATTCGACGCGGACGGTGTCATTTGATCCGGCGCGCCGCGTACTGACGGTGGTGCAGCAGGATCCGTTCCGGACAAAGACCTTTACCTGTGCTGTGACGCGCGGGACGCAGTTCCGTTCCTACAAGCATGGCGGCGGACCCGATGCCGCGCCTTGGTGGGAGGTGAAGTTTGCCAGCAGCGAATATGGGGAACTGTACATCGCCCGCTTTGAGTTCGAAGAAGATACGCAAGCGGTTGTGTTTGAGGCGAACTGCGCGCTGGAACGGGTCTAGGGCTGTTTCGGGTGGCCGATGCGTTGTGCGCCGTAGATGCCCTGGTGGCCGGAGAACAGGTAGCTGACGGTGCAGGCGAGGGCGGCGTAGAGTCCTGCTTCGGTGCCGAAGAGTTCCATGGCGAGCAACGTTGAGGCGATGGGGGTGTTGGAGGCTCCGGCGAAGACCGCAGCGAAGCCCATGCCGGCCAGCAGAGGGAAGGGCAGGGGCAGCATCCAACTCAGGGCGTTGCCGGCGGTGGCTCCGATGAAGAAGAGCGGGGTGACTTCTCCGCCTTTGAAGCCCCAGCCGATGGAGACGGCGGTAAATACGAGCTTTGCGCCCCAATCCCAGGGCGGGAGGTGGGTTTGGAAGGCTTCGGCGATGATGGGCACGCCGAGACCTAAATAGCGGGTGCCGATGACCCATGCCGCGAGGGCCACGGCGGTGCCGCCGATGACGGGCCGCAGAGGGGCGTAACTGATGCGGCTCTTTGAAAACTTGCCGATGGTGTGGGTGGTGACGGCGAAGGCGCGGGCAATGAGTCCGAAGGCGATGCCGGCGAGGACAGCAGAGCCGAGGTTCTGCCAGTTGGGCTCGGGCACAATGGGAATCCGGTAGAGAGTGTGGTGGATGCCCCACATCTTCGTGACGAGGTCGGCGGCGGCTGCGCAGAGGAAGCAGGGGATCAGCGCGTCATAACGAAGGGTGCCGATGGAGAGCACTTCGAGGCCGAAGACCGCCCCTGCCAATGGGGTGCCAAAGACGGATCCGAAACCCGCACTGATGCCCGCCATCAAGAGGATGCGGCGGTTGTGCGGATCGAGCCCGAGCGGCTTGGTGAGTTGATCCGCCAGTGAGGCGCCGGTTTGGAGTGCGGTGCCTTCCCGGCCCACGGAGGCTCCGAAGAGATGTCCCATCACCGTGCCGAAGAGCACCAGCGGCGTCATGCGCAGAGGGATGGTGGCTTTGGGGTTGTGAATCTCTTCGAGCAGCAGATTATTGCCGGCATCCACGGTCTTGCCGAAGCGAAGGTAGACCCAGCCTACGACAAACCCCGCCAGAGGAAGCAGGGCGAGCAGCCACGGATGGTGTTCGCGCGTTACGGTGGCCCAGTCGAGGGAAAAGAGAAGTGCGGCCGAGGCGGTGCCGGCGAGAAGTCCGGTCAACAAACTAATGCCCAACCAGCGGAGCAGGTATTCAGCCAGCTTCACTTGATGCCGCTACTCCGCTTTCCCCGCGGCTTGCAAACTTGCGATGAGATCGCCCTTCTGCCCCTTCGGCAAGAGGACCAATTTGCCCGTATTGGCGAGAATGCGCTGTGTTTCGAGGATCTCGAACAGCGCGGTGCAGACCTCAGGTTCCGTGGCGATTTCAGCGAATGCGGCGCGCATGGTTGCGGGCCGGATGATCGCTGCCTTGGCGAGTTCGATGGCCGCTTCGCGTTCCGCTGAACTCTTAATCACACTGACCTGATTGGCTCCGGCCTGCTTGATGGCGGAGGTGACCTGCCGCAGCCGGTTGACTACTTTCTGTTCGATCTGCTGGATCATCCCGGTGTCGCGGAAGTGTACCTTCCGAATGTACACTGAGCCGAGCTTGTAGCCCCATTCCTGGGATTTCGATGATACTTCCATCCGCACGGAGCGGCTCATTTCGTGGCGCGTCTCTAACATCGCGGCGAGAGGCATGTTACTTAGGCAGCGCACGGTGGAGTTACTCACATTGGCGCGCAGAGAGCCACGCGGGTCTGTGTTCTTGAAGAGATAGGCGACCGGGTCACTGATCCGCATTTCATACCAGATACCGATCCCCATGGGGGCTCCTTCTTCGGAATTCACTGGCTCACTGCGAAGATATTCCTGGTCAAGCCGCATATCGAGAACACGACAGGTGCCCAGCCAGTTGACGATGAAGGCATTGGGGCCGAGCACGGCGGGCAGAATATGCAGTCCTGGTTCTTCCAGAACACCAATGACCTTGCCAAAAAGAACGTAAACGCGGCAGGTGCCTTCCTGCACGATGGCATAGAAACCGAGTATGCGGCACAGGCCGGAGAGAATGGCTTCCAGCAGAAAGCAGGCCAGGAGCGTGGCGAGGAATGCGATCAAGACGTTCATTTGCCTGCCTCCAGGTAAATCTGTTGCGCCTTTTCGAGTAAGCCCAGCTTGACGTTGCGCAGGTAGGCGGCGAGCACGCCGGGTCCGGCCTTGTGCTGCTCAAAGAGTTCCTCGGCCAGGGATTTGACCGGGGCCACTTCGGCCTGTGCTTTGAGGGTTTCGATTTCGACGGCGCGTTTGGACTGGACAATCTTCTGGTCTGCGGAGGCCTGCGCGAGACTGATGTCGCTCGAGACCTGATTATGTGCGGTGTTGATGGCTGCGAGGGCGGATTCGACTTCTGCCGGGGGATCAATGGCCGTGATCAGAGAAGCATCGAACACGACGCCGTAGCGGGCTTGCGCGGAGCGGCATTCCTGTTCCATGTAGTCATTCATGTCACGGAGGTTTTTGCGGAGGTCATTGATGGATACGCCGATCATTTCGCCGCTGACGTTTTCGCTCTCGTTTTTGGCTTCGAAGTTGGCGATGCGCTGGCGCAGGACAGAAACGAAGTAGGCCATGACGTGCACGAATGGCTTCTTGATGCCAAAGAGGAAGGCGTAGAGGTTGCTTTCGCTCACGCGGTAACGGATCTGGCCTGTGAGCCCGGTGTTGAGTTGATCTTTGGTGACGGCGTCCAGGCGGGTGCCGCCGCCGTTGGCGAAGGGATCTTCGAGATCAGCGGCCATATTGACGGTCATGGTGGCGATGGAGACCTTGTGGATGCGTTCCCACGGCATCTTGAAGTAGGGTCCGCCGGGGGGAATGACACGAACCTGCGGATAGGCGTAGCGTTCCCGTTCCTCGGGGCGGAGGTGGTCACAGATGGGGTCGTCCAGGGTGGTCTTATTGGCTACACGCTCAGCGCGTCCGAAACTGGTCTTCACTGCGCGTTCATTCTGGTCGACGGTGTAGACGCCCATGAGAATGATGCGCACGAAGAGCCAGGCAAGGGCACCGAGGACAATGCCGGCGAGAATGCTCATGGCTGTAAGTGTAGCGGAAAGTGGCTGTTATGAAATTGCGGCGAGGGTGAGGATGGTGATGTCGTCATCCTGCCCGAAGGTTTGGGCGAGAGAGGCTGCTTCCGCGGCGGGAAGGGAAGCGGCGGCGAGGGTGCGTTCGAAGCCGAACAGTTCGCCATCCTGGCGGCGGGCCTCGAGTATGCCATCGGTGTACAGCATCAAGCGCGAGTTCGCGGGCAGGTGGAGGGTGACTTCGTCATAAGTGGCGTCCGGGTCGAGACCGAGCGGCAGAGCGGGCGGCAGTTCCCACTCCTGTCCATTGAGGATGGGGGGCAGGTGACCTGCATTCGCCGCAGTGACGCAGTTGCCGGGGCCGAGCCGCAGAATGACGCAGGTGGCGAAGCCATGGGCGAGGCGTCCGTAGAGCCTGCGGGTGAGCGCCGCCAGGATTTGGGCGGGCTCTGTAGTGGTTTCGATGGTGGAGTGGATTGCCCCGACGAGGAGTGAAACGGTCATGGCAGCTTGCAGGCCTTTGCCGGAGACATCGCCAATGATGACCAGGGAGGCATCTTTATCCAGGGGGATGATCTGGAAGAAATCGCCCCCCACCTCGCGCGCGGGCAGATAGGCGGTGGAGAGGGAATAGCCCGCGATGGGTGGAACGCTATCCGGAATCAGAACCCGCTGCACTTCGCGCGCGCTGCGCAGTTCGCGTTCCAGATCGTTGCGCTGGCGGGTCTGTTCCGTGATGTAACGCCAGACCATGAAGAGGATGGCGGCGAGGAGTAGGGTATTGACGATGGTGCGGAGAGTGAGTCCGGTGCCGAACAGAGAGAAGATGGGCGGCCGCAGGTAGAGTTCCTGGTAGGTGAAATGGGTCCAGCGGGTGCCGAGGGTGCCGTAGTCGTCAGCGGCTTGCAGTAGTTCGGCGAGGAGCGCAGTGATGGCGAGGAACCAGCGGGGAGCATCGAGTTTGCGCCGCAGTGCCGCGATGACGATGACGACGCCCCAGAGTTCGAGGGCGATGGGGAGGATCGTAAGTGAGACATCGAGGGTGAGAAACAGACTGGAGGAGTGTTGGCTCCAGTCGATGAGTTGGAGACTGCCATCGAGAAGGTCAATGAAGAATTCCAGGAAGGCCGCGATGCGGGTCCAGCGGACGAGAGCGGGGAAGTCGTGGAGGTCGAGAAGGTCCAGTAGCAGCAGCCAGATGGCGGCGTCATTGGCTCCGATGACGGGTGCGATGAGGCCGTATCCCAGGCGGAAAGAGATCGAACCCGGGGTGAAGGTCGGCAGCATGAGCAGCGGGTAGATGAGAGCGATGGTGAGCCAGAGCAGCAGCAGGCGGCTGCGGTCCCGAAGCCAGAACAGGAACGCAAAGACGCTAAGGAGGGCGGAGAGAAAGGGGATGGCGAGGGTCAGAAAGTTGGCGCGGAGCCAGGTTCCCCAGAATTCTCCGAAAAGGGAATGGATGGCGTCTGCGCTGCCCGCCAGCGGGGTGCCCAGCAGGCCCCCTTCGGCGGGCTGATTGGCGAAGGCGATGGGCGCTTTCCAAACGCGCACGGCCAGGACACCGGGTTGCGCGGTGCCGAGGGAAACCGTGAACGGGGAGGAAGTCAGGAACCAAGTGGGTTGGGGCGGCACGCGGCCGTAGCCTCCGGCGGGTCGGCCATTCCAGAAGACCTCGCAGGAACTGTCAACGGCGGGGAAGTAGACTGCAAGTGGCAACGCGGGATTCGCAGGCGAGTTGAGGTGCAGCCGGTACCAGGCAAAGCCTTGCAGCCCGTAATGACCCTGGGCTTCCCAAGGCCGGTCGGCGTGGATGAGTTCCCAGCGGGAATCGTTGAAGCCGGGGTTGGCCCAGAGCGGGTCATCCCCCGGGTGGAAATACCAGGTGCCGTTCAGCGGGACAGTGGCCTGGCCAACCGAAGCGAGATCCGCAGTTTGCGCGAAAACGGAAGAAAAGGACAGGCAAAAGAGCAGACAGAACAGGTGGCCAAAACTGCGGATGAGGCGACTGCCGGGAGCACAGGAATCCGGTTTCTTGGACACGCTGTCCATGGTACAGCAGGTTTTAGAGCGTCAGGGTAAAGCCGCCATCCGGGGTGAGCGTTGTGCCTGAGATGTAGCTTGCGTCGTCGGAACAGAGGAAAACAATCGTTTTGGCGATCTCCTCCGGTTGGCCGGCGCGCTTTAAATGGACCCGCGGAATGAGCGCCTGGTCGTACAAGTCATCCCCGACAACTCCACGCAACCGCTGGTGCATCGGGGTGACGATAGATCCCGGGCAAACGATGTTGACCCGGATTCCCTGTGGTGCCAACTCGGCTGAGGCGCAGGTGGTGAGGCCGACCAGTCCATGTTTCGAGGCGACGTAAGCGGACCCGGTTTGGACGCCCAGAATTTACCTTGCATTTGTCGATTACCTTGTCATGAAATTGGTGAGATGCAGGAGCCGGTGGTACACTTTCATACACAAAGCTCCTAAACATTCCATAAGGGCGAGCAGGGCAGGGCCGCATCGGCACGGGTGCATCCAGGCCCCTGTTCGGGGTTCGAATTCAATGAAAAGTATAGATCTACGGGCAGGTTTCGGTAAAGGTGCGTCTCTTGCCGTTCGCGTTGCTTTGGTGGCAGCGCTCTCGGCTTGGGGGATGTTCGGACAAACAGGTACGTCGCGCGTGCGAGGCGTCGTGACGGATGCTTCCGGCGGAGTGGTGAACGGTGCCACAGTGACTGCCAGGCAGATGGACAACGGGCTGGAGCGCACGATGGTGACCAGCGGTTCCGGCCAGTATTCCTTCGACGCCATGCCGTTGGGTCCTTATGTGGTGACGGCGACGATGACGGGCTTCAAGAAGGCCCAGAGCCGGGTGGCGGAACTCCAGGTGGGTACGGCGCTGACGGTGGATTTGACGCTCGTGCCGGGCGGTGTAAATGAGCAGATCACCGTTTCCGAAGGCACCTCACAGGTGGAAACGGCGGAAGCATCGCTGGGGCAGGTAATCAGCACGAAGCCGATTGAGGAACTGCCTTTGAACGGGCGAAATCCGCTGCTGCTGATGGGCTTGCTGCCGGGCGTCTCCGGCCACGGCTCTGCCAGCCAGAATTTTTCAGTGAACGGTGACCGCGGGCGTGGCGTGTACACAACGCTCGACGGCGTGGATATTACAGACCCGGTGATTCCGAACGGGGCGGCGTCGCAGGTGTCGATGAACCCTGATTCGATTGGCGAATACCGGGTGATCACCAGTTTGGCGAAGGCAGAGTATGGACGGAATTCGGGGGCGCAGGTACAGGTGGTTACCCGGTCCGGCACGAACAAGTTCCATGGCAACCTTTTCGAGTTCAACCGGAATGACGCGTTCAATGCGAATGACTGGTTCAACAACCGCAGTGGTCTGCCGCGTGAGTTGCTGAAGCGGAATCAATATGGTGCGTCCCTGGGCGGGCCGATTGTAAAGAACAAGATTTTCTTCTTCTTCAACTGGCAGTCACAGCGGTTGGTGCAGAGCATCAAGGTGACGGATACGGTGCTCACGTCACAGGCGCGCAATGGCATTTTCCGGTACATGGTGGGCGCGGCGAATTCTCCCACCCTGGTGGATTCTTCCGGCCAGCCGCTGGTGCCGGCTTGCAGCGGCTCGGTGACAACGGGTTGCTACCGCACGTATGACCTGGTGGCGAATGATCCTTTGCACAAGGGGCTTGATCCACTCACGCAGTCCCAGATCAATCTCACGAATCTGCCGAATGATTTCACCGCCGGCGATGGCTTTAACACCGCGACGTTCCGCTTCAACTCTCCCAGTTCGACCCCGAGTGACAACTACACAGGCAAGCTCGACTATCACGTGAACGCCAATCAGCAGGCCTTCCTGCGGTGGTCTGAGGGGACCAGCACGACGCTGGGCGATTCCGTCAATTCAGGATTGCCCAAGTACCCGAATCCGAAGCTGTATCCCGGGCGTACGCAAAACTCAGACGGGCGCAGCATTTCTGTCGGCTTGAACTCTGTGGTGACGCCCACGATGGTGGACGAGTTCAGCATGGGCTATACAAAGCGTTCCCTGCTGTTTCTGGACCCGACGCACCCCGGACTCGAAGTGATCGCGAACATCGAGTCTGACCCCTATATTTTCTGAGGTGGCACGGGCCGGACACCGGTGACCTGGCAGTACCTGGACAATTTCTCTTTTCTGAAGGGCAACCATACTTTTAAGACCGGTGCGAATATCCGGTTTTATGAGATCGACCAGTTCCGGCGTGCGACTACCTTCTATCCGCGCCTGACTTTCTCAACAGCAAACGCGCCGGTAACACTGTTGAGTGCGGCGACCGGTATCAATTCGGTGGACCAGACCCGGCTCAACAGCATGTTCAATGACTTGATGGGTGTGGTGGGTACGGTGCAAAAGGTGTTCTATTCGGATGGGACCAAGTTTCCTTCCGCAGATACCGAGTTGAATTTCAAGCAGCGCACCAATGAGTACAACTTCTACTTCCAGGATGACTGGCGCATCACGTCCCGGCTGACCGTGAACCTTGGTGTGCGGTATGAATTTAACGGCGTGCCGTATGACAAATCCGGCATGCAGGTGGTGAATGACAAGCCGATTAACAGCCCTTCCGGTGACGTGGCGCTGCTGCCAGCGGGACCCGGTACCGGTCGGAACTGGTACAACAACTCGTACAAGAATTTCGCACCGGTGGTGAGTTTTGCGTGGTCGCCGTTTGCCGATGGCAAGACCTCGATTCGCGGCGGCTACCGGATCGCATACAACCGCCTGGTTAGCTGGGCGCTCAATGTTGTGGAACAGAACCAGCCGGGAACCACGCGGACCAGTATCATCCGTCCGAACTCAACATCTTCCGCCGTGCGTGCGAGCGATCCGATTGTGAAGACGCTGATTTCGCAACTGTCAGACGGGATTGTCGGCCAGCGTTCCTCCCCAGGACCGCAGTTCGACGCCGCTGCTGTTTGATCCGAATCTGCGGACGCCTTACGTCAACCAGTGGAATCTGAGCATCCAGCGGCAGATCTTCCGCGATACGGTGCTGGAAGTGGCGTATGTCGGCAATCAGGGTGAGCATTTGTTCCGTATGATCAATGCGAATCAATCCGTGTTGACGCCTGATTTTGTGGCGGGCTTCAAGGCTGCGCAGTCGGGCATCCGGACGGGTGTTGTCGGCAAGTTACTCGATACTTACGGGACCACGCTGCCTTCGAGCGTCACCACGTATTTCACGAACAACGACATTGGCGGGTTTGTGAACTCGATTGATACCGGCGTCTTCAATAACGTGACTGGTGGACGGGTTGACTGCAGCCGGTTTGACGCAGGGTTACTTCCATAACCCGCAATTCTCCACTGGTGCGCTGGCGTGCACTTGCACGACGAGCAGCTATAACTCCCTGCAGGTTTCCTTGAACCGGCGTTTCTCGCAGGGCTTGATGACACAGGTGAATTACACCTTCGCCAAGAGCCTGGACGATGTTTCCGATGATACAAACGCCGCGGGGACGACCTTTCTGCTGCCGCGCGATTCCACAAATGTCCGGCTGGACCGCGGGCGTTCCAACTTTGATGTCCGGCATCAGCTGCGCGGTGGCGTCGCGTATGAACTGCCGTTTGGCAAGGGCAAACCGTGGTTGTCGAACGGGATTGCCGCCAAGATTGCCGGTGGCTGGACGACGAGTACGATTCTGGATATTTCCAGCGGCCGTCCGTTCACGGTGGTTAGTGGTTACTCGACGGTGGTGCCCGGTACGACTTCGAATGCGGATTTCAATGGTACACCGCAATCGATTGGCGGGGTGACGAAGACGGGCAGCAGCGTGACGTATCTGAGTGCGGCGGAGAAGGCGATGTTCAGCAGCCCCGGACTGGGAGACTTGGGTGCGGGCCGGAATATCTTCACGGGTCCGGGCTTCTTCCAGACGGACTTTGCACTGCACCGCGTCTTCGCTTACCGGGAGCGCATGAAGCTGGAAATCCGCGGCGAGGCATTCAATGTCTTCAACAACGTGAACTTCTCACAGCCAAATGCGACTCCGACCTCGGCATCATTCGGGGTGATTTCGTCAACGCTGGCACCGCCACGAATTTTGCAAGTGGCGGCGAAATTCTCGTTTTAGAAGTTAGGTGATTTGGCAGTTTGTCTCCGTGGGGAGGCAAACCGCCCTTTTTTTGTTTTTGGGTCAAGCCGGGACGGCTAGTTCGAGTAGGTTCGGGGGACGTTGAGAAGTCCGAACCTAAGGAGGCCGCACTTACTTACCGTGTCCAAAGGCACGAACGGTCCTTCCTACTTTTTGACTTGCGGGATGGCTTTGGACTGTGGAACCGGCTGTGCAGGTGGTTGGCTCAGGAGTGCGACAATGTCCGCGAATTTGTTTTCCCGCGCGAGTTGCAGAGCTGTTTTCCCGCTGTTGTCCTTTAGCGAGGCGTCGGCTTTCTTGCGGAGAAGCAACGTGACCATCGCGCGTTCCCGGTTGAGCACCGCCGCTTGCAAGGCGGTGCGACCTGTCTTCGTTACTGCGTCAATCTGTGCACCTTTCGAGAGGAGCAGTGTAGCGACACCAATCTGGCCGGTACTGGCCGCGATCATCAGAGCAGTCCCCCCTGCGTTGTCACCATTATTATCGTTGAGGGTGGCGTTCACGTCTGCTCCTTTCCCGATGAGGAATCTTGCAAGAGGAATCTTGCGTGTCGCGATTGC
>CAIXXM010000126.1 GCA_903923395.1 uncultured Acidobacteriia bacterium
CGCGCGCCAGGATGGCGCACGAACAACGGGGTTCCAAGTAAAGGCGGGAGCGCGCGCCAGGATGGCGCACGAACAACGGGGTTCCAGGTAATGGGGGGAGCGCGCGCCAGGATGGCGCACGAACAACGGGGTTCCGGGTAAAGGGGGGAGCGCGCGCCAGAATGGCGCAAGAACAACGGGGTTCCGGGTAAAGGGGGAGCGCGCGCCAGAATGGCGCACGAACGAGGGGTTCCGTGTTAACGGGGGGAGCGCGCGCCAGGATAAACAGGGATTTTGCGCTGGTTACCATAGGCGGCCCTGGGGGGAACGGGATTTCTTTTCTTCGAGCTGTTTCATGGCTTCGGGGTTGGTGCAGTAGCGGTCGTCGCCGGCAGGTTCGCGGGGGTAGGTGTTGTTGACGGTCCAAACGGCCAGGGAAAGGGCGAAGGCGAGATCATCATGCTGGCCGGAGGGGCGTTGTATTGTTCGCGTCCGGCGGGGGTGACTTTCACCTGCATGTTGGAAAGTTCGTCGATGAGGGTTTGTGCGTTTGCCATGGCAGCGCTGATGATCAGTCCGCGGCGTTCGAGGAGGAGGCGGAGGCACATCACGAGGTCGCGCTTGGGGACAGAGGTGTAGTCGCGGGTGACGGATTCGCGGTTGCCGCCGGTGACGTTGACGGGCGTGATGTCGGCGTTGATGCGGCGGAGGCGGAAGAGGTCGACGACGGGCCGGCCGACTCCGGTGCCATCGATGGTGAGTTTGACTTTGCCGCGCCACTGGATGGTTTGGACGATGTCCGAGACGCGCTCGACGATGGAGGGGTAGCCGGTCCCGAGGGGGAAGTGTTCGAGGTGACGCACGGCGAGCGAGATCTGTTTGCGGTGGGCGAAATGGACGGGGTCCCAGTCGCCCTGGGCAATGGTGCGTTCGACGAGCACCAGTGCGGAGGGGTCTTGCGTTTGGCCTAGATCGAGGCCGAGGAAGTAGATTGTTTGCATAGGTTTAGCCACGGATGGACACGGATAAACACGGATACACGCGTTTTAGAGTCTGAGGGGTTCGCAGTCTTTGCTGAGTGCGGCTTGGATGGCGGCGTGGGGGAAGACGGCGCCCTGGGATTCGGTGAAGACGCAGAGGAATTCCTGTGCGAACCAGTTGGCGCTGACCTTGGAGCGTTCTTTGACGAGCCAGCCGGCCGGGATGCGGGGGCATTGTTCGGCGGTTACGGAGACGGCGGCCCAGTCTTCGTCTGGTTCGACGATGAGGGATTGCCAGCGTTCAAAGAAGAAGCCGCGTTTGCCGTTGGGAGTGGAGAGCATCCAGGCTTTGCCGCCGGAGACGGCGAGGCAGGGTCGGAGAGCGAGGTTGAGTTTGTGGAGAAACTGCCGGGCTTTGCGCACGAGTTCACCGCTTTGCTTTTCGGTGGTGCTGATGATGAGGATCAGGATTTCCGGATCGAAGAGACACATATAGACGGCCATGGCTGCGGCAATGGTGGAATTACCCCACTGGCGGGTGCAATTGAGGATGCCGTTTTTGTCTTTGGCGCGCAGGATTTGGGCTTGGATGTTGTCCGGGATGAAGCCGAGCTTGGAGATGGCCCACTCGACGATGTCGGGTTTGATGCCGTTATTGAGGTCGGCGTAATTGCGGCGGGTTCGAGTTGGTGAGGTTGATGTTGTGGTTCTGCGATACATGCCCAGATGTAGCAGAGGTTGTGGGCGTGGTGAGGTGGAAGGCGGCAGGACGGGGTAATGGAATCAATGGGTTAGAGGAACTATTCAGGCTGTGACCGGATTCTGTGCGGGCGACCGGTGAAGCCGCGTTGGCTGGTTGCTGGGTGAGGACGAGGAGGAAGAAGAAGAGCAAGGCAGCGGCGGCGGCGCGGGCGAATTCGAGGACGGGCTTGCGGTGGGCGGAAGCTGTTTTTGAGGAAGCCGCCAGCCCGGAAGCCATTGGTCCAGAAGGGGTTGCGGGGAGAATTGGGTTCGATTGTTCCGTATAAGCAATGGGATCGAGGACCGGGGTTTGTTCGGCGGCGGGCGGGTATTTTTCGGCAATTTCGCGGAGTTTGACGAATTCATCGAGGGCGCGGGCCTTCATGCGGGAGGTGCGCATTTCGTAGCGGTGGAGGAGTTGGTGGGCTTCTTCGCCATGGAGGTTCCGGAAGCCGCTGGCGAGGAGGGTGATGCTGTCGTCGAGATAGGTGCCGGGGGCGCAGGCATCGTCGAGGAGCCGGGTGGAGACGGCGCGGATGCGGGTGAGATTCCAGGTGAGATGGACGTATTCATCGACGACGGATTGTTCGGCTTCGTTGCGCGGGGCGAGGGTGGCTTCGATGGCCTGCTGGCGGGCGATGTAGAGGGGTCTGGATTCGAAGGAGAGGGTGGCGTTGAGGGCGAGGAGTTCATGGCGGCAGGCGTTGGCGGCGGAACGGGCTTTGCCTTCGGGGGTCTTGGGTCCGGTGGATTTC
>CAIXXM010000127.1 GCA_903923395.1 uncultured Acidobacteriia bacterium
AGTGATTGAGTTGATGATTGCTGTCGCCAAAAGGTGTCGCCGCTCAGGTAAAAATACACTCCACGCCCAGCCTGTGAACTAATTGTCGCCTGCGCTCCCATGTCCACTGAGCCACTCTGCTTTTAGGCAACACCACAAACTTGTCTTCACCCCACAGGTCACTCCCAGTCAGCATTGTTGAATCGCAGAGTTTGTGCGTTTTCAGAGACGGCGCGCTTGACCTGATCCTTCACCCCAGCGGGGAATGAAGCCTCAATCTCGACTCTGACTTTCACCTCAGCGCTCGGATCGGAGGCGAGGACGGAGATGATCTCTTCGGCGATCTGCACCAGCCGCAGCTTGGCTATGGCCGGATTCACCGACACGTTGCCATGGAAGGCAAACGCTTTGGGCGAACCACCAGTGGGTGGTGTTCCGGCGGCTCCAGCGGAAACCGGAGCCGGTTGGCCGGGCTGAGCGATCGGCTTAGGTGCCCCACCGTCGCTACCACCAGACACCGGTGGAACCGCCGGAGGCACAAGAGTGAGGGCGTAGGCAGCGGCTACCGCTGGCTCGATGAGCAGAAGGGTGTCGTCTAGCTGCACATTGGCGTCCCCCAGCTTGAACCCGTCATATTTTCCTTCATGCAACCCGTAGGCCGTGCCGTAGAAGTCGCGACTACCCGCTCCCTTACAGATTGCCTGCTCCAGCACGCCACGATTCTTGAGGCGCGGCAGGTAAATGTAACGGAGTGAGTCTTCCCAGAACGCCACCGCCGACACTGCCGGCTTGGCTTCCTTCCAGTACAGTTCCTTCAGGCGGTTGCGCAGGTGGATGGGCGACCATGTCGAGATGACCAGCTCATTGTCCACGCATACGCGCTCGATTTCCGGTCCCAAAGCCCCGCCGCCGGTATTGATTGCAAAAACCTCTACGCTCGGCTGGGGTACGGTCGCGGATGCCTGTGAGGGACAGAGTAGCCAGCGGTAACACTCACGGGCTGCCTTGGGCAGCACTTCTTCAGCCGTTTTCAATTCCTTTTCCGCCTGTTTCTTTTGTACAAGGTCGATATTCAGGCGACTAGCTTCCACGTCATCTACAATGGATTTCCAAGCCAGTACTGTGCGCACGCAGTCGTTGACCCGCACGAGTGCGGTCTGCTCAGGGGCGAGGAATATGAGCCGGTTGCCGCGATAGCGCGGCTTGATGCCGTTATTCTTCACGACCGAGAGAACCTCGTCAAAAGCCAGCCGAGGCTCGGCCCGGTTGTAAAAGTAGTCCGGCGACAAGCAGACGAGCCGCAGGCCCGCATCGTCAGGAATGTCACTGTGCGGGGTGTAAACATGTACCCCATCGAAGAACGTGGCCCCGGCGGTCAGCTTGCGCATTGTTTCCGCCAGCTTGGGCCGCACATCATGGGTGTCGTCAAACCGGCGTTTTCGATCCTCCATCTCCCGGCGCAAGTTGGCCCGCGTATCAAACCAGAACCGCGTGTTGTCCTTCGCCTTGTCCCCGGTGCTGTTCAGGTAGTGCAACCGGTCGGCGAGCCGGTTCAGGGCATCCGAGTATATGGACGCCGTCTGGCCCGGCTGAAAGCAGCCGAGGAGAATGCGTGAGCGCTCCAGCCCACGGGTGCCCGCCGACCGCGTCGCCACGGCAGACGGTGCGGTGCCAAAGAAAATGGTGCGCGCCACCCGGCGGGCGGCTTGAATCGTACCAAAGCGGGTCTCTTTATTTTCCAGCTCCGTTGTCTCGGCTCGTTCGCCGTCGACATCGCCCTCAATGACGGCGTCCCAGCCGTTTTGCAGGTAATACGTCAGGTCGTTACGGGTCTCGCCGTCATACAGCGGGATGCTGCCGGGGAGGATCATCAGATCCTGATTCTGGTCTTTCCACAGGCGATAGATCACCTTGGCCATCAGCTTAAGGACGCCGCGCGTGCGCTGGAAGCCATCCAACGTCGTCCAGTCCTCGTACAGGCGGTCGAACACCTCCGGGTGAATTGGATAGGCCTGCACCAAGCGATTGTAATAACGGGCCTCCTGCGTCTCCGAGGGCAGAATGGTACCCTGTTGGACGTAGGCATCGGCAAAAGCCCGGCAGACCGCATCACGGGCCTTCAGGTCGTGGATAGGCTCAAACAACCGACGGCGGACGATCTCAAATGCCTCTTCGGTGGCGACCGGCTTCCAGAGCGCCTGCACCCGGCCAAATATCTTTTCCAAAGCGCGCAACGTGCCGACCCCTTTCTGGTTGCCCACTTCTATTTCGGATTCCGGCAAGGAACCGAGCAGGACAGCGTTCGGCACCAGCTTCAGCGCTTCCGTGAGCGCCTGCACGAAGGATATGTTGCTGTCGTAGCTGCCGCCGCTGAGCGTCTGGCTGTCCGGGAATTGGCGGATGTAGGCGACCAGTTCATCCACGAGCACCACGCACGGGGCGTGCTGCTCAAGCAGATTACGGAGCAAATCTTTGCCGGGCGAGGTGCCGTTGGCATCCGCCTCCTTGACCAGCGCGAAGGCTTCCTCGCCGCCAAGCTGCCAAGCCAGTTCGCCCCAGAGCGTGTGAATTGTATGCTCACCGCGCTTCCACGGTTGGCCGGGCGAGAGCGCCGTGCCATCCAGCACGGCCACGCGCGCAATGGGCAAGTCCATCAGCTTAGCCTGATCCAGCAAGGCCGGAACTCCGGGCAGATCCTTCAAGGCGCACTTGCGGGTGGCAAGATGGTAGACGGCGAGCATGGTGTGCGTCTTGCCGCCGCCGAACGCGGTCTGGAGCTGGATCACCGGGTCGCCGCCTTGGCCGTTGAGCCGCCGGGCGACCGAGGTGAGCAGCAGCCGCATTCCCTCGGTGATAAACGTGCGGTCAAAGAAGGACGCCGCATCCTGATACTCGCGGGTGGCCTTGCCCGTGTGGACCGCCGTGATGTCGGCGGCGAACTCGGACTGCTGAAAGGTCCCCTCCAGCACGTCGGCGTGGGGGGCGGCGATCTCTCTCCAAGGTTTCAGGCTCATAAGCTGATGGCTGGTTAATTGGCTGGAACTGCGGAAGCTTTGATGGCGTCAGCACCAATCTTGGCTAGTTTTTCGACCACCGCCTTCAGCTCGTCAGCGAACTCGCCAGAGATGATCGCAGCCAAGGTGTCGTCATCGTTCCAATTACGATGTTGGTTCCAATCGTTAGCGGCAGGCCATTGGTCGTTGGTATCTTTCTTTTCATTAAACGGAAATGACAACTTAAAACGGGCAATGAGGTGGGACTCGATTGGGCGTTTGTTGCCGGGGGTTATCCAGCTGAATCCAAAGCAAAAATCTCGGTAATCGCTCGACTGGCATTCAAAGCCAAACAGCAGATTTTGTGCAGCCAATTCGTCGGTCGTGAAAAAATAATTATCGTACTGTTTCCCTTGGCAATCAAACTTCTGAACGGTTTTCAAACCTAGTTCTCCGCCAATAGTTTCCAGCAGCGTGTTCGCCTTCGCGATGATAGCCATTTTGACGTTCCATTGTTCGTTTCGCAGGCTAGCGTAGGCGAGGTAGCTGGCGCTGTCGCTGGTAACGGCTTTGAGGATCTCTTGGTTCATTTGAGCGCTGGTGTTTTGTTGAGTGAGACGTAGAATCAGATGGATGTACTGAGTGATGGCTTCGCGTACACCGGGAGCCGTCGTGGCTTCTTTACGGCAATTCTCCAACCACCGCACAACGTCGGTACGGTAAGAAATATTCTGGTAAACTTTTTTGAAGGACTCGGTTTTATAAACGGGGTTGGTTGTCCAGTCCGCCGGTGAGCCACCTTCCAAGGTCAGGAATAGCAGACTAGCGTTGCGGTCATACTCGTGGTATCGCCCGAGTTGGTTTGACTGCAATCCCGCGTGAATTTTATTCTCAATTAGAATGCGGTGACCGTAGCGGTCAGTGATTTCAATATCGAGACGTCCCAAGTCGCCAATAGGGGCTTCAGGTACAGCACGAGCCGATGCGGCATCGAAATCGAATATTTCAAGCGCAGTGAGGAAATGCTGAAGAAATACAGCCCCCTGCCCATGCGATCCTTTTGGATTAAGCAACTCGGCCAGCATCGGTGAGTGAGTGCGAACCTCGTAGTGTCCCACATGCAGAATGTCGAAGAGGTTAAATCGCTCGCCATTGGCCTTAGCCAGCGCATCCTCATAGTGACGAATGGTTCCGGCCAAAGAGAGAAGGTGCTGCCTGCGGTGATGGATGGCGTCAGCGTTCATTGAAACATTTCTCCCTGCTTTTGCACTGGCGGCGCGGCGGCGGCAGCGGATTCGATGCCGGTCCAGCTGGTGATGAGTTCGTTGTAGGCGCGGGCGTCTTCGGCTTGGCCGAGGCGTTCGCAAAGCGTATAGAGGCGGTAGGCGAGCTGGCGCACGGCCTCCGCCTTGCCACCCAGACCGGCCAGCAGAGCGCCGGAGGCGGCATCACCACCCTGCCGGAGGGCGCGGATGAGGTGGTGCAGCGCTTCCCAGACAGGCAGGCGCTTGTCGTTCTGCGGATTCCAGTCCTCGGGGTATTCCGACCACTTCAGGAGACGCACTTTTCCGCCGCCTGACTGGATGACCCCGGCTTCCTTTACGCCGTCAACGCTGGTACCTTTGCCGCGTGACAGGGTGTCTGCATCGCCAAACGGGCCTTCTGACCAGCCATGCTGCTCGAACCAGCTAAGGCAAAACTGCGTGTCGTTATCGAAGTCATCCTCAGCAAGGAAGCGGTTAATCAGCTGGAGGGCGGTACGAACGTTCATTATAGATCCATCAGCTTCCAACACGGCGGCATATTTGGAAAAGACCGCCATGCCCGGCCCTATGATGGCCTGCGAAAGGTCCACGGGGGCCACGGGTGAACGATCGTCACCAGAGCCCTTGGTCATCTCATCAAGCGCCTCGGGTAGCACAGCGTTCAGTTCGCGGATGAAATCACGACGGGAAACAGTGATTGCATTAGCGGGGCGCTTGCGGCACACGAGGACGATGCTGGACGCAAGCATGTTGTTTCCCATACCCGAAATCTTATTTGACAACTCAGTCCTCATCGGCCATGTCCCAGATATCAATAGACCCGCTTGGTTCACGGCTTCAAGAAAGGTTTCCCAACCAGAGCTTACCGTTCCTGATTCACTCGTCGTCTCAGACTGCTTAAATGCGTAATATATCGTGATAGGTCCCTCTGGATGGGCATTTTCTGCTAACCCACTCATCGCTCTCGTCATGCCTTCGAGAAAAAACAAACCAGCCTCCTCTTTACCGCCATGCCTCTGAGGAGCTGAAATTAACTCCTCAGCCTTGGGAGTCGCCATGGTGGCGAGCAACTCGGGAAATACATTCCGCAAGGATCGTCTCAGCCAAACGTAAAAGAAATCTGAAAGGTCAGCATAACCGATATTATCATAATACGGCGGATCAGTAGACACCCACTTGTTTTTGCTTATCGTTTGTCTCTGAGCGTCCGCTTGCGTTACAACCCCCGGAATTCCTGAATAGCAAGAGCCAAGCGCCTTAGCTCCCCACTCGATATTATTCATCCAACTTCCGCTTGACCCAGAAAATGGGTTTCCTTCGGCATAGTCCCAGACCATGGTTATGCCTTGGCGTCCGTATGTATTTCTCAAGGCTTCCATTTTCGGACTACTATCCCAAGAACAACAAGTTGAGCCACGATCCGCGCTTCGAGAGACAGCAAATGAAAGGTATATACTAACCGCCTCAGAATATGCAGCAGCTCCAGCTCCACCGGAAGTTAAAGAATCGGGCTTATTTAAGACTTCAACTGCGTGGCAGTCTTGTAAAATTTTCTCTCTCGCACGTTCGACCAGATCAGCAAGGGTTGTCAAGGCAACCAACTGGCGGGAGGAAAAATAATCGCCAAATACTTTAAAACCATAAATGCGTCCTTGAGCGTTAGATGCAAAAGTACCTCGACAAACTGTTTCGGGTTTCCACGAAACCACTGCGGAAGCAGCTAAAACCTCCATCTCCTTTGTTGGGTTGATGTAAACCCTACCACGTGGCCCTTCTACGACCAAGGCCATCAGTCTAGCCCCCATCCGACCAGCGTTCGCCTCATCGTCGATGTATGCGTAACCCATTGGAGTTCCAGACAGCAAGCATTTAAACGAACCTCGCGCCAATTTAGTTCCATTTTTCGCGGCCTCAGTCGGTGTTCCAATATTTATGTTAAAAGTAAATTGATCACCAGTAACCACTGGTTGAAGGTATACTTCCCGGCCTTCCTTATGAGACAGGATAAAGCTTGAGGCCAGCGGCACATCCACATGTGAGAACGCCGGATTTGGACTCTTAACCGTCCGCGCCCAGAGCCATGCGATGACGGTAAGCTTCTGGCCGACGAGCGGTTTGAGGTCGGGCCTTTCCTTCGCCATCTCCGCCGTGATTTCCACGGGCGGATAGAGGTGGCCGATGCGCTTCTGCGCCTCTTTGCGCATCCAAGCACCGTAGTAACGCACGTCTTCCGCAAGACCGGTGGCACCGGGCCATTCGCGTTGAGAATTGATGCTTGTGAGCTGTGAGTCGTCGGACGGATGAACCGGAGGCCTGCCCGCGAACTTGGGCGGGATCTCGATCATCGCCTTGTTGATCAGCACGGCCACGGGGTTGAGGTCGCTGGCGTAAGCCTCCAGCCCCAGCCGCTGCGCCTCCAGCGGTATGGCTCCGCCACCGGCAAAGGGATCGTGCAGGGCGGGCAACTTGTCAGGATTGAACAGCTCGGCGGCCTGCGGGTGTTCCTTGTTTAGCTCACACACCTCCCGCCATGAGCGACGGATCTCGGCGCGGGCACGCTCCAGAACTTCCTCGTTGGTGGTATTCTCCCACAGCACGAGGTCCTCGATGATCTTAAAGAGCCGCTTCCGCTCGATGGCGGCCTCTTTCTTGTTCTTCCCGTACCTGAACCCGCCGCCCTGCTGGTAGCCGGGGTCGTTCACCAACTGTGCAAAGATAACTGCGCGAGCCGCCGCCAAAGGCCGCCGCGCCCACCAGAGGTGTAGTGTAGACGGATGTCCATGCCGGATGGACTTCTCCCGCGCACACGCTTCGTTGATCGCGTCCAGCGGCAGCGCGACTTCGATGAGCTTGCGGGGAGATTTAATGGGATAGTCGGACATGGGTTAAAATTCTTTGGCGCTCATTAAAGATACTCGATACTCGCAGATTCGGTTGTAAAGGGTACCCATAACAGAAACGGCCTGTTTAGCTATCCCATCCCATTCACTTTGTGGCGCTTTCAAGCCACCCGGCACGGTTAGTTTCAGCGAACGAGTTTTGCCGTCTTTCTCACCCGTGCCCTTGATGCCGTCGCCAAACTCGTGGTCTGCCGCCCCAAGGAAAGCACGCAAGGCATCATAGCGAGCCACATGCTGGGCAGGGATAAAGACCTGAGCGTGGACACTCGTTTGCTGGAAAGCATACTGCCAATGCACACCATCAATCAAACTGCAATGAACTCGTACAGGTGTGCCATTGCCAACTCGTGGATTAGCGCCGGGGAGTTCAACTCCTGCTTGGTAGGCAGCGGCATGAGCACGGACGACGCGGACGGGAAGGCTGTCCCCCTCCGAATCACAGGTGAGCAACTCGCCTCCGCTACTCTGCTGCAATCGCGATCGTGAATTCCCACCCCTAGACTTCTTGCCTTGCTGGTAACCGGCTTTGCCGTAAACCGAGCGAAGGTATTTGCGCCATGCTCCACCCCGGACATCGAACATCGCCTGCTCAACTTGATTACCCGTCCAAACCGGTGATGATGCACACCCGGCCCCCATTGCCTCGGCAGCCGCGCAAAACTGTTCGTAAGACTCGGGTTCATTGTCTGGATCTGGATAGCCGCTGGAATTAAGTGCCACTGGGCAGGGATCAAACAGCAGTTTGGCGCTTTTCGCCGTGAACTGGTCAAGAATGTAGGCGTCCGGTTTCTCCCGGAAAAAGAACAGGAGCTTGGTGTAAAACGAAATGCCAAGCCCCTTAATGCACTCGGCGGCTTGCTGCATAGCGGCAAAGTCATCCTTCCGGTTCGCCTTGCTGGCACGAAGTTCCGTCAGGATCTTGATAAGAGCTGTGCGGGACCGATCACTCAGGCTTAGCCGGTAGTTCCGGGAATCAACGCCACGCCCGCCCCAAGCCATGACAGCGGCATAAGCGATCAAGACATCAACTTTGGTGTCGCGGCACAGCGCCCGCAACTGAGTACGCGTGAGCTGGCCCGTTGGATGGGATTTGGGCCATGTGAGCATGAGCCCGCAATGTTCGTTCAGCTTCTTCAGGTAATCCTGAGGTGAATCGCCCACCGCCGGTTGCTGGGGCGGATTTGGAAAACAGCCCCAAAACTTAACGATGTGTTTTTGTGGCATCGTTTAAATTTTTTGGGCGCGTTCAAGCAGCGCGTTGAGTTCGTAGTTGACCGACGACACGCCCCAGCCGGGCTCAGCGTCGAACGGGTTGCTGAGGTAGAACGGACCTTCCACGGCGTCCCCCTCGCCCACCAGCACGATCCCGAGCAGGAACTTGTCCGACTGGTTCAGCGCGTAGAGCATTTCGTTGCGGGTAACGGTAACCGTCGTCGCTCCCTTAATGCGACCCTTCACTTCAATGTGCCGGACTTCCGGCTGCTTGCCATCCGCTGCCGGTGGATAGGATGTGATGTCCCAGCCGCACTTCTGCGCCGAGACGTCCACCACCTTGCAGCCGCGCGCTTCTTCCGCCCGCTGGACGGCCTGCATGGCAAGCCGCTCGATCCGGGCTCGGGCCACCGGATCAGCACTAAATGCGGCAGCCGGGTCAGCGGGCGCACTTTCGCCGCGCAGCTTGCGCATCAGGCCAGCCGGGACGACGAGCGCGCCGCTCAATACGACCGGAGTGGCCGAAGTAACATGCCGCATGGACTGAAGCTCTTTCTTGCGGCTCAGCAGCCGGGATTCCAGATCGGCAAGGGTGCGCCGGACGTTCTCCAGATTGAGCCGGACATCTTTGCCGGCTGCTTGGTCCTCTGTGAGCTTGATGTAGCGGTCGGACCAGAAGTCGATCTCCTTGGTCAGCCGCTCATGCACCGCAGCCAGTGTCTTGTCTACATGTGCGATCCGGCGGCCCGCCACCTCATTGAAGTGCTCGGGCACCAGTGTAGACGCGGCCAGCGCCAGCGCGCGTTGCTCCAGCCCGGCGGTCAGCCATGGCCCCGCCAGCGTGTCCTTCAACAGGGTCCGCTCTGCCGCTGCGAGAGGTTCCAGATCCAGATGCGGTGCCCAGCCGGCGAACGAGGCGCTGCCGTCCGGCAGCACCCGAATAAACTGTAGACGCTTGGAGATGACTTGCCCGTCACCGGACTTGACCTCGTGGGTGAGCAAGAACAGGAGCGAAGGCTGTTCGCCCTCGTCGGATGGGTCAACGAGCACCGCTCCCTGTCGCAGCAGGTTGGCATGTTTTTCCAGCAGCACATCGCTAACGGCAAGCATGAGCGGGTGGCCGGGATGGATCATGGCCGCGAAAGCGAGGCCGGGGCGATCGAGTGGCCGCACCGCATCCTTGGTGAAGCAAACCCGCTCATAGCGCTTGAGCACCGGGGCCAGCTCGCGCCGGTTCCGCCCGGTTAGTACCCGGTCGCGCTCGCGCAGGACCGCCGGAACATGGGTCACCTCGAAGCGGTTCAACTCACGGGGAAAGATTGACCCGCCCAGAGACTCGAATCCTTTCAGGAAAAAGGACCGCACGAAATACGGCTGAAGACGGCGGGCCTCCGCCTTCTCCATCTCTTCCTTGACGGCAAAAAGCCGGTCGGTACCGAGCGTTTCCTGCGCCAGCGCATTGCGGTCCAGCAGCGACAGGAGATTCTGGCGGTCGAAGTTGTGGTCAATCTTCTGGCGCAGCTTGGCGCGTACATCGTCGCGATCACCGTAACGGATGGCCTCGATCAACAGTTCTTTCAGGCTCCGGCCCTCAAACACCTCGCCCAAGATGTCAAAGACGCGGCCTTTCAAGGCCTCGCTTTCGATCCGCAGCTTTTCGAGCAACCGGTAGTACACGTCGCCTTCGCGGGTTTCCTTGGCGACCAGATTCCACAGATGGCAGACCTCCTGCTGGCCGATACGGTGAATGCGCCCGAAGCGCTGTTCCAAGCGGTTAGGGTTCCACGGCAGATCGTAGTTGACCATGAGGTTGGCACACTGAAGATTGACGCCTTCACCGGCAGCGTCCGTCGCCACGAGCACGCGTATCTCCGGGTCGGACCGGAAGAGCGCCTGATACTTGAGCCGGTCATCGCGGCGGGTTCCGCCATGAATGGTAACGATGGCATTCGGGTTGCCCAGCACCCCGGCGATCTTCGCATACAGGTAGTTCAGGGTATCGCGGTGCTCGCTAAAGATGATGATTTTCCGCAGCCGGCCACCGGCATCGTGCATATGCGGGTCGCGCTGGAGAATCTTCGACAACTCCTCCCACTTCCGATCCTGCCCGGACGCGACCACCTCTTTCGCCATCTGTTCGAGGTGGATAAGGCTACTGATTTCTTCCTTGAACTCAGCGATCGTCTGGGCCGCCGTCGCGTCGTCGACAAGGTTTTCTTCAAGGTTCTCCTGCTCCTCGGCGGTGAGGTCGTCGTCATCGTCGGGTATTTCCAGCAGAGTCGGCTGGCCCGTAGCGACCTGCGTGGACACTCTATATGGCGTAACCGTTTCGGCTAAAATGTGGCCGCCCCGGTCGGCGATCTCGGCCTCCCGTAAACGGCGCTGGAGCCGCTCCCGGCGGCGTTTGAGCGATTGGAAGATGGCCTCGGGACTGGAGGCAAGGCGGCGCTGGAGGGCGGTCAGGGCAAATCCAACGGAGCCTTTGCGCTGACCACCGATCTGATCGGCCTTACCCATCTCAGTTTTGACGTACTGGGTGACGGCCTCGTAAAGCGCTGCCTCGATGTCAGACAATGTGTAATTAACGGTGTAGGCGCGGCGTTCCGGGAACAGCGGCGTGCCGTCAAATTTCACCAGCTCTTCCTTCACCATGCGGCGCATGAGATCGCTGGTGTCGACCTTGTGCGCGCCGTCCCGGAACTTGCCGTAAAAGCGGTCGGAATCTAGGAGCGACAAGAATAGCTGAAAATCTTCCTCTTTGCCGTTGTGGGGCGTGGCGGTCATCAGCAGCAGGTGACGGGTGCAAGCCCCCAGCTTTTCGGCCAGCTTGAACCGCCCGGTTTTCTCCAGCTTGGACCCAAAAAAGTGTGCCGCCAGTTTGTGCGCTTCATCGAAAACAGCCAAATCCCACCCGGCAGAACAAAGCTTCTCCTGCAATTCCTCGTTGCGGGCCATCTGATCCAAACGGACGATGAGGTGGTCGATGTCTTCAAAGGGGTTGCCACTGGGGGTACCGGCCTCAAGCTCACGGGTAAACACGCGGAAATCGAGACCGAACTTCTCGAACATTTCGTCCCGCCACTGCTCTACAAGGCTGCCGGGAGCCACAATGACAATACGCCGGGCATCGGCGCGCATGATCAGCTCCCGGATGTAGAGACCGGCCATGATGGTCTTGCCGGCACCGGGGTCGTCGGCCAACACGAACCGCAACGGCTGCCGGGGCAGCATTGATTCGTAGACAGCAGTAATCTGGTGCGGCAGCGGGTCCACGTTGGACGTATGAACTGCCATCATCGGGTCGAACAGAAAGGCGAGGTCGATGCGCTTGGCCTCGACCGTCAGTTTGAAAGCCTCGCCGTCGCCATCGAACGACCACGGACGCTCGGTGGTTGCCAAAGCGAGGTTGGCCTCATCAGCGCGGTTCAGCAGCCGGTCCTTGAGCACTCCCTCCGGCGTCCGGTAGATCACCTGCATGGTGCCATCAGCGATCGTCACGACAGCCACGACGTTGCAGATCACAGCGGGCTCAAGTCCCCTGAGCGGCAGGCCGGGCGTAATGTCTTCGATTCGCATAATAGGCGATCCAGATAAGGTGCCAGACACGCTACACAATCTGTTCCGGCAAGGAAAGTTGTAATCAGCAATTACTGCTGCCGCAACACAGCCTCGCTTACAGCAGCGACATGGACGACCGGAAGCCGGCGCGCTCAGGGTGACGACGGTGTACTGGGTGGGACTGGCGGCGTCACAAACACATCCCATTTAAAATCGAAGCCTGAGAAGCCTCGCGCGTGCTTAGTCCCCGGCATGCACAGCAGGTCGTTCCGTTTTTTCGCGCCCCAAACTTCCCTCATCTGCACAGTGAGCTCGCGGTAAAATTGAGCCTCTGTCAACTGGGGGAAATGGCCTTTCACAGCCAAGTCAGTGTAGTCCATCCAAAGATGTGAACACGGCATGTGCATATCTGCCCGAACCAACCGCTCAGCCACGTAACGACGAACAGGTGATGGGGGCGCTGCCGGGACTGCCGGAGTGTCTGAATTTAGGGCGGCGGTCAGGATCTTGATCGCGCGCCGAACTTCATTGGCTTGGTCGTAAGTCATGCTCTAAATACACCGGCGCTGCGCTGGAGCTTTACAGCGATAATTTTATACGGTTTTAACCCTGAAATGATGCGTATTACACGTACATATCCTCGCGGTCCAACAACGCTCATCGAGCAGTGTTTTCGGCCCGTTGGCTGGATCGGATCAATAGACCGCGTTGCAACCCGGACGTCCGTACACAGCAATATCCGTCCGTAGGGCGATTCCAGAGACTGCCATCCGTCCGAGGCTCGAAGCGTGCGAAAAGAGCCA
>CAIXXM010000128.1 GCA_903923395.1 uncultured Acidobacteriia bacterium
CACCACCACATCGCGGGCAGTTTCTTCTGCGCAGGCCACACATGGTCCAGGGTGTCGCCCTCGTAAAGTTCGCCGTTCTTCATCACCCATTTGATGGATTCCGTGTTGCGGATGTTCTCGAGCGGGTTCTTATTCAGAATCAACAGATCCGCGAACTTGCCTGGCTCAATGCTCCCCAGATCCGCGCCGTACCCAATGGTTTCCGCCCCGCGTATGGTCGCCGCACGGATCACTTCCATCGGCTTCAAACCGCCAGAGGCCAGCGCCCACATTTCCCAGTGGCACTGAATCCCCTGCAACTGCCCATGCCCGCCGATAGTCACACTTCCGCCCGCCTGCACAATCTTCGCAGCCTCCGCGGCCAGTCGCGGGAAGATCTGTTCCCGCTCCTGGAACCATGGCCGGCGCGAACTCTTGGTGTAGAGGATGTTCTGCGGAACGAAGCGGCGCAGTTTGGGGTCACTGTAAATGTCCTTCTCTTCGTAGAAGAAGTTCTCCGCCCAGGGTCCGCCATAGGCCACCAGCAGCGTCGGCGTATAACGGATCTTCGATTTCGCAAAGAGTTCCACCACGTCTTTGAACAGCGGCACAATCGGCAGCGCGTGCTCATTGCCGCTGAAGCCGTCGATGGCGTGCGTCATGTCCAGCTTCAGATCCAGCCCGCCCTCGGTCGTCGGCATGATCTTGTTCTCTTTGCAGGCCGTCACCATCCACTGGCGCTGCTGCCGGTTGCCCACCATGTATGACTTCAAAGTGTTCGTGCGGTAATACTTCGCATAGTGGGTGACCACGTCGCGGGCATCGTCCAGGGACTGGAAATCAGAATCCACAAAGACACCGGGGCCGGTATTGAACGCACGGGGGCCGGGGATAACGCCGGCTTCAATCAGGTCTTGATACGCGAAGACATCATTGGTGGAAGTCTGCGGGTCGCGCCCGGTCGTCACGCCATACGCAAGATTGGCCAGAAACGGCCAGCTATCCAGATCCAGCACCCCGCGCCGGACCTCTGTCCAGTGCGCGTGCACGTCAATAATGCCGGGCATGATCGTCTTGCCGGTCACGTCCATGAGCTTTGCGCCAGCCGGGACCGGACCCCGTTTGCCGACGGAAACAATTCGGCTCCCCGTCACCAAAACATCGGCGTTCTCCAGCACTTCATCGCCCTTCATCGTGATGACCCGGGCACCGCGCAGAAGGATCGTGCCCTCCGGTTTCCTGCGCGGGATCTCGATCTTGAAATCGACTTCCGTCCCCGCCGGGATGGTGACCGGTTCCGCGGCGTCCTTCGGAGCCAGCGCGGCGGCTTCCACATCGATCTTGCGCAGGCTCGCACCCGTGGCAACAAACGCCGTCTTGCCATCCTGTAGCCAGCCGAAGCCGTCCAGGCCCAGCCGGGTCAGCTTACGGACGGGCACGCCGGGCTTGGAAACATCAACCACAGGCGCTTCAGCACCAGTCCGGGGCACGGGGACAAGCCAAAGCTGGTTATCCACCACAGCCAGCGCCCGGTCGCCCTTCGCATTGATGCGGACATCCTTCGCTGCCGGCGGTTCCGGCGTCCCGCGGCTGTTCGCACCTACCACCTTGAGGCGGACCCGGCGGTCTGAGCCATCGAAGCGCATCGACATCAGACCCTGCGGCGAGTAGATGTACACCCGGTCAGATTCCGGCCCGAAGTGCGGCTTGCCGGTGGCCCGCGTTTCGAGAATAGTTTGCTGCAAACCGCCCGCGATCGGGAGGCTGATCAGATCCATGCTGCCTTGTGGTGTGCCGAATTCCGCTTCCAGTTCGAAGCGCGTATACTTCGCGGCGTGCAGCACCAGCACGCGCAAACCATCCGGCGTGAAGGCCGGGTCGCGGTAGAAGGCGTCATTGGTCGAGATCTTGCGGGGGCTGGAACTGCCGTCGGCGTCAGCGATCCAAACGTTGCCACCCGCCGGGCTCCATGTGACGTAAGTAAGACTCTTGCCATCTGGCGACCACGCGGGCTGGAATTCCGTCTCCGGAGCCGAAGTGAGCCGGTGTGCACCCGTGCCATCAGCATTGGCGACCCAAAGATGCGCGAAGGCACTGAACGCGACCTTGCCGCCATCAGGGGAAACCGCTGGCCCCATGATGAGGCGGGAGATGACCGTCGGCGTGTCATCAATACGGTTGGGGAATTCCAGCAGCGGGCCGAGATCCAGATGCACCTCCGCTTTGAACGGCACGGGTTCCGCTTCCCCCCGCTTTTCCACGGGAATGCGGTTGATTTTGCCCCCAAACGAAGCCACCAGCCAGCGGCTGTCCGGCGTAAAGGCATAACCGGGCATCAGGTCGCGCGTTGCCCGGGATTCCTGATCATCGCGGGCCACATTCCCCGCGAGCCAGCGTTCATCGCCAGTTGTGAGTGAGCGCGCGCGGAAAGCCGTTTGCTGCTCATAGCGTGTCGCGTAGACCAGCGTCTTGCCATCGGGAGTAATGCGCGGACTGAACGCGGACCCGGGCGCATCGGTGATCGTGTCCTCATCGCCGGTGATCATGTTGCGGCGTACAATCTGCCACAGCGGCAGGTTGGTGTTGTAGCTGAAACTGCTTTTGCGGCGCGCGAAGTAAAGGTAGTTGCCGTCCGGCGTGAACACTGCCCCAAGGTCGTTGTTCCAATCGCTCCGGGGCGCATCGGGCTTGGATTTGCTTTTGGTGACCTGCAAACCGGGGCCGCCTGCGCGGTGGTACATCCACAGTTCATTCGGTCCAGTGCCGCCGGTCGTCTTCGAGACCACGATGTATTCACCATCCGGACTCCACACCGGCGAAGCGAAATCCGACTTCGTCTCCCGGCTGATCTTCAGAAGGTTCGAGCCATCGATGTCCGCCGTCCACAGGTTCTCGCTGCCGTCGCGGTCACTGAGGAAGGCGATCTTCTTGCCATCCGGAGAGAACCGCGGCTGTGTCTCCATGGGCAGGCCCGTCAGAATGGCCTTGGCATCACCCCCCTGCGCCGGCAGGGTGTAAATGTCCCCGAGCATTTCAAAGACGATCGTTTTTCCATCGGGCGAGACGTCGAGCGCCAGCCAGGTGCCCTCGTCCGTGGTGAATTCAATGGTGCGTTCGGGCGTAAGCGGCAGTTTCTTCGGTGCCGGTTTCGCGGGCGCTTGGGCAAGAGCGAGCGTGGAAAGGGAGAGGGCGAGAAGCAGGCGGATTTGCATCATCAGGATTTTTATGATGATGACATGGAAAGGGGAAGTCTGGGCGGGACTTGGAATCAGTAAGGTATGCGTTCAAGGCCTGTGACGAAAGTTAGACCGGGCACGACGATCTCCGACAGACGGTAGTCATTTGTTACGAAAAGATCCGTCGCTGCCGCTGCGGCGCAGGCAAGTTGGATGGCGTCCGCAGGCCGGACGCGGTGTCTGCTTCGAATTTCAGCATATTTCTGAGCAGCCTCAGATCCAAAGGCGACCAGCGTTATCGCGTCGCTGCCGAAGAAGTTCGAGTAGCTCTTTTCCAGCATGGCGTTGTTCAGTTGTTTCGGCTTGGTGAGCACTTCGCCAACGGTGAGGTGGCTTGTAAGTAATTCGTCGCCCCGCAGCAGCATCTTCTTGCGTAGTTCGATTACGCGAGGTGCCCATTGCTTGTTCTCTTCGAAGAGGTAGATGAAGAGATTGCTGTCCCAGAATACTCTTGCCACGGGATTACCAGGATTGTCCGCGTACCCGCTTATCCATGAGCAACGCGTATAGATAGGAGTAGTCAATCAAGTCTTTGATTTCGGTGGTACTTGTGAGCGGACATCGGGAAAGCGCGATTTCAAATTGGGCGCGCGATAGCTTGCGGTTCACGCGATTTCCATCCCGAAAAAACCAAATACCTGGACCATCTATCTCGAAGGTGAATGGTAAGCCGGTCGCCGTATGAAACAGCTGCCCTTGAAGATCCACAATCCGCTCCCAAACAGCATCAGCCTGCTCGTTTGCGGCATGGTGGAATCCTGGCGCCTGCAGCCCGGGGGCGTCTTCCGAGCGAAGGCGGTCTACGAATAGATCTCCTGATTCAGCCTCCCATAGGTGCGCTCCGACGCCGAGCATCGCGAGGACAGGGTCCATCGGTACACCCTGTGTTCTGGTGTTGGGTGTCCCCATATCTCCCTTAGCTAGAGCCTGAACTGTCGCGGTTGCTCTCACGTCTCTATAGAATCATAAGGGGAAAGGCGAGTCAAGTTGTATTGCCGGGGCTGGACCATCCCGGTCCAGCCCAAGCCATTCCAACTTCCAGCTACCGCGGTGGCAGTGCCAGCCAGTCCATGCCGCCTTCGCCGCCGATGGGAGCTCCCGGAGGCGCATCGGGAGCCGGGATCGGGTGCATCTCCGTCGGATGTTCCAGGAAGCGGCGGATGTCTCCGGCGAGCAGCGCGCGGTGAGCCTGCTCCGCTTCATCCCCACCCGGCGTTGCCTTTAACTGCGCCGCCAGCTTGGTGAGCTTCATCGCCGCAATCGCGCGGACTTGGGCATTCGAAGCTCCCTGGGAGAGCCAGGCCATGCGATCCACCAGAACACGCTGCGTCGCACGGCGAACTTCCGCTTCATAGGGGTTCGCAGCCACGGCACCGAAGGTTGCCTTCGCCAGACGGTCGATGACTTCTTCGAGCCCCGGCAGTGTCGGGTCCACGGCATGTTGCGCCACAATGCGGGAGGTACGGTCCAGTTGCAGGATGAAGCCGATCGTCACATCGGCCGCAACCGTTGCCGGGCTGACCGGATCAAAGGCATCCCCTGTGGTGCGGGGAAAGAGTTCGCGGTGACGTCCATACCCCGGCGGGCGGGGCGGAATCAGCGCCAGCACCTTCTTGGGCACCGTAAGCTCCGCGGGCTTCAACGTCGCAGCCAGCGCTTCCAGAGCCTTGCGCTGATTTGCTGCCGATTCCCACTTCACAGGAACCCGGTTATCGCCGCGCATGCCGTAAATGTAATCCTGCCCGCCGAGTGCCGAAGCCGTCGATTCCACCGTGTAGCGGTGATACATGTAGATCGGCACGAGCGGCTCTTCGATGGTGGTCATCGGAGCGCCTTTGCGGATGGTTTCTTCGCCGAGCCGGTCCAGCGCCGAACGGCGGATCTTCATCAGGCGGTTCAATTCTTCAAACTGCACGGCACCGTTGGACCACTGGTCCACCTTGGGGTTCGTGCCAAGATCCTGATTCGTCATGTAGCGCAGATCCTTGGCCCAGGCTTCATCAAGAATGCGGGCCAGCGCGGGCGCTTCATCGCCGTTGGGTAACTGGCGGTATCCGTAATTGATGGTGACTTTGTCCCATTCCCCGATATGTGCGGGATAGGCGTCTGAGATATCAATCAAACCGTCAGCGGTCAGTTTCTCCTGCGGGTGCGGGTAATCCATCACTGAGATCCAGCCCTGTGAGGAATCGTAGTAGTTATGACCCAGGCCCAGTGTATGTCCCACTTCATGCGCCGCTAACTGGCGGATGCGCTTCAACGCAGTCTGGTAGAGAATGTCGGGCTTCTCCGTGCCGGTCTTGTAAGGCGAGAGCAGCCCTTCGAAGATGAGGTAATCCTGCCGGTCACGCAAAGAGCCGAGGGTCACCGTCGCTTTGATGATTTCTCCGGTGCGCGGGTCGGCGACTGAGCCGCCTGTGCTCCAGCCGCGCGTCGAGCGGTGCACCCAGTTGATCATGTTGTAGCGGATATCCATGGGGTCAATGCCATCGGGCAGCACCGCTACCTTGAAGGCATTCTTGAAACCGGCGGCTTCGAAAGCCTGATTCCACCAACTCGCACCTTCCACCAGTGCGGCGCGGACGTCTTCCGGTGCGCCGGGGTCCACCCAATATTCAATGGGCTTCACGGGTTCGCTGATTTCGGCTGTCGGGTCTTTCTTCACCAGACGGTGGCGGCGCACAAAGTGCCGCACCATGGGGTCGCCGATCGGGGTGCTGTAATCCACGTAAGTAATGCCGCCATAGCCTGCGCGCGGGTCGTCTTCGCGCGGAGTATAGTTACCATCCGGCAGTTCCACCAGCGAGTAATGTTCGCGCAGAGTTACCGCTTCTGCCGTGGGAGTCACGCTGGCAACGGTGCCGGAGAAGAGGCCGCCGCCGAAGCCGCCACGTGCAGGGGCTGCCGCGCCGCCCACACCGCCAACGCCGATCTGTGCAGGTCCCTGGCTGGGTCCACCACCGAAACCGCCGCGCCCGCCCGCGCCTTCACTTGCGAAGGTCAGCATCACTTCCACTTCAGTGTTCTTGGGGAAAGCCTTGGTGCGGGGCATGTAAATGGCGCTGCGGCCGGGGTCGACGCGGTAGGGTCCGGGGCGCAGTGAGCCGGCAGCCCCGTGGCCATCGCGCACGAAAAATGCCGTGGCGTCCACCAGTACTTTACCGTTTGATTCGGCCCCAACGGTGAAGCCGAAGAGCACTGACTTCGCGAAGGAGTCTTCCACGGATTTGCGCTCCGCCGGGTTGGTGCTCGACGAGCGGAAAGACTCGTTCGAAGCGATCAGCATGACCTTCGGGCCGACGCGGTGGAAACTCACAATTCGTCCCTGTCCGCCCTGTCCGCGGTCCAGACCAATGTCGTTCGATCCAAGGCCTGCGGCGAGGCCTGTCGAATAGAGGAAATCGGTATCAAAGCGGGGAATCTCAAGCCACAGATTGCCAGCTTTCTCCTCCCAATAAAGTGGGAAATAGCCGTCGATCCTGGTCATTCCGGCAGTGCGTTCTTCGATGGTGGGTACGCGGCCGGCAGGGGCAGCAGCTCCGGCGGCACCTGCGCCGGCGGGGCGCTGCGCCTGCAGCAGCAGGGAGGATGCCAGCAGCAGCGTACAGAATATGCGGGTCATTACGGGTCGAACTCCTTTAGGTGAGATTGTAGCCCGCCCTTTATACTTGAGAAGAAATGGCCTCCCTGATCGACGCAATCAGCGTCAAACGCAGAACCCTCTTTGAACTCGACAACGTTCCCTATGTTTGCCTGGAGGCCGAAGTCAGCACGCCCACCGCGCGCGGCGGCCAGACGCTGGTGCGGCTGAAAGTTCGCAACCTGCTGAACAGCGCCGTGCATGACAAGACGTTCAAGGCGGGAGAGAAGTTCAAGGAGCCGGATCTGCAGAAGGTGCCCGCGTCTTATTTGTACAGTGACGGGGATGGCGCATACTTTCTGGATCAGGACAGCTTTGAGACCTTGACGCTGACGGACGCAATGCTCGGCAGCGCGGCTGATTTTCTGACGGAGGGTCTGGTCATTGAAGTCCTGAAGTACAACGGCAACCCGATTGGTTTGGATCTGCCTTCGCACGTGGAACTGACGATTGCATTCTGCGAACCCGGTGTGAAGGGGAACTCGTCGAGCGGCAGCGTGACAAAACCTGCGAAGTTGGAGACGGGTCTCGAAATCAAGGTCCCGCTGTTTATTGAGCAGGGAGAAAAGGTTCGCGTTTCCACGGAAACGAAGGAATTCGCCGGTCGGGCGTAGTCAGCCGCAGCGATACCCCGCGCCGGGTGGATGACCCTCCGGCCGTGTTCAATGATGCGGTTGTCTGGTGCACTCGACCGCTTCAGTAACTGCGTTGCGAACTGGATCTGCGATGGAGAACTGAGCGAAATCAAAGTCCTTTTGCGGCTCCGCAGTTTTGGTGAAGAGTCCCTTGGTGATGTTTCCGGTTGCGCTAAAGGAAAAACCCGCGGGGCAATAACAATTCATCACGTCTCCGGCGCCATTCAAAGAGCAGCTGATGTATGTTTTCGTATTGTCAAGCGGCGTGCCATTGGTGTCCCATGTTTTATAGGTCCATCTCCGGGAATAGCGTGGCGCGAACGTCACCTGGGAATGGAACTGCATGATGCTGGCGGGGACCCCGACGTTCGAGTAAGGCTTCGGCCGCAGGAGAGAGCCGTCTGCCAGTCGAATCGAGTCGGCGACAATTAGTGTGCCATTCAGATAGTAGGGTGAAGCAGGCTCAAGCTGAATGGTCCCTGACACAACAACTTTTTGTCCCGCCAGAGACGTCAGAGTTTGTCCCTCGAGCGAAAGACCAATCTCCCGCACAACCCTGCGGTAAGTTCCTTCGAACAAGGCTGTATAGGACCGCCCGGGTTTGATCACCACGAATGCGTGATTTCCCCTCGCTTCCATGCCGACAACGCCCGCCATTTCGATGTGGGCACCGTCAACGAGGAGATTTGGTTGTTGCGAAAAAGCGGGCGGGAGAATCAGCAGCCCGAGCAGGCTCACAATGAGTCCTTTCATCTCCCTTTAGTATTCACTACGATATCCCCAAAAGCATTCAAGCGGGCCGATCTTGAGCCCGGCACCGGGCCCCGATTCCTTTGCTGCCCGGCTGCCTGGCCTGGCCAAAGAGTTTGGTCAACTGTTAAAACTAAGGCATCCATGAAAAACCTCTTCGATCCAGCGGCCGCTAATCAAATCAAGACCCGCCTGGCGCAATTAACGCCGCAGAGCCCCCGGCAGTGGGGCAAGATGACCCCGGCCCAGATGCTGGCATACTGCGCACTTGGAATGCAGTGGGCTGTCGGCGGGGTCGTGCCGGAAAGGGGGCCTTGGCCGATGCGCCTGGTGGGGCGGTTGATCAAGCCGTTTGTGCTCCGCGACGATGCGCCGCTGCGCAAAGATGCGCCCACCGCGAAGAGCCTCGTCATGACGGATTCCCACAACTTCCAACAGGAGCGGGAGCAGTTACTGCTTCTCATCGATAAGTTCGCCGCCGGTGCGGTTACCGAACATCCCCACACCTTCTTCGGCAGTCTTACTCCAGACGAATGGGCCGTGCTGACTTACAAGCACCTGGATCACCACTTACGCCAGTTCAGCGTCTAAGTGCTTGTTGTGCGGGTCACTTGCCGGGCCGCGCCGTTACCTATAAATCCGCTCCAGCTTATCCACTACATAAGTGCCACACCGCTCATAGCTCGCCCGCGGACCCTTGCGTGCCGTATCCAGATCCACGCAGATCCAACCTTTGTAATTGATCTCCTTCAGTACTTTGTGGCACGCAGGGAAGTCCACGGAAGCATCACCCAGATCATAGATGCTGGAGAGGAATTGCGCCGTGCGGGAATCCTTCGGCTGCACTTTACCGTTGTCCTCCACGAAATCGGTCTCTGGCTTGGTCCACTTGGCGTCTTTGTAATCCAGGAAGATCAGGCGGTCTTTGTACTTGCGGATGGTTGCCGCCGGGTCACTGCCCCCGAGGAACAGATGGGCGATATCGGGCGAGAACCAGAATTTCTTCGGGTCCGTCATGGCCATGCAGCGGTCCACCTCTTCAGGCTTCTCCACCATCTGGTCGAGATGATTATGCAAGCCGGCGCGGAAGTTCATGGAGTTGGCCAGTTCCCCCACGGCGTTGAAGGATTCGCACATGGTCTTGAAAGAAGCCTCTGTGAGGTTCGTTCGGTTGGGGGAGAAGCAGACCAGCCGGTTTGCCCCGAATCTCGAAAGGAACTGCATGGCATCTTTGGCACTGTTCAGCACACGGTCCTGCTGCTTCGGGTCGTGAAAGGGTGCGTTGAAGGAAATCGTGATCACGTTCAAGCTGCGCTTGGAGACTTCGCGCTCCATCTCCTCCGCCGTGATCTTGTAGTTCTGCAGGCATTGCGGGAAGCCCGTCAGGCGGATACCGGGGAAGCCGGTGTCCTTCATGACATCGAGCACATCAGTGAATTTGACCGGTTTGAAGTGTCCCCAAAGGGCAAGACTCACGGCCCATTTCACGTTCTCATTCGCGGGCAGCCGGGTGGCGGCACGCAATTCGGCAGCGCGCGTCATGGCGGCGGCCAGCAATCCAAGGGCTTCACGGCGGGTGGTCATAGCTGGCCACCCAGTTTATTCGATTGCGGGTGCCTTTTGCAGACAATCCGCCAGTGTGGCTTGCAGTGTCTGCTGGGTGAAGGGTTTGCGAAGCAGCACGAACTCCGAAGTCAGGGGATTCTGGCGGTCCATGAGTTCATTCGAATACCCGGTCATGAGGATCACGTGCAATTCGGGCCGTGTCGCCTTCAACCGCAGTGCCGTTTCCTTGCCGGAGATACCGGGCATGATCATATCTGTAAGCAGGATGTCGAGGTGCCCGCAATTGTCCGCCAGTTCCAGAGCTTCCGCGCCATTGGAGGCCTGGATGACCTCCATCCCTTCCAACTCCAGAGCCGTTGCCAGGAACTCTCTGACATCATCGCGGTCTTCGACGATCAAGACCTTGCCGCTGAGCTGATCCACAGGAGGCGGCTCCAGTTTGTCGTGTTGATCCAGATGCGGCGAGCAGGGGAAATAGAGGCGGAAAGTGCTCCCCTTGCCCGGTTCACTGTCGACAATCATCCAGCCGCCGCTCTGTTTCACGATCCCGTAGACAGTGGAAAGCCCCAACCCTGTATTGCGGTCACGGTCCTTGGTGCTGAAGAACGGCTCAAAGATCCGCTGTCTGGTTTCTGGAGACATGCCAACACCGGTATCGGTAATCGCGAGTTCAATGGCTGTGCCGGAGGGCGATTCCTCCTGATGCAAGACTGCTCTGGTGGAAATGTCGAGACTCCCGCCCTCAGGCATGGCTTCCTGCGCGTTGATGATCAGGTTCATCAGGACCTGATTGATCTGTGCGGGGTCGGCCGTCATCCAGTAATCTTCGCGGGAAAGCTGCAAAGACAGAGTAATATTCTCGCGAAGCATGCTGTTCAGCAACGGCTGGAATTCCTGAATCAGTTTATTCAGGGAGAGCGTTTCGGATATGCCGGATTGCTTTCTGCCCACAGCCAGCAGTTGATGCGTGAGATCTGCCGCGCGCCGTCCCGCGGTCTGCGCATTGAGCAGATCTCTGCGGCGCGGATCACTGGCGGGCGTGGTCCGCAGGATTCTTTCACAGGACCCATTGATGACCATCAGCAGGTTGTTGAAATCATGAGCTACGCCACCTGCCAGCAGGCCGATCCCTTCCATCTTCTGCGCCTGCAGGTACTGCTCTTCCAGGCGCACTTTCTCTGTGATGTCGTCGAACGCGATGATCACATGAGTCACTTCCCCGTTTTCTTTGAGTGGTGCCGCACTCAAAGAAAAGTAAGCGGCTTCTCCCGCCGGTGTCACCAGGTGAAAGCGCTCATTCCACACAGGGACTCCCGTCCGGAAAACGCGCTGGCTGGGGTAATCCTCGTGGGCAATTACATTTCCGGACATGTCGCGCAACACCAGTTCGCGTTCCTTCAGTTCTTTCTGGAAGCTGCCCTTGCTGCGGGCCTCACGTGCCCGGAAGAACTGATTCGCAAACGTAATTTTGTTCTCGCGGTCCAGCACATAAATGCCGATGGGCACAGCATCGGTGAACAAACGGAGCCGTTCTTCGGACAGCTTGAGCGCGGAAACAGCCTGGCGCGCTTCGGTCACGTCGCGGAAGCCGGCAATCCTGCAGTACGCTTTGCCTCCTGCATCGTTCAGTTCTTTGACCACAACTTCCAGCCGCAGGCGCGTGCCATCGGCGAGTGTCACTCCCAATTCTCCGGTCCAACTGCCGAGTCGGCTGATCTCCGCGCAGCTAGCGGCCCACTCTGGATCGTCGCCAACCTGCAACAGTTCCTTCACGTTCCGCCCAACAGCCCATTCCCGCGGAATTTTAAATTTGAGGGCTGCGGCACGGTTCCAGTAAGTCACCAGATGATCTGGATCGATAGCCATGATCGGGTCCGGGGCATGCTCCAGGAGTTCCGCTTGAAACAGGATCTGCTCTCTCGATTCCTGTTGGCGCCTGAGTTCATACTCCTTCTGATCGATCGCGTTCCGCATGCCGCTCACGGCCTGCAGGAGTGGCGGAACGACAAAGATCACCATCAACGCTTGCGTGAACAGCGCAGCCAGGGGCGGGATGGGGAAAATTACGGGGATAGGGCCAATGCGCAGGGAGTAGATGGTCAGGGAAGCGTTGATTACCAGTCCGACAGTCGCGAAGCCGATGGCAGCGCGTTTGGACAGCAGCACTCCGGTGGCGATGATAATCAGGAAGAGTCCGGCGGCCAGCGGACTGCGCACCCCTCCGGAGAACACCACCAGCGACTGCCAATTCAAGGCAACGCCGATTGCAAAGAACCACATCGCGGTACTCTGCCTGCCCCGCTTGAGGAGTTGGCAGGGGATGACGAGAAGAAACACAAACATCGCCACGACGGTCGTCATGGCGGCGGGTACATTTCCCCAAACAAACGGGCCAATGATGAAGGCCACCAGCGTCAGCACGACAAGGCTGCGGAAGAACGTGACGAGTGTTGTTACCTTCTGTGCTTCCCATGCCTGCGACGGCATCGGGATATCAGAAAACCATTTCCCCGGATCGATGAGTTTGTGAATCACTGCGTTCTACGTGGCTGCCGGATGGGAGAGGTGAGAAGCGAAGAGACGGCTTGACATCATCAGCATAGGGGAATTCCTGCGAGATGCCAAGGGAACTGTGGAAAATCCCACCGTTGTGACTGTTTCGCGACCCCGGCCATTGGCGACGTTCGGATTTGGCACCATGGAGAGGTGACTATTTATCCCGAAACGGAAAACCCTTTGAATTTGTATAAGTTGCTGATCGGGGCCGTGGTTCCGCGCCCCATTGCGCTGGTTTCTTCGCTCAGCGCGGATGGGATCCCCAATTTGGCACCCTTCAGCTTTTTCACAGTGGCCAGCGCCAATCCGCCCGTGATCTGCTTTGCCCCCATGTTTCGCGGTGCGGATGGTTCGTCCAAAGACACGCTCCAGAACATTCGGGATACCAAGGAGTTCGTGGTGAACATCGTCTCTGAGGACTTTGGGCCCCGGATGAACCTCACGGCTGGTGAGTATCCGCCTCAAGTGAATGAGTTCGAGGTTTCCGGCTTGACCCCGCTGGCCTCCGAAGCCGTAGGTGCTTTTCGCGTGGCGGAGTCCCGAGTACAGATGGAGTGCAGGCTCAAGGAAATTGTTGAGGTCAGTTCACTGCCGCTGGGTGGTTCGCTTGTTCTGGGTGAAATCGTCCGCATGCACATCGCGGACGAGATCGTCACCGATTACCGGATTGATCCCGACAAGCTGGCAGCTATTGGCAGAATGGGCGGGCCGACCTATTCCCGGACGCGGGACAGGTATGAGATGGAGCGGCCCTAAATCCGGCCGAGGAAGATGGTGTGCCAGCCACCTCCGCTTGGATGTGCGCGGCAGCGCTGTACCTCGACGCGGAAACCTGCCTTTGCCATCCGCTTCTCAAAGGGTCCGCTCGAAAATGCCGACCAGTAGGCGACACAGCCGCCCGGGCGCAGGGCTTGCCGTGCCAGTTGCAGTCCGCCGGGGCCGTAAAGTTCATCGTTGTGCGCGGTACTGAATGCCGCCGGGCCATTATCCACGTCAAGAATAATGCTGTCAAAGCAGCCCGGGGACTGCCGCAGCACCTCTGCCACGTCTTCCTGCACGACCGTGACGCGGGGGTCATTCAAAGCTCTGGAGGCCAGAGGGTAGTTGGGATTCCGGTTCCACGCAACAACCGCGGCGAGCAGTTCCACCTGAGTAATGCTGGCATCGCGGGGCAGGGCAGCCAGCGCCGCTTTCAGGGTGAAGCCGAAGCCGAGGCCGCCGATGAGAACCTTGGCACCGGGAGTGCGGGCCACATGCGCACAGGCAAGTTCCGCGATCTTGTCTTCCGAAAGGTGGCGGCTGGTGGACATCAATTCGAGTCCGTTGATCCCGACTGAATAGGTGTTGTCCCGCCTGGTGAGCGAGATCGTGCCGCCGTCGGGCATCAGGGCTTCGTCGAGAAAGGTCCACGGTTTCATAGGAGCGCACAGGCCATCGTTCGCGCAACGAATGTATCAGATGCCCGCAGGTTTCCCGGCGACCGGCTGGTCCGTTGTGCGCAGGACCAAAATGCCAAAAGAAAAGGCGCGCAGCCCATGGAGAGCCGCGCGCCGCTGGATTGGAGTTGTTTCTGCTTACAGACCTTTGCCGGCGATGAAGGTGATGAGATCACAAACGCGGCTGGAGTAGCCCCATTCGTTGTCATACCAGGCCACAACCTTCAACAGATTTCCGCCGAGCACCTTGGTCAGCTGCGCGTCCACGATGGAGCTGTGGGAGTTGTGCAGCATGTCGGTGGAGACGACGGGATCTTCGGTGTATTCGAGGATGCCCTTCATCGGACCTTCGGCAGCGGCCTTGAGAGCGGCATTCACTTCCTTTTCGGTCGTGTCCGTCTTGAGCAGGGCCACAAGGTCCACCACGGAAACGTCAGGGGTGGGAACGCGCATGGCGTAACCGTCGAGCTTGCCCTTCAGTTCAGGGATCACGAGCGAGATGGCCTTGGCGGCACCGGTCGTGGTGGGGATCATGTTGAGAGCAGCGGCGCGGGCGCGGCGCAGATCTTTGTGCGGGAAGTCGAGAACCTTCTGGTCGTTGGTGTAGCTGTGGATCGTGGTCATCGAACCCTTCTCGATGCCGAACGTATCCTGCAAAACCTTCGCCACGGGGCCGAGGCAGTTGGTGGTGCACGAAGCGTTGGAGATGATGTTGTGCTTCGCGGGGTCATACATGCCTTCGTTCACGCCGAGCACGATGGTGATGTCTTCATCCTTCGCGGGAGCGGAGATGATGACCTTCTTGACGGTGCCCTTCAGGTGCTTGGAGGCGTCTTTCGCTTCGGTGAAGAAACCGGTCGATTCGACCACGACTTCCACGCCGAGGCTGGACCAGTCGATGGCGGCCGGGTCTTTGATTGCGAAAACTTTGATCTTCTTGCCGCCGATGGAAATGGAATCGGCGTCGTGGGTGACTTCCTGTTCCAGCTTGCCCAGCACCGAATCGTACTTGGTGAGGTGGGCGAGCGTGGCGGTGTCGGTCAAATCGTTGACGGCGACGAATTCAATCTCGGGATTGTTGAGGGCAGCGCGGACCACATTGCGACCAATGCGGCCGAAGCCGTTAATGCCGACTTTCACAGACATACTTCGGGTGTTCTCCTTAGAACGCACTTTCCAACGCTTATTGGTGGAACCTTCAGGATAGCAAGGGGCAGGGAAGCCGGGTTTAGTAGCGTTGAAACGGTGGGGGTGAAACGTGAAATAATCGGGGTATGGCGATCCTGATTGAAAATGCCCGGACGGAACGGTTGGCCCTCGAACTTGCGGCTTTGACCGGGGAATCGCTGGACCAGGCATTGGATGCCGCAGTGGTGGAGCGATATCACAGGATGCAATTGGATGCAAAGCTCACGCCGCTTCATGAGCGACTGGAAGATATCGCCCGTCGGTGTAACCAACTACCAGTGATCTCAGATATGACTGACGATGAAATTCTCGGTTATGACGAATTCGGGGTTCCTACGCGTTGATTCTTGACACTTCGGCGATTCTGGCGGTTGTGCTGGATGAGCCGGAACGGGCGGAGTTCGCCCTTTTGATGGAACATGCGCCCAAGCTTTTGGTCTCGGCGGTATCCGTCTTGGAAGCCTCCATGGTGATGGCGGGCAGATACGGTGAAAATTCTTAGGAGCGATTGGATGCGTTCCTGTTCGAGACCAATGTCGAAATTATTCCCTTTGAGCAGCAGCAACTTAGCGTCGCCCGGACTGCCTTCCAAACCTATGGCAAAGGCCGCCATCCCGCCGCACTCAATTTCGGCGACTGCGCCTCTTATGCTCTCGCAAAGTGGTTGGGCGAGCCGTTGCTGTTCAAAGGGAATGACTTCAGTCAGACAGACATTGCCCGGGCATCCCGACCTTCACCACGCTGATATCGTCATTCTGCCCCCAGGCCTGCGCGGCTGCCGCAATCTCGCGCGCGGACTTTCCGGTCAACTGCGGCATGCGCTCAAAGCTGCAGCCAGGAACAGAAAACTGCGCAATAGCCGCGAGTGGTACGATTTGGCTATGTCGAACATCGCGACAAGTGTGCGCATAAATGAAGATGCCATGGATGTGCTTTCCCATCTCGCAACGAAGCTCGGGAAGCCCAAAGCACAGGTCATCGAACTCGCACTCAAGGAACTGGAAGAGAAGACCTTCTGGGCCGATGTGCATCGGGCATTCGAAGAGTCGTCGGCCGAGGCCGCGCAGTCCGCAGAGCAAAATACCGAGATTGCTCTTTGGGAACGGGTCTCAGAGACCGACTTCAGGGATGAAAAGTGGTAATGGAAAAGGGGCAGATTTACTGGTGCGCCCTCGATCCGGTGCAGGGGCACGAACAAGGGTTCACCCGTCCTGTGGTCATCGTTTCTGCCGATGCGTACAATCAGAGCCGCAGCCCGCTTATAGGCATCGTCCCAGTCACCAAATCGCCTGCCAAGAACCCGCTTCATCTACGATTCACTCCTGACGAAACGGGGCTTGATTCCGATTCGACAGCCCTGACGGATCACGCCCGTTTCATAGACCGTTCCCGTTTGAAGGGCAGTGCTGTAGGCCGTCTTGTACCGGCGGCTTTGAGCCAGCTGGACCGTCAGTTGTCGAGACTTCTTGGCCTCTAGCTTCTTCATCCACCCCTCCGCACCGTCACCACGGTAATGTCATCATTCTGTCCCCATGCCATGGCGGCATCGGCGATCTCCTTTGCCGAACTTCCGCTGATGCCCCAGTTCGTTCGAAGCCAAACAACTCGCCTTTGCTGTTTTGCGCTTCGAGGACACCATCGGAAACAAAGGTAAGACTTTCGCCAAGGACGGTCGACTCCACATACTCCGCATCCGCCGTGATGCCCAGCGGCAGTCCGGATTCCAACTCCACTTCCACCCCGTCACAGTAGGGCTGCGGATTGCCCGCATTGGCCGCCAAGACGGAACCGTTGTCCAGAAATCTGACGCAACAGCACGTTACAAAGCCGTTGCCCGCGTTGGGAAGCAACGCGTGATTCAGTGCGCGCAGAATGCCCGCCGGGGAGCGCTCTTTCGTTTCCCGCAAGACGCCAATCACGAGAGCCACCAGCATCGCCGCGCGGAGACCCTTGCCAGAAACATCCCCCACCACGAGCAGTTGGTTGTCGATGACCGCGTAGAAATCGCCGCCGACTTCCTGTGCGGGAAGATAGACCGCTAGCTAACTAAAGCACCCGAGCAGCATCCATTGCGATGAGTTGGCCCGTCTTCCAAAGTCTATGCTGACCCACTTCGTCGGCCATTTGAAATCTGCAAAGACAGAAGAGTTGGATCGTGCTTTGGCGGCTGCGCTCGATTTAGATCTCATGCTTGCGCCTCCCGCTGAGTTACTCCAATAGTCACCACCGTAATGTCGTCGTTCTGGCCCCAGGCCTTTGCGACCGCCGCGATCTCTTGCGCGGACTGCATCGAGATCTCCCGCGTTCGGTCAAAACCGAATAACTCACTTTTCGCATTCGCGGCTTCCACCACACCATCGGACAGCAGCATCACCCGGTCGCCTGGGCCGAAGGGCAGAGTCGTCTCGGGATAAACCATTCCCGTGACTACGCCCAATGGCAGCCCCGAATCCACCTCTGTCTCCATGCCATTCCGGTAGGGCGGAATGTGACCCGCATTGGCGACGGTCATCCCCTGAGCATCAAAGCGGACACAGACGCAGGTGACGAAACCGCCGCCGGTGTGGTCGGCCAGGGAATCATTCAAAGCTGCCAGTAAAGCTCCGGGGGAAGCTAAGTGCAGCGCCCGCAGAGCGCCTACGGTTGCCGAAACCTGCATCGCTGCTTTCAGACCCTTGCCGCTGACGTCCCCCACGAGCAGGGTGTTGTGGTTCAGAACCACATAGAAATCCCCGCCCACCTCCTGCGCCGGAAGGTATACCGGATCAATATCAAGCAATGAGTTTGTGCCGGAACTGCTGGAGAGGAGTAACTGTTGGACCTCAGCCGCTGATTCCAATTCCCGACCCAGGCGCTCCCGTTCCCTCTGCAGCCGCACGGAACGCTGATTGATGAGGATAGTCATCGCGAATGTGAAGAGCAACAGGCTCACGGTGCGAGCCAGATTGCCCTGTACATAGAAGATTTCGCCGCGCCAGATCAACTGACCCGTGAAGACCAGGCAGTTGGTTGCCAGATACCCAAGAATCGCAATGTGGATTGCCCCGGTTCTCTCTCCCGGGCGTGACCGCTGCCAGCCGAGTTCGTAGTAGACGAGGAAAAGGCAGATACTCACCACCAGCGCCGCAAGCGAACGGGAAAACTCCGGCACGCTCACCCCGCCGATGGATAGGATGAGCGGGGCGGTATTAACAAGCAACCCGGTCGCGGCTGCCAGCCACGCTGCCAGCGTCACACGGCGCTGGAATATCGCGCTGATGACTCCCACCCAGCTTCCAACCGTGAAACCGGTCGCGAGAATAATAGCGCAACTCACCACAAGGCCGCGTTGCAGTCCAAACGCGTCTGGATACACCCCAAGTGCCCTTCCCAAAGTAGTGCTGAGAAGCCATATGCCGAACCAGTAATACTCAGGCGCATCCCGTCGCCACAATGGAAGCAACAGGAAGAAAAAGCCGGGGATCATTAACGCCGCCGCGATCAATAGTTGCGGGAGAACCCTGTCGATGCGCCTGCTCTGCCACGCCTCGGCCAAGAGGGCAACGGGCTGGCTGGTTCCGATCCAGGACGTCCGGTGGAGCGCGTCGAGCCGGTAGACCCAAGGGATGAACACCGTGCGGAGGCGGATCGCGATCACCACATCCCGCACAGCCGGGCGGACCTCGAAGACCCGTGGCACCGGAGGAACCAAGGTCCAAAGGTTGCCAGCCGGTTCGCTGAGCATTCCGATGCGCTCTCCGTTCCAGAAGACCTCATAGGCCTGTGCCAAACCGAAGCCGCCGATCATCAGCGCCAGTGGTTCCTTCGGCATATTCTCCGGCAATCGCAGGCGCAATCGGAACCATGAAAATCCGTCCCCAGGATTGACAGAGCGCTCCGGCATCTTCACGTTCTGCCAGGCGGAATCGTCAAACGAAGGATCCGCCCAGCGGGGATCGTCACCCTTCTGGTGCTTCCAAATACCCGAAAGCGGCGCGGGCTGAAACAGGCTCTGAACCTGAATTGTCTGCGCGCTTGCAGTCGCGGCCAGAGCCAGCAGTAGAATCGCTTTCATCCGTTCCATTAATAATCTTGAGTCAGTTAGACGGGTGGGCGCAGGCGGATGGGCGCGGCACGGTATCAGATGTCGCGGCTGGCTATGGGCTGCCCAACGGCGCACGTCGGGTACCCGATGCTGCCTGGATATTGAAATCGCGGGTCCGGGCACTCGCCCCCAAAATGCTGGAACGCTACTGGGATTTGTGTCCAGATTTCGCCGTCGGGGTACGCGCTGCAACGGATCGTCCGCGCGCTATCCGGGAGAAAATGCGCGAGTGGATCGCGAACGGTGCCCAACTGGCCTGGCCGATTGGTCCAGAAGACCGCAGTGTTGAGATCTATCGGCCCGAATGGCCGCGTCGAGACCCTGGACAATCCAGAGTCGCTGTTGGCCGAAGGGCCCGTCGCTGGTTTCGTGCTAAACCTTTCGTGTGTTTGCGACCCGCTCGCTGACTAATCTTCTACGAAATCCCGAGCCGCTCATGCGGCGGCAGAATCCTGCCCTTCCTATCCCCCCATCGAACCGGAGTACACTAGGGCCATGACGTTAGCCATCGACGATGCCTTCCTGCCCGCAACGCTGACTTGTCATCTCATGACCGACGAGGAGTTCTCTGGCTTCTGCGCGGAGCATCCCGACCTCTTCTTCGAAATGACTTCCGAAGGTGAATTGATTGTCATGCCCCCGACTCATTCCGATACCGGTGCCTCCAACTTCGAAGTTGCTGGCGAATTGCGAAACTGGGCCCGAAAAGATGGCAGGGGAATTGGCGCGGACTCCTCCACCGGCTTCGTCCTCCCCAACGGTGCCCGCCGTTCCCCGGATGCCTCCTGGACGTTGAAGACCCGCATCAACGAACTCGGCGAGGCCAAACGGAAATCCTTCTGGCACCTCTGCCCGGACTTCGTCATCGAAGTCAAATCAGAAACCGACCGGTTGAAGCATGTGCGCGGCAAGTTGCAGGAATACATCGAACAAGGCGCACAACTCGGCTGGCTGATCGATCCGCAGAACAAGACAGTCGAAATTTACCGCCCCAACGGCGAAGTCTCCGTACTCTCCAACTTGGAAAAACTCGAGGGCGAAGGCCCCGTTGCAGGTTTCACCCTCGACCTCAAATACGTCTGGGACCCCCTCGCCGATTAGCCCAACGAACTGACCAGATAATCCACCACGCGCTCAAACGGATCAAACCCGAACGTCTTCGCAATCGGCACACGCAGGTTCGAATTCGCGTTTACGTCGTAGAAGACCAGCCGTCCATCCGCCGTTTCCAGATACTCCAAACCACCCACATCCAGACCGCCCGCCTGGAACAATCGCTTCCCCGCTTCCACCACCGCTGCGGGCACTTCCGGATACGGATAAAACTCCACAGGCGCTGCAGGCTTCTCCTCCGGAATCGCGCAATAACCCTCCGTCTCATCGGCGGGATTGCACACCTCAGACGGACACAAATTGAACCCGCCATGCGAAATCACCCGCATCGCATACAGCAACTCCCCGCCCAGAAATTCCATGCGCACGATACCCCGCGCCGGATCCACCAGGAAATACTCCTGCAGCAAAAGCAGGTTGTCCGGGAACCACAACTCCGGCTTCTCCTGCAAAGTGCGGCGCAACTCATCCGGCGAGTGCAGCTTGTACATCCGCGCCCCGCTGCCACCCTGCTCTGGCTTCAACAAACAGGGCCAGAGATCCCACTGCGCAATCGCCGCTTCCACATCATTAAATGCAATGCTGCGGGGATGATCCACGCCAATCTGCTGCATCAGAGCAATCTGCGCCGACTTCGAAAGCTCCAGCCCAAACGCCCGCGTCCCATTCAGCACCCGTGCCCCGCGGATCTCCAGCGACCGCATCAGCGCATACGCAAACGGCACCGCCCGCGTGTTCCCGCGGACATACGCGCTCGGGCTCGCCTGATTGAAGTAGAGCTTCGCGGCCGGCAGCGCTTCCGGGTCAAACGCAGCCTGCTTCAGGTCATAAACGGCAAAATTCACGCCCCGACGCGTCAACGCAGCAAACAGCGGTTTCTGCCATTCCGGATGTTCAAAGAGGACAACAAGATCGTGAGTCATGAATCGGTTCTATTCCATGAGATCACGCGGCTATCTCCTAATGTTTCCCCTTTTGGATGGCTTTCTCCAATGCATCGCTGAACTCATTCCACGTGCAGCCCGCCTTCCCGCAACCGGGAATCGTCACTTCGTCAGATGCCGGCGATTTTTTCATGGTGAGTGGTGTCATCTCGCGGAGTTGCTTCAGCGTCTGCGCAAAGTAGCGAAGCCGCACATAGGATCGGCCTGTCCGGTCTTGATACAGCAGAAAAGCGAGCGCTCCCCCCGGCGGCGTCTCGTTTTCCTGATAACCACCCGCTTCCCAGTGGATTCCCAAGCTTCCGGCGATGTTGGAAAGGTTGGTGTCGTGCCCGGCAATCAGCAGCACTTTGTCTTTGGACTCCGCCGGCGTCGCATTCTTCATCGCTTCCAAAATCCGCGCCAGTAGATTCCGGCAGCGGGCCGTCGCGATCGATGGTTCCTCCCGGGTCAGCCTCGCAAACTCCCCGTGAAGCCGCAGCACATCGAGAAGATTCGTCTCGGTCAGTCGTCCCCAGCCCAGTTGCTTCCCCAGGAATCCATTCGCATACTCGAGCAACATCACCTCGGAGAGAGTAGACGCCGTGTTGAGAGCTGCCAAGTCCATCACCGCGTCCTTTGCGAGGACAGGATGCACTGCCGCCTCATCCCCCGTGAGAATTTTCTGAAGAGACTGAAAAGCACCCAGAAACTTCTCTGGCGTCCCAATCGGTTGATTCGCAGGTTTTCCGGAGCCCGCATCAAACAGATCGTCTGCTTCGCCCTCAGGTTTGTGCTGCACCTTAATGTTGCAGCCGCTGAGAATGGACTTGGAGAATGCTTCCCCTGTCCGGATCGTACGCTCGTCTGAATCCGCGTAGATCTGGATTGTAGAGGCTTCGCTGCAGCCCTTCCCAGTCAGCAGGCCGGCCTCTCTGAGCCACATGCCATAGAATTCGCCCATCAACTCAATCAGTCGTTCCCCGCGGGGCGTCAAATAGCTCGGAGGCACGCCAAAATCCGGCCATAGCTGCGAAGAGTAGGCATTAAGCCGCTCCGGTGTCCACGTAGGAGCGCGGACACCGTGACGGCTCAGAATTACACAGAACTTAAGGCGCGAATCCGGCCCTTCCGTCTGCCCGGGAGCGATGCCCGCACAAGCGGTTGCGAGCAATAAAAGCGCGATACTTCTCATAGTCTTGTGTTATCGCTCCTTTGAAAACACATAGCGGAACCCGCCGGCCAGAGTCGCATGGTAGTACTCCACCTGTTTCACGTAGAAGGTTGACCCGGTATAGTACCCGAACGGCTCATTCGTCAGATTCAACCCGTAAGCCACCAGGCTGAGGCCACGGAATAGCCTGTAACTGCCCTGCGCATCCACCTGCAAGTGTGAGTACGTGTACACGTCCCCGGAAGGTCCGTTCGGGCCTTGGTGAGTCACATCAGCCGCCGTTGTATACGCGTACTGGTAGATCGTTGGCCCATTGTACGTCAGGCCAACCCGGATCGACAGCCGCTTCTTGTCATAGGTCGGCGAGATATTCCAAGTATGAGGAGTTTGTCTCTGCAGCGCCGGACTATCGGTTCTCGAAGGCAGCGCCTTGATCTGCGACGAAGTGAAACTGTAGTTCGCAAACATGCCCATGCCGCCCAGAAATGACGGCAGGAAAGAGAGCCGCTGTTGATACGACACTTCGAAGCCAAGCAGGCTCGCATTGCTGCCGTTGATCGTCTGCGTCACGGGCTGCCCGCTGTACAATCCCGACGTTGGTGTGTAAACGACTTGAGCTTGCGGAGCATTGATCTGCTTCAGAAAGAAGCCCGCCTGAAACAACCCTGCCGGACGCAACTGGCGTTCGTACAGAACATCATAATTGTTGGCATGCGTCGGGCGCAGATTCGGATTGCCGATTGCCACAGTCGCCGGGTTGCTGCTGTCGTCCTGTGTCGCGTATGGAATTAGCTGGTAAGGATCAGGCCGCGCAAACGCCCGGGCATACACGGCGCGGAGGTTGGAGTTGGGTGTCAGGGTATAGCGGAAGCTAACGCTGGGCAGTGGATCAATGTACGATGCGTTCCCTTTCACCGGAACAGGAAATCCACATCCTGTCGCCGTGGGACAGTTCTTGCTGCCGGCCGGATAGAGCGTCACGTTGTAACCAAGCGTCTGCATGGAAGTCGCCTCCATGCGGAGCCCCGCCATGATCCGCAGCTTGCCGAAATCGATCGTATCCATGAAGTACCCCGCGGTGACGCGCTCCAGGAAATTGAATTGGTTCGGATAGTTGTTCGCAGCGGACTTATAGCCATCCACATAGCTCGAAAGCTGGGTTTGAATCAGATTCAGAAGCTTGTTGAAGTCAGATACCGGGCCGTAATGTCCCCCATAGTAAGCATTCTGGTAATAGTTGCTGCTGCTGAAATCGGACAAGTAATTCGTCATCGGGAAGTTCGCCGCCGTCCACCCGTCATACACGGTTTCCGTGCCGTTGGACCACTTATGCCCGTTGCGCCATTTGAAACCTGCTTCAAACGTCGAAAGATAGTTTCCCGCCCGGAATGTCTTTGAGTAAGATGCGGAACCGGCCAGATTGATCTGCTCGGTGTGTCCCACAGAATTCGTTAAATCGAGGAATCCCCAATTCGCCGCATTCTGCAAGGGCGAATTCGGGCCGTCACATCCGCTTCCGAACGTCGGAGTATAAACGTTGGTCTGCGTGGATGGCGAGTAACCGCAAGTCAGCTTCGGGCCAATCCAGGAAAAGTCCGCTTTCGGATTTCCCGCTGAGGCCGTTTGATAAGAACGTGATCCACTTACTTCCCACGAAAGAATCGAGCCCCGCAAGTAATGCTTGCCCCCAAGGCTCACGCTGCCGATTTGGTACTCCGGACGCTTGCTTGAAGTGTAGAACTTGGCCGCGCTGGTTGCAGAGGGGCTGTAATACCACTTGTCGCCAAAATCCTTCAGATCCGAATTGATGCCCTTCACATAAATCTCATTATTGGAGTTGATCTTATAATCCACATTCCCCGCAAGACCCCAGCGCGTCCGGTAGTATCGGTAGTCCCGCACGGTGTTGCTCTTGTAGAGAATATTGGCCGGCGTGGACGTCGGGTCGATCGCCGGTTCCATATCGTCAATACCCCGCTGATTGTAGTCATAAGATCCGCCAATCAATAAACCGAGTTGCTTGCGGACACCAAACCTTCTCCCGAAGCTTCCCCCGAACTGTTCGTTGTAACGCCCGCCAAGGATGGTGTTGTTCCCGCCCAGCGCATCCAGAGTGAACACCGGCACTTCTCCCGCCACCTTCGTCCGGAAATTTACTGATCCGCCGATACCATCGCCGTCCATGTTCGGCGCAAGCGTCTTATTCACCTCCACCGACTCCACCAAGTCAGCCGGCAGAGCGTCAAGCCGCACCTGGCGAACGCCTTGCTCTGGAGCGGGTACCGACACACCGTTGATCGTTACGTTCGTCAACCGGGGTTCCGTCCCTCTGACTTGCACATACACCCCCTCGCCTTCGTCCCGCGCCAGCGTGACCGACGGCAACCTGCCCAGCGCATCCGCCACATTCGCGTTCGGCAGCGATGTGATCACATCGCCAGCCAAAACCTGCACCAGATTGTCGCTCGAAAGCGAACGCTCAATCGCTTCCGCTTCACCGTGCGCTCTCTCCGCTGTGACAATCACGGACTCGCTCCTGCTCGCTACCTGCAGTTCCGCATCAATTTGCTTTTTCGCGCCTCCTCCGAGATCAATGTCCGCGGTATAGGGTGCAAAACCAACGTGTGAAATCGTGATCTTGTATTTACCGGCGGGCAGATCCAAACGGAAATCGCCGGTTTGGCCCGCCTTCGCCGAATAGTTGCCTGGCTGTATATCCACGCGCGCCCCTTCCAGCGAAGCCTTGGAAGAATCCGTCACGTGACCCGCAACAGTGCCGCGGTTCTCCTGTGCGCTCATTGGTGTTGATCCCGCGTACATCAATGCGAGAGTGGTGATGAAAGCAATCGACCTCATATGCCGAGTACAACAGCCGAATTGGAAATTAATCTAAAGAAAGACACCACTCAACGGAAGCTTCATCGTTCATTCATTGAATTGAAATGAAACTGATCGCACCATGAGTTCTATGCGTATTCTTGTGGCTGAAGACAAGCCCGCCACAGCTGCGTTGCTGCAATGCGCTCTCGAAGGAGAGGGGCACCATGTCACCGTCGCCTACGACGGCACCCAAACCCTAGCCCTCGCCCGCACTTCCGGGTTGCACCTCATCCTTCTCGACATCATGCTCCCTGTGCTTGACGGCTTCACTGTTCTTCGCCAACTGCGCGAAGCCGGACGGCGGACTCCTGTCATCATCCTCACCGCCCGCGACGCCAAGAGCGACGTCATTCGCGGTCTCGATGAGGGCGCCGATGATTACCTCACGAAGCCTTTCGAACTCGACCTGCTCTTAGCCCGTGTTCGCGCCGTCACGCGGCGCTCGCCAATTCCCGATGGTCCCGAACTCCGCTTCCTCGACCTGCGCCTCGACTCCAACAACTACGAACTCCACCGCGGCGACCGCACAGAATCCCTGACGCGCATCGAGTACGCGCTTCTCGAAACCCTCATCCGCAGACCCGGCACCGTCACCCGCCGGGAAACACTCATCGAGAACGGTTGGGGCCCCGGTGCCGCCGATCCAGCCAGCCTTTACGTGTTCATCCGCTCCCTCCGCGCGAAAATCACACACCCCGGCGAAACCGAACTGCTCCACACCGTTCGCGGAGTGGGTTACTCCCTGCGCCCTGGAGACACGTCTTGAAGGGCCGCTCCATTTCCTGGAAGTTAACCCTCTGGTTCTCCCTCGTCCACATGGCCGGATTCGTCTTATTCGGCGTCTTCATGTGGTTCAACCTTCGCCACACCCTGCTCCAGGGACGCGAACGGACTCTCGAACGACGACTGGACCGTCTCTTGGACCTGCTGGATGCCAACTCCCAATCCACCAGCGGGCAGCGGGTGGAACACTTCGCCAGCTTCGCCAACGCCACTGGCGGCGCGCTCATGGTCGTTCTGCGGTCGGATGGCCGCTATGCCCTGCCGCCGCCATCCGCTGCCGCCGCTTTCCCCTGGCCGCCTTTTCAAATCCCTGCCCGCGATCAATTCCATCTCGTTTCGCTTTCGGGCCAGCCTTATCTCGCCATCTCGCGCTCCGTCCGCCAACGGTGGAACTCCTCTTCCGATACCTTGATTCTCCGGGCCGCCGCCCCTCTGGAATCTAATTTCGCTCTTTTGAATTCCTTCCGCGACAACCTGCTCTGGGCCGTGCCCGCATTATTGGCGATCTCCGCTTGTGGCGGGTACCTCCTCAGCCGGCGCGCTCTGCAGCCTGTGGATGCCATCACCGCAGCCACACGCAGCATCAGCCTCCAAAGTCTTTCCGACCGCCTCCCCGTGCCCCGTACGAATGACGAACTCCAGCGTCTCTCGGAAACGTGCAACTCCATGCTCGATCGACTAGAAGCAGCCGTCACTGAAATCAACCGCTTCACCGCCGACGCTTCCCATGAACTGCGTACTCCCATCTCCCTGATTCACACCCGCGCGGAACTGGCTCTGCGCAATCCGCATCTCGACAGCGAAAGCTCCCTCGCCTTCGTCGAAATACTCAAAGAAGCACGCCGAACCACCAGGCTCCTCGGCGAAATGTTGCTCCTCGCCCGCTCCGAAGACGGAAACTCCCGCCTCCTTTTTGAGCCAGTCAGCCTTATCGAGGTCATCGAAGTTGCCTCCCGCAAAGCTCTGCCCCTCGCCCGGGAACGCGGGCTCAACCTCGAAGTTCTCCCTCCCCGGCAGGAGCCCGCACCCATCTCCGGTGACTACGAACTGCTCCAGCGTCTCGTCCTTATCCTTCTCGACAACTCCATGAAATTCACGCCAAAAGGCGGCGACATCCGTATTTCCCTGCAGACCTCCGGACCAAACCAAACCATCACCGTCGCCGACAACGGCAGCGGCATCGCCGCCCGCGACCTCCCCCACATTTTCGGCCGCTTTTACCGCGGCGATGATTCCCGCGCCCGCACCGACGGCTCCGGACTTGGCCTGGCAATCGCCAAGTGGATCGCTACAACCCATGGTGCCTCCATTTCCGTAAAGAGCGAGGAGCGGCAAGGCACCGAATTCTCTGTGGTCTTCTCCACCTCTCCCCAGGCTGCCTTGTGAGGTGGATTTCGCTAAGATACAGTCGTGACTTACTACGGTGCCTCAGAACTCGCGCGTTCCTTCCAGACGGTCCGCGCCAACACGATTCAAATCGCGGAAGAAATCCCCGAAGACAGCTATGGCTTCCGCCCGGCCGAAGGCTCCCGCTCAATCGCGGAACTCCTCGCCCACATCGCGCTCATGCCCCGCGCCGCGGAAAAGATCCACTTCACGGATCACCTCCACACCCTCGTCGGCTTTGACTTTTTCGGCCTCATGGGCGCCCTGCATGCCGACATGATGAAGCCCCGCAGCAAGGCCGAAATCCTCGACCTCCTCCGCACGGAAGGCGAAAAATTCGCCACCCTGCTCGATGGCGTCACCGAGGAATTCCTCGCCGAACAGATCGAGTACCCCGCCGGCATGAACCCGCCCTTCAAGTCCCGCTTTGAGATGCTCATCTCGCCCAAAGAACACGAAATGCACCACCGCGCCCAGTTGATGGTCATCCAGCGGTTACTCGGCGTCACCCCGCATCTCACGCGCCACATGGAAGAACGCATCGCCCAGATGCGTGCTGCCGCCGCCGCACAGGCCCGCTGATCGTGCGCCTTCTTCAAAGGTTGGCACTCCTGGCAGCACTCATTTCCATGCCTGCTGCCGGGCAAATGCCAACCTTCGAAGTGGCCGTTCCTAAAATCAACCCCAACCCCGCCGCAGACATCGATTTCGTCCTCTCCAATGGCCGGAGGCAACCGGCACTGGTTTCCCACCTCGAAGACCGCCCCCGCCAGGTCTTCGTTCTCCTCCTGGGGAAAGGCAAACCCAGGCTCTCCGCCTCTACCCCGCCGCGCACCGCCGAAGAAGCCGATTGTAGGCAGCCGCACAGGCGCGAGGGCCGCACCCCGCTCGCAAGTAAGAACCCGCCCCCTTATCGCGGTCCGAAGGCGTCCGTTGTGCGGCTCATTTCTCAAAGAGGATCTCTCGAAATCCGGCAAGCGCGTGGCTTGCTCCCACATCTCCCTCTTCCGCCTCGCGCATGAACTCCCGGACCTCGCTCCACAAGACCCGGACCGCCGCGTCATCGACAGCATCTCGAAAACCGCCCGATAGTGCTGTTCTTTATAATTGGAAACGCCATGATTCCTTCCAATCCACGCCGCCGGGAATTCCTCCGCCGCAGCGGTCTCCTCGCCGCCACAGCGCTCACCCAATCCCTCCACGCCCAAACCGCCGAAGCCAAACTCACCCTCGGCCCGGCCACCGGCCAAACCGTCGCCGCGGATTTCATCGGCCTTTCTTACGAAAACCTCCAACTCGAAGACCCCTCCTTCTTCTCCGCCTCCAACCGCGGACTCGTCGAACAATTCCGCAACATCTCTCCCCGCGGCGTCCTGCGCCTCGGCGGCAACACCAGCGAATTCGCCTGGTGGCAAGCCAAACCCACTGACAAAGCCCCGGACCGCAACCTCGTCCTCAAAGACGGCTCCCGCCCCGCCAGCTACATGTTCGCCATCACGCCCGAAACCATCCGGCAGCTCGACAGCTTCCTGCGCGCCACCGGCTGGACCTGCATCTATGGCCTGAACCTCGGCTACGGCAACCCCGAACTCGCCGCCGAAGAAGCCCGCTTCGTCGCCCAAACCCTCGGCCCCCGCCTGCAATACTTCCAGGTCGGCAATGAGGTCGACCGCTTCATCATCTACAAGCTCCGCGAACCCGCCGAATGGAACCCCAAGACGTACATGGCCGAATGGCTCGCCATCGCCCGCGCCGTGCAGCGCGCCGTCCCCACTGCCAAATTCGGACTGCCGGACGTTGCCTCGGACATGACCTGGGTCACCGGAATCGCCGAACTCTGGCCCGACGTTAAGGACAAGCCCAACGTCACAACCCTCTCCCACCACCACTATTGGGGCGGCCCGCCCAGCAACCCGCAGGCAAACGTCCAGCGGCTCATGAAGCCCAACGGCAGCGTTGCGCGCCAGGGTACCGCCGTTCGTGACGCAGCCACAAAAATGAATGTTGGCTACCGCATGACCGAAGGCAACACCGTCTTCCGCGGCGGTAAGCCTGGCCTCAGTGATGCGTTTGCTTCCGCGCTCTGGTCCGCGAATTACTTCTTTGACCTCATGACCATGGGCTACAGCGGCGTCAATCTGCACGGCGGCAGCGGCCATGCCCAGGCCGTGTCCGTCGGCGGCACCTTCGTCGGGGAAGCCGAAATGAAAGATCCCAACGAACCGCACCCCAAGCCGTTCTACACGCCCATCGCCAATGAAGGCACCCTCGCCGGCAGCGGTGTCAACGGCAAGCTGAATGACAAATACATTCTGGAACCCGTCGGCTACGGCATGAAGTTCGCCAGCCGCTTCGTGGGCTGCACGTTGCTGAAGACCGAGTTCGATCCCGGCCCCGTCAACGCCGTCGCCTTCGCCGCACAGAAAGCCGGCGGACCCCGCCTTCTCGCCATCCTCAACAAAGACGAAGCCCAGACCCTCACCGTCAACCTGCCCGGCGCAAAGATTGTCGAGGTTCTCACAGCACCGTCCCTCAGCGCCAAGGAAGCCCGCCTGCTCTCCGGCGCAGCTGCCGCAGCCGTCGTGACGAAGGCCGGCAGCGCCCTCTCTGTGCCGAAAAATACCGCTGTTCTGCTGGAACTCTAACCTACAAGCCGCACAGGCGCGAGGGCCGCGCCTGCAATATCGATCAGTAACCGCAGCGTTCTGCCGGCCCGAAGTCGTCCGTTGTGCGGCGGTTACTCAAAAAAGCTGCGCGGCACTGGCTCCGCCGCGCACCCCATGCGTAAAATAGGGAAACCCCAAACACACCAACGGACTGAGCCCCCCGTCCCGCGCTCTCCGCCCTTACAGGAGACCAACGTGGAAATAACAGGCGATTCCCGCCGCAGATTCCTCACTTTCTTTTCCGGCGCAGGCCTCGGCGGCACCCTCCTGCCCGGCGTCCTCTGGGCCCAACTCCAGCAGGAAGGCACCCAGCGCATCACCATGCCCATGCTCACGGAGGCCCTAAAACTCTCCGGACTCACTTACTCCGAAGACGAGCAGCGAGCCCTCCTGCAAGCCGCCAACCAGAACCTCACGCGCTACGAAGAGTCCCGCAAGACTCACATCCCCAACGACGTCGCCCCGCCCTTCTACTTCAGCGCCCTGGTGCCCGGCATGAAGGTCAACCGCACCCGCACGCCACTCAAGTTCAGCGCCCCCAAAGTCACCCGCCCTGCGAATCTCGAAGACGTGGCCTTCTGGTCCATCATCCAACTGGCCCAGCTCATCAAGACCCGCCAGGTCACCAGTTTCGAACTCACCCAGATGTATCTGGCCCGACTGCACAAATACAACGAAAAACTGAACTGTGTGGTCACCTTCCTCGATGACCTCGCCATCGCCCAGGCCAAACAGGCCGACGCCGAAATCAAAGCCGGCAAATATCGCGGACCCCTCCACGGCATCCCCTGGGGCGCGAAAGACATCATCGCCGTGAAGGGCTACAAGACCACCTGGGGCTCGGGCGCATACAAAGATCAGGTTCTCGACGAAGAAGCCAGCGTCGTCGAAATCCTTCGCGATGCCGGTGCCGTCCTGCTCGCCAAACTCACCACGGGCGAACTCGCGCAGGGCGACAACTGGTTCGGCGGCCAGACCAAGAACCCGTTCAATCTCTCCGAAGGCTCCAGTGGTTCCTCCGCCGGACCCGCCTCCGCCACCGCCGCCGGCTGCGTTCCCTTCGGTATCGGCAGTGAAACCAGCGGCTCCATCCTCAGCCCCTCTGCCCGTTGCGGCGTTACCGGACTCCGCCCCACCTTCGGCCGCATCAGCCGCTACGGCGTGATGACCCTTTCCTGGACGCAGGACCGTCTCGGCCCCCTCTGCCGTTACGCCGAAGACTGTGCCGTTGTGATGTCCGTCATCGCCAAGCCCGATGGCCGTGATCTCAGCGTCTCCGAACTGCCCTTCAATTGGACGCCAACACTCGATATCCGCAAACTGCGCGTCGGCTATCTCAAGGACGCCTTCGACGAAACCACCAACGCGGTCACGAAGAAGTTCGACGAAGCCGCGCTCGCGCAGATGGAAAAGCTGGGCGTGAAGCTGGTGCCGGTCAAGGTGCCGCAGGGTACTGCCGATGCCGGAGGATTTAACGTCGAATCCGGCGCGTTTTTCGATGAACTGATTCGCGCTGGCGGAGATAAGAAAATGACCAATCCGCCGCGCGCCAGCGGTTTCCGCACCAGCCGCCTGATTCCAGCCGTGGAATATCTGCAGTCCCAGCGCCAGCGCGCCATGATGATGGCGAAACTGGCGGAGGCCACTGCGGATGTGGATGTGTATCTCGTTCCCGCGAACTCCGGCGGAGGAGGACGCCCTCCCGCAGCACCTGGAACAACCCCCGGATCAACCCCCGGAACACCTCCCGCCGCTCCCCGCACTGGCCGCGGCGGCGGAGGCTTCCAGCAAGGTGCCGCCGGACGCCACTTCGGCATGGCAAACTCCGCCGGCTACCCCGCCATCAGCATCCCCCACGGCTTCCTCGAATCCGGCTCCCCCGCGGCACTCACGTTCTACGGGCAGCCGTTCAAGGAAACCGAAATTCTGGCCGTGGCAAAGGCTTACCAGGACGCGACAGGTTTCCATCTGCAGCGGCCGAAGTTAGCGGTCTGATTCACAAAGTTAGTGGATTATTCGAATACGCTCAGGTTCCTGGGTTCATCTGTATCTATCGCTTGATGTTCGTGCGCCATTCTGGCGCTATTCATCTACGTCCGCTGCCGGCACGGCCATAGCCCAACACGCGGCTTTATTCAGGCCGGAAATGGGACACCCTGGAATACGCTCATGTTCCTGGGCCCATCTGTATCTATCGCTTGATGTTCGTGCGCCATTCTGGCGCGCGTGCCCAG
>CAIXXM010000129.1 GCA_903923395.1 uncultured Acidobacteriia bacterium
CGATATGAGCCTTGACACGCGCGGTTGTGACGGCATCCAATTCGCCGTCGAGATAACCGAGCCAATCGTCATAAGTGATCGGATGCTTCACGCCTGCTTTGCCACCTTTCTCCCCATCAACGAGGCCAACTTTTGCTTGGCGTTGAAAACCTTCCACTTAATGGTTCCCACGGGAAGGCCGAGGGCTTCAGAAATCTCAGGATAGGCGAGGTCATCCAGAAACCTGAGCATCAGGATCTCCCGTTCCGATTCTTCCAGATGAGACATCCACTCCGCGAATGGACCCTCCCGGTTCGGCCGGAATTGTACATTCGATCTGTTCGCCAGTTTCCCCGCCAGCGGCTCATATGCCACGGTCTGCAGTGAAGCAGCTGCTTTGCGGCCATGCTGCAGGAATTCATTCCTCGCGATCTGAAAGATCCAGCCATAAAAAGATGCGCTGTCCCGCAATTGCGAGGCGTGACGATAGACCTGGAACATTACGTTTTCCGCTAATTCTTCCGCGTTGGGATCATCAATACCGCGCGAAAGGAAATATCGCCTGAGCCGTCCATAGAACGCGTCGAACAAGACGCAGAAGCGCTCCTCCGTCCGGTCAGACAGAAAATCCGCAATGGCGCAGCGCTCCTTCTCGTCGCTTCTGGTCTTCATTCAGGATCGGCGGCGGGGCCGGGAGCTTCTGAGTCTATCCGATATCGAAGATGCAAAGGAACCACTCCCCGGTTGGCAACTGCTCAAAACAACAGTTTCAAAGCGAACTGGACGACGCGCGGATCGCGGGCATTAGTCCACGTTCCGAATCCAACGTCCTGCAGGGTATTGTCGAACTGCAGATATTGCGTATGGTTCCAAACGTTGAACAACTCTCCACGGAACTGAAACTGTATCTTCTCAGTGACGCGGAAATTCTTGTTGATGCCCAGATCCCAGTTATTCATTCCCGCGGTCCGGACAATGTTGCGTCCTGAGTTGCCGAAGGTACCCGTGGCAGGCAACGCAAACGCCGCCTTGTTGAAAGCCGCGCGGGAGGGGCCACCCGAAACAAAGCCCGGTGGATAGACCTCGCCCACCAGGTTCGCGCGCTGGTTTGTTGTGCCGACGACAGCAGTATCGGTCGATAGCAGAATCGACCACGGATTACCGCTTTGGGTCTGACTAATACCAGTCAGCTGCCATCCGCCAAGAAGTGATTTCACCAATCTGTGCCCTGGATTGAATGGGATATTCCAAACATAACTCAAGACGAACCGGTGGGGCACATCAAAGTAAGAGTCGCCCTTCTCGTTCTTTCTGTTCGAATTGTTTGCCGCAACTGCGGGTTGCGCACCGATATTCCCCGCGAAGGAGGAGTTATCTATGTTATGGGAGAACGTGTAAGCAGCCAGGAATTGCAACCCGCGGGAAAACTTGCGCTCCAGTCTTGCTGCCATGGCGTTATAGTGCGAGAAGCCATCCCTTGAGATGACCCCTGCCCCCGCGCCCCAGAGCGGGAATGGCTGCCGGCTTGCCACAGTCGTGGGGTTCGCGGGGTCCTCTGGCAGAGCCTGGTTGATATTCGTTCGCCAGTCCAGCTTGGTGCCCTTTGAGCCGAGATAGCCCACTTCCAGCACCAGATTGGAACGAAGCTGGCGCTGCACGTTGAAACTCCACTGTTGCACGTAGCCGAGCGGCATCTTTGGGCTGAGTGAACTGAAAGTCACTGAACCCGCCGTTCCACCTGCAGGAAATATGTTCCTTGACCAGATGTAAGTCGGATTCGCAACCGGATTAGTCAGAGAGTAGCTGAGCTGGAAGGGATAGTTGAAACTTCCAAACAAGATGTCATTGTTCGCATTCTGCGCCTCATAGAAGATGCCGTAACTTCCCCGCACCACCCAGACCCCGCTGCCCAGAGGACGCCACGCAAAGCCGAAGCGCGGGGCGACGTTCTTGTATTCGTCCGGAACGAGCCCAGGAGAGGCGAGTGGTTTCCCTGTGGGGCTGGGAATCAGGCCTTTGCCCGGCACATAGTAGTCGGGAAGGTTGGCATAAATCAGACGGCCCCCGGGGAAGGATGAGTCGAAGATGGAGCGCTGTCCGCGGTCATTGACGAACTGTGACTGGAATTCATAACGCAGACCGATGCTCAAGGTCAGGTCAGACCGCACTTTCCAGTCATCTTGCACAAATCCCTGCCACACCGTGCTGCTGTTGACACCATCCGGGCCAGGTGGCGCAGCAGCGCTGGCCGAGGCCGGGATACCCAGCAGGTAGTCGCCAATAGCATTGCCCGTCAATGTACCCGTGAAACTAAAGGACCCCTCGGTCGCGCCGATATTACGAACGTCAAGCATCGCATGGCGGATATCAAACCCTGTCTTGAAAGTATGGTTCCCTCGAAGCCACGTAAGATTGTCGAGGTATGAGAACGTGTTCCCCCGTTGTGTAATCAGCGCCGCGCCGCCAACGGTCGTGTAGCCGGTGATAAGGACACTCGGCAGAGCGTTGAATTCCGGTTGCTGGCTGAGCGTATTCTGCAGACCCAGTTGATTCGCGAAGTTGGCGGAGTCCGCGAAATTCGGACCTTGGTGGAGCGTATGTCTTGAGAAACTGGCCCGGAACTCATTGATGAGGTTCGGCCGCAGGATGGTATTCAAACCCGCGACGATACTGAGATCCAGGGTGGGAGCGGCGGTCTGATACTGCGGGACCAGGCCCGGCCCGATGTTATTCGCCGCGCTCTTCGTGTAGCGCAGAAAGCCGTGATTGTTGTTGCCGAGCTGTTGATCACCCTTGATGGTGAACTGATTGAAGCCAACAGCATTGCTGATGGGAACGACGAGGTTGATTCCCGGGCCGAGGGAACCAGGCAGCTGGGTTACCTGCGGCATGTAAGTCGAAAAGATCTTGCTGGCGGGGTCGATCAATGAGGCAGGAATCTGTTTGTTGGGAAAGATAGTTCCGCCGGTCAGGGGATTCTTGATTGTCGCCGCGGCAACAGTGGAAAGGTCCCCGTTGAGTTGCGCCTGGGTGGGCAAACCCGCGTTCCTGGTATTCGGTACGCGTTGTCGTTTTCCTTCGTAATTGAAAAGCCAGAAGCTCTTGTTGCGTCCCTTATAAACCTTTGGAATTTCAACCGGCCCGCTCACTGTCCCCCCGAACTGATTAAGCCGGAGTTGCGGCTTCTTCGCCGGGTCGAAGAAATTCCGTGCATTGAGCGCATCGTTCCGGAAAAATTCGAACAGCGAACCATGGATGTTGTTGGTGCCGGACTTGGTCACCACGTTAATCTGCGAAGCGCCGCGTCCGTACTCCGCATTGAAGGTGTTGCGCTGGATTTTGAACTCCTCGATCAGGTCAATCGAAGGGCTGATAAAGGTCACGTTCCCGTTGGAATTCGTGTTCGTGGCACCGTCGAGCATGAAGCTGTTGCTGAGTCCTCTGGTGCCGGCCACGCTGAAATAGGCGTTATTCCCGCTGCCCGCCACCGGGGCAACCACGCCGGGGCCCAGGGTGGCTAATTGTTGAAAGTCCCGTCCGTTCAGGGGTAGATCCGTGATGGTGCGGTTATTGACCACGGTGCCCTGGCTGGCAGAATCGGCCTCTAACAACACCGCTACGGCGCTGACTTCCACCTGCTGGCCGACGGTGCCGAGTTCCAGTTGGATGTTGATTCTGGCGCGTTGATCGACTTCAAGAATGACGCCGGAAATCAGCGCGCGCTTGAAGCCGGTAACTTCGCAGGAGATTTCGTAAGTTCCTACCGGCAGTGCGGGTGCCTGGTAGTCCCCGGCTGCGTCGCTTTCGACCGTACGCGTGGAGCCGGTTTCGAGACTCCGGATATTCACTTTGGCGTGAGGAACAACGGCGTGGGAATGATCTGTAACCGTACCCAGAAGCGAACCGAACAGAGACTGGGCGGAAGCGGGTGCTGAAGCGGCGAGAAGCGCGGCCAGAACAAGGGGCAGCGTGTATGAGTGTCTTGCGGGACTGGGCATAACCTCTCCTGCAAGCTCAGGATGCGGCGCTCAACAGCGACGGTTGGAATTGCCACGATTTCGTTACTCTTCGTGAAACTTCAATGCTTTCGGCTTGGCCTTTCGCGCCCATTCGAGGGGAGAGACGCGGTTCGGAGCCGAACCGTCTTCCGGATAGTGCCATGCGATGCCGGAGGCGCGAAGCTCGTCACAACTTACCAGGGTGTCTTCAAATTGCGACATCCAGTGCCTGGTGAGTTCCAGCATCTGCTTCCGCACGCCCGGGTTGTTCATGAAGCGGTTGTGAAGCTGATTGGGGTCCGCCTTGCGGTTGTAGAGAACGTTCATCAAGGGGTGGAATTCTTTGTCGACGCGCTGCGCGGTGAACGTCCAGTCGCGGGTGATGACTCCCCTGTATTCCTCGGGACCACTGTGGAACATGCACATGGGCACGGAGTCCGTGGCGTGATCGTCGCCGGTGAGGATTGCGGTGGCAAGATTTCTTCCCTGGCAACTGGAGGGAACAGCAATGCCCATGAGCCCCAGCAGGGTTGGCATCAAATCGAGCGGGCCCAGCAGCAAGTCACTCTTGCGCGGTGCCAGCACCCCGGGATAGCGCATCAGGAAAGGGACCCGCGACGAACAATCCTGCGGGATATCTTTTGCGCTCAGGTGCCACCCGTAGGCGCCCAGACAATCGCCATGATCCGAGGTATAGACCACGATGGTGTCGCGGTCGAGGCCCTTCTCCTTCAACTTATTCAGCACCATGCCCAGCGCGCGGTCTATGCCAGTGGTCTGGGCCATGTAAGCACGGTATTGCTGTTTCCGGCGTTCGCTCCAATCTACTTGCGCGGTGGCGGGACGCAGTTCAGGATTGGACTTCGCATAGATGTCCATCAGATCCTGTTCGGTGTCGTAGAAATAATACTGCTCTTTCTTGCCGTGGTCATGCGGGGGATGCCAGGAGAGGAACATCGCGAAGGGATGCGCGGCATCCTGCTGGTCGAGGAACTGGCAGGCTTGCTTCGATTGCGCATAGGGCTCCCATTCGCCGTACAAGGTGCGCTTGCCCTCCTGGTTCCAGTAATAGGCGTGGCCGGCGTCGAAGACAGTGGTGCAGTTGTTGCTGAGAAACGGGCCGTCGAAGCCATAACGGAGGTCGCCAGTGGGAATCGGCCGGACTCTATTGCCGCCCAGCACATGCCACTTCCCGTAGTAAGCCGTCCGATAACCGGCATCCCGCAAGGACTCCCCGAAGTATTTCCCCTTGCCGGGAATCATCATGACGTCATTGGTGAAGACCCCGTTGTTCAAGGGATGCATGCCGGAAAGCAGCATCCCTCGGTAGGGCGAACACACCGGCGCTGTCGAGAAGAAGTGACTGAAATGGATGCCTTCCGAAGAGAGCCTGTCCATCACCGGAGTCTGAATCTGCCGGTTGCCGGAGCAGCCCATCATGTCGTAGGCATGTTGATCGGAAAACAAAAAGAGTAAGTTGGGCCTTTTTCGTTTGGTTTCCGTCTGGGGTGCTGCTGCGGCGGCTGTCCCTATCGTCTGCAAGAGTGTTCTGCGGGTGAGCATGTAGGCTGTTTGTAAGGATGTCACAGGGGCGCGCGATGGTTGGTTCCCAACCGAACGGCTTGCGGAGTTCATCCTGAGGTCTGAAACCATGCGCCGATTTCTCTTCTTTGCCATCCTCCTATTTGCCGCGCAGGCCCTGTCCGCGACACTCACCCCCTCGCTCCTGCGCTGTGAGTATCTGGTGAATCCGGAAGCCGTGGAGGCCGCTCATCCGCGTCTGACCTGGGTTGTGGAATCTCCGGAACGCGGTGCGAGGCAGTCGGCCTATCGCATCGTGGTGGCCTCGTCGCCGGAACTGCTTGCGAAGAATGCGGGAGATGCCTGGGACACAGGCAAGGTCAGCAGCAATGAGACCGTGAACCTGCCGTATGCCGGAAAGGCGCTGGAAGCGGGCCATGCCTATTGGTGGAAAGTGATGGTCTGGGACGGTGCGGGCAAGGCCTCCGCCTGGAGTGCCGCGGCGCGCTGGACGGTTGGGCTCCGCCGCGAAGACTGGACCGCGCAATGGATCAGTTTCCACGACACCTCCCGGCTGCACCAGAGCCGCACGCAACTTTATCTGCCACCCGCACACCTATACCGCAAGAGCTTCGGCGTGAACAAGACCATACGCCGCGCGACCTTGTACGGCTCCGCGCTGGGGGTGTTTGATGCATACATCAATGGCCGGCCGGTAACCGATGCCGTGTTTTCTCCCGGCTGGTCGGATTATCGCCAACGAGCCTACTACCGGGCCTGGGATGTCACCAGCCTCGTTTCCGCCGGCACCAATGTAATTGGCGCCGAGGTTGCCGACGGCTGGTACAGCGGCTATGTCGGCTACGGACTGCTCGTCGGCTACGGACCCTATAAGACAGGCCGTTCCATGTATGGCAAAACCCCTGCATTTCTTGCCCAACTGCGCCTGGAATACACTGACGGCAGCACGCAAACGGTGGGAACAGATGCCACCTGGAAAACAACAGAATCGGCCCGCCGCGAAGCAGACATACTGATGGGCGAAACCTTCGATGCCCGCCGCGAAGCGCGCGGCTGGGACACGGTAAATTTCAATGACAGCGCCTGGACCAGCGCAATACCCGCACGGGAACTGCCCGGGGTGAAGGCCATCTTCAGCGACAAAGGTGGAGACCGGGAAATGGAATTCGGCTTCACCGCACCGGCCAGATTGCAAGCCTATACCGGCCCGCCAGTGCGCCCCGTGGAAGAATTAACGCCAAAGCGGATTCTCGAACCCTCCCCCGGCACCTGGGTCTATGATTTCGGCCAGAATTTCTCCGGAGTGGTTCGCGTGCAGGCGAAAGGTCCAAGCGGCACGAAAATCCAAATCCGGTATGCCGAGATGACTTACCCCGGCGGCCGCCTGATGACGGAAAACCTGCGCAAAGCGCGCGCCACAGATACTTACATTCTTCGGGGTGAAACCAGCGGGGAAACTTATACGCCCCGCTTCACCTATCATGGTTTCCAATATGTGGAGTTAACCGGCTACCCCGGCAAACCATCGCTTAGTGATCTAACTGGAGTCGTGATTCACTCCGATACCCCGCTGACCAGCAGCTTTGAATCATCCGATCCTATGGCCAATCAGCTGTTTCGCAACGTCGTCTGGACGCAGCGTTCCAATTTCGTCGAGATCCCCACCGATTGTCCACAACGCGATGAACGCCTCGGATGGGCTGGCGATGCCCAGATCTATGCCGGTGCCGCCAACTATCACGCCGATGCCGCTTCCTTTTACACCAAATGGCTGGATGACCTGGAAGAGTCGCAACGCCCCAACGGAGCCTATCCCGACTACGCCCCCTATCCTATGCAACACGGCAGCGGTTACGCTTATGGAACAGCCTGGATGGACGTCGGCGTCATCGTGCCGTGGAACGTCTGGCGCGCCTACGGTGATACAGAAGTCATTCGTCGCCACTGGGCCGCCATGAGCCGTTTCATGGATTTCCGCCTCGCACAAAGCCCTGATCTGCGGGGTTCCAATAAGTTCAATCCCTGGGGAGACTGGCTCGCGATCGGAAGTACAACGCCCGTCGAGTACATCGATTCCATCTACTTCGCCTACTCCGCAACCCTGATGTCGCAGATGGGCGCGGCAATCGGGAAACCGGACGACGCGAAGCGCTACGCGGATCTTGCGTCCCGGATTCGAACCAGATTCCGGGAAGAATACGTCAAGCCTGGAGGGACGTTGAAGGTAGAGACCCAAACAGCCTATGATTTGGCGCTCGCGCATAAGATGCTGGAAGATCCAAAGCCCTTCGCGGACCATTTGACGAAAATGATTACAAACGAAGGCTACCGGATGACCACCGGGTTTCTGGGAACGTATCCTCTCCTCCCGGTTCTTTCCGAATCAGGACATAATGACCTCGCTGTCCGCTTGTTTCAGAGCCGGAAATTTCCGTCGTGGGGTTATGAAGTGGAGAACGGAGCCACTACCGTCTGGGAGCGCTGGGACAGCTATACCAAAGACAAAGGCTTCTTCGCCCCGGCAATGAATTCTTACAGCCACTATGCCTTTGGTGCGGTTTCAGAATGGATGTTCAATCATCTGGCCGGCATTCGTCCGGACACACCCGGTTACAACAAGATCATCATTGCGCCCAACCCTCCATCGCCCAACTCCAATCCGGATAACAAACCGGTCAGTTGGGTGAACGCATCTTACCGCTCCATTCGTGGGACGATAGCCGTCCGCTGGAAGGTGGAAAATGCGAAATTCACTCTCGAAACAACAATCCCCGCAAACACGGAGGCTACAGTTTCCCTCCCCGCCATCAGCGCAGCCAGCGTCCGGGAAGATGGGAAACAGATCCGGGTTACTTCCTTTGCCAACGGCAGGGCAGCGGTAGTGGTTCCGTCCGGCACCTATCGATTTGAAACCAGCCTGTCGAAATAGATCGGCGCCCTTAACCTGCTACACGCACAAACCCCTGGATAAGGAACATGGAATGCTGTTTTCCCAAACGCCTCCAGCGGGATACTACAGCGACAGTTTATGTCCTGAGGCGCGTCGTCTGGCTCATATCTTGAAGGTATCCCGGTCAACCGCCGCCCAGACATCGATCCATCTGTGCTATCCCGAATTCGAACCCCGCACACGGCACCCTCATACGTGCCACATCATGTAGACGTCCCGCCCCTTGTGGTCCCTCGGAAAGGTCTTCCGCGCCGCCCAGCACCCCAACATCACCGCAAACACCAGATCATCGTGGTCTTTCCCCCTCGCTCCGATCTCCCGCCCGCCATCCTGCGTCCGCCGGTCCCGCATTGCCGCAAACTCTTCCAGCAGCAACTTCGTCTGCGGCATCCCCGCCGCGAACTCAATCCCGCCACGGTCAATCGCCAGCCGCAGCGCATCAATCAAGTCCATCTTCGGCACCGAATAACTGCCCTTGTTGTAGCTCTCGTTATGCCCGCCCGTCACAATCACCGGCAGCAGCCGCGCCGCCATCCCCCGCTCCTCCAACATATCCACCACCGGACGCCCCACCCCCGTCGCATCCAGCGCCACACGCACCCCGCCCGTTTGGCTCAGATACTCCACCACATCCCGCACCCTGTCTGCGACCTTCAAATACGAAGTCCCCAGATGGAACCTTTCGAGCGCCCGCACACCCAGCTGGTATCTCTTCCTTTGGGCCCGGTACACATGATCGAAATCCCCCGTCACCAATTGCCGCTCGCACACCGCCATCGCCGCCGGATCAGCCCTCTGGCCTAAATCCAGCCCCACGAAATAGCGAATCTCTGTACTCTGCATATGTTTTTTGCCCTACCACTTTGACGCCGGCAACACCAGCGGCGCCAGCGCCGTGCTCACCCTGCCCTGCACCGCCGTCATATCCCACGCATCATCCTTCCGCTGCACGAATTCACAGCAATATTCCTGCGCGTATTGCTCCGCCCCCAGTGCTTCCCTTTCTTCTTCGAGATAATCCTTGCGAATTCTCGGACAATCCGCCGCCGTAACCTGATATTTCTCCCAGGTCTGCCGCGGGGAGGTCCAGGCGTTATAAAAGAAGCCATTCTGGCCATACGGTGTGGAGAGCAGCCAGAGCGCGCCATCATTGGTCGCCAGCATGGGCCGCACCGCTTGATACACCTCATCCCGCATCCACGCCGCCTCATCCACCAGAATCAATTGCGGTGCGGAAAATCCCCGGATATTCCCGGCATCGGAAGGCAATCCCACAATCCGGGAATGATTCGACAGCAGCACGCTTACTTCGCTGTCCGGATCTTTTTTGGGTGTCCCGCCCAGGAACCGGACATACCGCCGGACAATCCGCACCAGCAGCGCCGATTGCCGCAGCGTGGGCGACACCACCAGCACATCGCACATCGGATGCATCAGCGCGGCATACAAAGCCATCGCCGCAGCCACAGTGGATTTCCCCCACTGCCTCGTGCAATTCAAAATCCCGCGCCGGGTCTTGCTGTTGAGAACACGCCTCTGCGTCGCATCCGGCGTCCAGCCCAGGTTCGACGTCACCCACTCGGCCACATCCGACCCCGGCAAAGCAATCCGCTCCTGCGGTTTACCACTATAAAGGCAGGCAGCCCGGTAAGCATCCGGCCTCCCCGTCTTGGGCGGTCCCGCCCCGAAATAAGGATCAAACTTCACGCCTGACAACTACCAGACAAAACCAGCACATTCCCGCACGCACCCCCGGAACCCCAACAAACAAAACAGAAGATATCGCAAAAACGTCCGTGATCACAGGTGCCGGAAGTGACGATTCGGACGACACAGAACCCTCCCGCCCAGGGTCAATACCCCAGTCGCGCAAGGTCAGACATCTCGCTCCGAAGCACCTCCACGGAAGCCGTCCAGCTCATAGCGGGAACTGATCCCGTGCAAACGACGCAACCCGGACTTACCAAATGCGACCCTGCTGGAACTCTTCCAGCCCAAAGGCCTCCAAGGCACGGCGTGACATCAAAGCTTGGAATCGCGATCGATACTGGCAGACTCGCATGGGCATTCGTCGGAAGTAATTAGATCCCGAATCCCACCAGCAAATCCCCTCAAGCTCTCCCGGCAACTTGACCTCCCCCCACCCACCAGTTCATCCCTTTCCCCCAACCAAATCAACAACTTAACCACCCCACCCCAATTTCCCCTGCTACCCTCCTTACCGAAGGACCCTGACCCAAACATGCCTGACCAAACCAAATCCGATCAGCCCCGCCCGCTCTCACCCAAAAAGCTCGCCGCCAACCGCGCCAACGCCAAAGCCTCCACCGGACCCAAATCCGAAGCCGGCAAAGCCACCTGCGCCCGCAACGCCACCCAACACGGTCTCCTCGCCCAATCCGTCTGCATCGAACCCGAACACCGCGAAGCCTTCCTCAATCTCTGCCAGGACTACGACGCCCGCTTCCAGCCCGAAACCGCCTTCGAACAAACCTGCGTCAACCAGCTCATCGCCGCCGACTGGCAAATCCACCGCGCCCTCGCCATCGAACGCACCCTCTTCAATGACATCGCCTCCACCCGCGAAGCCGGAGCACCCTTCGACCGCATCACCGCCGCCTTCTGCGAACTCCAAAAATCCGGCCAGCTCGACCTCCTCGGCCGCTACCGCACCCGCATCGAACGCTCCCAGGCCCGCGCCTACCGCACCCTCTCCCGTCTACAGGAGGAACGCAGGGGCGCAACGCCACAAAATTTGTGAAATTACCAAACGGACCCACCGTATGGAATCTGAATGTTCCCGCCCCAAACGACCCAACATGGCAAACTCGATAGAGATGCTTAAACTTCTAGCCCTCAACCGCAGCGAAATCGCCATACGCATCATGCGCGCCGCAACGGAACTGGGCCTGCGCACCGTCGCCGTCTATTCCAAAGAAGACCGCCTCAGCCTCCACCGCTTCAAAGCCGACGAAGCCTACCAGATCGGCGACAACCTCGGCCCCGTCCAGGCCTACCTCGACGTCGAAAACATCGTCGCCATGGCCAAAGAAAAGGGCGTCGATCTCATCCACCCCGGCTACGGCTTCCTCTCGGAAAACCCCGCCCTCCCGCGCGCCTGCGAAAAGAACGGCATCACCTTCGTGGGCCCATCCGCTCACCTGCTCGAACTCCTCGGCGACAAGACCGCCGCCCGCAAACTCGCAGAACGCGCCGGTGTCCCCATCGTCCCCGGCACGCAGGAACCCGTCGCCAACGCGGACGAAGCCCGCGCCATCGCCCACTCCATCGGCTTCCCCATCATCATCAAGGCCGCTTTCGGCGGCGGCGGCCGCGGCATGCGTGTCGTCCTCTCGCCCGATGAATTTGAAGGCAAGCTCGCCGAAGCCCAGACCGAAGCCGCTTCCGCCTTCGGCAACGGTGCCGTCTTCCTCGAACGCTTCATCCGCCGCGCCAAACATATCGAAGTCCAGATCCTCGGCGACAAGCACGGCAACCTCGTCCACCTCTATGAGCGCGATTGCTCCGTGCAGCGCCGCCACCAGAAAGTGGTCGAAGTCGCCCCGGCCGTCAACCTGCCCGAAACCGTACGCGAAGCCCTCTGCAACGCCGCCCTTCGCCTCTGCCGCGAAGCCGGGTATTACAACGCAGGCACCGTGGAATTCCTCGTCGACGCCGAAAGCCACGAATTCTTCTTCATCGAAGTCAATCCCCGCATCCAGGTCGAACACACTGTCACCGAAATGGTGACCGGCATCGATATCGTCCGCAGCCAGATCCTCGTCGCACAGGGCCACGCGCTCCACGAAGCCCCCGTCTCCATCCCGCGCCAGGAAAAGATGCCGCTCTATGGTTATGCCCTCCAGTGCCGCGTCACCACAGAAGACCCCCAAAACAACTTCACGCCGGATTACGGACGCCTGCAAACCTACCGCTCCCCCGCCGGCTTCGGCGTGCGGCTCGACGGCGGTTCCGCCTATAGCGGCGCCACCATCACCCCCTTCTACGATTCCCTGCTCGTCAAAATCTCCACCTGGGCCAGCGACTTCGACGCCGCCTGTAACCGCATGGACCGCTCCCTGCGCGAATTCCGCGTCCGCGGCGTGAAAACCAACATCGCCTTCGTGGAAAACGTCGTCAACCACCCCGAATTCCGCGCCGGCAACGTCACCACTTCGTTCCTTGACCAAACCCCGTCGCTCTTTGACATCACCCCGCGTCGCGACCGCGCCACCAAAATCCTCACTTACCTCGGCGAAACCATAGTCAACGGCAACCCCGAAGTCGCAGGCAAACCCAAGCCCGAACGCTTCCGCCGCGCCCCCGTCCCGCCCCACATCGCCGAACCCGCACCCCGCGGCACCAAACAACTGCTCGATGAACTCGGCCCCAAAGGCTTCGCACAGTGGATGCTCCAGCAGGACCGCCTCCTGCTCACAGACACCACCTTCCGCGACGCACACCAGAGCCTGCTCGCCACCCGCATGCGCTCGGCCGACCTGCTGCGCATCTCAAACCACATCTCACACCAGGCCAGCAACCTCTTCAGCCTGGAACTCTGGGGCGGCGCGACCTTCGATGTCTCCATGCGCTTCCTGCTCGAAGACCCCTGGCAGCGGCTGCGCGAACTGCGCAAGGCCATCCCCAACATCTGCTTCCAGATGTTATTCCGCGCCTCAAACGCCGTCGGCTACACCGCATATCCCGATAACGTCGTCCGCGAATTCGTGCTCGAAGCCGCCAACCAGGGCATGGATATTTTCCGTATCTTTGACTCCCTCAACTGGCTGCCCAACATGCAGGCCGCCATGGATGCCGTGCTCGAAACCGACCGCATTTGCGAAGCCGCCATCTGCTACACCGGCGACATTCTTGACCCCGCGCGCCAGAAATACTCCCTGAATTACTACGTGCGCATGGCCAAAGAACTCGAAAAACGCGGCGCACACATCCTTTGTATTAAGGACATGGCTGGCTTGCTCCGCCCCTATGCCGCCGAAGTTCTGGTCAAAGCCCTGCACGACGAAATCGGCATCCCCATCCACTTCCACACGCATGACACCAGCGGCATCAACGCCGCCTCCATCCTGCGTGCGGCGGACGCCGGCGTACATGCCGCCGATGCCGCAATCTCCTCCATGTCGGGCCAGACCAGCCAGCCCAACATCAACTCCATCATCGCCGCGCTGCAGCATACCCCGCGCGATACCGGCATCGATCTCGATGCCATGAACCAGGCCGCCGATTATTGGGAAGCCGTGCGCACCTGGTATCTTCCCTTTGACACCAGCCCCAAAGGCGGCACCGCCGAAGTCTATCTCCATGAAATGCCCGGCGGCCAGTACACCAACCTCAAGGAACAGGCCGAATCCATGGGCCTCGGCGAGCGCTGGAACGAAATCGCCCGCATGTACCGCGACGTCAACATGGCCTTCGGAGATATCGTCAAAGTAACTCCGTCCAGTAAGGTCGTCGGCGATCTCGCCATCTTCCTGGTAAGTCACGACATGACGATTGAAGAGTTAGCCTCCCTGCCGGAAGACCATCACGTCGCCATTCCCAACTCCGTCATTGATATGTTCGAAGGCTCACTCGGCGAACCCGAAGGCGGCTGGCCTCCACAGCTGAGCAAAGTGATTCTCAAAGGCCGCCAGCCCCGCAGCGGACGCCCCGGTGCCCTGCTGCCTCCTGCGGATTTCGAGGAAGTGCGCGCCAAACTCGCCGCACAGATTGGCCGCGAACCCGCTCACGATGAGGTGCTCAGTTACCTCATGTACCCCGATGTCTTTCTCAAATTCACGCGCGCCCGCCAGACTTATGGCGACGTGGAAGTGCTGCCCACACCGCAGTTCTTCTATGGCATGGAGCGCGGCGAAGAAAGCGCGGTGGATATCGAGGAAGGCAAGACACTTGTAGTGAAATACCTCGCCGTAAGTGAGCCCCATCCCGATGGCACGCGCACGGTCTTCTTTGAACTCAACGGCCGCCCGCGCGAAGTCGATGTCCGCGACCGCAGCCTCGCCGTTGCCGATGCCGGACGCCAGAAAGCCGACCCCGCCCACCCGGGCCACGTCGGCGCACCACTCCCCGGCCTGGTCACCGTCATCGCCGTCAAAGAAGGGGGAGAAGTCGCCAAAGGAGCCAAGCTGCTCATGATAGAAGCCATGAAGATGCAAAGCACCGTCTACGCCCCGGTGGGTGGACGCGTGAAGAAACTTGTCGTGCAAACAGGGCAGCAAGTGGAAGCCAAAGACCTGCTCGCAGTAATTGAGTAGTTGCGTTCGCTATCGTACTTCTGATAGCGTCTCACCAAATCCATTCAGGGGAGTAACCAAGTGCCACGGATTCCAAGAGTATTGCGGAATGCACTTTTCACCGCGTCGTTCTTGGCAGTTGTTTCATATGCCCAGGAGTTCCGCGGCACTTTCAGCGGGGTAGTTACCGATGCTCTCGGCGCAGCAGTGCCGGGCGTCAAGATCACCGCCGTCGAAAAGGAAAACGGCAACCGGAACGAAACCGTTTCGGCCAAGACCGGCGAGTATTCCATCCCCTTCCTCGCGCCCGGCGTCTACGAAATCATCGCCGAAATGAAGGGCTTCAAGACCTACCGCCGCGAAGGTCTCACGCTCAGCATCGGCGAGCATCCCGTGGTCGATATAAGGCTGGAGGTTGGCGACGCCTCCCAGAGCGTGATGGTCACGGCGGATACGCCAATGATCGAGTCCTCCAACGCCAGCGTGGGTCAGGTCATCACCACGGAGGAAGTGGAAAACATGCCCACCAACGGCCGTACGCCATTGATGCTCTCCCGCCTCGCCATGGGTGTGACTGGCACCAACGAACCGGGGCCGGTGCGCCCGTTTGATAACGGTGCGGTATCGAGCTTCAGCATCGCCGGTGCGCCGAGCGGCTCGAATGAACTGCTCCTCAACGGCGTACCGGACGCCGGCTTCAGCAAACAGTTGGCCTATAGCCCGCCGCAGGATGCCGTCCAGGAAGTCAGCGTACACGCCTTTGAATCCGATGCCTCTTACGGACATACCGGCGGCGGCGTGGCGAACCACATCACCAAGAGCGGCACAAATACGTTCCACGGCTCGATCTATGAGTTCAACCAGGTGTCACGGCTCGCGGCGAATCTCTTCTTCAGCAACAGCAAAGGCCTGCCGCGCACGGTTACGAATTATAACCAGTACGGCATCACCGCCGGGGCCCCCGTTATCATTCCGAAACTCGTCAACGGCAGAAACCGCATCTTCTGGTTCTTTGCCTATGAGCGGCTCAAAGATTCCGACCCCGCTTCGTCGGTACTCGAAGGCGGCTCCGCTTATACGAGCGTGCCGACTGACGCCGAACGGACCGGTGACTTCTCCGCGTTGCTCAAGCTCAATTCGAGTTATCAGCTGTATGACCCCGCCACCGGCACCGTTTCGACCACACACGTGGCGCGGTCCCCGTTTGTCAATAACGTCATCCCGGCCAGCCGTCTCAACCCCGTTGCCTTGAATTACCTGAAGTACTACCCACAATCGAATACGCAGGGCCTGTCCAACGGCGAAAATAACTTCGGCGTCACCTTCGCCGATAACGATAATTACAACAACCAGCTCGGCCGCCTCGATTTCAATATCAGCGACAAGAACCGTCTCTCCTATGATTTCCGCCACAGTTACCGGTTACAGGACAAGAACCAATATCTGAATAACAACGCCGTGGGAACTTTCCTTACGCGCGCTAACTGGGGAACTTCGGTCGATGAAGTCTACACCATCAACCCGACGTTAATCCTCGACGTTCGCGCCAACTGGACCCGCTTCCGCGAAACCTATACATCGCCCGCCGACGGCATTGATCCCACATCACTCGGTTTCCCCTCCAGCCTCGCGGCCAGTTCCCAGTTCGTTGGGCTTCCCTATATGCAGTTCGCTGGCGGCTGCAGTGCGAATGCCGCCGGTTTCCAGTGCCTCGGTATGACCGGTGATACCAACACGCCGTATGACGTATTTCAGATCTTCACTTCTCTCGCCAAAAGCACAGGCAACCATAGCCTCAAGGCCGGTATTGATCTGCGGGAATACCGCGAAAGCACCTTCGCGCACGGGAACTCCGATGGCACCTTCACCTTCAACTCCAATTGGGTGAACGGACCAATCAATAACGCCTCCGCGCAGCCCTTCGGTGGGGATCTTGCATCATTCCTACTCGGTCTGCCAAGCAGCGGCAGCTTCGATCTCAATTCCCACAGCACCACCAAATCGGATTACTATTCCCTGTTCGTGCAGGATGACTGGCGTGCCCGCCACAACCTCACCATCAACCTGGGCCTGCGCTGGGAACTGGAAACACCCACGGTCGAGCGCTTCAACCGCGGCGTGAATGGCTTCGATCCAACAGCCTCCACCTCCATCGCGACCGCCGCAGCTGCGGCCTACGCGAAAAACCCGGCATCACAGCTTCCCGTCAGCCAGTTCTCCGCACTCGGCGGACTGACCTTCGCCTCCGCGAACAGCCCGAACCTCTATCAGTCACTGGCTGGCACCTTCAGCCCGCGCGTGGGTATTGCCTGGACCCCGGCCGCACTGCACGGCAAGACCGTCATCCGTTCCGGCTTCGGACTCTTCATTTCCCCCACCGGCATCAACGGCGGACAAACGCTCAACCAGGAAGGCTTCAGCCAAACCACACAATATTCAGCCACCAACGATAACTACCTCACCCCCGCGGCAACTTTATCGAATCCCTTCCCCAAAGGCATTCTGGCGCCGGCGGGCTCCAGCAATGGCGCTTCCACCTTTGCGGGCCAGGGCATCACCTTCTTCAATCCCTCTGTGGAAGATGCTTATTCTCTCCGTTGGAATTTTGGCATCCAGCAACAGCTTCCGGGCCAAATTATCCTGGAGGTGTCTTATATCGGCAACCACTCCGTCCACCTGCCGTTCAGCACGCAGTTGGATTCTATTCCGCACCAGTATCTAAGCACGTCCACATCCCGTGACAATACTTTGAACAGCCTGTTGACCTCCACGGTGCCGAATCCCTTCCAGGGTTTGCTGCCGAACTCGACCTCGCTGAATGGCGCCACCATAACGCTTGCCCAGCTATTACTGAAGTTCCCGCAGTATCCCGTGCCCAGCACGCCTTCCAGCACGAGTAACGGCATTGTCCAGCAATACACGAATGCCGGCTCCTCTTACTTCAACAGCCTGAATATCAGAACCCAGAAGCGCTTCACACACGGCGTGACTTTCATCCAGAACTTCGCTTACAGCAATCTGATTGAAAGGGTGAGTTATCTCAATGACGGCGATCTGGCACCGGAAAAACGTGTCGGTGGTGATTCCCGTACGCTTCGGGAAACACTTGCCGCCAGCTGGGATGTGCCCATCGGCCGCGGGCGCATGATTCACCCTGCCTCGAAGATCATCAATGCCATCATCGGCGACTGGTCTGCGAACGGTTCGGTCACATTCCAGTCCGGACCGCCCCTGAGCTTCGGCAACCTGATCTACTACGGCGGTCCGCTGAACTACAACGCACACCAGCCGAACGGCACCGCATTCGATACCACCAGGTTCAACACTGTGTCCTCACAGCAACTGGTTTATAACCTGCGGACTTTCGATACTTACTTCAACAACCTGCGCCGTGACCCAACCAAGAACGCCGACTTATCCCTCTTAAAGCGCTTCACTTTGGCGGAAAAGAAGTACTTACAACTACGCTTCGAAGCCTTCAACCTGACGAACCGCGTCACCTTCGCCGCACCCAGCTTAAGTGCAACCAGTTCCAGCTTCGGGACGATCACCTCACAGGCCAACACCCCGCGGAGGATCCAAATGGGCGCGAGGCTCGTCTGGTAAGACCAAGAATTGCCAGCGCGACTGGCAGTACACAAAACGTGGAGGGTTCCGGTGTTACAACGCCAGGGGTTCCTTCCACGGTAACTGTGAAGTCGAAGACGTTATAGGAATTAACCGGAATATCTTGGTATCCGGTGATCTGAACCGTGATGTCTTGAATAGTATTGCCGGAGAAATCGATTGTCGAAAGGCCGAAACGCCTGGCCTCCAGGTCACCGTTTCCACCGCCACTGCCGTTCGTTGCGGTGCCTATGACCCAAATGTAGTCCGGGTGCTGCCGTAGGGACAGCCGCTTCCGATGGACAGCGAGACGTTAACAGTGCCCCGGTTCACCAGATCACTGGCACCAGCGGTAGTACTCCACTGTCCAAGGTTGATTTCAGCGGAGGCAGCAATGCTGCATGCCATAGCGAGAACGATGGCGTGAGAGATACGATATGTCATCGGGGAAAGCTCCTTACCAATGTCAAGCGGAAACATGAGGAATGGGACAACGGAATTCCAAAATCTTTCTACAGCCTTCTATTCGCGGGTGCAGCAGGACCCAAGACTCCGGCACTTATTCCCGGGTAAGAGCATGCGCTGTGCGATTGAGCAGTTCACTGCTTTCCTCGTGCAGTACTTCGATGGCCCGGCGGAGGAGACGCAGAAGCGCTGGTGGCTAAGTTTGCGGGAGTCGCATGCGCGCTTCAAAATCGGTCCGGCGGAGCGTGCGGCGTGGCTGGAAGATATGGCTGCGGCGCTCGATGACATTGCGCTTGCGGAACCGCTCCGGAGTGAACTGTGGCATCTGTTCGAGCAGTCCTCCCTTTATGTTCTCGGGGAGCGGAACCTGGAAGCGGGCGAACTTTGGGCCCGGCAGGTGGCACTCGATGACGCCGTTGCCGCGATACGGTCGCTGGACAGAGAACGGGCCATCCGGCTAACACAGAGCCTGCGGGACAGAAAGAGCGTGTTCGTTGGATTGCTGGGTCTGATGACGGCGAACCCGTTGTTTGTCCCCCATGTGAAGGAGCAACTACTGGCCGATCCATCGCTCGCTTCGGAACGCCATGCCGGAAGGGCACTACTCCATAATGCCTGCGCGAACGGATCCCTGCAGGTCGTGGAATTGCTGCTGCAAAGCGGCGCGGACCCGAATGTACGAACCGACGGCAGCCATACGCCGCTCTACTGCCTGGCGAATGAATATGGTGGTCCGGGTGGAGGCGGCATTGTGCGGGTGATGGTGCGTGCAGGGGCAGATGTCAATGCGCGCGATGGCGTGAAGCGCTGTGGTCCGCTGCACATGGCGGCAAGGCGCGGACATGTGGAGATTGCGGAGGCACTACTTGATTGCGGGGCGGATCCGCGGGCTCGGGACACGTCTGGGGGTACACCATTGCAAAGGGCGCTCAACTGCAAGAAGAGAGCCGTAGCCGCGCTATTGGCTGCACGGTTCGGTTAGATTTCGCGGCGGCCTTCCATGGCCTTCCACATTGTTACTTCATCGGCGAATTCCAGATCGCTGCCCACGGGAACGCCCATCGCGATGCGGGTAACTTTGATACCCAGCGGCTTCAAGAGCTTCGATAAGTAGACAGCCGTTGCTTCGCCCTCCACCGTGGGGTTGGTCGCGGCGATAACTTCTTCGATGCTGCCATGGGCGATGCGATCCAGCAGGCTCTTGATCTTCAATTGCTCCGGACCAATGCCGCGCAGAGGCGACAGCGCACCGCCGAGCACATGATAGAGTCCGCTGAACTGGCGGGTAACTTCGATGCCAACAATGTTATTCGGATCTTCCACCACGCAGACTACCTTCTGGTCGCGGTGAGGGTCACGGCAGTACATGCAAGTCTCGGCATCGGCGATGTTATTGCAGATCCCGCAGATGGTCAGCTTATCCTTCACATCGAGCATGGCCGTGGTTAACTGCTCCACGTCAGCGCGTTTGGAGCGCATGATATGAAACGCGATCCGCTGGGCGGACTTCTGGCCGATGCCCGGCAGGCGTTTCACTTCGTTGATCAGCCGCGCGAGCGGTTCGGCAAAGTCAGGCACAGGTTAGAACAATCCCGGGGGCAGGCCCATGCCGCCGAGCACGCCGCCCATCTTCTTCTGGGTTTCTGCTTCCACCTTCTTGAAGGCTTCACTGCAGGCGGCCACGACGAGGTCCTGAATCATTTCCACATCGCCAGCAACCTCCGGGTCAATGGTCACGGCGAGCACCTGCTTCTGACCATCCATCTTCACGGTGACCATTCCACCGCCGGCGGTTGCTTCGACCTTGATCTGCGCGATCTCAGCCTGCAGGCGTTCCTGCATCTGCTGCGCCTGCTTCATCATGGACTGCATGTTTCCGGGTAATTTCATGAGCTATTCCTGCCAGGGTTCCTTCAAATCTTTGACTTGCCGCAATTCGCCGCCGAAGACTTCACGGAAGCGTTTCACTTCAGGGTGTTCGAGAGCGCGCGCGGTGGCAGCGTCATCCTCCCCCATGGGCGCGGGCTTTTTCGCAATCAGCGCGGGAGCCGCCTTCACTTCCCCGAACACAATCTTAAACCTCAGGGTGGAACAGAGATGCTTCAAGGCAGCGGCAATTTCATCGCGGCCCAGATCCAACTGGAAGGATTTGGCGGTGGTGACCACAAGTTCACCGTTGACCACCTGCGCATCGGATTGCGCCATCGCATCTGCCGAGAACTGCATGCCGGTATCAATCAAGGCCTGATGCAGTTTCGCGCGCCAATCTTCGTCAGAGGAGGAAGGCGCGGCCGGCGGCGGGACCGGAGGCGCGGCTGCCTTCTTCAGACGGTCCAGCTCAAATGGCGAGGGACCGGCGGGCCGTGGTGCCGGGGCGGGCGGCGGGGGTGTTGCCAGGACGGGCCTCGGTGCGGGTGGCGGCGGCAGAGGCGGCCTGGAAAGCGACGGCGGTGCAGGCCGGTTCAGTGATGGCGGCGGTCCGGTCGGGCGCGGAGCCAGGGGTTCCACAGGCGGGGGTGGTGGAGCCGTGCGGGTTTCTGTTCCGAGGGAAGCGAGCGCCTCTTCGATAGCCAGCAACTTGCCCGCCTGGATCATCTTCAAAAGCCCGAGTTCCAGATGGAAGCGGGGCTGCAGTGAAAACTGGAGTTCCTTGAAGAGTTCTAACGAAAACTGCAGGTACCGGGTGAGATCTTCCTCGGCAAAAGACGCCGCGATCACGGCCATCTGTTCGCGTTCCGCCACGCTGGCCGCAAGCAGGCGGGTGTCTTTGCCGGCGATGCGGACGACGAGCAGGTTCCGCAAATAGCGGGAGAGTTCACGCGAGAAGTGCTGCGGACTGCCGCCGTTGCGTTCGAGTTCATCGACGAGGTCAAGCATCTTCGCGCCATTCTGGGCCGCCAGAGCAGTGGTGACCTGGGCCATGGCGTCCAAACCAAAGGCGCCGAGCAGAGCGCGGACCTGTGCCGCTTCGAGCTTGTTGCCGCAGCAGGCGATGGCCTGATCCAAGGCAGAGAGCGAATCGCGCACAGACCCTTCGCCCGATTGCGCGATGACGGCAAGCGCCTCATCGTCGGCTTCCACGCCTTCTTCCGCGCAGATGCTGCGCATGCGGTCGATGAGGTCATTGAAATCTACGCTGCGGAAGCTGAAGTGCTGGCAGCGGGACGCGATGGTCGCCGGAATCTTGTGGCTTTCCGTGGTGCAGAGAATGAAGACGGCCCAATCGGGCGGTTCCTCAATGGTCTTCAGCAGTGCGTTGAAGGCTTCGTTCGTGATCTGATGCGCTTCGTCGACGATGAAGATCTTGAACTTGTCGCGGGCGGGCTGGTAGCGGACGTTCTCCCTCAGTTCCCGCATTTCATTGATGCCGCGGTTGGAGGCAGCGTCGATTTCGATCACGTCGACGGAGCTTCCTGTATTGATTTCCACGCAACTGGCACAGACGCCGCAGGGCTGATCGGTGGGGCCTTGCTGGCAGTTCAGGCAGCGCGCGACGATGCGGGCAGTGGTGGTTTTGCCGGTTCCGCGCTGGCCGGAGAAGATGTACCCATGCGCAATCCTGTTCTGCTGGATGGCATTCCGCAGCGTGGATTTGATGTGATCCTGATTGAGTACTTCGTCAAAGGAATGCGGGCGGTATTTGCGCGCGATGACCTGGTACATGGGAGGGTTTGGAGGAGCGTTCTAACAGGCCCCGGGTGATCCGCGGCACACGGGCTAAACCACTACCGTTGCTTCCTTCCGGACCTGGCGGGGTTTGCAGCCGCCCGTTGCACGAAGCCCGAGACCTGAGCTTTCAATTTACCACGCTCAAGGGTCCGGCCTGCCATTTTGCTCCCAACGTTTAGGAAACGCGGGGGCTGCGGCCAATCCCGTTGCGGAGAGTCGGATATTGCGGTATCCGGGGTCCGTACCAGTTCAGTACCGGCACCGAAAAAAGGTAATGCTTTCCCGCCGGAATCAGTGATCCAGTGTGAATATTGATGGCATCCGCTCCCGCAGCAGCGCATTCCAAAGTCACCCGACTGCTTGCGAACTGGCGGGAAGGCGATGACAGCGCGCTGCATGAACTGACGCCACTGGTTTACGACGAGCTTCGCCGCATCGCCGGAGTTTCTCTTGCGCGCGAGCATGGCACGATCCAACCGACTGCCCTGGTGCATGAGTTTTATCTGAAAGTGGCTGGGTTGCGGGATGTTGAGTGGAAGAATCGCGCGCAATTTGTGGCAACGGCAGCAAAAGTCATGCGCAATCTGCTGGTCGACCGGGCGCGTCATAAGCTGGCTGCGAAGAGTGGTGGCGGCGTGATGGTGGCAAGTATCGAGGAAGTGGAACTGCCCAGCTTCGACCCCGCCTTTGACCTGATTGATCTGGACCATGCGCTGCGGCGGTTGCAGGTGGAGTATCCGAGGCATGCGCAGGTGGTGGAACTGGTGTTCTTTGGAGGTCTGAACGCAGAGGAAGCGGCCGCTGTGTTGTCCGCGGAAGGCACCGGCACATCGAGGCGCACCGTGGAGAGGGATTGGCGCTTCGCCAAGGCCTGGTTGCAGAATGAGCTCTGTTCAAAATAGAAAAACACCAACGGGAAGATCACGCCTGGAGAGGTTGTTTCTGCGGTGTGCGGATTTGCCGCGGGCGGAATGGGAGCAGGTGCTTGCCGTGGAGTGCGTGGATGATCCGGCGCTGGCGCAGCAAGTCAGGCGTTTGCTGGAAGCCGAGGAACAGAGCGGTGAGTGGAGCAGTCCGGTATGGCAGACGAGGCCGCTGCGATTCGGACAGTATCGTGTCAGCGGGCGCATTGGCGCGGGCGGCATGGGTGTGGTGTACGAGGCCATTCGCGATGATGCGGAATTCGATAAGAAGGTAGCGGTCAAGGCCATTCCGCCGGGTTTGATCACGGAGAACGGGGCCAGGTTGCTGCGCCAGGAGCGTCAAATTCTGGCGCATTTGGAGCATCCGAACATCGCGCGGCTGCTGGATGGAGGGACATCAGAGGATGGCGTCCCGTATCTGGTGATGGAGTTGGTGGAGGGAATTCCGCTGCTCGAGTTTGCGCGGCGGGAAACGCTGGGAGAAGCAGCGCGGCTCCGCCTCTTTTTGGCGATCTGCGAAGGGATTGGGTACGCGCACCGGAACCTGATTGTGCACAGGGATCTGAAGCCGGCCAACATCCTGGTGACGCCGGAGGGTATTCCGAAGATCTTGGATTTCGGCATCGCGCGGCTGCTGGATATGCAAGCCGAGATCACCGTGTTGGGTGAGAGGGCGATGACCTTTGAATATGCCAGCCCCGAACAGATCTCCGGGTTGAGGATGACGACGGAATCGGATATCTATTCACTCGGCCTGCTGCTGGTGGTTTTGCTGACGGGAAATCCCCCTGCGAGAAGACAAACACAGGAGATTGAACTGCCCGGAGGCCTTTCGAAGGATGTGACCAGCATCCTCGTCAAGGCGCTGCAGGCGGAACCAGAGCGCCGTTACCGGTCCGTGGAAGCGCTGGCGGATGATGTTCGGAACTATCTGGACGGGCGCCCGATCACAGCGCGCCCGCAGACCGTGTTTTACCGCTTGAACCGGTGGATTCGGCGCAACAAAGTGGTGGCCGGGGCGGCGTTGACGGCGGTGGCGGCGATTGGGGTGGGGATTCAGATGCGCCTCGAAGCATTGCACCGAGCCGAGCGTCGCTTCAATCAAGTTCGCAAGCTGGCTGATTCGCTGGTCTATGAACTGAGTGATGCCGTGGAGAGTGTTCCCGGCACGCTGGAGGCCAGAAGGCTCATCGGCAAGCGGGCTGTGGAGTATCTGGACAGTCTGGCGCTGGAGGCGGGTAATGAGACGTCACTAAAGAGTGATGTTGCCGCGGCGTATGCCAAGGTGGGACCGCTGGCATTCGATGTGCGGAAGGAACTGGCGCTGGATGCCAAGGCCGTGGGGCTGCTGCGGGAAGTGATTGCGGCGGAACCGGAGAACCTCAAGTACCGGCGGCAGTTCGCGGAGGCATTGAATCTGCTGGCGAACTCTTATCGCCGGGCCGGGGAATATGAGCGGGCTCTCGCGGCGTACCGGGAGGAAGTGGCGGTGTGTGAGACTACCGCGCATCGACATCAATCCAATCAAAGTCCGTCCAACCGGGGGGCGCTGGAGGACCTCGCCACGGCGTATGCGGAAACGGCGGTGTTGCTGCGCGAACTGGGCACGTTCGAGGAAGCATTCTCCTTCTTCCGCAAAGGTCCGCCGATCCTGGAAGAATTGATCCGCAGCCATGGGGATCATCCGCAATTCCGGTTCCTGCAACTGGTTAGTCTGTCATTTCTGGCCCGCGCTTACTCCGAGCGGGAGGAGCCCGCGCAGGCCATGGCCGCGGTGCGCCAGGCGATGGAAATCAATGCGAAGCTCATGAGCGCTGACCCGGCGAACCGCAATTATATCCGTACCCAGTGGGTGCTGTTCTTGATCCGTAGCCGCGCCCGGTTACTTACAGGGGATGTGCCCGGTGCGCTTAAAGATCTGCGGCAAGCGCTGCCAATTACTGAACAACTCTCCAGCAAAGATCCCGCCGACACCGGCTACCGGCGCGGCATTGCGATCACCTGCCTCGCGCTCGCTGATGTCCTGGTCCGCCAGAAAAAGCCAGCTAAGGCGGAGCGGCTCTACCGACGGGCAATTGAGACCAGCGAAGCGCTTTACACGGGTGACCCGAAGCACGTGGAAACGACCATTGATCTGCTGGAGATGTACTCCAAAGCCGCGAATCTTGCCCTGGCCCGAAAGGATCTGCGGACAGCGGCTGCAGATGTCCACCGCGGTCTTGAGTTGCTGGAACAACGCAAACCCCTGCCACCGCAGTTCTTTCTGCAAACGAACATAGCGGATTTGTATCTGACAGCGGGGAAGGCGGAATTGCTGAGAAAGGAATCAGCGCGGCCGGCGGCTTACTTCCAGCAAAGTCTCTCGATTTGGGAACAGCTCCGAAGCAGTGGCAGATGGCTGCCGAAATATGCAGCGAACGAGGCAGCGGCGAAAGAGTCGCTGGCTGCCGTTAGTGCGTCATCGAGTAAGTGATGTAATTCAGCACAATGCGGAATGCGAGGCCGGAGAATTTCTCGGGGTACTCGCCGTCATTGGCCCATTCCCAGGCGTCGCCCAAGTGCATGTTGTAACAGATGGCGACGACGATCCGACCGTTTTTGTCCCGGATGCAGCGCCATGCGGGGACATAGCCATCCTTTTCATAAGTTCGTCCCGTGGAAACGTACTGCTCGCCGGGGATTTGGAACTTCTCGTCGATGTCGTAAAGGTCATGAAAGATCGGATCGCTATCGGGAATATCTTCCACCACGGCATTGGGCAGCACCATGCCCATGCCCTTCATGAAACGGTCCCAGTCATCCTGACCGTGGAAGTGATCGACCATCAGGAAGCCGCCGCGCGCGATGTAGTTGCGAAGGCGCAGCGCTTCGGCATCCGTAAAGGCCCAGTTGGCGACGCCGACCGCATACATCCAGGGGAAATCCATCATGCGGTCATCACCAATATCGACGACATTGAGGGGGGAAGGCGAATCGATCCGGGTGAGGCGGCGCAGGACGACGAGACAATCATGATCGGCGCGGGGGAAATCCTGCGACCAGCCGCCGCCACCGCGGCGATACCCGGAACCGCCGCCATAGCCGGTGTTGTAGCGCAGCCGGCTGAAGAAGAATTCCGCAGGGGCGTTTTGATCGGATTGATCGTAGATTTGGAAGCCGGAAGTGGGCGCATTTCCGTAGCGTTGCCAACCGAAAAGTTCGACGGCAGCTATCACCAGCAGGCAGACGGCAAGCAGCGGGATCGCCAGTTTCATGGTCGGTAACACCTCTGTTATGCTGAAGCGTATCATGAACGGCCTGCAGGACTGTCAGTCGCAGGTAAACTTTTACAATACCGGGAAAAAGACCCATGGACCGTCGCGATTTCCTGAAATTGGCTGGAGCGGCTGCGGTGGCGGGACCACTGCGCGGGCAGCAACTGATGGAGCATCCCCTGCCGGTTGCATCAGGTGCGAAGGAGATCTCGGGAACGGTCTTCAACCTTGAAATAGCGCCAGTAACGGTGGAGCTTGCGCCCAACCGTGTGGTGAGCACCATTGGTTATAACGGAATGTCGCCGGGTCCGCTATTGCGGATGAAGGAAGGCGTGCCGGTCACACTCAATGTTGTCAATAAGACTGACACCCCTGAGTTCGTACATTGTCATGGACTGCTGATTCCGGGCGACGTGGATGGTGCCGAGGAAGAAGGCACGCAGCCGGTGCCGCCGCACGGGAGCCGCAGTTATCAATTCACGCCCACGCCTGCGGGAACGCGCTGGTATCACACCCACGCGATGTCCATGGATGATTTGCACAAGGGGACCTTTACCGGCCAGTTCGGATTTCTGATTGTTGAGGGTGGCGCGAATCCCGGTCGCTACGATCAGGAACATTATCTGGCGCTGCGGGACTGGGAACCGTATTTCACCAATCAATATATGGATACGGATGACCTGGACCCCTCCGGGCCAAAGCCGGAGAAGCCGGCCGTGCTGGATACGCGGCCGCCGGGGCTGGAAGTGGCATCCGACCTTTATTCGATCAATGACAAAGTGCTGGGAGCGGGCGAACCCATCCGTGTGAAAGCGGGTGAGCGTGTGCTGTTCCATTTCTTGAACGCGAGTGCGATTGAGAACCGGCATCTGGCATTGCCGGGACACAAGTTCAATGTGGTTGCGCTCGACGGCAACCCGGTGCCGAAACCGGCGGCGGTGAATGTGCTGATGATGGGTCCGGGCGAGCGGATTGATGCCTGGGTGGAGATGAATCAGCCGGGGGTTTGGGTGATGGGCGCGCCGGAGGATATGGTGCGGGACAACGGGCTGGGGGTAGTGGTGGAATATGCCAACCAGCGCCGGAGTCCGCAGTGGATGCCGCCGCCGCAGCAATCGGCTTGGGATTACACGATCTTCGGGAAGGCACCCGCGGGACCGGCGCCGACCGAGCATTTGGACATGATCTTCGAGAAGGTGCCGCGGGGGGCCGGGAAGTTCAACCTGTTCACGGTGAACGGGAAACCGTATCCGCATGACAGGGAATTTCTGTTGAAGCAGGGTACACGATACCGGCTGACGTTCCGGAACCGGACGGATGATTCGCATCCGCTGCACCTGCACCGCCACCAGTTGGAGTTAGTGGAGATCTACGGGAAAGCGACGTCCGGGATTATCAAGGACACGATTGTGGCACCGTCGTACGGGCGGGTGATGGTGGATTTCACGGCGGATCAACCGGGTCCGACGCTGTTTCATTGCCACATCCAGCACCATATGGATTACGGGTTCAAGGCGCTGCTGAATTACGCGTAGGGTCTTGTGTTATCGTGAAGCCCTGAGGCAAACAAAAGGCGAATGTCCGATACTCTTTCCCTGCTCTTCCCTGAACTGCCTGCGGTGCAGGAATCTAGTTTAGACCCGGTTGTCCGCAAGTTTGAGCACCTGGCGTTGCGGGATGATTCGCCGGTGCGCGCGATTCGGAGGACGCCGGCTCGCAGCGGCGAGTTCGAGGATTTTCCGGAAGGTACGGCTGGGAAACTGCTCTCTGTGTTGGGGGCAAAGGGTATCCGGCAGCTCTACACGCACCAGGCGGATGCGGCCAGGCATTTGGCGGCGGGGGAGAACTGCGTGGTAGTTACGCCCACGGCCAGCGGGAAGACGCTGTGCTACAACCTGCCTGTTTTGAATCATTTACTGAAGGAGCCTTCAGCCAGAGCTTTATATTTATTCCCGACCAAGGCCCTGGCGGAAGACCAGATGGATGAACTGCTGGGGCTGATTGATGCGATGGGTTCGGACATCTGCGCCTCGACCTATGACGGCGATACGCCGCAGGATGCACGGCGGGCGATCCGGCAGCGGGCGAATATCGTGCTGACGAATCCGGACATGTTGCATACGGGGATTCTGCCGCACCACACGAAGTGGGCGAAGTTGTTTGAGAATCTCCGCTACATCGTGATTGATGAGTTGCATTACTACCGGGGTGTTTACGGCAGCCACGTGGCGAATGTGATGCGGCGGCTGAAGCGGCTTTGCGAATTCTACGGGTCTTCGCCGCAGATTGTGGCCTGTTCGGCAACGATTGCCAACCCGAAAGAACTGGCCGAAACGATCACGGCGAAGAGTTTCGCGCTGGTGGACCGCAACGGGTCGCCGGCGGGCGAGAAGATCTTCATTTGCTACAATCCGCCGCTGGTGAACCGGCAACTGGGCATCCGGCGCAGTTACATCAATGAGACGCGGCGGATAGCGATGGAGATGATTCAGGCCAAGCAGCAGACGCTGGTCTTTGCGAACAACCGGCTGGCGACCGAGATTTTGGTGACTTACTTGAAGGATGCCTGCGACAACGGGCGGATACCGACGGAGTCCGTGCGCGGGTATCGGGGTGGTTATCTGCCGAAGGAGCGGCGGGAGATCGAGAAACGCCTGCGGAGCGGAGATATCCGGGCGGTGGTGGCGACGAGTGCGCTCGAGCTGGGGATTGATGTGGGATCGCTCGATACCGTGGTGATGGCGGGATATCCGGGAACGATTGCCTCGACATGGCAGCGCGCGGGGCGTGCGGGACGTCGGCATACGGCGTCTTTGGCGGTGATGGTGGCCTCAAGCGCACCGGTGGATCAGTATATTGTCGAGCATCCGGAGTATCTCTTCGGGCGGGCACCGGAGCATGCATATGTGAATCCGGACAACGTGGAAGTGCTGTTGAGTCATTTGAAGTGCGCGGCGTTTGAGTTGCCGTTGAAGGAAGGCGAGCACTTTGGTCCGCATGAGATTACGGAGCTGTGTGAGTTCCTGACCGAGCAGGGCTTGTTACACAAATCGCAGGAGATGTGGCACTGGACGAGCGACACTTATCCGGCGGATACGGTAAGTCTGCGGTCGGTTTCGAGCGATAACTTCGTGGTGGTGGATATTACCGGTGACGCGAAGATCATCGGCGAGGTCTCATTCACCGCCGCGCTGACCACGCTGCATGAGAAGGCGATCTATCTGCATGAGGCCAGGCAGTTCCATGTGGAACGGTTCGATTATAAAGAACGCAAGGCCTATGTGAAGCGCGTGGATAGTGATTATTACACCGACGCGATTGATTACACGCAGGTGAAACCGCTGCGGGAGTTCGATTCGCAGGTGATCGAAGGAGAAGTGGCGCAGGTGCACGGGGATGTCCGCGTAAACCGGCAGATTGTGGGCTTCAAAAAGATCAAGTTCTACACGAATGAGAATGTTGGCGCGGGCAAGCTGAGCATGCCGGAGCAGGAGATGCACACGACGGCGTTCTGGCTCCACTTCCCCGCCCCGTTCCTGCAGAGTCTGGAGGCCTTCGCGCCGGCAGAGCGGCAGAACGGGTTGAGCGGGTTGGGGAATGCGTTCCAGACTGTGGCGTCCCTGCTGCTGATGTGTGATCCGAAGGATCTGGGGGTGGCGCTGACCGAGGATATGAGCGGTACGCTGACGAACTGGGAACCGAATCTCTACTTGTATGACAGCTATGCGGGGGGCATTGGGCTCAGTGCGCCGCTTTACCGGCTTGCGGACCGCTTGCTGCTGCAGACCAGAGAGTTGATTGAGGGATGCGGGTGTGAACACGGGTGTCCGGCGTGCGTGGGTCCTGTGGGGGAGATTGGCACGCAGGGCAAGGCGGCGGCGCTGGCGATTTTGCAGAAGATTCTGGGCTGAGACGGCGCTCTTTAGGTACCGCCGCACAACGGACGACTTCGGGCCGCAGGAACGCTGCGGTTGCTGATTGACATTGCGGCCGCGGCCCTCGCGCCTGTGCGGCTTCTGAGGCATAGGCGAGCCAAACGGGTCGCCCCGGCCTCTGCCGCCCGGCAAGCTAAAGGATTGTAAAGGCCGCAACCTGCGCGTGGCGGGACACGTTACCCTGTTGTATTGATGCTTCGCAAGGTCTACCTTCCCCTACTGTTTGTTCTTTCGGCTGCGTTACAGGCGCAGAATGTCCGTTTTCATACGAATCTGGGCGATATTGACGTCACTCTGACGCCGGATGTGGCACCGCTGACGGTGGCCAACTTCTTGAACTACCTGAACTCGGGTGCGTATACGAACACGATCTTCCACCGGTCGGTTTCGGGCTTCATCATCCAGGGCGGGGGCTACACGCTGGGAAATCCGCCGGTGGCGATCACACAGAATGCCGCAGTCCAAAACGAATTCAATGTCTCGAACACACGCGGGACGATTGCGATGGCGAAGTTGGGTACTGACCCCAACAGTGCGACGAACCAGTGGTTCTTCAACCTGGCGGACAACAGCTCGAATTTGGACAACCAGAACGGCGGGTTTACGGTCTTCGGCAAGATCAGCAACAATGCCAGCCTGACCGTGATGGACCGGATTGCCGCGCTGCCGGTGATCAACAACACGTCGCCCTTTGACCAGCTGCCGGTCTACAACTACAACGGCACCTTGAGCACGTCGAATTATGTGACCGTGGCATACATTGCGTACCTGCCAACGCTCACAGCGGCAGGCTTCGCCGATGCGGCGAGCTATGTTCCCAGCGCGACGACAGGCCTGGCTCCGGGTGAAATCGTGACGATCTTCGGCACTGGACTGGGTCCGGCAACGCTGGCTCCGCTGCAATTGGACAGCAACGGGAATGTGGCGAATACGCTGGCGGGAACCACGGTGACCTTTGACGGCGTGGCGGCACCGGTGATCTACAGTTCGAACACGCAGCTAAGTGTGGTGGCTCCGATGAGCTTGCATGGGAAGACGATCACGCAGGTTGTGGTGAATTACTCCGGGATTGCCAGTGCCACGATCAAGATTCCGGTCTTCGAGGTCAACCCGGCGATCTTCACGCTCAATGCCTCTGGCAAGGGTGATGGGGCGATTGTGCGTCCGGATGGCTCGATTGTCAGCAGCAGTTCGCCCGCGCAGGTGGGAGACGTGCTGGTGCTTTACGGCACTGGTCAGGGAATTTCCTCCCCGGCGCTGGCGGATGGCGCGATTGTCGGCACCAAGCTGCCTTTGCCTGTGGCTGCGACCACGGTGGTGATTGATGGCCAGACGGTGAATCCGCTGTATGCCGGCGGCGCACCCTCGCTGGTGAATGGTGTGTTGCAGGTGAACTTTAAGGTGCCGCAGCTGGCTCCGGGGAGCCACACCATCCAGTTGCAGGTGGGCACACGGCTCAGCCCGACCGGTGTGACGCTGCAGACGAAGTAGAGGGAGTCTTCTGAGGAACACGCGCACAACGGACTCGCCGTCCGCCCTGAACCCAGCGAGTTCCTTGACCAGACTGGTGCCGCGAACGGCGGCCTGTGCGCTGCTCAGGGGCGCATGGCCGGACCCTGCGCCCGCTGCCAATAGCGGGAGAAACGCTTCAGATCGATTCGCCCTTTCAGCTCCACAAATGGTTCCGGCAATTCGACCTGTAGAGTGAAGCCTCGTGCCAGTTCCTTCTGCTGGGATTGCAGGCGCGGGTCTGGAGTTTCGAGCGTGATGATGCGGCTGGCACCGTGACTCTGCGCGAACAGGGCCACTTGCTCGACGGGATTCCCTTTGCGGATTTCGACATCGAGTTCGAGAAGGCATTCGTAGATGAAGCCGATCCGCTTGAGACTCCACTTCTCCTTGAGAAGTTTTTCTGTGTCGAAGACATAGACAGAAGGCAGACCGGGACCCGGTCGCAGGCAATCGTCTTGCATCCAGTAAACGGCTTTAGACATGGGGGAACAACCTTTCGCTCAAGTCTTCGTAGGTTGCATCGAACGGACACTGTTTGCGCGAGGGGCAATTGGCGCAAAGGGTACCGGAGGAGTAATGCTCCAGGTTCTCCTTGTTGAAAATGTAGGGCTTGGAACTGAAGGTAGAAGCCACCCATTGCCAGGAGAGATTGTTTGAGGCAGGGTCACCATCGAGCAAGTGGGAGAGGAAAAAGGCCGCTCCAGCCTGCCACCTGATCCGGCAGAAGTGCACCACGTAGGCGGCGAACCACATCCGCGCATGGTTGTGGAGGTAGCCGGTGGTTTTGAGTTCGGTGACAAAGGCGTCCATGCAGGCCAGTCCGGTATTGGCGTTTTGGATGTCGGCCGGGAGTTGCGCGGCGTAGTGGGATTCGGGACGTCCGGTCTTGAGAGACTCGGCGCTGTGCCAGATGGAATCGGGTTCGGCGGCGTAGACGCGTTGCCAATAGTCGCGCCAGGCCAGTTCCTGCACGAACTTCAGAAAGCGGTCCAGGTTCCTGTGCTTGTGCAGCAGGTGACGCCTGACGCCGGCGAGGGTGAGAACTCCATGGCGGAGGTAGGCGCTCAACCGGGAAACGGTGCCGTTGAGAAAGTTTCGGGTGGCGGCGTATTTCCCGGCGTCGAAGGCTTCGAGGACTCGGTTGGCTGCGGCGTTACCACCACGGAGCGGGCTGAGGCCACCTTCCGCGTCCGGGAACATGGTGCGGAGATAGGCTTCGAGGTCGTTGCGGGAAGCAAACTGGACGCGCATGGGTTGATCAGCCACGGGTGCCTCCGGCGGTGCGGGCTGCGGCGTAGCGGCCGGTGCGGCAGGCGTCACTGCAGAACTTGACGTTTTCCCAGTCACGCTCCCACTTTTTGCGCCAGGTGAATGGCCGCTGGCAGGCAGGACAGGTTTTCGAGGGTAGATTTTGCTTTTTTACGTTCCGCAAATTGTCTGGATGCCGGGGAAGGCGGGACAGTGAGAAGAATTTCCAAGCTCTGGCGTGGTATGTTGTAAGTGCTTTGTTTGCTATCCGTACGGCCCTATCCGCCTGCCTTCTTTTGAGTCTGCAAACCTGCATCTACGGGCAGGCTTTGTTCGTCAAACCCATCAAAGTGTTGGGGGATCCGCACTTTATTGGGACCGCCAATAACCCGTTGGCGTTTTCCTCCCCCGGCCCGAATCTTGTAGAGGGCAAAGAGTTTTCCGCGCCCCAAGGGATCGCGGTCGACACCTCAGCGGGCTTCCCTGTGCTGTATGTGGCTGACACGTTTAACAACCGTGTTCTGGGCTTCAAGAACGCCACGCAGATGGTTACGGGGGCCAAAGCCGACATCGTTCTCGGCCAGCAGGATTTCTATTCGACGAATGCAGCCGGGCCTGGCACAACTGCCAGCACTGGCCTGAGCGCGCCAACCGGTTTGGTGACGGACGCCGTGGGCAACCTCTATGTCGCCGACACGGGCAACAACCGGATTCTGCGCTATCCGAAGCCGTTTTCCCAGCCCGCAGGGTACCAATATCCGGACATGGTGATCGGGCAGCCGAATTTCACCACGGGCACCGCGAACCCCACGGGCGTGAAGCCCAATTCCCTGCAGTTGAACAACGGCAGCTACCTGGGACGTTCCGGGTTGGCGATGGATGCGGGGGGCAATCTCTTCGTTGCGGACATCGGTAACAACCGTGTTCTGCGGTATGCGGCCAGCCGACTGAATAGCGGGACGAACAACCCCAATGCGGATTTCGCCGTCGGCCAGCAGGATCTGATTTCGAGCAGCCAGCCGACCTCCAGAATTGATAAGACCACGCTCTTCCGGCCCACAGGGATCGGCTTTGACGCCGCTGGCAGACTTTATGTGGGTGACTCGGCGAACCGAGTGCTGGTTTATGGGTCCGGCGTGGGCGCGAACACTTCGGCGCTGCGGATTCTTGGCATTCCGAC
>CAIXXM010000130.1 GCA_903923395.1 uncultured Acidobacteriia bacterium
AAGGAGCTTATCGATAAATGTCTGACAATCAGCGCATCCGGGGTCTCGGCGGCATAAAGCCGAGCAAGATGCCGCCCTCGGCATCCCGGGGCATCTCGGTGGACGAAGCAGAACAGCGGCTGGGGATTGCGGCAGTTGCGGTGGAAATACCTGCAACAAGCACACCCGCCAGTACTCTAGCCAGCAATACAGAAAGCTTTCATGCCAGCAATACAGCGAGCACGCTCGCCGCACCTGCACCGGAGTACCAAACCCTGCCCGAAAGCCTGCTCAGCCGCAAGCCCAGGCTCATCACGGTCTCCCGCACCTTCCGGCTCCCTCTGGAACTGATAAACGAACTGGAGGAGGTGGCCGAAATTCACGACATCCCCATGGTCACCATTCTTGCCGAGGCACTGAAACTGCACCTGGCCCGCTTCCCACGGCAACCGGCGGCAGCAACCCAGGCTCCAGGCTTCTCTTCGAAGTAAGACTCCCGCTTGAAGTAAGACTATGCCTCAGCCGGCGGTTCGGACGCATCCCTCTTGGAACGCAAACTTGCCGCCGCTAATGCCCCGGCCATAACGAACCAGAAGATGCCTATGACGGAGTCACGCGTGGGGTAGTCCACCCAGCTGTGCAAACCAAGGCTGAGGACGCCGAGGCTCCACGGGTGCCGCAGCACCTTGCGGGCGGACAAGACCAGCATGCCGGCAAAGCTGCCAGCGTAAACCACGCCGCCTTCGGCCATCCACTCCAACCAGTCGTTATGCGCGATATTGGCCCAGCGGCCGTTATCGAACAAAGCATACTGCGGATACACGAAAGACCATGTCCCCAGACCGTAGCCTGACCACGGCGCTTTCCCGATCATCGCTACAGTGGCTTTCATAAGCTCTTTCCGGATGGCATCCAAATGGACATCCTGGTAGTGGGTGACAGCAACTTCGTTCACGGAGATGTAAGCGACACCGGCCAAAAGCAGGGCTAACCCGGGCAGAGCAATCAACAATGCGGACAAACGGATTTTGCCCGCACGCCAGGCCAGCAACAACAGGAGCACAGTCTCTGCCGTAACGAGACCGGCGGCCGCCCGTGAAGAACAGGCCACAGCTCCGGCAAACAGAGCCAAAAAGACGGACAGGCCGGTCCAGAAGCGGTCCGTCTTGAACAACATGACGTAGAGAGCTGCCGGTACGGCAAGCTCCAGCATCGCGCCGAATTGATTCTTATAGGAAAATGTCCCGAAATAGGCCCCTTCCATCGGCCAGTACCAGAGCACCGTGCCGGGAGCACTGTATAACTGCAGCACGCCCAACAGGGAAAACGCAGCACAAACCCAAACCATGGAAGTCAGGAACAAACTGCGGGCCGCGCTCCCGCGCAACACCTGGGAGGCGAGCAGAAAGCCCAGTGCGGCGAAACTCCACTGCAAGGCGTCTCTCCGCGTCACATAATTCGCAACACTCCCGGAGCAGACCATCTGCAGCCAGCCCCACACGCCTATCAGGACAGGGAAGACAGAGACAACCGGGAAGTACCAGGAGCGTGCCGCAAATAACCAGACAACGGCAATTGCCAGGAGGCAGCCCTGCACAATGCCAAGTCCCCAGTACCCTGGCACCCAGGCCACCGCAATACCCGCAGCAAGCGAGCCGACAAGCGCCACCGAAAGCATCATGGAGATCGTAATCCGTACTGGAGAATGGCTCATCGTCTGAAGGACAAGTATACTTTCTGGGAGTGACCCCCAAGAACGGCAACCCCGTGGCCATATGGACCGCCCGCGCAGCGGCCCTTGCTGTTCTGGCTATACTCGCCAGTCTTTGCTGGAAGACTGCCTGGTCAGACTGGCTCTCCCAGACCGGGAATCTGGATGCACTACGGCAGGCCGTCGCGATGGAACCGGACAATGCCAGGTACAAGATCCGTTTGTCGCAGCAGCTCGACTTCACCAACCCGTCCGAGGCCGTGCGGCAATGGGTTGAGGCCAACCGCCTGAATCCCCGGCTCCCCGATTCCTGGCTCGCACTCGGCTTATACGCCGAAGCGCAGGGACAACGGGAGGAAGCAGAAAGACTCCTGCAAAAAGCCGTGGATATCGATCACCAGTTCAAACCCATCTGGACCTTGATCAACTTTTACATGCGCACCGGGCAAAAAGAAAAGATGTGGCCCAATATCGCGAAGGCTATCGACGTCATCACCCAACCCGACCTTGGCTATTTCGATCTCAGGCCAATTTTCGACATTTGCCGGGCTGCCGGAGCCGATAACGCTCGAATGCTTTCCCTGCTGCCGCACCGCGACTATGTGCAGAAATACTATTTCTTTTACCTGGTAGAGAACAATCAGCCGGTCGAAGCCCTGCCGATGTTCGACACAGCACTGCGGACCGCGGAGACCGCCTCATTGAACGAACAACGCCAGTTTGTTCACTTCGACGAAATCATGTTCGCCAACGGCAGGCAGGCCGAGGCCGCTGGAATCTGGAACAAGCTGGTGGAACACAAACTGGTCGCCTCCACTGCCATGCACCCCGAAAAGGGAGACGGCATTGCCAACCCGAATTTCACCCTGCCCTTTGAACCCCAGCCCTTCGGCTGGCAACTGCCAGAGCGCAATGTAACGGCCACAACCTACTCGCCAGGGTCTGTTTGGTTCGAATTCACTGGCCAACAGCCGGAGTCAAGCGAGCTGCTGGTCAAGAATTTGGCGGTGCTGCCGGACAAAACCTATTTCGTGACCTGGAACGCCACGACCGAAGGCCTGTCGATCAATCCCGAACATGACGGCCTCATGCTGCTTTTTCTGGCTGACGGCAAACAACTGGAGGCTAAGTGTACGCCGTTCCTCGCGAAGCAGGACCGGGGATGCACATTCCATTCGCCCCGGAATACCGCGGCGGTGCGCATGATTGTCGCCTATGAGAGGCAACCCGGCACTGTGCGTCTGCGGGGTGGTCTGCGGTTGAACAGCTTCTCCATGACCTTTGCACCCGCGGGCAATTCCTAAGAAAGTGCTTCTGCCAGTACGGCAGCGATGCGGGCGGCCGCATAGCCATCTCCAAAAGGACTGCCCGCCTGTGACATGACCTGCCTGGCAAGAGGATCCCGCAGCAGCCGGGACGCTTCTCCAACAATCCGGTCCTCTTCAGTACCGACCAGCTTGGCCGCGCCTGCCGCAACGGCTTCCGGGCGCTCCGTCGTGTCGCGCATCACCAGCACCGGAACACGGAGAAACGGCGCTTCTTCCTGTATCCCGCCGGAATCAGTAAGAATCAGGCTGGCCCGCTTCATCCAATGGACGAACTGTTCGTACCGCTGGGGTTCGGTCAAATGAATGCGCGGATGACCCCCGAGAATGCGCAGTACAGGCTCGCGGACATTGGGATTCAGATGAACGGGATACACCAGCACGGCATCCGGGTTTTCGTCAGCCAGGCGGCGCAGGGCCCGGCAGATACTTTCGAGCGGGCCTCCGAAACTCTCCCGGCGGTGGGCAGTAATCAAAACGAGCGGCCCTTCAGGCAGCTCCACAGCGGCTTCGACTTCACGCAGTGCCGTCATGCGAAGTGCATCAATCACCGTATTGCCCGTCACATGGATCCATGCCGGGGGAATGCCTTCGTTCCGCAGGGCCGTGGCGGCCTGCTCGGTGGGCGCAAAATGAAAACGTGTTGCCGCGGAGATGACGCGGCGGTTAATTTCTTCCGGGAACGGGTTGAAGAACTCGCCCGTGCGCAGGCCGGCCTCCACATGCGCCACGGGAATTTTTTGATATGCGGCCGCCAGTGCTGCCATCATGGCCGTCGTCGTATCGCCCTGCACCACCACACAGTCAGGCTTCTGTTCCGCGAAGACGGCAGAGAGCCCGGAAAGTGCTTTGGCGGCGAAGCCAGACAGAGTTTGACCCGGCTCCATGAGGCTCAGGTCTATATCCGGAACAAGACCGAACCATTCATGGACCTGATCAAGCATTTGCCTGTGCTGCGCTGTCACACAGTAGAGAGAGCGCAGGGCAGGGAATTGGCGGAACCCGGCAAGAAGAGGGGCGACCTTGATGGCCTCAGGCCTGGTCCCGGCAACGGTGATTACGGTTGGCATCTGGAAACACAGTGGCGGGAGGGGAGGCTTTTTCTCACTGTTTTCGCTCCTGCAGCAGCGCCGGTCAGTCTTGTTCCATAAAGTAATACCCGATCATGTGACACATGATCATGTGCGCGTCTTCAATTCTGCCCATATGCTGTGAATCAATCACGATGCTGAGATCCACCAGGGAAGCGAGCTTGCCACCGCCACGGCCGGTAAAGCCGATCGTGGTGCATCCGGTGGACTTGGCATACTCCACGGCCCGCAGCACATTCGGAGAATTGCCAGAGCCGCTGATTGCCAGCAGCACATCGCCAGATTCCGCAAAGTTCTTCAACTGCTCCACAAAAACGGCCTCATAGCCGACATCGTTGGCATAAGCACTGATCGCCGGCATCTGGTCAGTGAGTGCCATGATCTTGAAGCGGCGGTCACGTCCGTAGCTTGCGCCCTTAACCATGTCACAGACAAAATGCGATGCGGATGAGGCACTGCCTCCATTACCGCAGGTAAAGATTCTGTGGCCGGTATCGCGCGCGCTGCGCATGACCTCGATCACCTGTTCGACCCGTGCGGCGTCAATGGCCTCGAGGGTCTTCGTCAGTTCTTTGCGGTACAGATCAGGGAAGCTCAAGGTTCTATTATCCAATATGCGGCAGGGGGGCTGGCAGGTCCGGCAGGGGGCTGGTTGAAACTTGACCCTCTGGGAAGCCCGTGGCACACTGAGGGTCTCGGTGAACACTAACCAACCAGCACAGGCTCCCCTCTCTTTGCACATTCCTCCTGCCAGCACCATTCGTTCAACGACACGGTCCGCTGCGTGAATTCGACCTCTCCCGTGAAGACCCGGACCTCCATCCTTGGCAACGTCGTGTACCTATACGGCGCACAGATTGTCATTTACGCCCTGCCGATCGTTATCATCCGCTTTGTCAGCACCATGATGGGGCCTTCCGGCTGGGGAATGATCGCTCTGGCGCAAGCCGTGGGGCAGTACGTCAATATGCTGATCGAGTATGGATTCGGCCTCTCCGCCATGCGTGAGGTTGCGCGCAACCGGGACAACCCTGCCGTACTGGGAGGAATCGTCGCAGGGGTCACCGGAGCCAAGGTCATACTGACCGCAGTGGCCGTGCCGGCGGTCTTCGCGTTGCAGTTCTTCTACACTCCACTGGCACACCACGAATCGCTGCTCTGGGCGGCATTCGTTTGGGGAGCTATACAAGGCTTCAGCTTCATGTGGTTCTTCCAGGGAATGGAGACGGTGAAATCGATGGCGGTTTGGGAAATGTCCTCCCGGGTCGTTGCCGCCGCGGGTGTTCTTTTGTTCGTCCGCAACACCGGGGATGCCCCACTGGTACTGCTGTTTCAGGCACTGGCGGCGTTGATACCCGTGGTCGCGGGGTACCTTATGGTTCGGCGTCACATCACCATACCAGCGGCTTGGGCCAGCCACATCATCCCCAGCTTCCGCATGGGTTGGAGCATGTTCATTTATTTCGGATCCGTTTCACTTTACACCTCGGCCAACAGCCTGATTCTGGGACTTTACGCCACTCCGGCACAGGTTGGGCTCTACAGTGGGGCTGAGCGTCTGGTGCGGGCAGTGCAGAACTTGCTTTCTCCGCTCGCCAAAGTTTTTTTCGCAAGGCAATCGAATCTCGCCAGCAAGTCACACGAGGAGTTCGTTCACATGGCACAGAAGCTGCTGGTGATTATGGCAGGCGCAGGCCTTTGTCTCACCCTCGGAACCATGATTGGCGCACCACTCTGGATCAAGATGTTGCTGGGCAGCGGCTTTAGCGATTCCTTACCGATGATGCGGGTACTTTCGCTGCTTCCCTTTCTCATCGCCACAGGTATCGGATTCGGTAACCAATGGTTGCTGCCAAGAGGGAACGATAAGTTGTTCAACCGTGTGGTTCTAGTAGCCGGAGCGTTAAATATTCTCCTGGCTGTACTTTTCGTGAGGCGCTATTCCGGAATGGGAATGTGCATCGCGGTTGTGCTGGCGGAATCTTTCATCGCTGTGGCATTTGCCGTCATCGCATTCCGCACAGGACTATTTCCCAAAGCCTTGGAACGCTTTGGGAGATAGTCCAGGACAGCAACGTTCAGCGGATCAGCCGACGGGAACTTGCACACGGGCGCGGCCTGCGGAACGGCCGATGCCGGTATAGTCAAAGCCTGCTGCCGCAGCCGCCGCAGGCTGGAACAGGTTACGGCCATCAATCAGCACCGGTCTGGTCATACGTCCGGCAAGGGCCGCCAGATCCAGCCCCGCAAACTCCGCCCACTCGGTCACAACCACGACCGCATCAGCGTTTTCGGCAACGGAAAGTGCCGACTGACAGTAAGTTACACGGAGATCTGGATTTTGCACCTTGCAGCCAGGCATGGCAATTGGATCGTAAACCCGGACACGGGCACCCATCTTGAGCAACCTCTCGGCAATCTGAAGCGCAGGTGCATCCCGAAGATCATCGGTATCGGGTTTAAAAGCGAGGCCCAGCAGACCAATGGTCCTGCCCTTCAGAATAAAGAGCTTTTCCTGCAATTTCTGAATCACCAGCAAGCGCTGCATCTGGTTGACAGCAATGGAGGCTTCAAGGATGCGGGCATGGTAACCATACTCGTTTGCGGTGTGGTGAAGACTGAGAACATCTTTCCCGAAACAGCTGCCACCCCAGCCAATCCCGGCATTCAAGAAGCGGGAACCAATCCGCTTGTCGAGACCAATGCCCGTCGTCACTTCCACCACGTCGGCACCGACCCGCTCACATATATTTGCGATTTCGTTGGCAAACCCGATCTTCAATGCCAGAAACGCATTCGCGGAATACTTAATCATCTCCGCACTGGTCAGCGTTGTGGTAACCACACTGACCGGCTGGAGCGATTCGGGACGGGGACAGAACGCTGGAGCAGGGAACTCCTGGGTGACCAGTGGGCGGTACAGTTCCCGCATAACTTCGAGAGTGCGTTCATCTTCCGAACCAACAACAATACGGTCCGGATAGAGCGAATCAAGAATAGCGGAACCCTCCCGCAGAAATTCAGGATTGCTGGCTACACCGAATTGAATCGAGTTTGCCGATACGTTGCCGGAGTCATGAATCCCCTCGCGAACGAGGGTTTCGACAAGATTGCCACAGCCTACCGGAACGGTCGATTTGTTCACGACCACGGCATAACGGGAGCCATCAATTGCCGAGCCGATACTGCGCGCAGCTGATTCGAGATAGACGAGATTAGCCTCGCCGGAAGGCAGCGGGGGAGTTCCAACGGCAATGAAAATGACATCGCTCGAGGGCACACAGGTGGACACATCAGTGGAAAAGGCAAGGCCGCCGCGTGCCTTGGCCAATTGCATGAGTTCTTCAAGGCCGGGCTCAAAAATGGGCGACTGGCCGGCACGCAACTTTTCAATCTTCGATGCATCGGTATCCACACAGGTGACGCTGTGTCCCAAATAGGCGAGACAGGCCCCGGTCACCGTTCCGACATACCCTGTTCCAATTACTGTGACATTCATCATTAACTCTCCAATAATTCACTTGCCGGGAAGCGCTCAGCGCGACGGAACGGCGTCTTCAAGCGATTGAAAGTACTCAACGGTCTTGCGGAGCCCCTCCTCAAGGCCAACAACCGGCTGCCACCCAAGCAGACGCCCGGCTTTGGTGATGTCCGGCTTTCTCTGCCTGGGATCATCCTCCGGAAGCGGTTCGTAGGAAATTGAGACAGTCGAACCCGTAAGCGCTATGATCCGTTCGGCGAACTCGCGAATGGTCAACTCCAGCGGATTACCAAGATTGACAGGGTAGATTTCATCTGAAAGCAAAAGGCGGAACAACCCGTCTACCAGATCTGAAACGTAGCAGAAACTCCGCGTCTGCGAACCGTTGCCGAAGATCGTAATCGGCTTGCCATGCAGTGCTTGATCAAGAAACGCAGGTACAACGCGTCCATCATTCAGCTTGATACGCGGACCGTACGTATTGAAAATGCGGGCAATACTGGTTCGAACACCATATTTCCGGTGGAAGGCCATGGTCATTGCCTCCGCGAAGCGCTTCGCTTCGTCGTAACAGGAGCGCGGCCCGACTGGATTCACATTTCCCCAGTATGTTTCCACCTGTGGATGGACCACGGGATCTCCATACGTTTCAGAAGTAGAGGTCACCAGGAACTTAGCTTCATTGCGATGGGCAATCTGCAGCATGTTGCGTGTTCCGGCGGACCCGACTTCCAGAGTTTCCAAAGGAAACTCAAGATAATCTCTGGGACTTGCAGGAGAGGCCATATGCAGAACGTGGCTGAAGGAGCCGGGAACACTGAAGGATTCGCTCACGTTCTGTTCCACAAAATCAAAACGCGGTTCGCCGGCTAGATGCGACAGATTTCGCGCGGTGCCCGTTAGCATATTGTCCACACCCACGACATTGAAGCCTTCGGCAAGCAGACGGTCACACATATGTGAGCCGATGAATCCGGCTGCACCGGAAACAAGAGCAGTCTTCTGCAACGTATTTATTCCTCCAGAATAGTAAACACTTCTATTGTGGCATCGAGCCCGCTTCGACAGTATTGAACCGCGGCACTGGTGGCTATAGTTGCGCGCCAGTGGAAAAGCTGCCCAAGCGTTCGAGTTGCCGGATCGCTTGACCCCTCCCGGACTGCATGGGACAATTGCAGGAGCGGACAGACAAGGCCCTTTCAACGGAAAAACACGGGTTTTTCCAAGACAGATCACAGTCTGCCTCCCACGCAAAACCTTTCCCATGAATGTACTTGTTACCGGCGGTGCAGGTTATATCGGCAGCCACACTGCGAAGGCATTAGCAGCTTCGGGACATCTCCCGGTGGTCTACGACAACCTCAGCAGAGGCCACGAAGACGCAGTCAAGTGGGGTCCGCTGGTCAAAGCTGATCTCTCCGACCCGGCGCAACTGGTGGCTGCTCTGCGCGAACACCGCATTGACGCAATCATGCATTTTGCGGCGTACGCCTATGTAGGCGAATCGATGCGCGAGCCGCATCTATATTTCGAAAATAATACAGTCAACACTCTGCGGTTGCTCGAAGCAGCACGCTCGGCAGGTGTCAGCAAGCTTGTATTCTCATCCACCTGTGCCACCTATGGTGATCCCGTAAGGCTTCCTATAGATGAAACCCATCCGCAGCGGCCGGTCAATCCTTACGGCGAATCCAAACTGTTCGTCGAGAAAATGCTTCGCTGGTACGGTGAGATCAACGGTCTCAACTGGGTTGCACTGCGCTACTTCAACGCGGCTGGTTGTGATCCTGATGGCGAAATCGGCGAGCGCCATGCCCCCGAGACCCATCTGATCCCGCTCGTGTTGCAGGCCGCCCTGCAACCAGACAAGCCAATATCCATTTTTGGCACCGACTACGAAACAGCTGACGGAACAGCCGTCCGTGACTACATTCACGTCGCGGATCTCGCCAGCGCACACTTGCGTGCTCTCGACTACCTGAGTGCCGGTGGTACAAGCCGGGCCTTCAACCTCGGCACCGGGCAGGGCCACAGCGTGCAGGAAGTCGTGGATTGTGTTCACCGCGTAACCGGCATGGCTCCGGCAGTCCGCCGCGAAGGGCGCAGGGCAGGGGACCCAGCTGTTCTGGTTGCAGATGCATCGCAGGCACGCGACATTCTGGGGTGGACTCCCGTGCATTCCAGTCTGCCTTCACTCATCGAGACTGCTTACCGGTTTATGCGCACCCTATGAAAATTCTGTTCCTGGCTTCGATGTTTCCACCCTTTCTGAAGGGCGGCGCTGAGATCTGCGCACATCAAGCTGCATTGTGGCTTTCTAAAAATGGCCATGAGGTTGGCGTGCTCACCATCTCCAAAGACAGAGAGGATGAACTCAACGGCAGCCTGGTGGAAGGTCTTCGTATCTGGCGCCTACCCTGGCCCCGGGCTTACACTCCACATAACAGCAACGAGCAGGGTGGCCTGAAAAAGATCCTTTGGCATATACAGGACCACCTTGACCCCCGGAACGAAACAATTGTGGAGCGTGTCGTCCGTGAATTCCAGCCGGACGTGGTTTACATCCACCTGTTTGTTGGCATCGGAAGCAACGCACTCTCTGTCTTTAAGAAGCTCCGTATCCCGGTCTGTTATCACCTGCATGATCTCGCTTTAGCGTGTCTGCGCTGCTCCATGTTCAAGAATGGAGACAGCTGCACGGAGCAATGCCGCGAGTGTAAGCTCTCTTCCGCTGTCCGCACCGGGCAATTCAAGTCACTGCCTGCACCGGTCCAATTCACTTCTCCTTCGGTCAATACCTGGAACACGCTGCGGTCAACTGTAGATTTGGCGGGTTATGAAGCAGTTATTCTTCCCGACATCGATCTCGATATACCTGTTCCAAGAGTGCCGCGGGCTTCCCGGAAAGATCCCGTCCGCATCCTTTACGTCGGAAGAGTGCATGAGACCAAAGGCGTCACCTTTCTTCTCGAAGTACTGGCCGGTATCGCAGCATCTGGACGGCAGTTTCAGTTCCTGATTGTTGGCTCTGGTCCCGATCTGAGTCTGCTGCGGGAACGGTATAGCGGGCAATCCTGGGTTACCTTTACCGGGCAGGTGCCTCCTGCCGAGGTCCCTGGTTACATGAGCAACTCCGATGTTCTCTGCACGCCTTCTCTGTGGCGGGAGAATCACCCTGGAGTGGTACGCAAAGCGATTCGGGCCGGCATTCCTGCATTAGTCTCCGAGGTTGGTGGAATACCGGAAATGGTGGAGGACCGTTCTTCCGGAATGGTTCTGCCCCCGGGAGATAAGACGGCTTGGACGAGAGCAATCGAGGATATTCTCGATAACGAAGATTTCCTCGATCAGTTGCAGCAGGGAGCAGCGGATCAAGGGGCCAGGTATTCCGCAGACCTGCTGGGCGAGCGTCTGGTGAAGACACTGCAAGCGGCCATTACAGCGGCAGGCTGAACTGCCTGCAGATATCAGATGCTGTTCACAGGAGCAGGCGCTGCTGTTGACTCTTGTACGCTCTCAAACAACTGCCAGGCCGGTTCCCGCCTGACCACCTTTCTTGCAGGCAAGGGCGCGACACAAAGCGCCACCATTGCACCAAAAGCAAAGACCGGCAGAATCGACTCAATCACGCAGGTGAGCGTCCCCAGGCCCAACACCGCAGTCACAGTTGCAAGGTAAAACACAGGGGGCATTCCCTGCGACGTCTTGGGGAATCTATCCATCGCCCTTTTATGTCCAAGCAGCAGCGCGGCATAAAACAGCGATGAAAACATGCCAAAGGTGATGTAGAGAAATACGTGCATGTTGTCACCGCTGTTGATGATATCCATTTCGGTGAACTTCTGCCCTACACCAATACCACTCAAGCCACGCCCCAGCACATGCGCTACCGGACCATCCACATCCAGTAGTCTGAACGCATTGGGCCACATATTTTCTACCCGGTCCGCGAATGACTCCATCCGCAAAAACGGGAAGATGTCATCGTAAGGAAGATGTATCCGGCCGCCGCCTTTGTTGATTTCGCCCATCAATGGCAGGCCAATCATAATGGCAAGAATCACCGCCACCACTCCGTAAGAATATACGCGCGCCCACTTCCCGGTTCTCGACAGAAGTGTGTATCCAAGCAACAGAGGCGGGGCAGCTGCAATCACAATCAAGGGAGTCTTGGAAGTGGTCAGCAGAATTGCGTAGCCGGCGGCTCCCCAGAGAACTGCCTTCCAAAATACAGACATGCGCGTGCACAACAGCCACAAAGCGAAAACAGTCAGGTGGTTTGCAGCGGTATAGCTCGCACGGGAAAACCCGGGCAGCCGGGAAACACCAAAAGCATCCCAGTTGCGGGTGATTTCCACTTCCACACCACCGATCGAGTAACCCTCACCGCCCATCCACGGCACCGTTGTCAAAGCGGTCACAAATACACCCGCCAGCGCCAATACCGTCAGCAATGGCACATGTTTCATGATCCTGGGAAAGAGATCGAACCTGACAGCCATCATCCCCAAAAAGAAAGGTCCCCACGTATAGAGCGCGAAGAATACACCTTCCGGTGCCCGGCCCATGAATAAGCCAATCACCGCAAAGGAGAAGATAAACAAAATGACCATCGTGATCCTGGCGTCATAAACGGTGCGGAAACCGCTGTAAGCCAGGTAGAGTATCGTGACAGCCGACACTGTGATCATTGGAATGTAGGTCAGGAATTCGACGCCAATCGAGTGCCAAACATAGCGTATGACCCCGCTGAATACATCTGAGTAGAACAACATGATAGCGGCAATCAGAATCACTTGCCGAAGACCGACGAATGCGAAGCGTGACTCCGTACCTTTATTTTTCCAGCTCACAGGAAACCCCACACTCCAGCTTACAGCGGTTTGTCTGACTTTCTGGAACGCGGCTCAATCATACGTGCAGGCACCCCCACGGCCACGAAACCCGGAGGAACATCTTGCAGCACTACAGCATTGGCCCCGACAACAGCGCCAGATCCAATAGAAACATTCCCGATCACTTTTGCACCCGCGGTTAAAACAGCACCATCCCCCACCGTGGAACGGGTAACAGGTTCTTCATGACCCCGGCCCAGCGTTACCCCCTGCAGGATCGATACATTAGCACCAATATCCCATTCGCCGCCAATGACGATCCCCGTAGGATGGGGGAAATGGATACCGGGGCCAATCGTGGCATGAGGATCAATATCGCACCCAAACCACATCGTCGTGAAATACCAGGCGACGCGTCTCAAGAAAAACCCGGCCTTGGGGACCCGCCCAACCGCCTCCTGAAAACGGAGACAAAGGGCAAGTTGAAAGCCCGGGCAAAGAAAGATCAGACGGGTGTAGGCACCAAGCCCTGAAGTTCTTTCCCAGTGAGAAAACTGACGCTTTGCATCGGCGCGGATTGCAGAAACAAGATCATTCCTTATTGGCATTTACCACCGGATTGTAGCAATAACATGCTGCGTTACCATAAAGATACATGTCCCAGGCCACCAATCATGTTCCAGATCAGTACAACTTGCAGAAGTACGGGAATCTGAAGGTCCTGGCGGATTACAGGTGGTGCGGCATGCATGGGATCGGCCGCTTCGCCATAGAGGTATTGAAAAGGATTCCCAATGTCACTCCATTGCAGACCAACACGCCGATACTCCATCCGCTGGACCCGGTCATCCTCTCCTCTCAACTGCGAAAAGTTCCCCAGCAGGTCTATTTCTCCCCCGGTTTCAACCCTCCTCTAAGAAGCTCGATTCCGTTCTCGTTCGTCCTGCATGACTTGGTGCACCTGAACTTCCCGCAGTACAGAACGTGGAAAACCTCGCTCTTCTACAACGTCTTCGTACGCTCCACGCTGAAACATGCCGGAGCAGTCATGACAGTCTCTCAGTTTTCCAAGATGCAACTGCTCGAATGGGGAAAACTACGAGACGAACAGGTTGTAGTGGTTGGAAACGGAGTTAGTCCAGACTTCCAACCCAATGGTTCGACCTATCAACCCGGTTACCCGTATTTTCTCTACGTGGGCAATCACAAACCACACAAGAATGTACCTGGCATGCTGACAGGGTATGCGCGTTCAGGGGTTGCCGATCAGGTCAGGTTGATCATGACAGGAAGCCCATCGGCCAACCTGCTGGAACTATTGAAAACACTGGGAATCCAAGACAAAGTTCATTTTCTGGAAGCCATCCCTGACGCAGAACTTCCCGGCGTCTATCGTGGGGCTACAGCCTTGATCTATCCAGCCTATTATGAGGGCTTTGGACTTCCTGCGGCAGAAGCCATGGCCTCTGGACTTCCGGTCCTGACCTCTAGCAACACGGCCGTGGAAGAAGTCACCGCAGGCAGCGCTGTCCTGGTGGACCCGCACCAGCCGGATTCTATCGCCGAGGGGATCAAGCGCATTCTTTTCGATACTGATTTGCGTGCCTCGATGCGCGTCCAAGGGTTGATTGCGTCCAAGCGCTACCAATGGGATCAAGTTGCTGCAGACGTATTGGAAACGTTGAAAGGAGTTGTTGAGCGCCGGTATAGCTGAGGGTTCAGGATAGGTAGGAGACTTGGAGCAGAAGGCGGGGCATGTAAAAAAATGGCCCCTGTCTTTCGACAGAGGCCATTTTCGGAGGCGAACAAAACTGACGTTGCAGGTTACCGGCGTGCTTTGCTGCGGCGAATTCCAGCGATGCAGAAGCCACTACCGATGAGAAAAAGGCTCCAAGAAGCGGGTTCAGGAGTCGCAACAGAGGCCGTCGTCACAGTGCCGTCGAAAGCCGTGTAAGCGTTGTAGTCGTAGTAAGCGGGGGAGCCGCCGCCCGGCGCGGGTACAATCGGAAGACCGAGAACAAAGTCAATCGTCTGTCCAGCCGTTACGTTCGTGGTGAAGGAATAGGGAGTCGAACTCGTTGTTCCCGGCACCAGATTGGCAGAATAAACCTGAGTATCTCCAATGTAGACAGTCGGGGCAACCGTGGGGATGTAAGAACCCGTAGTGCCTTCTACCTTGTAATAGAAACCAGAAATCGTTACGGAACCCGTGTAGCCAGAATCGGTCCAGCGTGCGACCGGAATGGTGACCGTCGTTGCATCCGCTGTCGGGCTGTCACCAGCCTGAGGCGCGAAGTACGTCGTGGAGCCATCGTTGAAAATTTGGAAGTTGGTCTCACCGGCAGTCAAGATGTAGTGCCAGGTGGAGGTGATGTTGCTTGTGCTGAAGGTGCTGGGGGTGAAAGGGGTGGTGTACACGCCGTAGGTCCAACCGGCGGTGCCCTGCGTTAACGAAAAGTCCGTATCCAGATCCGCGAGAGTAACGGGACCAGCGAGAGTAGTAGCTGCCGAGGCAATCAAGATTGCCATCGTGTAGAGTATTGACCTGTTTACCATGTTTTTTTGTTTCTCCTCCGAGGTACAGAGCTGACCTATTAATATCAATCAGCTAGGATAATACTACACCGTCCAGAGCAGCAAAGTAAACAAGTTTTTGCAAAAAGTGGCAACTCCAGTGCTGCTCAATAGTGGATTCACCGTACTGGTACGCGTTCTGTTGGGAAGCGCGACGCTTGCCCCTCTATCCATGCAGCTATGGCTTTTGGATCAGACAGCGTTCTGTTGGCGATTGTATTGACAAGATCGTGCAGCAACAGGGCGCTGAACGGGGTCGTATTGAGGGTGCCCGCCATTTGCCCTGGCAGCTTCAGCAGGCAAACGGTGCGGGCATCCTCCTTGCCGCGGGTCGCGTCGATGACCCGGCGCGTCATCTGGTCTGACCATAAATCGAGGCGGAGATGATGGTCTCCTGTGACCAGCAAGGCCGTTTCCGACCACGCATGGTCCGATTCGAGAATGCTTCGCACCTGGCCAAGGAGCCCATCGGCCAGTTCCAGATTGTCGTAGTAGTCTCCTCCCGGCGCTCCATTCTTGAGAGCAACTCCGGGGGGGTGCGGAACAGAAAAATGGATCAGAGTGAAATCATACTTGCCTTGTAGACAGGTCTTGGTCTGGAGCCACAGCAGTTCATAGAGCGCACGTTCCCGAAAACGGTCCTGGGAACCCGCGGGCAGGTGCCGGCGGAGGGCACGGGCCAGCGGGACGTTTCGCAAGACTTCCTTGAAATTCCATTGCAGCCTCACAGGCCAGGGCGGGACCGGAATTTGCAGATATGGCTCGATCGTCAAGGATTCACCAACCGCCGTAAGGCAGTTGTCCACCGAAGAGCCAAGAACAAAACAGTAGGGATGGTGCCAACCCAACACCGCGGTTGTCAGGCCCTTCTCATGAAATTCCGAAAATAGATTGGGCACACCGCCCCATGTGCGGCCCGCTTCCGTAGCCGCGGCTATGGAGAGCGGGTGTCCCGTCAGCATGGAAGGAACAGCGGCCAGTGTGCGGTAGTGGCTGGGCACCATTGCCGACATCTGCATACTTTCGGCAGCCAGGCGCTGAAAGTTCGGGAGGGCTGGCCTGAACCGGTCCCGGGCGGCCTCCACGGAAGGAAACGTCCGGTTTTGGTCCAACTCGTCAAAGATGATCCACACAATCCGCACCCTTCCGCCCGAAGCACCTTCTCTGGAAGTTCGGGGTTTGCGGGAGGGCGGGGAGTTGCTGGAGTGTTGCAGGTAAAGGCCATGGCTCTGCTCAACACCGTAGACCGGTAATTTCCAACTCGCCTGCCAGACACGGCAAGCAGCAGCCACGCAGAGCAGCGCGAGGATGATCGTCGTATTTTCGACCATCTGACGCAGCAGGGTCCACCGGAACCATATTGCCGCGGCTGCTGCGCAGACCAGTACAACAGCAACCATGAAACTCCCGTCGCCACGGTTCATGGTCACCGGGGACACGGCAGAAGCAACACTCCACAGAGCGACCGAAACACAGAAAAGGGCAACCGAGTCACGAACATACCCGCGCGTGAGCCCGCACAGAAGATACAGGAGCGCACTGCCCAGAGCCAGAGCTGCGAAGTTGTCAGCCAAGTGCACCCGGAGGGCGCGGCCATCCGGAAAGAAGTACGTGTGTACCGGTCCTGTGAGTATTAACCAAACAGGAAGGTAGAGGCAGTTGCAGAGACCCAGCGGGAGAAGCAAACCCTTCCACCCGGTGGCGTCGAAACGCCTGAAGCCGTTCAAGCCTCAATTATGCCACGCATACCGGCCACACACTGGAAGACCGCCCCGGAGCCGGAAACTAAAGTTCCATCAGTACCGTGCCGATAGATAACTGCACGCAATACATAACTACTCCGCAAGAGATCAGGCAATGAACAGCTATCGATATCAAACGTACCGGACCGTACTCATCATGAGCCGGCAGGCAGCTTCCGCGGCTGCTCAATGCGGCTTCTTCACTATCTTCCTGTTGAATGCATTTCTGTTGCCCGCCGGACTCCGGGCGGCAACGCCGGGACAACTGACACAGACATCTTACGGGGCTTCTATTGTCTACTCCGGCGCGGATGGAAACGTCGAATATGACTGGTTTCCGCCAAAAGCGGGGAGCATGAATTCCCTCGGAACGGTTGCAGTCAAATCCAACTTCCTCAAAACAGGACCCTCTGAACTCGATTTCAATCCAGCAGTAGTCCCGTCCCATTCCGATCTTGTGTTTCAAGGCGCGGCATGGGTTCCCGGACCCTCCGGCGCACAGTGGGCCTTTACATACACCACAAATGGAGGCATCATGCAGATCCTGGTGATCCCTTCGCTTTCAGGAAAGGCTCTGCGGGCTACGTTTTATGCCAGCAGCCCGGTCATCTCGGCGCTAAAGGCAGGTCCTCCGCCCGTCAATCAGACCATGCAGACTGTTCCCGTCCCCTATTATTCCGGCTATATCAGTTACGCCCAGCCCTCCAATCTGTTTGTTAACACCTACTTTGACTGGAACAGCTCAAACGGAACGTGGATTGACCCAGCCAGCAATACCGTTCAGTATTCCCTGCTGACCAATGGCACTTACAACTATTTGCAGGAGACCCTTGTGATCTCGGTATCGCCGGTTCTTTCAGAAGTCTTTCCTGCTCTGAATAACCCAAAGTCCCCATATATGTCCAAGATAGCCGGACAGGTGGTGATGGATATCTGGGAAGGGTCATTCCGCGAGATAGCCGACCGGTTCCGGTCACTGCAGAGCTTTGGAATCGGCAGCTGCATCGCCCTGCTCCACCGCTGGCAGAGGAGCGGTTATGACAATGCACTGCCCGCACATCTTCCGGCGAATGCCGCCCTTGGAGGAGATACAGAACTCAGAGGAGTTACCAGTGCGGCCGCGGCGGGGGGGCACCTTCTGGGACTGCATGAAAACTATGTGGATTACTATCCTGATTACGATTACTACAACCCGTCAAGCGTCATGCTGATGTGGAATGGAATGCCATTTCCGACCACTTTCAATCCTGACACCGGACTGCAGTCTTATGGGACCAAGCCAACCCGCTTTATTCCAAATGCCCAGACACAATCCCCGCTGATTCACAATTCCTACAACACCAAGGCATCTTACATCGATGTCAATTCCGCCATCATGCCATTCTCACGGGCGGATGTCGACTCACGCGAGGCTGGGTCCGGCACGCACCGGGCTTATGCCGCGGCCAGCCAGGCACTGTGGAGTTTTGCGCGCGCCACTCATTCCGGCCCGGTCTTCGGGGAGGGAAGAAATCACTGGTTCTGGAGCGGCCTTCTCGATGGCGTCCAGGCACAGACCGGTACCGGTGCAATCGCCCAAAACGCAGGAACTCATATGCCAACCATGGTCGATTTTGACCTCAATGTTATCCACCCACTTCAGGTGAATCACGGTATGGGCCTCTATGAACGCTGGACTGGACCAGGGGAAGATATCACTCATACAGATATACAAGATGCTTACCGGATGCAGGAAGTGATCTTCGGACACGCTCCGTATCTGGGCAGTTACAACGGAAATGACTTCTGGAGTGTCGTTCCCAAAATCCTGGTGGAACAAAATCTCGTAGGAACGGTTGCACGGCGCTATGGAACGCAAACAGCGGCCTCGATCCAATACCAGTTCAAAGGCAACTGGCTTGACGGAACCAGTGCGGCCAAAGCCGGAGATTGGTCCCGGCCGATGGTGAAATATTCCAACGGCGACACCATCGTGGCAAACGGGCAGCTTTCCCCGCTTGTCTGGCAGGGCTATACGCTGCCTCAATATGGCTGGCTTGCCCAGGGAACCAATCTCCTCGCGTATACCGCACTCCGGAACGGCAACATTGTGGATTATGCCGAGACCCCTTCGCTGATCTTCGCAAACGCGAGAAACCAGGCCGATTTGACGGCGGCTCCTGCCTTCGCACAACCATCGGTCCAGAAATACTCTCACTCTGGAAACACTTTCTCTTTCCAGTTACAGTGGAAACTATTCGACTACAACATGACGGACAACTATTCGAACTTCGTTCATGTAGTCAAGCAAGGGGTGCCGCAACAACTGCTTTATCAGTGTGATCACGCACCGGGAACTCCGGTGGCTTCCTGGAAGCCCGGACAAACCGTCGTTGACCCCTTCAGCTGTACTTTTCCAGGCACACTGCCTGCGGGAACTTACCAACTGCTCACAGGACTTGTCTCAATTGCCTATGATTCGCGACTGCAGATGCTTGGAGTAGATCCTTACGGAGACCGCCGCTACCTTATCGGCACGCTGAACGTAACAGGAGGTGTCATCACATTCGTGCCTGCAGCACCGCTGTACAACCCGCCCGATGCAAGACTTAACGCAGCAGGTACGGTAGTTGACTTCGACACCGTTCGGACCGATGGAATACTAGTCATCGCACAGGATGGCGGCGGCTGGACACTGCGCACATATCCCAAATACCGTGATGTGACGGTCCAAATCAAATCTTTGCGCCTCCCGCAGCCGGCTTCTATTGCCTGCGATGGAGCAGCCAAGGTCAGTGCCATCAGTGGCGGATACTGGCAAATTGCACTGAATGGCTCTTCGTCATGCCGGTGGAATTAAAGGCCCTCAAAAACATGGTTCTATCAATTCTGCCGGTGTCACAGTCGCTGTACCCTGCTTTCCCACAACTGCCCCGGCAGCGAGATTCGCGAGTTGCATTGCCCGGGGCAGAGGAAGACCCGCTCCCATGGACATGGCGAGGACTGCCACAGCAGTATCCCCGGCTCCGACAACATCGAAAACGCGCCGGGCTACGGTAGGAACAGTGACCGGTTCCTCAGCTTGACGGAAAAGAGTCATGCCATCCGCTCCACGAGTCACAAGAACACTGGTTCCCGGCAGCAGGCCGAGCAGGTATTCTCCAGCCCTCAGCAGGGACCGCTCGGAATCAATCGTGATGCCCGATGCGGCAGCTGCCTCTGCCTGGTTCGGCGTGATTACACTGCTGCCCCTGTATTTTCCAAAGTCTTTTCCCTTGGGATCGACCACGACTGGCAGGTTCAAACGCCTGCCCTCTTCTATTAACACTTGAGAAACTTTATTGGACAGCAGCCCTTTCCCATAATCGGAAAGAACAGCTACTTGCGCACCAGCGATCGCGGCCCGTGCGTACCCAAGTACTGCAGCCGTGAGTTCTTCAGAAAACACGTCCCGGCTTTCCTGATCCAGCCGCACTATCTGTTGCTGCCCTGCAACGATTCTCGTTTTTGAGGTTGTGCAACGGCTTCCGCTATCCACCAGATGGTCTGGAGAGATGCCGGCTTTGACGAAGAGCTGCCTGAGCTCTTCCCCGGCTTTGTCCGTTGCGGTTGCTCCCACAACAATCGGAATACCGCCCAACGCAGCAATATTGGCAGCTACATTCGCGGACCCGCCAAGTGTGCATTTGCGGGATTGCACGTCGAGCACCGGAACAGGAGCCTCGGGTGAAATCCTTGCCACAGACCCGATTAAGTACTCGTCCAGCATCACGTCGCCGATTACCGCAACCCGCAATCCCCGGAATATGGCTGCAAGATCACCTGTCGTCACGGCGGCGGCTCTTTCTGTGCGGAGGCTCATGCCTCATTGCGGATTCTCTCGATCAAGCCAGTGGTCGAATACCCGTGATGAAGTTTAAGGAAGCAGATCATTCCCCCATAGCGTTCGATGACGGCCCTCTCTTCCATCGGTTTGCGTCCGTCGGCATAATCCGAGCCTTTGCAGTGGATGTCAGGACGGATCATTTCCAGGGCTCCAATCGGAGTCGGCTCGTCGAAAATAGCAACGAAATCCACGCAACCCAAAGCAGCAACCATTTCGGCCCTTTCGAGTTCGTTTTGCACGGGCCTCGATGGCCCCTTGTTGCTTTTGACACTCCGGTCGCTGTTGACGCCAACAATCAGGATGTCCCCTTGCTTGCGGGCCTCCTGAAGATTCCTCACGTGACCATTGTGCAGGAGATCAAAACACCCATTCGTCCAAACCACTTTCTTTCCAGCAGCGGACCACTGCTGGCGCATCCCGGCTAGCACCTCGACCGGTTTCAGCTTGACTGCCAAAGCCGGGGACATGTCTTGAAGCGCAGCATTCGTGAAAGAGGGCTGAATATTACTGTCCGCTGATGGCTGCCGCCAATTCATCAATGGCCTCCTGCAACGAGTGCAGCCTCTTCCAGCCATACTTTTCATGCAGTTTCGAAACCGCGGCACACAGATGCGGCCGGTCATTCTTCCGCATTCTCGCAGGATCGCTTTCGATCACGATTTTCCGCCCCAGAGCATTGCCGAACAGGTCAACGAGTTCTCCCACCGAATACTCTTCCCCGCTGCCCAGGTTCACAGTGTCGAGATTCTCCGTGTTGGGGTGATTGACGAGAGTAAAGGAAGCATCGGCGAGATCCGCCGCATGGATGTAGTCGCGCTTGGGGCTCACATTACCGAGCTTCAGCGGTCCAGAAGGATTGGCTTTCAGCTGGTCGACAATCTCAGGCAGGATGTGGGGATTGGTTTCCCGGTTGCCAACTGCATTGAAATAACGCCCGATCCGAACCTTCAAAGAAGACCCTCGTGTGGCGAAATGCATGATCTTTTCGCCCGCTGCCTTTGTAACACCGTAGATGTCGAGCGGATTCGGCATCTCAGTTTCCTGATGGGGAGAGTCGGAAATGCCATAAACGGCAGCTGTCGAGGCAAAGAAGACTGTATCCACGCCGTATGCGACACAGGCATCTGCAATGTTCTGTGTCCCCGTGACGTTGGTTTCTATTGCTTCCACCGGGTGCTGGTTGCAGTAAGGAATGAAGTGGTGCGCCGCCAGGTGGTACACGTGATGGGGCCGGAAGCTTTCAAACAGCGCATTGACCGCGCCGCGGTCCCTGATATCGGTCTTGCTCAGCGCAGCCTTGCCTTCCAAGTGTGCGATGTTGCGGTAGTTGTCATGAAATAAGATGTCGGCGGTCATTGTTTCAAAACCGCGTTCGACCAAAATATCCAACAGATGCGAACCGATGAAGCCGCATCCCCCTGTGACCAGTGCTCTCTGTTTCAATGCGTAAATCCCTTCAGTTCGATTCGTTAGTACTATGCAAACAAGTGAGTTACAAGCTTCTCGTAAACCTGCTGCCAATCCAGTTCCGGGCTGCGGCGCAGTCCAGACTCCTTGTAGAAATTCAATTCTTCCGGAGAATTCACCAAACGGAGTATGCCTGCAGCAACGGCTTCCGGGCCAGGTTCCACCACAATACCAGCCGAATACTGATTGACGACTCCGACTGTTCCGTTATCCGGGTGGTTGGTGGTGATAGTTGGTGTGCCTGAAGCCATGGCTTCGGCAACAGTGCGTGGAAAGCCTTCGCGGATACTGGGCAAAACATGGAGTTTGTGAGTCGCAAGCAAAGAGATCTTTTCCTCGTCTGAGACACGGCCTAATATCTTTATGTATTCCAGGTGACCGTACTTCGCTTTCAACTCACCAAGCAGCGGCCCGCCGCCTGCGACAGTCAAGTGTTCTTTATAGCCGGCATCTCTGGCGAGCATCATGGCCTGAATGGCTTCTTCGGGGCGCTTGTGGAGAGAGAGACGGCCAAAAAAGAGCACGCCAGATTTCTCTGCAGGACAGTAATAATCTTTCGTAAAGATGCCGCTGGGGATACACTCGATATCCTTGATGGAGTATTGAGAGCGCAACACATCCTTGAGGCTTTCGCTCACGGAAATATGTTTATTCATCGAGCGCGCCTGCAGGATGTTCATTGCTTTCCAGAACATACCGCTGCGGTGCTCACACCAATCCACAACGGAAACAGAACCCTTTGGATTCCCGCACAGCACCTGCGGAAGCAGTGGCCAGATGTTGTAAACAACCGCGTCGTAATGATGGGCGGAGAGATGATTCCTGACCGCAAAGGCAAATTTCATGATCGCCCCCGGGTCGCGCCTCATCTTGGCATCGGGCCGTTTATAGCTATCCGTCCTGACAAGACGCTGTACGGTCATCCCGTTTACGACTTCCCGTTCGGGCGATTCGTCAAAGCCGATCGTCAAAACATCGACGGTCCATCCATTCTGGACGAAGAGTCCGCCTAGTTCGAGGTACCGAACTTCCTGCCCACCCATGCTCGGATGGAACAATTCTGTAACGATCAGTAATTGCTTCATTAGTTTCTTAAGAGGAATACCCAAAGTCTCAGCGGCCTGTAATCGCCTTGTTCAGGCAGAGTGGCATACGTGTGCCGGACTCAGCTGCGGGGTGTCGTCTTGCTGGAACTTCCGTCGTGATGACCGATGATCCTATGCTCGTACGCAGGGTCCCCCGGCGTCAAGACAGTTCCGGACGCTTGTGAATTTGATTTGGGCTCCTCATACTGTCCTGCATACTTCCTCGCAGGAATGCTGAGCAGTTGGTACAGCAGAGCCTTTGGTCCCGAAATGCCGATATGTGTACGATAGAGGAAGTATTTTTTAGTTTGTCTGCCGCCGTGACTACCCCAACCAACAGATCCGAAACGGTTCTCCAGCCAGAGTTGCTGTCTTGCGGTAGTGCAGACACAATTCCAAACTTCCGCAACAACAGGCTGCTGACCTATCTGACCATCATGCTGTCGGATGTAGTTGCTCTCGCTATCTCAGCACTCCTGGCTGTTTTTCTCAGACATGCTTATGGAGCTCAACTTGCGTTTTGGGATTATGCGCCGCTGGCAGCACTGCTTCCTCTGTTCCTGCTGATCTTCGGTATCGCCGGACTTTACCCTGGTGTTGCGCTCAATCCGGTGGATGAACTGCGGCGCATTTTCCACGCCACCACGGCCAGCTACCTCATTTTGATCGCGGGAACTTTTCTTGTGAAGTCCGGCCCGAACTACTCCCGACTTGTCTTTGTCGGAGCCTGGCTTTCGAGCATTCTGGCCGTCATTCTGGCCCGTAACGTCACCCGCAGCAAGCTCTCCCGCTTTTCCTGGTGGGGAATACCGATCGTGATCTTTGGAGCCGGAAAAACCGGCACCATGTTGCTCAACACGCTGCAGAGACATCCTCACCACGGCTTCAAACCGGCAGTTGTGCTGGATGATGATCCCACCAAACACCGTCCTGGCAACGCGAATGGACTGCCGCCGGTTCTAGGCGGCCTCGATCTCGCTCCCTGGGTTTCGCGGCGTTTCAACCTGCATTATGCTCTGGTTGCAATGCCCAGTGTTCCGAGCAGACAGCTTTCCCGGCTCCTGCATAAACATGCCCATCAGTTCCCGCACTTCCTCCTGATTCCGGATCTGTTCGGCCTTACCAGTCTTTGGGTAACAGCCAAAGACTTTGGCGGTGTTCTTGGTCTGGAGATTCAACAGAATTTGATCCGGCGCACGCCACAGCTCATGAAGCGCACCATGGACCTCATCCTGGTGACCTGTGGAGGCCTGTGTCTCTTACCCCTTCTGGCAATCCTCGCTCTGTCCGTGAAATTCACCTCAAAAGGCCCCATTTTTTACTCCCAGAAGCGGATCGGCAAGAGAGGAAGACAGTTTCATGCCTGGAAGTTCCGCTCCATGATTCCCAACGCCGATCAGGTTCTGCAGGACTATCTCGCTAAACATCCCGAATTGCGTGAGGAATGGGACAAAGATCATAAGCTCCGCCAGGACCCCCGTATTACCGGGATCGGCCGCATTCTGCGGAAAACAAGTCTCGATGAACTGCCTCAGCTTTGGAACGTCTTTCTCGGTGAGATGAGCCTTGTTGGTCCACGCCCCATCGTTGAAAAAGAGATCCCGAAATATGGGGATGGAATCGACCTGTATTTCAAGGTTCAGCCAGGCATCACAGGGCTGTGGCAAGTCTCTGGCCGGAACAATACGAGCTATGAAGCACGTGTGGACTTCGATGAATACTATGTCCGCAATTGGTCGGTATGGCTGGACCTTTACATTCTGGGCCGTACAATCAAAACCGTTCTTCGGGCTGAAGGGGCCTATTAGCGCAAGATCCTGGCGGCAGCGGCGCTGAGATCTTCGGCAACATAGTCAGCCACCACCCCGGCTGCCTCGGTCTTCCTGCCATAGCCTGTCCGCACCAACACCGCCCTTGTCCCTGCATTCCGCGCCAGATCCACGTCTGCGGACTTGTCTCCGATCATCCAGGCCTGCTGCAAATCAAACCCCAACTCCGCCGCCGCATCGATTGCCAGTTTTGGTTTCGGCTTCCGGCACTCGCAATCCTGCTCCGGAGCATGAGGACAAATATAGATTCCTTCCAGCCGGATTCCTGCTTCAGCCAGCATCTGCTCCAGCCGCTGGTTCACCCTCCCCAGATCCTCCAGAGTGAAGTAGCCTCTCCCGACCCCGGACTGGTTCGTAATCAGCACCAACCCGTAACCCGCAGCAAGCAGCAAGCGCAATCCCTCCACCGCCCCGGGCAGCAGTTCGACGCCGTCTGGATCCGCCAGATAATTCTTCTCCACAATCACCGTGCCATCACGGTCGAGCAGCACGTAAGGCTTCGATGGTCGTTCCATCACGTAAAACTAGAACATCTCCCGCTGGGCTGTCGCGGTGTAATCTTCGAAGCTCTCTATCGTTCCGTCGCGTAGAACTTCCTCCTGCAACTCCTGCAGCGCATGGTGTTCCAGTGCCGGATGCCAGCCCGCGGCCTTGCCGTAGAGATCGGGATGCCTGCTTTGCAGTTCCTTCTTGATGGTTTTCAGTTTCCGCGTCAGGGCATCGCCGCTATAAAGCTCCGCAATCCGCTTCCTGGCCGCTGCTTCCCGGTACTTTCGATACTCTTCCTGCTGCTCAATGGTGTTGATTTGGCGTTGAATATTCGAAACCGCTTCCATGTCCGTGCTGGAGGCCTGCTTGCGGCTTTCGAGCAGCGCTCTCTTCCGCGAAGTCTCGAAATCGGCCGGGATCGCCCAGCCTTCCTTCACCATCGTGAACAGAAAACCCGGTGGATTCTGCATGTTGGCACCCATGCGGTGCTTCAGGTCGTCGAACCAGTCCACCTGGTCGATCACGAATTCCACATCCGCAACATCCAGCAGGAGCCGCCGGGCGTCGGTCTCGTTGATCCCGCGTTCCATCAGCGCGGCCACGGCTGCACGGATTTTCGGATCGCCAATATCGTCCCCTTGCGTAACACCCAGCCTCGGACGCAGCACTGAAACCAGCCGCTCCCCGGGCCGCATCACGAGCTTGAAGTCTTCCCCGTCCGCCGACTTCACCACATCCCAGGCTTCCAGATACCCAATGCTCACCAGTTCCTCAAGCGAAGGCGTCAAGATCTGCCGGATCTTCGACAGATGCTTCCACTTCTGAATGTCCAGCAACTGGCAGAGTTCCGAATAACGCCGCTCCACAGGCCGGCAGCGCGAGGCGTAAAACCAGACGTGCAGATGCCCGAACAGCGCCTTGGCGATATCGCGGTTCAAGGTCACATACGCATTGAAGTCCATGCGCAGCAGGTAGTTGGTGTTGATGTTCTCCAGCTGCCACTGGCTCAGGTAAACGTAATTGCACTGCGCCACCGTGCCATCCGGCAATTCCTGCCCCACCAGTACGGCCCGGTCGAAGACGTGAAAAATATCCCGCTGGTACCGCTTCGTCTTGTTCGAGAAGATCGCGTTCTCGCTCTTGATCGTCGTCGCGGTCATGCGTTCCAGGAACTGCGTGACCTCCTCGTAGTTCTTCCCGCCCGTATTGTGGCCAAGGTGCCGCAACAGGTCATAGGTGGTGAACATCACCGGGTTCTGGATCTCGCCATCCCGGGCCTTCACATCGGTCACGATCTTCATCAGCGCCATGTACTTGTCACGGTCCGCCGTGGTGGGAAGACCGTGTTCCGGCGACGGTATGATCGTCGCGCTCTGGCGCACCACCTGACCATTGATCTGCCGCGACGGGAAGGTGATGGTTCTGACCCGGCTGCGCTCCTCTTTGGTGGGACGCCCCTTCTTGGCCGGGATGAAGAAACCCAGCGAATTCAGGTTTCTCTCGACCTTGATCAGGTCTTGCACAGGGTTTGCCGTACCTGCCGGCACTGCGACGGGGATCAAAGAGGGTTGAAGTGAGGTATCTTCTGCTGGTTTCCGTGCCATAGCAGTCCAATCGACCGGCTTTGGGTCATCGTCTCATGCGAAGCGAACAATCAGCAACAGATTTGTTTTGTTGTTGTAGTAAACATCTTTAAACCCTTATAAAACAAGTTTGATAAATTTCATACCATTGAAAGCAATGGACTTAGACCCGTTTTCGTTACGCTATGGAACGTCTCTTTTTACGCTGTGGAACGATGTTTTTTACGCTATGGAACGAACTGCCTTACGCAATGGAACGAGCCTTTTACGCGAACCAACGGTGATCCTTACGCAATGGAACGGCATTCCTTTACGCGATGGTCCGACAATGCGAAAACCAGCCAGCCAACCGCCTCCACAGTCAGCCGCAGAACCGGCCGGGAGCCCTGGAAAGCCTGTATTTTACGTGATGGAACGATAGTTTTTACGCAATAGAACGAGGTCCAGGCCGGGGATTGTCGTACTTCCGCGTAATAGAACCAGACTATCGTTCTGCCGCGTAAATATGTATTGCTTTATAGCAAGCTTGCCAGCATGCCTGATGTATTGCACCTCAGTGGTGCATCTTTACGCCTGTCTGTCGCGCCGGGCGCTATCATGAAACTTCATGCTCCAAGCCCAGCAATCTTCAACAACCGTTGCCGTGTTCGGCCTCGGTTACGTCGGCTCTGTCACAGCCGCCTGCCTTGCCAGTATTGGACACCGTGTCATCGGTATCGATAATGATCTGCACAAGGTACAGAGCCTGAATGCCGGCAAAGCTCCCTTCTTTGAGCCCGGCCTTGAGGAGATTATCGCGGAGGCGGTGGAGTCAAAGCGTCTTTCCGCGAGCCAGTCCGTGGCGGGGGTGCTCGATGAGGCCGATGTGGCTCTGCTTTGTGTCGGCACACCTTCTGAGCGCAATGGAAATCTTGGTCTCGATCAGCTTCGTAGAGTTTGTGAGGGCATCGCCGCTGTTTCTGCCAACCGCGCGAAGCCGCTGATCATTGCAGTCCGGAGCACAGTGTTTCCCGGAACCTGCGACGACGTTGTGATTCCCATCGTTGGCGGTCTGCCGGGTGTCACGGTGGTCTCGAACCCGGAATTCCTCCGGGAAGGCGTAGCCGTGAATGATTTCCTCTATCCTTCCCTGCTTGTGGTTGGCGGGCATGATGCGGACGCGGTCGCAAAGGTGGCCGGGTTGTATGCCGCTCTGCCGGTCGAAGCCTGTCTGGTGACCCTGCGGACGGCCGAGATGATCAAGTACGCCTGCAACGCGTTCCATGCCGTGAAGATTGCCTTCGCCAATGAAATCGGAGCACTGAGCACTGAACTTGGGGTGAACGGTATCGAAGTGATGGATACGCTTTGCCGCGACAACAAGCTGAACACTTCGAAAGCCTATTTGAAGCCGGGTTTTGCTTTCGGCGGTTCCTGTCTGCCGAAGGATCTCCGTGCTCTGACCTACCGGGCGAACCGTCTCGATGTGAAGATTCCGCTGCTCGATGCTGCGCTGCCAAGCAATCATGAACAACTCGCCCGGGCCATTCAGAGAGTCATGGAATACAAGGGCAGGAAGATTGGCATCGTGGGTCTGGCCTTCAAAGAGAACACGGATGATCTGCGGGAAAGCCCTGTTGTGACTCTGGTGGAGCATCTCATCGGCAAAGGTGTTGACCTGCGCGTCTTTGACCCCCATATCAGTCTCGAGAGTATCTACGGCAGCAACCGCAATTTCCTTTTGAATGCGATCCCGCACATTGGCCGGCTGTTGCAGAGCAGTCTTGAAGACGTGACAGGCTGGGCGGAATGCCTGGTCCTGACCCAGAAGCCCTCTGCCGCGGCCCTCGAAAGTGTACTCGCCACCGGACTGCCTGTCATCGATCTGGTCGGTCTCGGCCTTGAGGCTGCATGAGACATCTGGCTGCCATTACGGGAATATTCTTCTGGGTTGCAGCCCCGGCAGGAGCCTCTTTAATTGTCAACAGCAGCGGCCTCAGCGTTTCCACTCTGGCTGCCGGCTTGTCATTTCCCTATTCCATGCAGACGATGCCGGACGGCTCGCTTCTGGTGGGCGTGAGTACGCCAAGTTCTGGCGGAGATTACCTCTACTCATCGGGCGGATTAGTGAATATCACTCCCGGTGGTACGGAGACAACGGTTTTCAGTGGTCTGCCGTATCCCGTCCAGAGTGTCCGCAAGATTACTGACAACCTCTATGCCGTGGCACAGGCAGGCACGGGAGGTACCCAGATCAACTTTCTCCAGCCGGGTGCCGGTGCCGGCGATGCTTTTACGAATCTCGGTTCCATTAACTTCTCGCCCTCCAACGCCGGGGAGCTTTTCAATATGACCCTTGCCACGCGGCCCACGCCGGGGCAAAGTGGCAGCTATGATCTTTTCTTCTCCATGAACGGGGATACGGACCATACGCAGTCCACCGGGTCGGCCACGCTGAGCGGTCTGGTGAGCGGGTCACTTGAATACAACTCCATCGCGAAGGTGACCGTGACTCCTTCAGGCAGCGGAGCACCCAGTGTCTCGGGGTTGCAGGAGATTGCCAACGGTGTCCGCAACACCGCGGGCATGTTGTTTGATGCGTCCGGCAACCTTTACCTGGATGACAATGGCTGGGATATTCCCGGCACCACCACACCGCAGAGCGCCGATGAGCTGGATTTCATTGCTGCTTCCGATATCGGCAGCGGCATTGTGAACTTCGGCTTTCCGGACAGCTACATACAGTACGGCACCGGCACATTTGAAGGCGGCACGGGTACGGCACCACTGGCGGCCTTCCAGCCACTCAACGGAGCCCCAAGCCTTGGCATCGCCGAAATGGCGCTGGCGCCGGTGAACTTTCCGACAGGCCTCAACAACGGCCTTTTTCTTTCGTTTTACGGCAAGTGGGAACAGAGTGGAGCCAACAACACCACCGGGCCTCTACTTTACTATGATTTTTCCACCGGCCAATATACCCAATTCATCGCGGCTGGCCAGGATGGTATCGGGCATCTCACGTCTTTGACCAGCACGGCTGATGCTTTGTACATCGGGGACATGAATTCTTACGGTACGATTCGCAAGGGACCCGTGGACGGTGTGGTGTATGCCATCACTGTACAGACGCCGGAACCGGCTGTTTTCGGCCCTGTTTTGCTGCTGCTTGCAGGGCTCGCTCTGGTGAAACTGCGTTTAGCGGAGCCGGTGTTCTTCAAGAATGGCTTCGAACCGGCGCGCAATCCGGTCCCACCCGAAGTTGTCTGACACCAACTGCCAGGCGGCTTCGGCTTGCTGTTGCTGCAGGCTGGCGTTCTTGAGCAGTTCAATGCACTGTGCCGCGAAACCGGCCGGGTCATCGGCGATCCGGCAATCGGACGGTGGCGTAATGGCCAGGCCCTCTGCGCCGATCGTTGTGGAGACCACCGGCACTTTCGCCGCCATGGCTTCATAAATCTTCATGCGGGTGCCGCCGCCGATCCGCAGGGGAACAATGGAAACTGCCGCGTTCCAGAGATACGGCTTCACATCATCCACCGTGCCGGTAACCTCAATCAGCGGATCCCGTTCGGCGAAGGCTTTGATTTCCCTGGTCGGCAAGCGCCCTACGATGCTCACTTTGCTGTCTGGAAGTTCGCGGCGGATCAGCGGCAGAATCTCCTCACAGAACCAGCGCATGCCGTCGATATTCGGCAGCCAGTCCATGGACCCGACAAAGACCATGCCGCCGCGGGTTGTTTCGGTGCGTGGCGTAAACGTCTCCACGTCGACACCGGTCGGGATATCAGAGACAGCCGGCAAACCGAACATCTCTTCCATTTGCCGCGCATCTTCCTTCGAAACCGCGATCACGTGGCGGGCGTCCCGGCAGACCTCTTTCTCATACCGGAGCATCCGTTCGGCCTGCAGTTGAAGATAGAACTTCTCCAGGGCCCCGCGGGCGTTTTCGGCATGCCTTCGCCAGATCATGGTCTCCACGTTGTGCTGAAAGACCACACAGCGGGAAAGGTCGGGAAGGTTGGGCGCCGGGGTGATGAAGTCGCAGACAATGCTGTCGAAGTTTTCCTTTTCGATCAGTTCCGCCAGCAGCCGCGACATTGCTTCGGACTGGTAGCGGAAGATGGCGACCGGGAGCTTGGAAAACAGCCCTTTGAGCAACTGCGCGGCGAAGGCTGGCGAGGTGCGGGGCGGGGTCAGATGCGGCAGATGATAGAGCTTGCTGCAGTATTCCCCGCTGCGCCGGGGGCCTTCCCCGCCGGGATTGTTTTCATAGCCGGCGTAGTGAATCTCATGCCGCTGGTGCATGCGCTTGAGCATTTCCAGCGTCCGGATGTGCCCGCCCTTTGTCGTCGGGTGGAGCAGGTCGGATTTCACCCAGAGAATTTTCATACCTGCCGGAGCACGCTCTCCTCTTCCCAGCGGCTGCGTCTGCCGGTGAGGAAGGTATCGCCCCAGATTTGGAGATTCAGCAGATTCCAGATGCGGTCGGTGCCGTCGTGGGAACCTGCCCGGTGCTGGTCGATGAGCTGCTTTACGGCATCCATGTTGCAGTAGCCCGCAATCAGCCCGTCGGCGTCGAGCAGGGAGTTGAGCAGGGGCAGCGCCCGCGGTTCGGTCAGCCACTGGCGCAGGGGTGTGGGGAAACCCATCTTGGTGCGGTGCACAATGCTGGCGGGCAGAAGATCGGAGACGGCCTCTTTGAAGACGTATTTCTGTACTTTGCCGCGGATCTTCATATTGTCCGGCATGCGCATGGCGAATTCCACGAAGGTGTGATCCAGAAACGGAACGCGGCTTTCAATCGAAGAGGCCATGCTCATCTGGTCCTGCTTCATGAGCAGCTCCAGCAGATAGGTCTTCTGGTCGGCATAGAGCATGCGGTCAACCAGCGGCACGTTGGGGCGGGAGTTCCAATAGGCGAGGAAATGATCGTATTCCCCGCTGGCCGGCTGCCGCAGCAGAGCCTTCCGGTTGGCTGCGGAAAACGGCGAATAAAAGTTATCGACAAACAGCGACTCAATCGATTCTTCGCGCCCGAGAAAGCTGTGTCCGAGTTTGCGGCGCAGACTGCCGGAAAGCAGGCTGGAGTGGGCGATCTGACCACGCATGGCACGGCGCAGCGGAGAGGGTACAAGCTTGCGGTAGACCGAGAGCAACTGCAGATTCAAACGCGTCCAGCTGTAACGGCTGTAGCCGGCGAAGAGTTCATCACTGCCTTCTCCTGTGAGAACGACCTTCACATGTTTGGCGGCGAGTTCAGAAACAAAGTGCAAAGAAACACTGGAGGGCCAGCTGATGGGCTCGTCTTCATGCCAGATCAGCCGCGGCAGAGCGCCAAAGAAATCCTCCATGCCGAGCGTGACTTCGTGGTGGTCCGTGCCAATTGCACGGGCTACTTCCGCGGCATAACCCAGCTCACTGTAGGCCGCTTCGGAGTAGCCGACCGAGAAGGTCTTCACCGGCGAAGAGGTCATCTTCTTGATGAGCGCGGCGATGGCACTGGAATCGACGCCGCCGGAGAGAAACATGCCGAGCGGCACGTCACTCATCAGGCGCATGCGGACGGTCTCTTCGAGCCTGCGCCTGGTTTCAAGGATCCATTCCTGGTCAGAGCGCTGTTCCGGTTGTTCGGGCGGCAGGGGAACATCCCAGTAGCGTTCGATTTTGAGACCGGGCACAGCCGCCTTGCAATCGAGCGTCAGGGTATGACCGGGCATCAGTTTGCGGATGCCCTGGAACATGGTCTCTTCGCCGCTGCCATAGCCGAACGTCAAATACTCAGGCAGTGCTGCTTCCCGCAGTTTCGCGGAGACAGACGGGTGTTCCAGCAGGGCTTTGATTTCCGAGGCAAAGACAAAAACTTCGCCGTTCCAGAAATAGTAAAAGGGCTTGATTCCCAGACGGTCGCGGGCACAGAACAGGCGGCGTGATGCGGGGTCCCAGATCGCGAAGCTGAACATGCCGCGGAAGCGCTGAATGCAATCCGGGCCGTACTCTTCATACGAGTGAAGAATGGTTTCGGTATCGCAGTGGGAGCGGTAGCGGTGACCGGCTTGTTCAAGAGCGGGCCGCAGGTCACCGTGGTTGAAGATCTCTCCGTTGTAGATGATCCAGAGATCATTGGTTTCGTTCGGCATGGGCTGGTGCCCGGCGGAAGAAACGTCGATGATGCTGAGCCGGCGCTGGCCCAGGGAGGCGTGGGCATCGTGCCATACGCCTGTATCATCGGGGCCGCGGTGAGCGATCACACCGGTCATGCGGCGCAGAACTGTATCGTTGTTGTTGCCGGGTATTAAATTGACAAAACCGGCTATGCCGCACATACCCATTAGTGTAGATGGCAGAGTGCGGTTGAGATAATCGCCTACGGTGCGCAGCCCCAAAGAGATCCGGTTCCGGCTTAGCCAGGAACTGGCCAACATACGCCTTTTGCTCTCGCCTCCCCGCCTGCCGGAGAAGGTGGCGCATGGCTTTCCGCAAAATCTTCCTCCGGTGAACCTGCCAGTGGAGGGTGCGGCACTGATTGCCCTCGCTGACCAGTTACTGCAGCACCGGTTTCCTTTGCTGGGCCATGAGCTTGAAACCGGACCGGAGATCCGCTGGCGCCGCGACTATGTGCAGGGCATCGAAGGCGGCCTCGAATACTTCCGCCGCGTGCCTTACCTCGATGCCGCCAAGGCCGGCGATCACAAGATCATCTGGGAACTCAACCGGCATCAGCATCTGGTGGTTCTCGCGCGGGCCTGGCAGGTCACCGGGCGGCGGGAATACCTGGAAGAAATTGCTGCCCAACTGCGCAGCTGGCTCGAACAGAACCCCTGCATGCGCGGCATCAACTGGGCAAGCGCGCTCGAAGTCGCTTTCCGGGCTCTTTCCTGGCTGCGTTTGCTGCAACTGGCAGGGGAAGAACTGCCCGCGGACCTCCGCCGCACCCTGCTTACGGAACTCTTCCGCCACGGCGTCTATCTCCGCCACAACCTGTCTGTCTATTTCTCTCCCAACACCCACTTACTCGGGGAAGCGGTTGTGCTGCATGCGCTGGGTGTGGCCTTTCCGGAGTGGCCGCAGTCGGCGGCCTGGCGTGCCCTGGGGGCCCGTGTGGTGAACGAAGAGATGGAGAATCAGGTCCGCTCTGACGGCAGCCACTTTGAGCAGTCGAGCGCGTATCACGTGTACACCGTGGATATGTTCGCGCTGCACGCGCAGTTAGCTGGCAAAGTTGCCGCGGCTTACCGGGACAAACTCCAACGCATGGTGCGGTATCTGGCGGCCCTGACTCCGGAAGACGGCTATCTTCCTCTGCTGGGCGATGATGACGGCGGCAGTCTTGTGTACCCCTATGGCCCGCAACGCACCTTTGGCCGCACGGCGCTCGCAGGCAGCGGGCCGGGCGAAGCTCCGGTGCTTTTTCCAGATGCCGGCGTGGCGGTGCTCTCCCGCAGCCCCGCCCACATTGTGGTGGATACCAAAGCCTTCGGCTATGCCGGTGCAGGCCACAGCCACGCGCATGCCCTCTCGGTTGTGTGCCGTTATCAGGGCTGTGACGTGCTGGCCGACCCGGGGACTTACACCTATGTCGGCGAGCCGGAATGGCGCACCAAATTCCGCGGCACGGCATTTCATAACACGCTCCGCATAGACGGTCTCGACCAGGCGGCGGGCTCCGGACCCTTCCGCTGGATGGAGAAGCCGGAAACAGGCGTGCTCTGCTGGCTGCCGCAGGAAGAGTTCGTCTATCTTCATGCTGAGTGCCGGTACAGGGGATTGCGTCATGAGCGCCACTTTCTCTGGCTCAAGGCGGACGAAGCATTGGCCGTTGTGGATGTTGTGTCCGGGGATTCCGGCGTTCATCTGCTCGAACAGTTCTGGCACGTGAGCGACCCCTCTGTTCTGGTGCTGCCGGAGGGAACACAGGCTCAACAGGAACAGGACTGGCGTTCGGAAACACCGGGTGCAAAGTTCCCCGGGATTGTGATCCGTGTGCCGCTCGAAACCAAACTGCCTGCCGTGCTGGGTGCGATGATCCACCCGGGCGGCGGGGCGGGCTGCAAAATCCGGATCGAGGTTGAGGGCGATGCCATTTTGCTGCATCGCAATGGCGGGCATTTTTTGCGTTTCCCCATGACCGCGAACGGCTTGCGCCCGGCGGGCTAGAATTAGCGTATTGCGCATCGCTTACCTAGTCAGCCGCTATCCGGCGGTGAATCACACGTTCATCCTGCGCGAAATTGTCACATTGCGCGCTCTGGGCTTTGACATACAGACCATCGCTATCCGTGGTGCGGACCGCCCGCTCGAGCAGATGACAGCGCTCGAGTGTGAAGAAGCCGCCAGAACGCTGACCGTGCTGCCTGCTGGTGCTCCTCTGTTCGCCGCACAGTGGAAGACTTTGCTGCAGCGGCCGGGGGCCTACTTTGCCGGGTTGCTGCTGGCGCTGCGTCTGGCCGGTGCTGACCCGAAGACGGCCTTGTTCCATGTCTTCTACTTTCTCGAAGCCGTGACAGCGGGCCGCATGGCCGTGGACCGCGGTTACAGCCATCTGCATACCCACTTTTCCTCCACCGTCGCGCTCATCGCGGCGCGTGTCTTCGGCCTCGGCCTGTCGGTCACCATCCATGGTCCTGATGAGTTCCGGGAAACCGGTTTCCGCATGCGGCAGAAGGTTGCTGCTTCGCGTTTCATCTCAACCATCAGCCATTACGCGCGCAGCCAGATCATGCAGGCCTCCAGCCCCGCCGATTGGCCCAAGATTGAAATCAACCGGCTGGGTGTCGACCCGGAAATCTTTCAACCGGGGCCGCCCCGGACTGAAAATCCCGGGCTTTTCCACCTCATCTGCGTCGGACGTCTCGCCGGTGTGAAGGCGCAGCGGATACTGCTGGGTGCCTGCGCGAGGCTGCTTGCGGAAGGTTCGAAGCTCTGCCTGCATCTGGTGGGCAGCGGCCCGGACCGCCAGGCGCTGGAAGACTTCACCGCGGCGCTGGGCATCAAAGAGCATGTCATTTTCGAAGGCCCGCGCAATCAGGAAGAAGTCATTGCGCTTTACCGCCAGGCGGACATCTTTGCACTGGCGAGTTTTGCCGAGGGCGTGCCCGTGGTGCTCATGGAGGCCATGGCCATGGAGTTGCCGTGCGTCGCGACCTGGGTCAATGGAGTGCCGGAACTGATCAGTCAGAACAGCGAAGGTCTCCTGGTGGCACCTTCCGATTTCGAGGGCCTGGCGGAGGCCCTGCGGCTTCTCATGCAGGACCCGGCATTGCGGATCCGGCTGGGCCGTGCAGGCCGTCAAAGGGTGCTTGAAGAGTACAATCTCCGCCGCAATGTGGAAGGGCTGGCCGAAGTCTTCCGCCAAAGGCTATCTGATCACGCTTGAGCGGTATCCGCGCCAGCCCTGGCGGGCTGCTTCGGCGAAGCTTTCGAGCTGTGTATAGTCGTTCTCCCAGGTGGTGTACATCAGGCCGTCAATGCCGGGAATGCCCTGGGCGTCCTGCAATTCCCTGGTGGCGGCAGCTGCTCCGTTATGGGTGTCGTAATAACCCGCGATGATCTGTCTGTGCGCCACCGGCTGCCTCCGGTCCCCGCCGGCAAACCACTGCAATGATTCCCTGGGATGTTCCAGATTCCAGTTCATGATGATGACTTCCGCGGGAAGACCTTCCACTGAGCCCGCCAGAGTTCCTTCGACGAAATAGTAGTTGTCTACTGCATTGGCATAGGGGTCGAACATATCGTTCCAGACGTAGAAGGCCCTCTGCTGTCCCGGTTGCAGTCTGCGGTAGCGCTCCATCGATTCCCGTGTGTGCCAGGCCAGCAATTGCCCTGCAGTCATATTCTTGTCGCGGCAGCTCTTGCAGGAGTTCATCTGGCGCATCTCGTCGTATTGCAAAAAGATTCCGGTGTCCGGCGGAATGATCGAGAGGATCTTGCGGGCATTGTTCTCCAGCCACTCTGCGACGGCGGGATCTGTCAGACAGACGCCGAGGCGGCGGTTGATGGAATCCACCGGCTGCGCGGCATAATAGTCGGCGGCCACCATCTGGCCGGGGCGCAGAGAAGAACCGGCGGGCACTGTGATGACGGGTGGTGTGTGATAGTCATCCTGCGGGTTGGAAGTCAGGCCCGGGTCATGGATTTCGTCAAAGTCTTTGCCCTCCTGCAGCGCCGCGCCTGTGGCGGGGTCATAGAGCCGCAGGGGAGCGCCCTGCCGGCGGATGAGGCCGGTCAGACCGGTTTCCTCCACGCTGACATCATCCAGCCACAAAGTACCCCGCGCCCGTCCCCAAACACCGAAGTAAAGCCATACGGAGGTGCTGTCCTGACTGTTGAAGACTGCATCGAGCCGGGTCCAGTCCCGGGAACCGGAAATTTGGGTTTGCTGGTAAAAGCGGATCTTCTTCTGACTCGCGGAGTCAAAAGCTTCCACGGTCACGGGCGGGCCGGCATAGTTTGAGGCTTTCACGAAGAGGCGCACGTGATACTGCCGCCACGGGGTGACGTCGAGCTTTTGCGAAAAACGGGCGTTGCCGGGAGGGTTCCGGATGGTGCCGGAAGCGAAGCCGGAGTGGCTCACGGCGGGGTCGGTCTCCACACCCCGGTCGTTCATGTGCCAGTCAGCGGGATCCTCTTCAAAGCCTCCGTTGCGGAGTCCGGAAAAGCTGTTGCGTTGCAGCAGCTTCCGGCCGGAGGCATCCACCTGGAAACGGGTTCCGGAAACATGAAAGCCCTCAGCCCAGTTGGGGTTGAAGGAGAGCAAGTCATTCGAATAACCAAAAGGCGGCCCCAGGGTAAGAGTTTTCATGCCGATTGCGGTGGCGTGCTCCATCGCTTTGCGGAGGAAGCGGCCTTCGGGATCGGGCCAGGCGGCGGAGGTGAGATAGACGAAGCTGACGTCCCAGAAAGCGATACCGGTGTAGCCCGCAGCGTGGAGGCGCTCAATTTGCTCGAGCGTGGTTTGCAGCGAGCCCTGGTCCATGACCTGGGAATGCATCAGGCACCAGAGTTGAGGCGTTTCCGGCGGTGGCTGCAGTGTGGTCCTGTGCCCGCAGGCAGTCATCATCATCAGCAGGAGTGCGGGCAGCAAGGGTTTCATGCCGGATGGGTTACTCCGTGAATGAGCGGATTGTCTTCCGGTAGAACAAGTAGCAGGAGGTGCAGGAGAAGATATCCATCAGCGTGCTGGTCAGCGCAATGGCCCGGACAGGGCTGAGCACCAGCATGAGCAGACCAATGCAGACGAAGTTCAGCACCATCATGCGGGTGATGATCTTCGACCATTGCTTCTCATAGCCGAATGCCAGCATGAAGTACGTGCCGAAACACATACTCAGGGCGTGGACCACCGGGGTGAGGGACATCAACTGCAGCAGAACACCCGTTTCCGCGTACTTCGTGCCGTAGAGCAAATGGACGGCAAAGGGCGCGAAGAAGAGCAGGCCGCCGCTGATGGCCAGAAAAGGAGTGGCGGTCCAGAGCACCTGTTTCTTCAGGAACCGCAATGCCTCAGGCCGGGAGTTGGCGGCCATCCGGCTCATGTGGGGATAGACTGCCGAGGTTACGGGGTTGGTGAGCGCCCGCATGGCAATCATGAGTCTCTGTGCGGCATTCAGATACCCGACTTCGGTGGGCGAAGACACGAAGCCGAGAATCATGGTGTTGGTGGAGGAAACCGCGATCATGCTGGCCGTGGAGAGGAATACCGGCCAGCCGCCCAGCATGGCTTCGCGCATATCCTGCAGATGCGGTTTGACCAGAGGAATGCGCAGTTTGAAGAACACCAGCCAAAGCCCGATCAAAGCGGAAATTAGAAAGCCGCCGGCTTGAAATGCGGCGACAAGAAGATAGTCCCCGGCTTTGTGGACGAAACCGAAGATACAGAGTACGGAGACAATCTTTGCGCCGTAATCAGAGTACGCAATGTAGCGCATCCGCTGCATGCCCTGCAGAAACCAGTTCGGAGAGAAACAGGAACCCGTCACCTGCAGGAAGCTCACCATGTAGAGCGGCCAGTACATGCGGAAGCGGGGAATGGTGGCCAGCAAACCAAGCAAGATCACAAAACAAAACAGCATCAGGCAGAGCTTGCAAAGCATGACGGTGCTGTAGATCCGGGCAATTTTCGCCGAATCGTCTTGTGCCATGGCAATCTGGCGTGTTCCGGTCACCGCGAAGCCGAACTCGGTGATCACGACGAAGTACAGAACCAGTGCGCCGCCTAAAGCAATGAGGCCGAAATTTGCCGGGCCGAGAACTCTTGTCAGATAAGGCAGAGTCACCAGAGGCAGCACGTAGCCGCTGACCTGCACGCCGAAAAGAATGATGGTGTCTTTTACAAGACGGTGTTTGGCAAGGTTCTTGAGCATCCTGGCGGGCCGGGAACGTTACTTCACACCCAGCATGGCATCGATTTCACGATTTGCATAGTTGACCAGGACATCATCGTCAAACCGGCAGTAACCGAGAAAGTGCATGAGAGAGATATCCGGTGGAATCCGGTGGTGTTCCCAGGTCATATACCGCGGCCAGGGCAGGCCGAAGCTGTCTGGTGAATTGGCGATACAGAAGTTGGAGCTGATCTGTTCGGTGCCCCACTCCTTCCAGCGCGGTCCCATCAGCTGCAGGGCTTTGCCGTAGAAGTCCTGGACAAAGGCCCGGTCTATTGCGCCCCGGGCAAACCCGGCGAAGCCTGAGGAGCCACGGAGATACAGAATCTTGTCAGAATCCGGATATTGCGGACCCTGCATTTCAAAGTCGATGACGATATTGTCGGATTTCTTGGCGTAAGCGTCCGCCACCCAGCTGTTGAGCGGCTTCTTGGGAATTCCCTCGGCGAGGGTAAATGCGCGGTTGGCTTGGACAGCGTCGAGCACTTCCTGCATGGGGCCGACGCAGAGAACGTCAGCGTCCAGTTGAATCACAAAATGCGTGGCTGAGCGGTCAATGCAGAACAGGAGTCTTTCCCAGGTGCCGCCCCGCTGTATGCTGCCGGTGTCGATGGTCTCGACAGGAACGATTTCGATGCCGGGAATATGCTTTTCGAGCAGAGCTTTGCCTTCGGCCGAAACGCCGTCGGTGATGGCAGTGATTCTTCCGTGCCCGATCCTGCGGTAGAAAGCCTTGATGGCGAGGATGTAGAGTTTCACATCATAGCCGGCCACCATGCTGACGATATTCAGGGGGGAATCCTGCTGGTGTGCATCTTGAATGATCAAGGGCGGCGTATCCAGCAATCGCTGGATACGTTTGTGGAACTTGAAGTATTTGAGGTTCCGGCGAAGGCGGTAGAACATCTGCGGTCTCAGAATAGCATTGCGGCAAAAAGGAGGCTGTAGGCCCGCTCAGGCAAAGAGCATACGGGCCGCCAGTTTCCGGCCAATTCCACGGGCCGGTTTTTCAATATATTTCCAGGTCAGGAGCGGTATCACTGTCAGAGCTGCCACAAGCAACAGCGCGGTGATGATCCTCCACATAACTTCAGGGGAGTACCTGTTGACGGCATATTCCACCATGTGCAACACAATCGAATGCGTCAAATAAAGAGAGAAGGAGACCTCGCCGGAGAATACGACCACAGGATTGCTGAGGAATTTTCCTGCGAAGCTGTCAGAATCTGCAACGGTCAGGATCAGCCAGCCGAATGGCACGATGCAGAGTGGTGTCCATGCCGGGTTCAGCAAACCGGCAAGAATCAAGGCGAATGCGGCGAGTGTTGCCAATCGACTGCCAGAGGGCTTGCTGTCCCCGGAAGCATAGGCCCGCTGCAGCAGGCAGCCGGCGGTGAATTCGCAGGCCAGACGGAGGAAGCCGGCTTTGAGGCCGGAGACATCCATGCTGCGCCCTGTTTTCAGGAATACGGCAGTGAGCAGGCCAAGGCTGAGGCCGGCACAAAGTAAAGCTGTCGTGCGGCGCTGTACGTTGCGGCAGATCATCAATAGTGCGGGAAAGCAGAGATAGGCCAGAAACTCAGCGCTCAGAGTCCAAGCCGGGCCGTTCCAGATTACGGGGTTGTGCAGAAAGTTCTGCAGCAGCAGTGCGGAGAATACAAAGTTGTGCCGCGAAAAATAGTCGGGAGCGTAGTTGGCGGTAAAACCAGGCAGCACAAAGACAATGAGGGCAAAGACACAGAGTGCGAAGAGGTGAAGCGGATAGATGCGGGCAAGCCGGATGAGAAGGAAATAGAAATACTCCCGGTAGTTCCACTTTTGAAAGGATGTGGCGTACACGTGACTCAATATGAAGCCACTGAGGATGAAGAAGATATCGACGCCCAGGTAGCCATCCCGCAGGAAGGGCAGTTTTTGCAAATCTTCCACACCGGCCAGGTGCCCCAGAGCATGGCTGGTATGAGAAAAGACAACCCAGGCTGCCGCCACTCCCCGTATTCCGGTGAGTGCGGGCAGTGATTTCACCTGGCCAGTGTTGCTGGTGGTACGCGCTGGCATTCGAGCTTCATCAGTGTGGCCGGAAATGGGAGGATCCTATTGCGGAATCTACAGTAATGCGAGGTTCCGCAGGGAGATAATAGCACAAAATTCTTTATGATAACAGTATGTTGTGATGCGGCTGTAAAGCGGATCTCAGGCTGTTGCTCTGTTCCTGAACTTCTGCTTCAGATACTGGTGAGCAGGTTCTTCAACAAACTTGTAAAAGACACAAGAGACAGCCGTCACGCCAGTCAGGTATGCCAGAAACCAGGGCAGACCAGTTGCGTCCGCGTGAAATAGATGAACAAAAGCCGACTTCAGGTAAGCCGAAAGCGGCGCGTGCAGGATATACATCGAGTAACTTGCATTACCGAGGAATACGAACATGGGACTCGAAAGCAGTTTCCCCGGCAGACCGCCCTCAAAGGCCAGGCCGAGGATCAGAGCACAGCCGGCGGGTGCCAGCAGTCCGTTATGAACCGGAGGGTACGGAATGCGGTAGCCGTTCATGAGCAGGAAGAGCGCTGCCGCGATGGCGGGCAGGTAGAGGAAATAGCCGCGGTTCCTGAGCCAATGTTCCGGTGGCGTGATTCTGTACACGCGGGCGAGCAGAATTCCGATGCAGAACTCCGGCAGCCGGAGAAGCGGATTGTAACGCGCGAAACCTGGCCAGAGACCGTTGTCATCCGGGAAGTCCGATGCGGTTGCCGGCACGTCTCCAAAGCCGTGGATGCCAGCGAAGACGGTGTAGAGAGGGACAGCGAGAGCACAGAGCCAGAACAGGGTTGCGGCCAGGCTGAAGCGAAGCGCACTGAAAGAGACTTTTCCAGGAAGGCACCAGATCGCATAACCCACAAAAGGCAGCAACGCGTAGAAAAAGGCTTCGTTTGACAAAGACCAGCCCGGGTAGTTCCAGGTTAGTGCTGTCTGGGGAATCCAGGCCTGCAGCAGTACGAGATTGAGAAGGAGGCTGGACAGGTTTCCGGAATCCAGCGAGAGGCCGGCATACAGGCGGTAGGCGGTGAACGGAAAAAGCAGCAGGGTTCCGGTCAGATAGGCAGGATAGATTCTTGCGAAACGCGCTGCGGCGAATCTTTTGAGATTTTCCCTCCGGCTGAGGTTTCCGAGGTCATAGTTATAAGCGAGCACAAAGCCGGAGAGAATGAAGAAAGCTCCGACGGCGGCATAGCCGGTGTGCAGAACAGAGTAGAGCGCAAGCCGCCAGAAGGAGGCGGGCTGGAAGAAGGAATCGACAGAAGCTTCCTGATGATACGCAACCACCCACAGGGCAAGAAAGAACCGCATGCCGGTCAGGGCTGGAAGAATACGCCTGCTGCTGTCCATTTGTGAGGGGTTAGCCCCTGCCTGCGGGGTAAGAGGGTTGTAGTGGACGCGGGAAAGCGCCTCCCGGCCTCTTGGCTGGAGCTGCTGCGGGCGGTTCAGCAGAAGCAGGCATGGCATTCCGGGCGGCGGCAAGTTCCGCCTCTTTCAGGATGTTCTCAAGGGCTATCGCCATGGCGGCCAGGACAAACTGTTGCGGATGTCTGTCGCATGTCATGAACAGTGCGCAGATGACGAAGTAGCCAAGTGCAGCTTCCATACACAGCAGCAGGTTGGCAATCAGTTTCCAGTCCGGGTGGTGCTTCGCCAAATTCAGTTTTCGTAGTCTTACGGTGGCGGAATAGATGGAAAACAGGAAGTAGAGATAGATCAGAAGTCCGACAATGCCGGATTCCCCTGCCACTTGCAGGAAGGTATTGTGCGAGGGAAGGTAGGGTTTCAGGGAACCATCCGGATTCGGCATCCGGTTCCTCCGGTAGTCGACAAACGTACCGGGGCCAACGCCAAAGACGGGATTTCCCAGTGCCATTTGGATGGCATCCTGCACCAATTGCTTGCGTTCGAGCAAGGATTCATCGGCTTCACTCAAAACTGTTGACCGGGCCTGGCTGGCCACGTCGGAAAGCTTGAATGAATTGCCGAGGCTGGCGAATCTCTCCAGAGTGCTCTTGGGGAGCACTGCAACCGCGCCAATGATTCCGAAGATGCTGAAGGCCACGAGCAGTACTTTTTGCGCGCCCTTGGCGCGGACGAAATAGATGCCGATCATCACTGCCAGCGCGGGAATCGCCGCTCTGGTTGCCGTACGGCCCGTGGAGAGAAGCAGGTAGCAAACACCGCCGATAAATACCGTGTACTTCAAAAAGGAATTTTTCAGCCAGCTGGCTGTCAGCACAGTGAAAGGAATGGCAAAGCCGGCCAGCAGTGCCACGTCATCAGAGTTGCCGAAGGTGGTGCCTTTCAACTCCAGGCGTCCGTTTGCATCGGAACTGCCACTGACAAGCAGGTGAAAGATGCACGAGAAAGATACCACCGCACACATTTTGGCTATATCATTCGGCGCTTTAGGTGTCACGGCCGTGAGCAGCATGAGAATGATCCAAAACTGCAGATAGCCCATCACAAACTCCACACTGCCGGAACGCCAGTAACTGAAAGGAGCCGAGATACACATCCAGGTCAGCAGGAATGACATGCCAAGGCCAACCTTGGAGCCCATCAGTTTGATCGAGCCGCTGACCAGCACGAGCAAAATACAGATTGAGCAGATCACTGCAGGAATCCGGAGGCCCGTCAGCACGATCTCGAAAGGTCTGCCGAAGTAGTTGAAGATCAGCAGCAGGCTGAAGAACATCATGAGTCCGGATGCCTTGGGTTGCGCAGCCTGTTGCAGCTGACCGAAGGTTTGCGGCTGTGTCCGGTTGTCACGGCCGGCGCGGAAGGCATTGGACTGTACGAAACCTGTCTTCGCTGCTGGACTCATGGATCTCCAGAACTCATTGTAACGGTTATCTACGGGGAAACGAAGTCCCGCTATCGCCTTATGAGGGGGATGGAACACACCCAAATGAGCGGTTGGCCTTTGCCCCTCCGTTCACTATCGGCAGAGCGGATTTTCTGGTATCTTGGGCGGGCGTTCTGTGATGAATCATTCCCTTTTTGAAATGTCCGGCAAAACAGTGCTCGTGACCGGTGCGTCCTCCGGTATTGGCCGGGAGACTGCCATTTTGCTGAGCATAATGGGCGCGACTGTGGTTCTGACCGGCAGAGACACGGGCCGTCTGGAAGAAACCCTGTCGCGGATGGCGGGTGACGGCCACAAGGTGGAGCCGTTTGATCTGGGGGATGTAGACGCTATTCCGGCCTGGATCAAGCGGATTGCCTCTCAGACCGGACCGCTGCATGGTCTTGTGCACAGTGCGGGAATTCAGCACACGATTCCGTTGCGGGTGCTGTCGGCGGCAAAGCTCGAAGAACAGATGAGGACAAACTTCACCAGCGCCGTCATGCTGCTGAAGGGCTTCCGCCAAAAGGGATGTGTGGCGCCACGTTCGAGCGTGGTGCTGCTGTCTTCGGTGCTTGGCCTGGCCGGACAGCCGGCCGTATCTGTTTACTCAGCCAGCAAAGCTGCTCTGATCGGGTTTGCCAGGTCCGCCGCGGTCGAACTTGCGGGAGAAGGCATCCGGGTGAACTGCGTGGCTCCCGGCTATGTGGAAACGGAAATGGCCGGGGAAATCCGGACAAAAATGACTCCGGAGCAGTTCGAAGCTATTTCCCGGCTCCATCCTCTGGGCCTTGGTACGCCGGGGGACATTGCCCATTCCATCGCGTTCCTGTTGTCAGAAGCTGGCCGCTGGATCACGGGAACGACACTGGTCGTCGACGGCGGCTACACCGCCCATTGAGAATCCGTTCCGCGTGTTATGATCTTCGCAGCATGCAAAAAGAAGAGTTCTTGCAGCATATGAGCGCCATGGTGGACCTTGATGAAGGTACGCTAACCGGCTTGGAAAAGCTGGAGGATCTTGAAGGGTGGTCCTCAATTTCCATGGTTGCATTCATCGCTTTCGCGGATGAGCATTTCAGCAAGCGCGTCTCACCGAGAGATATAGCTGGTGCCGAAACAATAGACGATTTGGCTGGCCTGGTCGGTCTCTAGTTTCCAAGCGGGATTCTTGAAAAGTACCCCCTCTATGGGCTGGAATACATTCCTACTGAAGCTGAAGCGGTCTCAGAATCCACAAGCGCTGTTCCTGAAACGCTGTATTCTCTTTCTCCGGACCCCAACTGTTCCCCGCTGGCCGCACTTGTTCTTCCCTTTACTGCGCTTGCTTTACGAAGCGTGGTTCATCCTGGTCGGGCTTTGGCGGGTTGCTCTCAACAAGTTCCTGTGGGGTGCCCTCTTTCAGTCCCGCTGCGCCAGTTTCGGCAGTGACGTGGAAATCCACGGGCTTCCCTATGTCAACGGACATGCTGAGATCAATATTGGCAACAAGGTGTTTCTCGGCGGCAATGTGTCGATGCACAGCGGAAGAATCTTTGACAATCCCCGCTTCGAACTCCGGGACAGATCAGCCGTTGGCTGGAATGTGATTCTCGTTGCGAACAAAGAAGTGGTGATTGAGGAGGATGTGATTGTCAGCTATGACTGCCGCATCTCTGATTCCGATGGTCATCCGAGAGAAATGGATCTGCGGGCCGAACGGCTTCCTCCAAGGCCGGAAGAGGTTCTGCCGGTCCGGATCTGCCGCGGGGCCTTCATTGGCAATGGAACACACATCATGAAGGGCGTGACCATTGGTGAGGGAGCCGTGGTTTCAGCCAACAGTGTGGTCATCATGGATATCCCCCCCTACTGTATGGCCATGGGAAACCCTGCCGAAGTGTATTTCCGCAACTACGGCCTGCCCAGCACGCATCCTTCCAGGCAGAAGAAGAACAAAAAGTCTGCACTGGAACCGTCTGCCTGAGAAGCACAAGAAGGAACTGTGAAGTCACGAATCGCAGCAATTGAATACTATCTCCCCGAAAATGTGCTGAGCAGCGCTGATCTTTCCGCGCAATTTCCGGAATGGCCGGTGGAGAAGATCCGCCAGAAGACAGGCATCGACAACCGGCACATCAGCGCCCCTGGAGAGTGCGCCTCGGATCTGGCCGCGGCAGCCGCGCAGAAACTGTTCGCCTCGGGGGCCGTACTCCCCGGGGAAATTGATTTTCTGTTGCTGTGCACGCAAAGTCCGGATTACTTTCTGCCAACCACCGCATGCCTTCTGCAGCACCGCCTGGGACTTCCGGTGGGCATTGGAGCACTGGATTTCAACCTCGGTTGTTCCGGCTTTGTTTATGGGCTCTCCCTTGCCAATGGATTGATCGCCACGGGAGCTGCGAAAAATGTTCTGCTGATCACGGCGGAAACTTACAGCAAATTTCTTCACCCCGCTGACAAGAGCGTCAGGACGTTATTCGGCGATGCCGCCGCAGCCTGTCTTGTGACTGCAATACCGGAAGACGACCCCTCCGGTATCGGGCCTTTTGTCTTCGGAACGGATGGCAGCGGCGGTGAATATCTGATTGTTCCGACAGGCGGTATGCGGGAGCCGAGAACCGAAGCCAGCGCCGAAGTGCAAAGCGATTCGAGCGGCAATCTGCGCAGCCGGGACTCGCTCTACATGAATGGCGGCGAAGTCTTCGCTTTCACCATCGCGAGAGTGCCTGACGCCGTGCGCAGCCTGCTGGCCAAAACCGGTCTCCAGCAGACAGATATCGATCTGTTCGTCTTCCACCAGGCCAACCAGTACATGATGGAGACGCTGCGGAAGAATTTGAAGATCGAAAAAGAGCGCTTCTTCGTCTACCTGGAGAACTGCGGCAACACGGTTTCTTCCACCATACCGGTCGCCCTCAAGGCTGCTATGGAACAAGGCCGTTTACAGCCCGGAATGCGGATCATGCTCGTCGGTTTCGGCGTTGGTCTGAGCTGGGCGGCGACCATACTGCACTGGTGACCGTGCTTTCTTCCATCATGGATAGGATGAATAAGAATGCATATTTGCTTTCTATGTCCGGAGTACCCGCCAGCACCGCATGGCGGCATCGGCAGTTTCGTGCAGACTCTGGGCCGGGAACTGGTACGCAGCGGCCTGCGTGTCTCTGTCATTGGTATTTACGGGTACGGTCCTGCATTCGAGGGTGAGATCAACGATGAAGGCGTCCGGGTCATCCGTGTGCCGAGCCGCGGTCCTGCGGGCTTGCGTGTGTTCTGGAATAACTGGCGGCTGCTGCGGGCCTTGCAGCAACTGCACCGGGAATCCCCCATCGATATTCTCGAGGGAAATGAGATTGCTTTTTGCCGTCTGCCCCGCTCTGCTCCCGGTTTGAAGCTTCTCCGGATGCACGGCGGCGCGGCCTTCTTCGGGATGACGAACCGGGTGGATTTATGGGGGGAAAAACGGTCGCTTCGGGTTGCTGATGAACTCTGCGGTGTCAGCCAGTGCGTGGCCGATGGAACCCGAAAATTGCTCGGTCTCGGCACCCGCCACATTGAAGTAATACCTAATCCCGTCGATATCAACCAGTTTTTTCCGGCAGATCCTTCTGTCGAAGAGGATGGATTGATTGTCTTTACCGGCACGGTCACAGCACGCAAGGGGATCCGCGAGCTGGTTCGGGCCATGCCCCGCATTGTTGCTGCTGTACCTCATGCCCGGCTGGAAGTTTATGGCGGCGAGAATGTGTTTCCCCCGCCGCCTGTGCCCCTCGCAAAGCAATTGAGTGATTCCCTGCCCCCGGAAATCGCCGCACGCATCTCCTGGAAGGGCAGGGTTTCCCGCTCCATTCTGCCGGATGCTCTCCGCCGCGCCTCGGTATGCGTCTATCCTTCGTACATCGAGGCCATGCCCATCGGATGGCTGGAAGGTCTCGCCACAGGCAAAGCAGTGGTGGCTTCCCAAACAGGCCCCGGTCCGGAAATCATAGAGGACGGTGTCACCGGGCTTCTCTGCGATCCCTATAATCCGGATTCCATCGCTGATAAAGTCATCGGCTTGCTGAAAGACCCTGCTGCGCGGCAGCGGCTCGGGTCAGCCGCGCGGCGCCTATGTGTGGAGCGTTATACGCTGCCCGCACTGGTGGAAAGAAATATCAACTATTACAGAACATTGCTCGGGCGGAATTCTAAGTAAGCCGCTTCTTCCGGAAATACGGCAGCCGGAAAGGCTTCAGGCGGCGGTATAGATTGCCGATCCATGCCGGTGCGTGAGTCTTCCAGCTCCGCGGCCGCCCGGTGACAAACTCGCCCGCGGTTCCCTTGCCCGGAGTTTGTTTCCAGTACATGAACTGATAGTCACTTTGCACTGGCGGCGTCGCGAAGACTTCAACCGCCGCCACCTTGCGGGCGCAGACGATCATGTAAGTCGGTTTGCTGTTGGCCAGTTCCACGCGTGACCTCACCTGTTCCGGGTCTGCCACTTCATACCAGACCGAACTCCAGGGCTGTTCATACACAAGCACTGTTTCCAGTGAAAACCCGTTGTCTTTGGTGAAAACCCGGAAGTAGAGCTCTGGACTGAACTGGTAAAAGCCATGTCCAAGCAGATTGTTCGCCGGTGTAATCGTGATGAAGTGCCCCCCGATGGCCACTGCATCCAGGCAATTTTTCAACGCCAGAGGGAAATTGAAAACATGTTCGAGCGTACCGGCGTCAATCACGACGCTGAACTTCTCCCGCAGGCTTTCCGGCCAGGGGCGGTTCAGATCCTGCAGGATGGTCGCATTCTCATAGTTCGACACATCCATGGAATCAATCTGCGCTGCCCCAAGGTGCTTCAGAAGCGGCTCACAGTAGCCCCCGGCCTCCTCAAAGATGCGTGTCGCATCCTGCGCGGCAGTCGCAACACCGCTGCGCGTGAGCACGCCCTGCACCTCGTCCGGCTTCACATAGAGCCACTGCCGGCCCAATGTCAAAACACGATCCAGGGACACCCCGCCCGCCGCGGCGCGTGCCAGAAACTGAATCGTTGCCAAGTCTAATCCCAAGACTTCAGCATAACTGAATGTCCACTGTAGAAGCAGTTCAGCGTACGCTGACTGTCTTCGCACTGCCCGTGGCAACCTGCACATTTGCCGGGTTCAGATAACGGCTGGTTAGCGTATAATCCCCCACCGGCGCTGTGAACGAGCATGGCGACTCCAGGCAGACGTGCGTCACCGCGGAACTGCCGTCCAGCGGCTGCAGTTCCACCGCCATCTGTGCTGCTCCCTGGTTCGGCGGCAGCGTGAACTCCAGCAATACTTTTCCGATACCCGCGCTGGGCGTCCGGAAGCTGCCGCTGGTGTTCTGGTCGCTCTCGTATTCCGTGTACAGAACGCCGTCGTTGGCCTGCTCGTAGTAGCACAGAATTCTATACATGTAAGTGGACCCCTGTGTGAGACCCGTGACTCTCAGGGTCCGGGCCTGGCCTCCGCCTCCATCATTGGTGCGCGTCCATGACAGCCCGCCGTCTTTGCTCATATCCACATAACAGGCTCTTGTGTCTGGAGCCTTGTACTTGAAAAGCGCCGCCGTGGGCGCCACCAGCGGCGTCCTCACTTCCGTAACCATGCCCGCGTCAGAGAACAGCTGGTTGAAGTCCACACCCTTGCCATCATTCAGCGGACCCCTGCCCGTGATCTCGTAGTTAAAACGGGCAACATCGGTGAAACCAATGGCCTTCTCGCGGCCAGCAATCGTTCCTCCGGCAATGTACTGGTCTCCCTGCGGCATTTGCGCAACTATGGCGGCCAGCTGTGACGAAGTCATATTGGTCATCTGATTCGCCGCTCCCACATATCCCGCGATGCCCACGTTGTTCTTCCAAACATAGTTGCCCGTCTTCACCGATTGCCCGATATTGACGAAGGTGTTGTCGAGCATGGTTTTGAAGGGAGGCACGTTGACAAAAGACGAATTGGTCCCCGCCGTATAGGACGTGCCGGGCTTTACATCATGCCCGGTATACCCCGAACTCGGCCCCGGCCAGTCCCCGATAATGGCCCCCCAGAGAGTTCCCGGACTCCCTTCGGAAGCGCCCATCGACATATAGAGAATATTGTTCTCAAATTCCAAATAGTTCCCCAGCATGTCGCCGCCGCCCAAATACAGCCAGGCCGGGATATCACCCTGCATCAGTCCGCCGGTATTATTCTTGATCGTCACGTTTTGACACGTTGGCCGGAGTTCAAAATAGGCAGACTGGAATCCCGGGCAGTTGGTCGTGTCGCAGTACAGGTATCTGCCCATGTCGTACATGAGATTGTTGGAGATCGTTATTCTGCTGGTAGGCTGCGGGTCACTGTCCTGCGAGATACCGTCGATCGCCGAGATCGAGCCGCAGCCGATGCCGGTCCGCGAATGGCGTATTATGTTGCTCTTGATCACCACATCGGAAATGCCGGAACTGAGAGCCTGCGGATTATAGTTTGGTCTGCCGGACAGGAATATGGCTGGTCCGTCATTTTGATAAGACCACGCATAAGAGAAAACATTGCCTGAAAGGTTATACCGGTGTCCGCGTTTGCTCTCCCAGTGTTGACGCACATTGAAACGCCAGCCAATCCAATCCGGGTCCCTGACAAAGTAATTCTTCGGCCAGATATTGTGATTGTGGGTATATGTCAGGTCATCATGGGCATAGCTCGAAGTCTGCGCATCCACATAGAAGCCGAGCCCAACGCCGTCCATGTAATTGTTATCGAAGGTGTACGGGCCGCCCGGTGCCTGCAGGTCTGAGAACTGAACCCCGAGCGCGGAAAAATATTGGCTCGTGCACGTTTCGCAATTTACATTCCAGGAAAGCTTGGAAAAGACTCCGCCGCTGATCGATCCTGTAAACAAAGGATACGCATTGGCGGGCGTTGCGGGCGTCGCGGTGGCAAGTGCTGTGCATCCCTGGCACTGAATGCCCGCGGTAGTGCCGGTTGTAGCCGTGTACTGTATCTCCAAGTGATCTTTATAAAGATTGCCGACCACTGTTCCGGAGTAACTTGGAAGCGCACCTGTCAGCGTGGCCGTGGCCGGTCCTGTCATCCCGAGCATCGGAGTGGAAGCCTGGAACCGGTAAGTGTTCTGAGGAATGGACAGCGTAGTGCCGGCTGCATCCAGTCCGCCGGCTGTCATCGGCCAGCCACTCATGCGCCAGGTTTGGATATTGGATAGATAGCAACTCAGCATCGCCTGATAGTTACCTCCCAGCTCAATTGCCGTATACTGCCGGAAGGGTGGCGGCCAGCCATGCATATAGAGGCGGTCCAGCACCAGATAAGTGTTATTGGCGCTTTGGTAACTGGAACCAAGCCGGAAGAAATACTGGAAGGCTGTCGGGTCTAATGCATCAGCGGGAGCCGTATAAGAGGGTGAGGGAGCAAACTCCAGATTCTCGAACCAGAAATGGTGAATACCGGCATCCCCGACTTCGCCGTCAAACACCTGCCCCGTCGCTATATTTTTAGGTGTCGGATTCTGTATGTAAAACTTGGCCAGCCTGGAGGACCACGCTGGCGTGATCCGTACTCCGTAAGGCGGAAAATCAGCGCTGTTCACGGCCTTCGTCCTCATCACGATGTAACGGTGGTTCGGCGAGTTCAGGTTTCCGCCAGCTTTCGGATCCAGCGGCTTGTGTGCAAGCCTGTAGCCGCCGAAATAGAGTGGACTGTCGTAGGCAACCACACAGGCGGCTCCCTGATCGAACTCAAGCACTGTCCCGTAGCCAACCTTGGACAGTACTGTCCTCATCAGGTCACCGGCGGATACTGACCAGCCGTCTGGACTCGTTACAGACTGCTTGGCACCGCATTCCCCGGTGGCCGCGTTCTGTACACTCATCGGCACCACCGTGTAACCGCTGGTATCGGGATGCGCGGGCTTCCAGACATTCGCCGGTATCGGAGTTTGCAGCGTGCCGGCAGCTGTGGTTACTGTTATTTCCCTGGCGCCGCAGGCAGCGGAGGCGCAAATGTTCGTATCATCGTTCGGGTTCGGCCGTGCCGTCGCAAGAATGTAATAAGTGGTGTTCGGTGCCAGGCCCCCCACGGACAGCGCTATGTCCGTGGCCTGCACTGATTTGGTGTTGTACGGGTACACTCCACTGGAAGTCCCGTACCGCAGCATGAGCCAACTCGAAGGCGATGCGCTCACCAGCACACGGAACGAGGCATTGTCGGTCGCCGCCGTATCAACTGCAATCTTCGTGATCACCGGCGTTTGCGCCGATGCGGCACAGGCTGCGGCGAACAACAGGAATAACATTCTCATCTTCTTCATTCTGTCCTCTTGTTCCACTGCTACTCAGTTCGTCAAGGCCCGCAAAGGTTTCACTGTGCGCTCCATGAAAGCAACGTGCAGCTCACAGGATTGCTTGACGGACCGCCTGCGGCAAAGACCCATTGGTTGTAGCTTGAGGCCACACCATACCCGCCCAGGGTACGGGAAGCCAGTTGCGTATACACCAGCCCGTTTGGCGAGTACGAAAGCAGCAATGCGCTGCCGGTCAATTGCAGCCGGAAAAATGCCAGGGAAGAGTTTCCGGCTCCCTGATTGCCTTGAAACAAATTGAGTCCTGCCAGACCGTTCGCCCAGCTTTCCTCTTCGATCACGTTCGTTGTCGACGAGAATATGGATGAAATCATGAAAGCTGCACTGGTGGACGTGTTCAGCACCCCGACGGAACAGAAACCGGTCGGACCTGTAACAACCTGTGAAGCGCTGATGACAGCATTTAATGTTGTGCTGGAACCCATGGGCAAATACTGCGCGGCGAGTGACCCGCCAGACTGCGTGAAACTCTTGCTTAACAGGTTGAGCGCTCCGCCCAGGCCTGATGTGGTGAACGTGGATCCCGTCATATTCAACCCGGTCCAGCCGGTTGCCGGCGGTGTTGTCGCATTGAAACCGAAAGGCAGATAACTGCCGCCGGTCGTTACCGTCCCGCCTCCAGAGCTGCCGGCGTTCTGTGTCCAGGTATTCATAGCGGTACAGGAATACACATTCTGCCCGGCCGTGGCATCGGTTGCGAAATATTGTTCCCCCACGCTGCAGTTCGATGACATGGAACCTTTCAGCCCGGTGGGCATGGGGAGAACATGCTGGGCACCTGAGAAATCCTGGGTTCCCGCCGTGTAGGCGTTGCTCTGATTGGTTTGTACCAGAGTTGGAGGCAGCAATACAGTTCCTCCCGAACCACCTGAACTCCCGTCTAAAACCTCCCAGTAAGGTCCGCCTGCCAATACCGAATTATAAGCCAGCGTAATGTTCTTGTATGGCGTGCCACAGTCCCCGGAGTCCAGCGACCCACCCCCAGCCTTTCTGATCTGCACTGCCGCCAGGCCGTTGACGGAGAGTGTAGGTGCCCCGGTACAGGCCGCGTCAGGTTGCCAGTAGAGCCGCATTCCATTGACATATCCAGGGAACGTGGAACTTGTCGAACAGGTATACGCAGTCGGGTTCCCGCCCGAGGAAAAGCAATCCACCGGTGTGCCTGCCTGAAAATCCGACACGGAAAGGACCACCGCTGTATCAGCCGACAACTGGCGGTTGATGATCTGTACGCCGGCCCCCGGCTGCAGCAGTGTCCCGCTGGAATAGTAATTCGTGCCATCACTCCACAAAGACAAGCCTTGCAGTGGCGGGAGCAGAATCGATGAGGCACCATCAATGGTGGAAACAGCCGGAGTCACTGTTACATTTCCTGAGGAACCGTTGAACAGGAAGACCTTCCATGTGGAGTTCATTGAGCTGTTCCCTGCCTGGGGCAGGGACACAGCAACCTGCCCTGTTCCGGTGTATACGACATTCTTGCCGTTATCACCAGTCTGCAGTGTGTCCGTGCTCCCTGCCGCGGTTCGCACTCCACTCGTTCCTCCGCCGCCGCCTCCCGCGATTTGGGTCCACACGCCCGTGGCCGTACAGCCATACAGGTTCGAGCCTGGAGTCGCGTTCGTCAGAAAATAGGCCTGTCCGGAGGTGCAACTGGACGGCAGGGCACTGCCCGTTTGAAATGGCTTGGTCGGGCCTATCGCTGACATGTCCGCCGATTGTGTCTGGGTGCGGATGTTCAGTTTGGTTTGTGCCGCGCACGCTCCGGCCAGCAAGAGGATCCACGGAAAAGATCTAAGTTTCATAGTCAAAAGTGTTGTTCCCAACTCCCGGTTTCAAGCTAATGCCCAGTGGCAGCGCCTGCGGGACAGGAATTATCCAAGTGACTGATAAAACAATGGAAAAAAAACGGAAAACCGTGTGATGATGCTTTCGAAGGAATGGCCCACAGCCGCCATTCTTCCCCCCGCCCGGGTTCCTAAGCAGTTTTGACGTTCGTGTCACGGGCTCTGTGTTGCCCGATCTGCCAAGTCAGGACAGAAGTGACACTGTAGTTCCAGACCGAGCTGAGCACGATGCCGGTTATGCCGGCGATAGCCCAGGGAACGCCCTGACTCCTCAATAACGTCGCCACCGCAATGTTACTCAGGCCGCCCAGAGCACAGGCCGCACAGAAAGCAATCAGCCCTTTGGACACACTGACCCAGCCCCGCAATTTGGTGGTCCGGTGGGTGATGAGGTTGTTCAGCAGGAAATTGGAAATCATGGACACTGCCGTTGCGATGATCTGCGCCCGCAGAAACGTGGTGTATCCCGTCCGGTACAGCGCCGTCACAATGGCCAGATAAATCAACACCCCGGTGGCACCCACTATCGAGAAAAGCGCGAAGGTCAGCGGGATGGTGTAGCCAAGCAGTTTGTCCGCCAGCAGCACAAAATACTCGATTCCTACCGTGATGCTCAGTTTGCTTTCGCCGTGCACGCGATCCCGGAAAACATATGGAATTTCCCGCACCGAGACTGGGCCCGGGCTCGAAGCAATCAGATCCAGCAGAATCTTGAAGCCAATGCCGGAAACCCGGTAAATCACCTTGCTGAGATAGCTCCGCGTAATCACGAAGAACCCGCTCATCGGGTCTGAGAGTTCCTGGGATGTGATGATCAGGCTCAGCCGCCGCCCCAGATTACTAAGCTTCACACGCTGTTCGGAAAAGGAGCCCATGCCGCCCTCTACTGCGTTGCGGCTGCCTATGACAACGTCCGTACCCGGGACCTGTGCCGCCGCCAGCATTCTGGGCAGAATGGTTTCGTCGTGCTGCAAATCCCCGTCCATCACAGCGAGATAGGGAGCGCAACTGGCCAGCATGCCTTCGAGACAGGCCGACGCAAGACCCCTGCGCCCGATACGCTGAATGACCCGCACACGGGGATCCGTCAGGCCAAGCGCGCGGCATTCATCCGATGTTCCATCCCGCGAATCATCATCCACGAAGATGACTTCCCAGTCGATGCCAGCAAGGCATGCCGACAGCCGCTCCACGATCGGGCGTATATTATCCCGTTCGTTCAGCGTCGGAATCACAACAGAGAGTTGAACCATAAGGTGATTTATCTTACTTCCGGCAGCGTCTCTGACATACTACCGCTGTGCTTGAAATCCCCGGCGGGCTGCAGCGCTCCACCGAATTCACATATGAACATCCGGGAAAATCTGACAACAATAGATCACCGGCAACTTCGTTTCACTGCCAAATGGTTTCATGTGTACGATATTTAACAAATTCAAAGGGCGTCCTTGCAATGACTGTTGACGGGCTTATGAGTGAGCAACAGGTATTCTTAGAGCTAGAGTTAAATGCAAAAGTCGACAACGGGGCCACTGGGAATTCATACAACACTGCATAAAGCCGGTGTCCGGTTGTCTGCCAGGCAAATTCGCTGGTGTTGCGTTATCCTCTGCCTGCTGATCTTTTTGACGGCCTCTCTGACCGCTGCCCGCAACCGGCTCCCCTGGAGTGATGAGGGTTGGTTTTCAAGTGCGGCCCACACACTCGCCACGCAAGGTTTTATGGGAACTCCGGTACTGGATTCCCGGCTTGAATTGCCGCGTATTCAACAGCGCACTTTCTGGGTGATGCCGCTTTTTCTTTTGGGACAGGCCGCTTGGTACAAGGTGTTTCCTGACACTATTCTGTCCACCAGAGCTTTCACTATAGTTTCTGCGCTGGGTGCTCTGCTCGCATTTTATTTTTTCCTCACAGGACTGCTCCGCGAAAAAAACGTACCACTTCTGGCCGCTTGTCTGCTGTCAGTCAGTTTCATCTTTATCGATAATGCGGGCTTTGCCCGTCCCGACGTCCTGTGTGGTGCCTTCGGTCTTGCCGGTCTTGCCGTTTTCCTCGCTCTTCGCGAAAGCCGCTGGCTGCTTTCACTTTTCCTGGCCAATACCTTCATTGCCGCCAGTGGCTTCACTCACCCCAATGGCCTCTTCCACTTTTTTGGCCTGGCTGTTCTGGTCTTGTGGTTTGACCGCCGCCGGCTCAATGTTCCTGCTCTGGCCATGGCAGCTCTGCCCTATTTGCTCTTCGCCCTCGGCTGGGGGCTTTATATTGCGCAGGATGTCAACGCCTTCACCCTTCAGATGAAATCCAACGGCACCAATGACCGCTGGACTTCAACACTCAACCCTTTTTTGATTGTCTGGAATGAGATCTCGCAGCGTTATTTCGTTGCCTTCGGTTTGGTCACCGGAGGGTTCGGATACCTGAAAGCTCTTGCCCTGGGGGCATATATATCAGGAGTCGCCGGCTGTCTTGCGGATTCCAGCTTGCGCCGCAGACCGGAGGTCCGCCTGCTCTTCATACTGCTGGCCGTGTATTTCGCCGGCATGTCCGTATTCAATCAGAAGCTGAGCTACTATCTGGTCCACATTCTTCCTTTCTATATCGCCCTGCTGGCGCTTTGGATTGTGGCGTTGTGGATTCGCAGACCGGGGCTCCGCTTTGTGATTGCCCCCGCCTTGCTTCTGCTCTGCTCTGTGGAAACCACGGGAATTTTTCTCAAGGCAAGGGCACAGCAGTACATGCTGGAGCAAAGTCCCGCCATGCAATTTGTCGAAGCGAATACTCCCAAAGCCGGATTCATCGCAGGTTCTGCGTCTCTCCTCTATGAACTTCACTTCGATCCAAGGCTGCATGACGATCCCTATCTTGGTCTTCGCAAAGGCATATTCCCCGACGTGGTGATCATCGATCCCCTCTATAAAGACCTCTACCAGGAGTGGTCTGCCGGATACCCGTCCCGAATCAAAGACATCCGGCAAAGACTCTCTCTTTACAGACTGGCGTTTCACAACAACGACTATGAGATTTATCTCCCGGCCTTCCAGAAACCACCTGTTTGACCGAACCGGTTACTCCACAATCGTTGTGAAAATCCCCTCATCAACGCCACCGCGGGGCCGGAATACCAGGCTTGCCGTTCGTTGACCGGCGTAAACATCGGCCTCCGGGTACCGGGCAATGAGCCGCAGGGACGCCACACCGTCCTGCGGGATACTGGCCAGGCGCAGCGTGCGTTCCGCCGTGAGACCCGGCGGGGTAACGATCAGCAATTCCCCGTTTGGCTTGGGCGAATAGCGAATCTTGTGCTTGAGCAGGTAAAAATCGATACTTGAATCAAACACATCAGCACAAATAAACTGTCCACCCTGGGCGAGTCTTTCCTGCATTCCCATCGCAACTGCTTCAGCGCTTCTGCCGCCGAAAGCCTCCGGCCCGGAGTGCCGCAGCGACTTGAATCGCAAAACCTCCGCACCCATCCACCCCGACATTCCGGCAGCCAGCAGCACGGCTGCCAAACTGTACCGGCTCCCGGCCTTTCGCAGCATCGCATCCAGTCCCACTCCCGCTGTGGCCAGGAACAACGGCAACAGAAACAGCCACGTCCTGCGGGGCGGCACCACACCCTGCACCGGCAACAGGCATGCCGCAAGCAGGAGAGTCAACAGCAGAACCCCGGCAGGACTCCGCAGGAGCGTTTTCCGGCTCATGAAGACCAGCAACAGTCCGGCAACAATCAGGCCAGAGGTCACCAGCGGCAAATCAAGATTCCAATACACCCACAGAGATCTCCACTCCTGGATGGACAGCGGCATCCACTGCTCACGCGGTACCGGTGCGGCCCACTTGTTCCGGACGATTCCCGCGAGTCCAACAGTTACCACTGGTGGTGTGTAGCAGGCTAAAGTCAGGGCACCGGCGAGTAACATCGCATAAATGGTTCTCCTGCGGTTGCTGTCCGTGAGCAGCATGTAGCAAAATGCTCCGCCTACCCCATAGAGCATTGTTGGCACGGAGTAAAGTGCCAGGGCTGCCGCGATTGCGATATAAGGCCAGGTGCTCCGGTGGCCCCTGCGGGTCACCTCGATCATGCAAACCATTACCATCAGAAACATTGCCCCCAGACCATAGCCGCGGGCATTGAAGGAAAACTCAATTAACGGCGAACTTGCACTGACAAGTGCCATCGCAAGGATGCCGGCGTTTTTCCCTCGTGACAGGCGGACCGCTGTATACGTGACCGGCACCATCAAAAGTCCTGTCACAAACACCGGCAGCCGCACCGCCCATTCCGACGTCCCAAACACCAGCCACGAGATATGCATCAGCAGAGTGTTCAAAAGGTGATTGTTGGCCGTGTAGTAAGCCATGCCAACAAATGCCGGCCGCGAGCCATAGTAGAGAAACGAATAGGCCTCATCCTTGCGGATCGGTTCCCCGAGAAAGGTATACCGCAGCCAGACCGCCCACAGCAGTATCGCCGCCAGCGCGGCCAGATGCAGCGGGTCACTTTTGAGCGATCCCAGTGCCCCGCCCAATGCCCGCCATTGTCCTGCCAAATCTTCCTGCAACCACCTCTTCAGCACCCGCCGGATTGCTTCGGCGAATCGAAGCAAAGCAAGACCCACCAGCACCAGTACAAAGCCAAGTGCCCGCAGAGCCATAACGATCTTGCTATACAGCGCCGGCGTGAAACGGTCCAGGTAGCCGGCAGGAATCGACGACCCTGCAACCGCCTTCAGGGTTTCGAATGACATCGTCGAAACACGCATCATATAAACGGCGGCACACAACAGGATGACCGCCATAATCCGCACGAACAATACCGTGGCGGAAGTTCGCCGTCCCTGATCATGTGGTAGTAAATCCGGCATAGAAAAACGGACCCTCTGGAGCGGAACGCCTCTTTAAACTGACAGGCAGAGCTTCAATAGTAATACACAGGAGTGCCGCTGAAAGATCTGGAATTCGTCAGATGAGGTCTTGCGGGTGAGGTCTTGCGGGCGGCTTTGGGCCGGTTTCTCTGATAAACTCAGGTTTGTTCATGAAGCCGATTTCCCGCCGCTGCCTCACCGTTATTATTCCCGCCTATAACGAAGAGGCAACGATCGAGCAGGTGATCCGAAAAATTCTCCTGCTGGAAGCTCTCCATGAAGTAATCGTTGTCAACGATTGCTCCAAAGACAGAACCGGCGACATTGTCGCGGAACTCGCCCGCTCGGAACCGCGCATCCGGCTCCTGCAGCATCCCGTCAACAAAGGCAAAACCGAAGGCCTGAAAACAGGCTTCGCCGCCGCGTCCGGTGAGATTGTCATCGTGCAGGATGCCGATCTCGAGTATGATCCCGTTGAGATTCCCGAGGTCATACAGCCCATCCTCGACAACCAGGCCGATGTTGTCTACGGCTCCAGATTCCTGGTTAGGAAAGCTGCCAGGGTTCTCTATTTCTACCACTACCTCGCCAACAAAGCGCTGACCTTCTTTTCCAATCTGCTGACGAATATCAATCTGACCGACGTGGAGACAGGCTACAAAGCTTTCCGCACCGGCATCATCAAGGAAATGACGATCACCTCAAGCGGCTTCGGCTGCGAGATTGAGATGACAGCCAAACTGGCCAAGCTCGGCTGCGCCATTTATGAGGTTCCCATCAGCTATTACGGGCGCACTTACGAGCAGGGAAAGAAGATCGGCCTCCCCGACGGCATCGCCGCTCTCTGGTACATCGTGAAGTACAACCTGTTCTGTTCCCTCCAGGCTTCCTACCGGACAGTACCCGACCTCGATAAACTCCGCTCCAACTGACCTATACTGCGAGATAGGTTTCTGTTTGACGATTCACCCGGCACTTGCCCACTACTACCGCCGTTTCTACACTGGCATCAACTACCGCTTGCGGGGAGCTGCCGGTGGCCGCCTCGCTTCGTTCTGCCGCCCCTGTTCCATCGGCCTGTTGCTCACAGAGCGTTGCAATGCCAAATGCGTCCATTGCGACATCTGGAAGAACCGCGGCCAGGAAGCATCCCCCACGCCCGAACAATGGCAAGCACTGCTCCTCGACTTCTCCCGCTGGCTCGGGCCGGTCCATGTTGTCTTGAGCGGAGGAGAAGCCCTCTTGCGTCCATGGACCCCACAACTTGTGGCCTATGGCTCTTCGCTGGGCCTCTTCATGGAAGTCCTGACCCACGGCTACTGGCTGGAGCAGAGCCGGATTGAACAAATGGCTCTGGCCAAACCGTCAAGAGTCACTGTTTCAGTCGACGGCATTGGTGAGACCCACAGCGTGGTCCGCGGCCGTGAGAAGTTCTGGGACTATACGCACAATACGCTCAACAACCTCAACCGTCTGCGCCGTGAGCATGGCCTCGGTTATGGAATCCGCCTCAAGACCGTCATCATGGACCAGAACCTTCATGATGTGGCCAATGTTGCCCGGTTCGCCGCGGAAAACGGGATGGATGTCTTCTACCAGCCCATCGAGCAGAATTACAACACAGCCGAAGATCCAGAGTGGTTTACGCATTCCCCCACTTGGCCCCGCGACAAAGATGCTGCTCTGCGCGCCGTGGAAGAACTGATCGGCATGAAAAACGCGGGCTTTCCGATTGCCAACAGCCTGGCTCAATTGCAAGCGATGATCCCGTACTTCCGTGATCCGGATGCCATGCGGGTCAGCGTCCAGGGACATGCCGGCCACGAACCCCGCCCTTTCTGCGGTGCCCTGACAACAATCCAGGTGCAATCGAACGGGGATGTGACAACCTGCTGCTCCAGTCCCCCGGTCGGCAATATCAAAGAGGCTGGCATCCGCAGCATTTGGGAGAACCGCCCCCGCTGGTGGGAGCAGGGCTGTTGCATGGAGAAACGCTTCTCCAGCGCGGAAAAGGAACGCGCTGAGCGCAGTGGTCTGGTTACACTCGGGCGCTAGGCTCTATTCCCGATGAAGCCTTCGGTTCTTTCGATCTTTCACATTCATCCGGTTCGCATTGATGGAACCGCGATGTTTGCACGCGCCCTCTCCGCCGAACTGAATGCGCGCGGGTTCCGCAGTATTCTCTGCTTCCCTTCCCTGCCCGTTCCCGTGGTTGGTGAATTCCTCGACCTCCCCAATACGGTGGTCATTTCGGATCCCGGCGTATTTGACAAGAACCCGTTCCAGTCGGGCTGGAGCTTTGCCCGCCTTCTGCGCCACCACCCCTGTTCGATCGTGCATTTGCATTTCATGGGACTGGTGTCCCCGCTGCCCTGGGTTGCGCGCCTCAGCGGGGTCACGAATCTGTTCTTCACGAATCACGGATCCCAGCCCGAAGCCGGGCTCAGTGCCTCCCTTCCCCTGTGGAAACGCTGGGCCAAGACCTTGATCCACAACCCGGTCAAACGCTTTATTGCCGTGAGTGAATATGTGCGGCAATCCCATATCGCTCCCGGCCAGATTCCAGCCAGCCGTTTCAGCCTGATCTATAACGGGATCGATATCGACCGCGTGGACGCTGCCATGGCACAGCCCGGCGGCCATTTCCGGCAGCGCTTCTCCATCCCCGCGGATGCCATGCTGGTCACACAGGTCAGCTGGATGATCGAAGAAAAAGGCGTCCGGGATCTACTGGAGGCCGCGGCGCTCCTGCTTCCGCATTCCCCGCGTGTTCACTTCTGTATCGTCGGGGAAGGCCCCTGTCTCGATGAGTACATTCACGAAGCAGACCGCCTGGGCATCACTCCACACTGCACGTTCACCGGCCAGATCATGGATCCGTTTTTTGAAGAAGTGTTTGTCGCAAGCGATGTTATCTGCCAGCCCTCCCGCTGGCAGGAAGCTTTCGGCTGGGTGATCGGAGAAGCCATGGCTTTCGGGAAACCTGTGATTGCCACGCGCACCGGCGGCATTCCTGAACTGATTGATGACGGGGTCACAGGCTTTCTGGTGGAGCGTCGCCACCCCGCGGAACTCGCACAGCGGCTGCAGGATCTCCTGGCGGACCCCGGCCTTCGGATTCGCATGGGCCATGCTGCCAGGAAATCAGTCTGCGAACACTTCAGCCTGCAACGGAATATCCAGGAGCACCTTGACCTCTACGGAATCTAAGCCGCCTCTGCGCCAGGGCAGCGTGATCCCCCTCCTCGCTGTTGCCCTGCTCATCACCTACGGGTCGCTCTATCCATTCCGCTTCGCCCTGCCACGGAAAGATCTTCTGACCTGGCAGCTATCGCTCACGCCCGGCTTCTTCCGCGACATCGTGATCAATCTGTTGATGTACTGCCCGCTGGGGTTTCTCGCGTGCCGTCTTCTGGGGCGGCTGACGGGCCGTGCTGCTTCTTTCGTGCTGGCCATCCTGATGGGTTTCAGTTTGTCTGCCGCAATCGAATGCCTGCAGGCCTTCGACCTTGGAAGATACTCCAGTGCCGTGGACCTGGTAATGAATACCGCGGGGACCTGTCTCGGGGCTGCTGCCGCGCTGGTGCTGCGCCTGGAACTCCGGCCCGTACTGCCCATCCGCCGCAATCCCGCCATCGCTGTCCTTCTGCTTTGTCTTCTCGGCAGCTGGGTGTTTCCCTTGATTCCGCGGGCACACTTCGCGGAATGGCAGGCCGCCGCTGCATTCTTCCGAACAGCCCCTTTCCACCCCGCTTTGATCGTCTTTGCCTGCGTGGAATGGACCGTGTTGCGAATCCTGCTCGACAGTCTGCTGCTCCGCCGGGTCCGCACCCTGGAATTCCTGCTGCTCACCCTGACGATCCCGGCGCGAATCCTGATTTCGAGCCAGGCCCCTGTCTGGACGGAGTTTGCGGGCGCGCTGCTGGCCGTTGCTCTTGCATCACGCTGGCGGCCCTCCGCCGCGGCGTTCGCCCCCTGGTTCTGGTTGGATATTGTGGCTCTCGAACTCTTTCCGTTTGGCCGGTTCTCCGCTCCACAGCCCTTCGGCTGGATGCCCTTTGGCGCTTCCATCATCATCACCGGCCCGTCTGCACTGGCCATCCTGCTCAAGAAAGCGTTTCTGTATGGTGCTGCCATCCTGCTGCCCGGCCGGAAACTCCAGGTGTTGACCGCGGCTCTTGCCCTGCTCCTGTTCCTCCTCGAATGGCTGCAACGCTTTCAACCCTCCAGAACCGCGGAGATTACCGACCCCGTGATGACTGTGTTCATGGGCATATTCCTCTTCTTTGTGCGAAACCGGCCAGCCGCGGAAAAAGAAGGACTTCAACGTTTGAGACTATGAAGGTTTGATGGATACTCCTCTGAGGAACTTGCGCACAACAGACTCGCTTCCGGCCTCCGCCGCCGCGGCTTGTGCGCTCCCCGTTGACTCATCTGCCACTGCCCATGCACTGGCGGAAAAGATTCTCGCCAAAACGGCGCGTGTCGGTGTCGTTGGTCTGGGCTATGTCGGACTGCCTTTGGCTGTAGAGTTCGCGCACGCCGGTTTTTCCGTTACCGGCATTGACCGCATGGAAGCCAAGTGCGCCAAATTGAATGCCGGCGAGTCCTATATTGCCGACATCTCATCCTCGGCCGTCGCCCCTCTGGTTGAAGCGGGCAAGCTCCGGGCCACTGCGGAGTTTTCCGCGGTTCTCGGCCTGGACACCGTGAATATTGCCGTGCCAACACCTCTGCGGAAAACCAAAGATCCCGATATGAGCTACATCGTGGCTGCCTGTCAGGAAATCCGCAAAGTGATGCACCCCGGGCTCCTGGTCATCCTGGAATCCACCACCTACCCGGGCACGACCGATGAGCTGGTGTTGCCCATCCTCGAAGAGTCAGGCCTGAAGGTCGGCAGGGATTTCTTCCTCTGCTTCTCCCCCGAGCGGGTCGATCCAGGCAACAGCGTCTATCAAACCAGAAACATTCCGAAAGTGGTGGGTGGCACCACGCCTGCCTGCACCGCGCTCGGGAGCATGCTGTACCGGCAGGCGCTCGATCAAGTGGTGCCCGTGACCTCGACCCGTGTCGCGGAAATGGTGAAGCTCCTGGAAAACACCTTCCGCATGATCAATATCGGACTCGTGAACGAAGTGGCTGTCATGTGCGACGGCATGGGCATTGATGTTTGGGAAGTGATTGAAGCAGCCGCCACCAAGCCTTTCGGATTCATGCCTTTCTATCCGGGTCCAGGGCTCGGCGGGCATTGCATTCCCGTGGACCCGTTCTATCTCTCCTGGAAGACCAAGCAGGTCGGCATTGAGGCCCGGTTCATTGAACTGGCCGGTTACATCAACGGGCAAATGCCCCATTTCGTTGTCACCAAAGTCCAGAATGCTCTGAACAGCGTGTGCAAGCCGGTCAAAAATTCGCGGATTCATATCTGCGGCGTGGCGTACAAGAAGGATATTGACGACGTCAGGGAATCCCCCGCGCTCGATATCATCCTGCTGTTACAGCGCCTGGGCGCGAAAGTGACTTACTCTGATCCGCATGTGCCTTCGCTGCAGCTGGATGAGGAAACTCTGTATTCGGAACCGGCAGCAGCAGCGGCCGCGGATTGTGTGTTGATCGTCGCCAACCATTCGGCCTTCGATTACCCTGCGCTGGTGCGGGATTCGGCGCTGATTATCGACACCAGAAATGCTCTGCGCGGCATCGTGTCGCCCAATATCGTGCGGCTCTGATCAGCCTGACAGTGTTCAGCCCCGGTTCTCCGGTTTTGCGGCTTCACGGCTGACCGCGGTGGGGGCGCTCCAAAGCTTCTCGGCGGAAACGAAGAAGACTCTCATGGCTGAGAGCGCAGCAAAGTTCATCAGCAGAAACGTTCTGGCGGGCGATGTCAAACGCTTGAGCCTGGCCCCTTTGGGTACGAACCTGTCGAGCAGGGCCAGTGCCGGCAGAAACAGTTCATTCAGCAGCAAGCTGTTGCGCCAGTAAGCGTTCGGCAAAGCGGCGGTGGAAAGATAGATCGCAATGAGCGTCCACGGCAGCACCAGGCGGCCAAACCGGTGCGAGAGGAAGTGCCAGCGCATGCGGCTGCGGGTGAACAAGGCCGGACTGCGCAGGAAGACCTGCCAAACGCCAGCCAGGGTTCTGGTCCGGCGCTGGAATTCCGCCCCGGTCTTGGTGGGGTAATCGTAGACCACCGCTTCCGGATCGAGAATAATCCGGTAGCCCTGAAAGAAGACTCTTTGTGGCAGAACCACATCATCAGACAGCGTATCGGGCGGCAACGGCGCGGCCAGTTCCCGCCGCATGGCATAGACACATCCGGTGGCACTGAACAGCGAATCGATTTCTGTATGCTTTTTGCGGGCCCAGATCTCATAGCGCCAGTAGAGATCCATATCGGCCTGCTCACCGCCCTCGCCTTTCAACAGACGCATCTCACCACTAACCGCGCCAATGGTGGGGTCCGCAAAATTGGCCACCAGATGCTTCAGGCAGGAAGGGTCAACCGGTTGACGGACGTCTGTGAAGAACAAGATCTGCCCCTTTGCCAAAGGCAGCGCGGCATTCAGTGCTCTGGCCTTGCCCCCTTTGGGAACACGGAGCAACTGCACGCGGCTCGAAGCGAATTCCTCCGCAATCTGATCCGTTTCGTCCGTGGAACCGTCAGAGATGACAATGATGTCGACCAGTTCGCGGGGATAGTCCAGAGCGAGAAGATATTCGAGCTTTTTCCTGAGGAAAGCTGCCCCGTTATAGACCGCCATCAGGACCGTGACGGTGGCCAGATAGTTCTTATCCTTGCGGACAACCGGCGCGGCAGGGTGCCGCAGCAGGGCCAGAAGCAGAGGGTATCCCAGCAGGATGTAGAACGCCAGCGCTGTCGCCAGAATGAGAATGAGGACGGCGGTCATGGCTCCCTGCGCTGCAGGTTTAACATGTTTCGATTATAGTTTCCGGTCCTCCGTGATGCCGGCGGGCACACACTGCTCCGCCGTTGCGGCAGGCTGCCCGCTCACCACCGGCGGACTGGTGGTCTCCAGAGCCTTCATCAGCGCCATCAAATCCCTTTGCACAGGTGCCTCGTCATGCCTCGGCGGCAGGGGTGGCGCATCGTACCTCACGGCCTTTGCTTCATGACGAAGTATGAATTCCAGTGTGGCTGCGGAGGCGAGAAAGAGGAGAAAAACCATGACTGCCGGAAAGATCGGCAGAAACCCGGATTTTGTTTAGATCTTATCCGGCCGTGTTAAACTTCCCTAGGCGTGGAAGTGTACCTCTGACGGCTATGCCCGCTCAGTATGATTCGGATTCTAAAGGTTTTCGTACCGGTTCGCGTGATTCTGCTGTTGCTCTCTGAAGCAGCCATTTTGTATGGCTGCTACATGGCGGCACTCTTCATCGTGGAACGGTTTCTTGAAGGTGAGGCGTCACTTTATGCCAGTGAATTTCTTTTTGAAGACCATGGCTTTCTTCGAATTGGAATCGCCGTGGCCGTCATCATGTTCGGGCTGTATCTGAACGACCTTTACGAAGAATTCCGCATTCCTTCCAGAATTGCCCTGGTACAACAAATTTCGCTGGCTCTTGGAATCGCGTTCGTCGCACAGGCAACCATGAGCTATGTCATCAGCGGGTGGATTGTGCCCCGCTATACGATGATCCTCGGCAGCCTGTTTGTCCTACTGCTGACGCCCAGCTGGCGGATGTTCTATTCCTCCGTGATTTTTGACGCTCTGGGCACAGAGCGCGTTCTGCTCGTAGGGACCTCGGAGATTCTCGGGGCGATCGTCAAACACATTGCTTCCAAACCGGCCCTGGGGTTTACGGTCATCGGTTATCTGGATGACAACGCCGGCGGTGACAATCCCTTCCCCGGCATTCCCCGGCTCGGCGAGGTGCAGGACCTGAAGAGGGTGACCCAGGATCAACCAGACCGGATCGTAGTAGGGCTGCGGGAACGCCGCGCGAATCTCTCCATGCAGGACCTTCTCGACCTGCGCTTCGAGGGCGTGCACATCGAAGAAGCGGCCTCGCTCTATGAGATCGCCCTGGGACGCGTCTGCACCTCCGAGTTCCGGCCCAGCCAACTGGTATTTTCAAAAGATTTTTCTCCGCCCCATTCGAGCATCAGCCTGCAGACGTTCTATTGCACACTGGTCGCCGCGGTCATGCTGGTACTTCTGTCGCCTTTGATGCTGGTCGTCGCACTGGCTGTGCGTTTAACCTCCAAAGGACCAGTCTTTTACCGCCAAATCCGTGTCGGCAGAGGCAATAAACCCTTTACTCTATATAAGTTCCGCTCCATGGCTGCCGACGCGGAAGCCAAGACCGGTGCGGTCTGGGCGAAGAAGAACGACCCGCGGATTACGCCACTTGGCAGGATCATGCGGAAAACCCGCATCGACGAACTGCCGCAACTGTTCAACGTGTTGAAAGGGCAGATGGCGATTGCCGGGCCCCGCCCGGAACGCCCTGAATTCGTGACAAAGTTGAGCCACGAAATTCCCTATTACCGGCAGCGCCACACGGTAAAGCCGGGCATCACGGGCTGGGCACAGATCAACTATAAGTACGGCGACACACTGGAAGACACGGTGATGAAGCTCGAGTACGATCTCTACTACATCAAGAACATCTCGATGGCGCTCGACATGTACATCTTCTTCCACACCATCAAGACCATGCTGCTTTCCCGCGGCGCGCAGTAGGCCGTTACAGTTCCGGCACCCAGAGATCATTCGGTGCCTGCAGCAAGTTCTGCCCGGTACCGAGATAGCGCTGTGTCGTCTCCACAGAGGCGTGACCAAGCAGGATTTGGATTTGCTCCAGATCACCGCCTGCCCCGCGGCACAACTTGGCGAAGGTCCTGCGCAGATCATGGGGTGCCAGCTTCCAGCCGCAGCGATGTCCATAGGCTGTGACCAGATTGAAGACCGCATTCGGGGACATTGCCGCGGGGGAAATCACGCCATGCCTGTTCACCGCGCGGAATAGCGGGCCCGCGTCGACGCCGGAAACCTGCAGCCAGTGGTCGATTGCCTGCTTCACCCACGCCGGAACCGGAATGGTGCGAAGTCTTCCATGCTTGCCGCGCAGATCTGGAATCACCCAGCGCCCTTCGCGGGTTTCGAGACTCGTGGTGGTGAGCCCGGCCGCCTCGGCACGGCGCAACCCGCAGCCCGTCAGCACGGCGAGCAACGCGAAGTCACGGGCACCTTTCAGGCTGCTGCGGTCCGGCAACTGCAGGAACTGCCGGACTTGTTCCGCCGTGAGCCAGTTCCCCATCCGCACACCACGTATCTTGACGCCGGGGACACCCGCCACCGCCGCAGCGGTTTCCGCACGGAGAAAGCCGTTGCCCGCCGCTTCCCGCACCAGCTTGCGGATGGCAGCCAGTTTCTGATTGATGGTGGAGGGCGAGTAGCTTTCCTGTTCGAGCCGGACCCTGTAGGACTGCAGCAGCATCCGGGACAGGGGCGGTCTTCCCTGCCCTTCCCACCAGAGAAAGAATCCGTCGAGCGCTTTGCCGTACATCGCCTTGGTGACCGGCGAAGAGACCGCGTGCAGGACGAGGGCTTTGGCGAAGACAAGAGGGTCTGGCGGGCTGACTTGAGGAGTTATAACGAACATTATAACAAGTCACGCGGAGTTGATTTGAAACGTTCGTTGCATAACGCTGCCTTAGCCTCTAGGATGTACTTGTGCCTGCCAAGCCCTCTTATTCTCATCGACTTACAGCGGCCATCACCTGCCTTGAGACACATCCGCACAACTGGGTGGACCGCAAAACGCTCGAAACCCTCCTCGGTGTTTCGAAGACCGTCGCCTGGAGGATCCTTCGGCATGCCGGTGCGGAACCCGGACCCGGCAACACTCTGGTCTGTGACCGGCTCCGCCTGCTGACATGCCTGCGGGAGATGGCGGCAGGCGGGGTTCACCAGTTTGAGGTGCAGCGGCGCAAACGCCTGGAGGCTTTTCTCGAAGAGATCCGGCCCGCCGCGCGTTCGCGCCGGATCATGGCCGCCGGGGGCCAGGCTGCCGAAAGGATGGTGCGGCGGAAAATGGCGACACTGCCGGACGGCGTAACCCTGACAGCGCGCAGTTTGACGATTGACTTTGCAGGCATGGAGCAGTTCCTGGAGCGCTTCGGGGCCATTGTGTTTGCGCTGCAAAATGACTATGAAGAGATCAGAAGTCTGGTTGGGGAGACTGCGGGGGAGGGTGCTTTCCGCACAGCTTGACTACGTGCCGCTGTAAAGGCCTGCGAACGTCCTTGCTGTGTTGCTTGCTGTATTGCATTCTTACTGGCTTCCTATCTGGCTTGCAAACAGGCTGTCTTACTTGTCCCTTGACATGGTTCCGAACAAGCCTTACGCTATCTTCATGGCCCTGACCTTCGCTGTCTGTAATCAAAAGGGAGGCGTCGGCAAGACCACAACCTGTATGAACCTCGCCGGTGGCTTTGCACGGGCCGGCTACAGCGTTCTCGTCATTGACGCAGATCCACAGGGCAGCGCCCTCGAATGGCGCAACCGAAGCGAAGAATCTCTGCTGCCCTTCGAACTCATCCAGCTCGCCTCGGCCAGCATACACAGGGAAATCCCGAAACTGCTCGCCAACTCAAGCTACGAACTCGTTCTGATCGACTGTCCTCCTGGCGCGGCGGAAAGCAAGGGTCATGGAGCCGTGACGCGCTCCGCGCTGCTGGCTGCTGATTTCGTCATCATTCCAGTCCAGCCCACACCCATGGACTTTCTGGCCACCGCCATCATGGTGCCGCTCTTGACCGACGTCGCAGCTTTCAAGCCGGACCTGCGAACGCTGCTTCTGGTGAGCCGCAAGCCAACCACTGCCAGCCGGTTGACCCGCGACGTGCGGCAGGCTCTGCTTTCCACTCTCGAAATTGACGGCCTGCAGATGGAGGTTCTCGAAACAGAGATCCACCAGAGAACACTCTTTGCCGAATCACCCGGGGCAGGGAAGGCCATTCTGGATTACGCCCCCGGAACCAAAGCGGCGGAAGAAGTTGAACTGCTCACAAAGGAGCTTATCGATAAATGTCTGACAATCAGCGCATCCGGGGTCTCGGCGGCATAAAGCCGAGCAAGATGCCGCCCTCGGCATCCCGGGGCATCTCGGTGGACGAAGCAGAACAGCGGCTGGGGATTGCGGCAGTTGCGG
>CAIXXM010000131.1 GCA_903923395.1 uncultured Acidobacteriia bacterium
AAAACTCAGGCCTTTGAAAGCGGCGGCGCAGCCACGCGTTGGCGGGCTCGGAATATAGCCTCGCCACAGCACTGCCCAGTGCCGCCGACAGAGTGATCACAGCAAGGAAGTAGAAGGGCACGGCTGACAGAGCTTTGCCTGTGCGCAGGAAGACTTCCAGGCACGCGAAAACAACGAACATATGCGTGAGGTAAATCTCATAGCTGTTCTCTCCGCGTCTGAGCAGGAGTTTCGCAATCCGGCCAGGGCTCCATTCCAAACGCGGTGCCGCCGCCAGAATCAGGCACGTGCCGATTGCCAGAACAGAATCATCGAAGCTGCTGTTGGAGAGCACTCGCGTTGTCAGCGGTACTGCCATCACGCAAACACCAGCGAAGATCATGAGCCGTGCGGAGATTCGAATGCGGTTCACGAAGAGTGCCGTCAGACAGCCGAGTGCGATGGCATCCATGCGTCCGAAATAACCATATTCCTGCCAGAGCCCCGTGGTGTGGGCGCGACTCCAGGGTCCGGCGGCGGTCAGCATGGCAAGCAAGGTGACAAAGAGGGCGCTGGGACGCAGTAGCCGCACCGCCAACGGGAAGAATAAGTAGAACATCTCTTCGACCGAGAGCGACCAGAGGATATCCCAACTGCCGGGCAGGTAACCGCGTTCCGCTTCGAGTACGTTGGATTGGAAGGTCAGCGCGGCGAAGAGCGCACTGGAGAGTCCGCCTTGCTTCGGGTTGATGACGAAGTTCCTGACGCCGGCCAGATGCAGGATGCTGAGTATGGCGAGCAAGAGAAACAGCAGCGGGGCGATTCTGGCGAAGCGCAGTTTGTAGAACGACAGGATGTTCAAGTTCGCCAGCGAACCCCAGCGGCGCAACGCCGTTGTGGTGATGAGGAAGCCGGAAACTGCGAAGAAGATCTGGACGCCGTGCTGTCCATTCCAGACGAAGATGCGCGTCAATGCATCAGGAATCCCGGCGGTATACGGAATCTTCGCGATCCGCAAACGGATGTGGATGTGATTCAGCAGGACGAAGAGAATGGCCAAGGCGCGGAGGAGATCAACGGCGGGGAGTCTTGCTGGCATCCATGGGCAGTGTATCGCGGCGGGCTTCCGTGCCGTGGAACGCACCAGTGGAATCAATATCGGCGGAGCCGGAGTCGTGTTTTGCCCGCGCCAGGGATCGTCAGGCTGTCTGCGGTGACTTGAAATGCACCTTCAGCCGGGGGCTGGCCCGGGATTTCGAGACGCATCGAAGAGCCGTTGATCTTGTAGCGTCCGGGCGTTGTTTGGAAAGGCAGAAGCAGCAGGCACTTTCCTCCGGGGTAGAAGAAATAGAAGGCCTCCGGCGGGCCGTCCTTGGCCTCGAGTTTGCCTCTCCATTCGCCGAGGATCGGGTTTCCGGCATCCGGTGCCGGGCCCTGCCGCTGCAGCGTTACCTTCGCGAGACGCAGCTGATTCTGGCCATTGAACTCCAGGGGCTGTCTCATTTCTGGTCCCTTGATTGTGTCTGGCGGAAAGATGATCTCCTTGCCTTCGATGCGGTAAGTCATTTCGACGACCGCACCGGGGCTGTAATCCACGGTGCCACCGGGTTGGAAATGCAGGATCGTGCCGAGCCCCGTGGTGGAGACTTCGGCGGATCGCCAGCGGCCCAGCAGTTCCGGCGTGGGTTGCTGGCCGGCGGACACACCCGCAAGTGCAACCAGCGCCAGCAATCTCTTAATGGAGCCCGACATTGCCCTTCACCGAATCCAGCAGTTTCGCGCTGTCATAACCCACGCCGTTCTTGAAAACAATACGCACCTTTTCGATGTCATTGATCTGCGTCACCGGGTCGCCTTCCAAAATGACTAGGTCGGCCCGCTTGCCTGTGGCGATGGAACCGGTCTCTTTGTCAATCCCCAGAAACTTTGCGCCGTTGAGCGTGGCGATCTGAATCGCTTCCACTGGTGTAAAGCCTCCGGCCACCAGCAGTTCGATATTGCGCTGATCCGCAAAGCCAGCCATGGCACTGCCATTGCCGGTGGGGTCGGCACCGGCCAGCAGCAGTCCACCGGCTTTGACGAAGGCCCGCTCAAACTCAACTTCCTTTTTCACACGCAGCGCACTGAAGGCCTTTTGGTTTTCGCCCGTGCGTTCCCGCATGGCGAGGTGATTCTTTTTGCCTGTTTCGGTGAGGGTATCGAGGAACCTCTGTTGCAATGGCGGGGCGGCTTCGAAGACCGCCAGCGTGGAAGTGACGGCGACGTGCTTCGCCACCAGGTCCCGGATGGTCTGCTGGACTGCCTCCCCCTGTATTTCCACGGCTGACAGAGTGGTCTGGGTCACCGCCGGACACATGTCCGGTTGCTTGCCCGGGACCATGCCTCCATCCACGATGAGGCCGTGCTCCAGATTATCGATGCCAATTGCGGCGGCTTCCCGGAAGGTGACGGAGCATAAGTGCCCGGTCACCTTGAGGCCTTTGGCATGCGCTGCTTCCACCGCCGCCTGCAGTTCGGCCCTCGTGATGTGCATGTATGCCTTGAATGAGGTTGCGCCGCGGCCAGCCCAGTAGTCGACGAACGCTTTGGCATCGGTCGCGTCTTTCAACTCGAGCATTTGCGGCGTGAACGTGCCAGGGCCTTCCAGATATCCAGCGGTAACAAACATATCCGGGCCGGGCCAGCGGCCTTCGTCGATCCATTTCTTCACCATCAGGTCGGTCTGGACTTCCAATCCGCCGCCGGTGCGCGCCGTGGTGACTCCGCTGGCCAGATAGAGACGCGGGAAACTGAAGGCGTGTTCGATATAGATAGGAACGCCCTGTCCGGAAGGGTAAAAGAGATGTTCATGCATCCCGACAAGCCCGGGGATCACGGTGTGTCCGGCGAGGTCATGAACTTGGGCCCCCGCGGGGATTGGTGTTGACGCACCGCCCAAAGCCGTAATCTTTCCCCCGCTGATGATGATCGTCTGACCTTCACGCGGCTGCGCGCCAGTGCCATCAATCACTTTCACATGCGTCAAGGCCACGGTCTTGGCGTTCACTTTGACGAACGGCTGGACAGTTGGCGTGATTGGCACCTGGGCGGAGGCACAGAGCGCGAGGAGTAACGGGAGAAAAAGTAGTCGCATTTCCACTCAGTATGCTATCTTCTGAGGAACCGCCGCACAACGGACGACTTGGGGCCGGCAGAACGCTGCGGTTTCTCGTCGGGATTGCGGGCGGCCCTCGCGCCTGTGCGGCTTTCCCGGAACAATGTTGCTTCGAATTCTTATTCTTCTCGCACTGGCAGCTGCGGCACAGGCCGCTGAACGCTATGACATTCTCATCAAGAACTGCCGCGTAATTGACGGCACCGGTGCCTCATGGTTCCGGGGCGATATCGGCGTGCGGGGTGACCAGATCGCCGCCATCGGACTGCTGCGGGAGGCCACCGCGGGCAGGGTGATTGACGCGAAGGATCACGCCTGTACGCCCGGGTTTATCGATATCCACTCTCATGCGCGCCGCACCATTCTCGAAGTGCCCACCGCGGAGAGTTCCTTGCGCCAGGGCGTGACTACGCTGATCGAAGGTCCGGACGGTTCTTCGCCACTGCCGCTGAAACCATTCTTCGACAAAGTGGAGCAGACGAAGATCTCACTGAACTTCGGCGCGATGGTGGGGCAGGGAACTGTCCGCAGCGAAGTGATGGGACTGGTCAACCGCAAAGCGACTCCGGCCGAACTCGACAAGATGCGCGCACTGGTGAAGCAGGCGATGTTGGATGGTGCGCTCGGACTCTCCACCGGACTCTTCTATGTGCCCGGGAACTTCACACCGGTCGAAGAGGTGGTGGAACTGGCCAAGGTCGCGGGCGAGTACGGCGGAATTCATATTTCGCACATGCGCGATGAGGCAGAGCATATTGAGGATGCCGTGCGCGAGACGATCAAGATCGGCGAAGACGGCCACTTGCCCACACAGATCACGCATCACAAAGTGGTGGGCGCGCCTGGCAAATCGAAGGAGACGCTCAAGCTGGTGGATGAGGCCCGTGCGCGCGGCGTCGATGTTTCGATTGACGCGTACCCGTATACCGCTTCGAGCACAGGACTTTCCGCGCTGCTGCCGCAGTGGGCGCTGGAGGGTGGCCATGCAGATACGGTGAAGCGCATGAAAGATCCCGAAACGCGGGCGAAGATCAAAGAGGTCATTGTCTATAACTTCCTGCATACCCGTGGCGGCGGCAGTCCCAAGAATGTCGTGGTGGCGACGTGCGGCTGGGACCCCAGTCTGAACGGGAAGAGCCTTGCCCAGATCACGGATGCGCGGGGGAAGAATCCCACCCCGGAAAACGCGGCCGAGACCACAATGGATATGCTCGCCAAGGGCAATTGCAGCATGATCTACCACGCGATCTATGAGGAGGACGTGATCCGGATCATGCAGTATCCCTACACGATGATTGCCTCCGATGGCGAGGTTGCCGTGATGGGGCGCGGAGTAATTCATCCGCGCGCCTACGGGACTTTCGTGCGTGTGCTCGGGCATTATGCGCGGGATCTCAAGGTGATCACGCTCGAAGATGCCGTCCGGAAGATGACTGCGCTGCCCGCCGCGAGATTGAATCTGGGGGACCGCGGCCTGTTGCGTCCCGGCATGAAGGCGGATATCACGGTCTTTGATCCGGCAACTGTCGCCGATAAGGCCACGTTTGAAAATCCGCATCAATACGCGGTGGGTGTGGAATGGGTGCTGGTCAACGGAACGCCGGTGCTGGCTGAAGGCAAGGTTACCGACGCACGGCCAGGGCGCATTATCCGGCACTAGTCTCCTAAGGAACCGCCGCACAACGGACGTCTTCGGGCCGGACCGAACGCCGCGGTTTCTCGTCGGGATTGCGGGCGGCCCTCGCGCCTGTGCGGCTCCTGAGGAACACGAGCAAAACGGAGTGCGGTGCGACGCTGTTTCTCAACTTCTGATGGTGCGCACCGCACCCTTTGCGCTTCTGAGGAACCGCCGCACAACGGACGTCTTCGGGTCGGACCGAACGCCGCAGTTTCTGGTCGAAATTGCGGTCGCGGCCCTCGCGCCTGTGCGGCTCCTGACAGTACGGTGTCAGGAGACTCCCTGTATTCTGCCTGCATGACTGACGCAACTGCTCTCAACAGCGTGGTTTGGTTTGAGATTCCAACCCACGATCTTCCGCGGGCCACCCGCTTTTACGAAACGCTGCTGGCCTGCCAGACAAAGCCGCATGTCATCGGCGAAAGCCAGATGGCTGTGCTGCCGTATGAACGTCCCGGCGTGGGCGGCTGCCTGATCTTCGGGACAGGGGCCTGCCCGAGCGATGAAGGTTCCACCGTTTATCTGAACGCTGTTCCAGATCTGGATACGGTGCTCTCCCGCGTTCTGCCGGCGGGTGGCGAAATCCTTGTGCCCCGGACGGAATTGCCCCCCGGGATGGGTGCGTTCGCTCACATCCGGGATTCGGAAGGCAACCGTGTGGGGCTGCACTCGCTCTCGTAAGTATTCGCCGGCAAAACGGACCTGGGGCGGCAGCGAATGTTTGTGATGAGCCAGCCCCGGTCTTTGCCAGTTAGTAACCTTTCCACATGCGGCGCGCTGACCGGCTTTTCCAAATTGTTCAATACCTCAGGAGCCGCCGTCTCACCACGGCGGCTCAACTCGCGGAGTGGCTGGAGGTGTCCGAGCGTACCGTATACCGGGACATACAGGATCTGGCGGGCTCCGGCGTGCCGGTGTCCGGGGAAGCGGGCGTGGGGTACCGGCTGGCCCGCACGTTTGATCTGCCACCGATTATGTTCACCTTTGATGAAGTGGAGGCCCTTGTGGCAGGCGCGCGGATGATCGCCGCCTGGGGTGGGCCGGCACTGGCTGCCGGGAGCCGCTCGGCAATCGCGAAGATCACGCTGGCGCTGCCGCCGGGGCGCAGGGAGTCCGTAGAAGAGACCAAACTCTTTGCGACGAACTTCCACTTGGATGCGCTGCATGGGGAGTCGCTCGAGGCCTTCCGGCAGGGGATTGTGCTCCGCAGAAAAATACGGATGCATTACGGCGGGGGCAGCGAGGCGGGGAAGCTGCGGACGGTTTGGCCCCTGGGATTACATTACTGGGGCGCGAAGTGGACGCTGGCAGCGTGGTGCGAACTCCGGCATGATTACCGTACGTTTCGCGTGGACCGGGCCTCACAGGTGGAATTGTTGGGGGACGGATTCCCAAAAACGGAAGAATTTACTTTGGAGGGCTACCTTGCTGTCGTTACGGCCCGTTCTAGATCTGACTTTCCATAGGTCTTGGCAGTCATAAAGCTTCCATAAATGAGATTGCTGGAAGCGTATGCAAGAGTACAGATAGGTATAGCGAGTGTCCGGCAGGCTTAACCGCATGAAAACAATGCATGTGCTCTCCCATGGAAACTCTGATCGGGCCCTTCAAAAAAACATATACAAAAAATGGTTGCAATCTCTGCTTGGTTATTCTATTCTTGGAATCAAGCCGGGGAGATATAGTAACTCCCACCAAATCGAGACTAACCTCTAAACTGAAAGACCCCTGAAGCAATCTCCCCGGCGCCCGCAAGGGTCTTCACTGACCGCCAAGAGCAACTCTCAAATTCCCGCTAAACTCCTGAAACCGAAAATGTTATGATCGCGTAAGATCAAACTTTGCAACATGCCGGTCCGCACTCTTACCATCCTCGGTTCTACAGGCTCCATCGGAACCAACACCCTCGACGTCGTCCGGCAGAATCCTGAGTCCTTTCGCGTCTTTGCTCTTGTCGCGGGCCGCAATGTCGAACTTCTCGCGCAACAGATTTTGGAATTCCGTCCTTCGGTAGCCGTTCTTCAGAATGCGGAAGACTTGGAAAAACTCCGTGCGCTGCTGCCAACTGGCGCTGTTCCAGAGTTGCTGAGTGGAGATGCGGCCAGGGTCCAGGTTTCCACCTGTTCGGAAATTGATACGGTGATGTCCTCCATTGTGGGCGTCGCCGGTCTGGAAGCCACCTACGAAGCGATTTGCGCGGGAAAGCGCGTTGGACTGGCGAACAAAGAGGTCCTGGTTTCGGGCGGCAAGCTCGTCATGGAAGCCGTGAAGCGCCACAACGTGGAGATGATTCCGGTCGACAGTGAGCATAACGGGGCACACCAGGCGTTGCGTGCGGGGCGCAGAGCCGAGGTGACCAAGCTCATCCTGACCGCATCGGGCGGTCCGTTCCGGACCACTCCGAAAGAACAATTGGATTGGGTTACACCTGCGGACGCTTTGAAGCATCCAACATGGAAGATGGGCAACCGGATCACGATCGACTCCGCAACGTTGATGAATAAAGGGTTTGAAGTGATTGAAGCCTGCTGGCTGTTCGATTTCGATCCCGATGATGTTGAGGTGGTGGTCCATCCGCAGTCCACGGTGCATGCCATGGTGGAGTACAACGACGGTTCGGTGCTGGCGCAGGTCTCCGCTACTGACATGCGGATGCCGATACAATATGCTTTAACTTGGCCGGACCGCTGGCAGGCGCCCGTACCTAAGATCGATTGGACGCAGTCCCGGAAGTGGGATTTTCACGCTCCGGATTTTGAGAAGTTCCCGCTGCTTGGGCTGGCTTACCAGGCGCAGCGCGACGGCGGAGCTTCCACCTGCATCGTCAACGCGGCCGATGAGATTGCCGTGGAGGCGTTCCTGCAGGAAAGAATTTCCTTCCCGGCCATCGCAGAGGTGGTCGAGGAAACGCTCAACCGGATACCACGGTCTGAGCCGAACAGCACAGGCGAAATTCTCGCGGTCGACCGCGAGGCGCGCCGGGTCGCTAGTGAAGTAGTCGAGATGCGGCCAACCAAGTACGCGCCAGCTCTTCTGGGGATGAATTCGAAATGATCGCCTTACTCCAAAACGTTTGGTGGCTCCTGGTACTGATCGGGGTCATGATTCTCATCCACGAACTGGGCCACTTCTGGGCAGCCCGGGCGTTCGATGTCAAAGTGGACGTCTTCAGTTTCGGGTTCGGTCCGCGGTTGTTCGGTTTCAAACGCGGTGAGGTGGATTACAGGTTCTCCGCCATTCTTTTCGGTGGTTATGTGAAGATGGCTGGCGAGCAACCCGGGGAGGCCACCGATGATCCACGCGCTTTCTTGAACAAACCCCGCTGGCAGCGTTTGATCATTGCCGCTGCCGGTCCTGCGATGAACGTTGTTCTCGCGATTGCACTGCTCACCGGCCTCTACACGGTCAATTACGAAAAGATTGTTGATGAAGGCGGCGCAATCGTCGGCCACCTGACGCCGGACTACCCGGCCGCACGGGCTGGTGTCCAGGTCGGAGATAAGATCGTGAAGTTTAACGGTCGCGAAAATCCGGATTGGGAAGATATCTTCGACACCATCGTGGGTTCCGCGGAACATCCGATCCCAATTGTTGTGGAGCGCGGGGGAAATAAGATCGCACTGACTGTGACTCCGATTCTGGATGAGCGCGAGGGCTTTGGCTCCGTGGGCTGGGAAGGCCAGAATGAGATTCAGGTGGTCCAGGTTACCGAAGGCATGCCCGCCGCTTCCGCAGGTTTGAAGATTGGCGACCTGTTGCTGAAGGTCAACGGGATAGCGATCCATTCGCGCTACACCCTGCCGGAGACGATTCGCAAAAGTGAAGGCAAGCCCGTCACGATTGAATACCAGCGGGATGGGCAACAGCACATTGTCACCATGAAGCCGGTCTTTGCTGACCGCGACGAAAAACCGCGCTGGATGATCGGCGTGGCGCCGGATGTGAAGTGGCACAAGGTGACCCAGCAGCTTTCGCTGCCCGATGCCTTCCATCAGTCTTTGGTGAACAACGGCAAGAATGCGGGCCTGATTGTGCAGGTGATGAAGGGGATCGCCGAGCGCAGAATGTCCGCGAAGAATCTGGAAGGGCCTGTGGGCATGGCGAAACATGCCAAGGAAGCGGCCGAACTGGGTGCCTCGGAATTCCTGAAATTGATGGCTGTGGTGAGCTTGAACCTTGCGATTTTCAACCTGCTGCCGATTCCGATTCTGGACGGCGGGATGATCCTGACCCTGCTCATCGAAATGGTGATTGGCAAAGATTTGAGCATGAGCATCAAAGAATCGATGCTGAAGGTCGGCTTTGTCTTCCTCATGATGCTGGTGGTCTTTGTGCTTTATAACGATATTGCCAAGCGGATTACACCCGGCGTTGTGGTTTCCCGGCAGCCTCATCCTGCACCACACGTGAAACACTCCAAAGGCTGAGCGATTTCCAGAACCGCAAAGGCCATTTCAAACATCTGCTAACCTGACAAAGCCGCATGGAGTGTACGTGTGTCCGCCAGACGGACCTTCCCGGAACATCGAAAATCTTCGCTGACCTGATCTATCATTTTGACCGGGTCGAAGATCTGTACCCGTATCCTCCCAACAGCCTGGAATCGCTGGTCGCGGCCGCGCAATTTGAATTTCCCGCGGAACGCCGCGCTGCTTTGGTTGCTGCACTGCAGCCGTTGAACGCCGGGAACCCTTCGCTCGAACGGCTTGCTTCGGCGGGCACCGTAGCAGTGGTGACCGGCCAGCAGGTCGGCCTTTTTGGCGGTCCAGCTTACACGATTTACAAGGCACTCACCGCGATTCGTCTGGCCGAAGAACTCACCAGTGCCGGAACGCCCGCCGTGCCGATGTTCTGGCTTGCGACGGAAGACCATGATTTCGCGGAAGTCAATCACGCGTACGTTTTCAATCAGGACCAACAACCTTCGCGGCTGGAGACCGGTGCTGCACCCTCTACCTCGCCCGTTCCGGTAGGTGGCATCGTACCCGAAACCTTCCCGCTCGATGGATTGCGCGCTGCGCTGCAAGGGCTGCCATTCGCTGATGAAGCGATGGAATTGGCAGAGCGTGCTTATACGCCCGGTGCCACCATGGGCCAAGCTTTCGCCGCGTTGACCCGCGCGCTCTTTGCTCCCTATGGATTGCTGCTGATTGATCCGATGACGCAGGCGCTCCGGGAGATCGCCGCACCAAAGATGGCCGAAGCCGTCCGCCGGATGCCGGAGCTTACCGCGGCTTTGATGACACGGAGCAAAGACCTGGTGGATCGCGGTTATCATGCGCAGGTTCTCGTGGATAAGCAGACCTCACTGGCGTTCCTGCTAGCCGATGGACAGCGCCACGTATTGCGGCAATCGGGCGATGAATTTCACGGTGACGGCAGAAAGATTGCGCGCGAAGCACTCGCTGCCGATGCGGCCAATCTCTCGCCCAATGCACTGTTGCGGCCCGTGCTGCAGGATTACATGATCCCCACGGCCGCTTATGTGGGCGGCCCGGCGGAACTCGCCTATTTCGCGCAGAGCCAGGTGCTCTACAAGGAACTGCTCGGCCGGCAACCTGTGGTCTTCCCCCGCGCTGCCTTTACGCTGCTCGATCAGCGTGCCGCCAAGCGCATGACGCGCTATCGCCTGCAACCGGCGCAATTGTTCGAAATCGAAGAGAAGCTGCAGGCGCATATTGCCGCGACGTTGATCCCGGAGTCCCTGCAGACCCAGTTGCAGGCCACCACGGCGACCGCAGGCCGCGCTGTTGAGGCACTTACGGCGGAGTTGCTGGCCTTTGATCCCTCGCTCGCCAAAGCGCTCGGCACCAGCCGACGCAAGATCGAACATCAGTTGGAGAAGATTCGCCGCAAAACCGCGGCGCAGATGCTCCGCCGTGATGAGCAGGCGGCGCGCGATGCCGCCATGCTCCACAATGTCGCGTTCCCGGAGCGGCACCCGCAGGAGAGATATTACTCATTCCTGCCCTTCCTTGCCAAATTCGGGCCATCGCTGCTCGAAGATATCCATGGTGCGATTCGCCTCGAATGTCCGGATCATCAGTTGATGACCGTCTGACGTTCGATATCGTGGAGTGTCATGCAGGTCAACCACGTCAAAACGGCTCTCCGGGCAGGAGAGATGCAACTCGGCATCAACTTCGGGCAACTCCGTTCCGCTGAAATCCCCCGGCTACTGGCGAAAGCGGGCTTCCACTGGGCGTTCATCGACACCGAGCACGGTTGCTTCGACATTGAAACCGTGCAGGACGTTTGCCGTGTCTCGCAACTCGCCGGACTCTGCCCTCTCGTCCGTGTCGCAGATCTCCAATACCCCCTCGTTTCCCGCGCGCTCGATAATGGCGCGCAGGGGATCATCTTCCCGCGTATTGAAGATCCGCGCGAACTCGAAACTGCGATCAGCTGGACGAAGTTCCCACCGCTCGGCGTGCGCGGCTACGGGCTTATGCCATCGCAAGTGGAATACGAGGCCCTGAGCTTCCCGGATATTGTTTCCCACATCAACGAACACACCTTGACCGTGCTGCAAATCGAGACGAAGTGGGCACTTGAAGCCAGGGAAGAGATTCTGTCGGTGCCGGGAATTGACGCCGTGATGATTGGCCCGGCGGATCTTTCGATATCGCTGGGAGTGCCGGGGCAGTTCCAAAGCCCTGTGCTCATTGAGGCGATGGAACTGATTCGCGATACGTGCGTCTCGAAAGGTATTGCACCGGGCACGCAGACCAGGTCAGTGGAAGTGGCCCGCTTCTGGAAAGCGCGGGGCATGCGCTTCCTGGGCTGTGGCAGTGAGTTGAGCTTCCTCTGGGAAAAGGCCGCTGAAACGGCCCGTTTGGTGAAAGAAAACTGACATGCGCAAGATCGTCCTCACACTCCTCTTTTGCGGCGTAGTATCCGCCGCGCTCACGCCCGAAGAACAGGCGGCGCTCAACCGTATCTCCGCTGCGTCCATGCGGGGGCACCTTTCGTTTCTTGCGTCTGACCTTTTGGAGGGCCGCGCGACGCCTTCCCGCGGGCAGGATGTCGCCGCCGAATATATTGCCGCGCAATTCCGCCGGGCCGGGTTGGAACCCGCGGCTCCCAATGGCAGTTACTTCCAGACGGCTGTGCGCGAGCAAATTGAACAGCAGCCTGCCAGCTTCCAGTTGACTTGGAAAGCAGGCGCGAAACAGTGGAGTTGGAAAGCCGCGGACGTGCTGACCATGGCCGACCATGGCATCGATCTGACGGACGCCACCGTGATGCCTCTGGCGGCCGGCGACATCAGCGGCAAGATCGTGGCAGCTGATGCGGAACAAAACATGAACCGGCGCGCCATCGCGCAGTTGCGCGCCAGGAAGCCGGCACTGATCCTGTTGTTCCGGAAGGGCGGCAGGGTGCCCCTTTCCGCCACCCAACTGGTGGAACCCGGGAAGCCCGCCGAAGCTCCGGTTGTCTTGATTTTCGGCGAGCCCAACTTTGCGGCGCTCGCTTCTGCCGCGGATGCCAAGCTTTCCATCCATCTGCCGGAACCCTTGCACAGGAAGGTCAACCTGCGGAATGTCGCGGCCATCCTGCGCGGCTCTGATCCCGAACTCAGCAAGCAGTACCTCATCTTTTCCGCCCACTACGATCACATCGGGATGAAGGACTCTGGTGATGGCGACCGCATCTTCAACGGCGCAAATGACAACGGCAGCGGGACGGTTTCGGTGGTCGAGATTGGTGCCGCCCTGGCAACCCTGCCCGTGCACCCCAGGCGCAGCATCCTGTTCATGACTTTCTTCGGAGAGGAGTTAGGCCTGCTCGGTGCCTATTACTACACACAGCACCCGCTGGTTCCATTGCAGGACACCATCGCCAACATCAATCTGGAGCAGATGGGCCGGACCGATGAGCAGGATGGCAAGCAGATCAATTCCTACTCGTTTACAGGGCCGTCGTTCTCGAACATCCCGAAGATCCTGGGCGATGCCGCCAAGCAGGAAGACATCAAGATCTGGGCGAAGAATGGTGCCGATGCCTTTTTCGGACGCAGCGATAACTATGCCTTCGCGCAGGCAGGCATCCCCGCGCATACAGCCGTGGTGGCTTACGAATACCCCGATTATCATGGTCTGGGCGACGAATGGGAGAAGGTGGATTACGAAAACATGGCGCGCGTGGATAAAGGCCTTGCCGCCGGACTCCTCGCTCTTGCGAATGCTCCCGAGCGGCCCCAGTGGAATGACATTCCAGCCACGGCGGAGTATCGCAAGGCCAAGCCGTGAGGTTGTGTTAGCCTGCGTTGCGGAGGTTCTATCTAAATGTCCATCGCAGCTTCACTCATCGCTGAATTTGATCACGAATCCGCGAGTACGCGGAAGATTCTGGCATGCGTGCCGGAAGAGCAGTTCGGCTACAAGCCGCATGAGAAGTCCATGTCACTGGTGCGTTTGGCCAGCCACATCGCGGAGATGGGGACTTGGGCCGTCGTCACCATGACCACGACCGACTATGCGCCGCCCGCTGATTTCAAGCCCTTCGTCGCGGCCAGCAAAGCGGAATTACTTGAAAAGTTCGACGAACATACCGCCGCGGCTCGCAAGGTGCTCGCAGACGCGTCCGATGAAGACTATCTGGCGCAGTGGACGATGACCTGGAGTGGCTACAAGGTCTTCGATGCGCCGCGCATCACTGCCATCCGCAGCTTCATCATGAACCACACCATTCATCACAGGGGCCAGCTTACGGTGTATCTGCGTTTGCTCGATATTCCTTTCCCCGGTGTATATGGTCCTTCAGCCACGGATAAGTCTTAGCTGCAGTCTGGCGGGATAAGTTGGAGGTGCGGGCGGGACATTCGAGAGATTAAAATCGCGCAATAAGTTACGCCCGCGCCCGGTGCTTCATAGTAACCTCATCTGCAGAGCATGGAGGCTCTGCGACTATGTTGAAACGTATTACTACGATTGCCGCGCTGTTATTCGGCTTGCTCGGTAACACGGCTTCCGCCCAGATCGAATCCAGGCAGCAGAAGATCAAAGCGGAACGTGCCCGCAGCACTTACAGCATGGTGATTGGAAGTTTGGACCGGATCGTGAAGGCGTCGAAACCGGCAGGCACGGACCTGGAAGTCATCCGGGATGCGCGGCGGAATCTTACTGACCTGGAGGGTGCCACGAATTTCCGCCCTGTGGATGGACCCGGAATCGATATTGCCGTGTCTAAGCTCCAGAAGGTACAGGAACTCGCCGTGCTAAGTGATCAAGACCGCAGCCAGTTGCAGGGACAAATCCGGGCGTTGCGGCAGCTTCGCCTGAATATACAGCCGTAACTTAGCGGCCCGCATCCAGAAAACTCTGTAGATCTTCCTCCCGGATGCCCGGCTCGCCAGGCGCAATGTGATCCAGCTTGCCCTGCTGCATCCAGCGGTCGAGTTGCCCCACCAGGTCATAGAGCTCTTCGAAATTGCGGACCGTGAAGAGCAGCGGTTGGTAGCGGTCAATCGCGAAGCTCTGGTTGATCACCCACTCCACTTGGAACGGAAACCGCTGGACCTGGGGGGAGCGGATCGCGTGCGCCAACTCGCCATGTGAGCTCAGCAGGCCACTCCCATAGGCCTTCCAGCCGCCTTGCGATTCCATCAGTCCAAATTCCACGGTGAACCAGAAGAAACGAGCCATCCCTTTCACGATATTTGCCAGCCTCACAGGGTCGCGGATTTCCGCCGCGCGGTGAGCACACTCCCCGAACCGGACCAGCGCTTCCGCAAAGGCCGGGTCGGTATGCATGGGAACATGGCCGGCGATGTCGTGGAAGATATCTGGCTCGGGAAGATAGTCGAGTTGTCCTGCCCCCCGGATGGTCACGGTCGTTGGAAATTCCCGGCGGCGCAGAGAATCGAAGAACTGGAACGCCGGGACATAGCCGGCCACTTCCCGTGCCGAGAAACCCGTAAGCGGACTGAGGAACTGATTCACTTCCGTGAGCTGTGGAATTCGATCTGGCGCAAAACAGAGGGAATCCAGGCCCTGCAGGAAGTGGGGATTGGCGTACCGCTCCCACTCCGGCCGCATTCGCGAGTAGAGTGTTCCCCACACCTGGTGCTCGCTGAGGGAGTAATCCGGCACCTCTCCAAAATAACACCACAAGAAAGTGGTGTCTATTTGATCTTCGCCGCGAATTGGCGCGCCACGGTGTCGGCCTCGTCCTTCGGCAACCCGGCTACTCCCGCCAGAAACTGCAACTTGGCGAAGGTATAGAAGGGCGCTCCCTTGTAAGTGCCCGCATAGCCTCCCATGTGGGCAATATACTCGGGGTTTTCAATCAGGCTCTTGGCTGTCAGCAGCAACAGGGCGGCGTCTTGATTGCCATCTGTTCGAATGACGAACAGCTGGTACTTCTTCCCCTTGCTCTCGTACTCCGCGAAGGTGCCTCCCGGGAGCTTGGCTTCGCCCAGCACGTGATCCTGCACCACGCGCACGGAAACCTGGTCGGTGGCGGGCAGCAGCAGGGTGTCATTGCGCACTTCCTTCACCGGGGTTTTCTCCACCGGTTTGGGTGAGTCACAGGCGATCAAGAGCAGGGCGAGAAGGGCAGGAAGAAATCGCATCCCCGCCATGATACCGCCTTACTTGGCAGCCGGATATGGCGTTACAGTTTCCCGTTCCAGAATATGGTCCAGATGGTGCTGCATGTGGAGCATGTAGTCCTCAATCAGCCAGGCCAGAGTCACCGGCTCATTCGCGCCCACATAGCAAAGCGCTGCCATGCGTTCCGCGGGGAGTCGCGAAATGAGATGTTCCAGCAGCAGGTTGTAAGAGCACCAGAACGTCACCAGGTCATCCCACGGCAACTCTGTGTAGCCGTGCAGATCCACCCAGGCATTCTGCTGGTAAGTGTGACCGCGATACTCGCCCGGACCAATGCCAGCCAGCACGAAGCGGTGATGATTGTTCGCCGCGGAATCGATCAAGTGGCCGAGTTCCTGCTTCTTGCTCCAGGCACCTTCGCGTTCAGGGAACTCTTCGGCTGCTTCTTCGGGCACCGCGTCGAGTTCATCCACATGGGACTCGACCATAGTGCGCAGTTTTTCTGCGAGGTCTTGCGGTGTCATAAAAGTCGGTTACTCAGAATATAGCGAACAATGGGGGCCGGGTCCTCTAACGAATGCGGATGATGGCCTATTCCCGGTTTGGAGATGAGTTCTACGTGGCCACCAAGAGCCGTATAACGTTCGATGAGTACCGTGGTGTTTTCCGCGACTGGCACCACATCATCGGCATCCCCCACCACGTGGATGATCGGAATCTTCGCTTTCGCGATGGGCGCGAGAATGTCGATGGGGTTGCCTTTCCACGCCAGCGCCTGTTCCTCGGTAAAGCCGAAAACCTTCTGGAAGAGCTGCCAATCGCGCGGGCTACCCTTGCTTTTCCCTTTGCCGCCCGGCCAGCTCTTGATGTCGCAAACCGGAGCGTCGCCGTAGATCATGCCGACGGTTTCCGGATGCTTCGCGGCCCACTGATACACGTAGAGGCCGCCGCGGCTCATGCCCAGCAGGACGGGCTTCTTCGAGAGTCCGTATTCCGATGTCAACGTCTTGTAGAGGTTTTCCCAGCGGTCCATGGTGTCAGGACTGCCAAACGTATCCGGACATTTGAGGTAAACCACGTGCCAGCCCTGCGCGAGCAAAGCGTCATCGACGGTGGCAAAGGCACCGAAGAATTCGCCGCGCCAGAGCCAGGGTTTGCCCGGCGCTTCTTTGGCAGGCACGACTACCGTGGCGGTGCGGCCGTCGAAGTCAAAGTCATACTTCGTGAAACCGTGCCACTGCGAGGCGGTGCCGGGGAATGCGCTGGCTGCTGTGACCGATACAGCCAGCAAAGTAAGTGTCTTCCACATCGGGTTACCTCCGGCGCTTCTTCATCTTCTTCGCGGGGCGGGACTTCACGGGTTCAGGTGCGGGAGCACCAGCCACGGGGGCATCGCCGTTGATCTTGCTCAGGATCCGGTCATGGATCCAATGCGCATCCCACCACTCAACGGCATTCACTTGCATGCCATCGATCTGCATGGTGAAGTGCAGGTGGTCGCCGCCCGCGAGTCCTGTGGAGCCGGTCTTGCCGATGGTCTGACCTTTCTTGACCATGTCGCCCTTCTTGACCAGGAACTCACTGAGGTGGCCATAGATGGTTTGGAGCCCAAAGCCATGGTCCAGAACGATGCAATTGCCATAGATCCCCAGCGGTTCGGCGAAGAGAACCTTGCCGTCATTCGCCGCGGGGATGGGCGAGTGCGATAACTTTGCCAGATCGAAGCCGAGGTGCGTTTGTTCATCCACCTTCTTGCCTTGCCAGGTGTAAATACGGTCATCGGCAAAGCGGGATTCCACGGTGGAATCGACCATCGGCAGGAACGCGCCATCCCAAAGGAATTTTTGTTCAGTCTGGAAGCGAAGATCGGCGAGGGTCTGGTTATTCTGCTTCCGCATCTCGCTGTTGATTTTGACGAAGCGCTCCACCAGCGTGCCGGGGATCTTATTTTCCGGATCGATCTGGTTCACAATGCGTTCAAGCCCCATATCTTCCAGCTTGATGGTGCTGGTGCGGAACTTCTTCGGGAAGACCTTGAACCAGAAACCGGCCTTGGCGATGGCACCGGAGGGATTGGTGGCGTAGGCCGTCATCGGGGTATCCACCGGGGTGTTCCAGAACATCGCAAACAGGCTGAAGTACTGGCCGGGATGATTCGGCAGCGGGAAGCTGGTGAACTTGCGGTCACCCACCATCACACCGGCTTCAGTCCAGGCACCGCCAGGCGTGAAGGTGACCATCTCCGCGCCACCCTGATTGATGTAATGTTGCGCGCCATCGGCACTAATGCGTGGCGGTGCGGTAAAGACTTCGGCATCGAAGCTTGTGGTGGCGGTCTTCGCGCGGAAGTCATTTGAAACCGCCGTGATGGTGACGTGGATCTTGCCGTCATGCAGGGCGGGCATCGGCTTCCGGCCGATGTTCACCGTATAATCCTTCGGCGCAACGTTTTTTTCCGGACGCCAGCGGTGCGCGGGCACCTCGCTGGCAACATTGACCACCGTCTTATCCTGCTCCACGGTGACCGTGAGTTTGCGCACGCCATGAGGATTTACCTCATGAATGACAACAGGAGTTTCAAAGCCGACATACTTCACGGCGGGAGACACAGTAAGTTGTGTATCTGTAGCGGTGACGTAGTAATACACTGGCGCACCTGCCGCCAGCAGCACGAGTATCACAAGAATGTATTTCACTTATTTCGTCCAGCGGTTGACCCACTCCAGAAAAGTCTTGTACCAAAGCAGGCTGTTCTGAGGCTTCAATACCCAGTGTCCTTCATCGGGATAGATCAACAGTTCCGCGGGCACCTTCTGCAGCTTTAACGCCGTGAACAGTTGCAGACCCTGGGAGTAGGGGATGCGGAAGTCGAGCTCGCCATGGATGACCAGCGTGGGAGTCTTGAACTCATTCGCGAACAGACTGGGCGACCATTTCTGATAGACCTCAGGCGTTTTCCATGGCATGCCGCCGAATTCCTGGATGGGGAACCATAACTCTTCGGTTGCTTCCGCCTCACTGCGCAGGTCATAGACACCGGCATGGGAAATCAGGCAGCGGAAACGGTCTGTGTGGCCGAGAATCCAGTTGATCATGTAACCGCCGTAAGATCCACCAGCGGCGGCCATGCGGGCGCGGTCCACATAGGGCAGTTTTGCGACGGCATCAGTAACGGCCATGATGTCTTCGTAAGCCTTGCCGCCCCAATCCAGCGCGATTTCATCGGTAAAGCGCTGGCCGTAGCCAATACTGCCGCGCGGGTTGGGCATCACCACGACATAACCCGCGGCCGCGAAGACCTGCGCATTCCAGCGGTACGTCCAGCTTTCGCCCCATTCGCCCTGCGGACCACCGTGGATCAGCAGCAGCACGGGGTATTGCTTCGTCGCGTCGAAATCCAGCGGCTTCACGATGAAGCTTTGAATCTGCGCTTCTTCCGCGCCTTTGGTCCAGATTTCTTCGAGCGGGGTGAGCTTGTATTGGGAGAGAAGTTCGTCGTTCAGCTTGGTCAACGGGATGGCCGCGCCGCCGGCGGAGTTGGCTTTGCAGATCTCGACCGGGCTCGAACCGCTCTGGCGCGTGAATACCAGGGTCTTGCCATCGGCGCTGAACTGCATGTCATCCACCATGTTGCTGCCGGTTACGGCAACGCGGGCACCGCCCCCGGTGAACGGGATGAACTGAATCGCCTGCCGGCCGCGGTCAACGGCGGTGAAGAACAGGCGCTTGGAATCAGGCGTCCAGACAAAGCTGTTGATGGAGCGGTCAATGGCATCGGTGGGGCTCGAAAGCTTACCGGTGGCGCGTTCGAGCACCATGATTCTCCAGCGGTCGGATTCATAACCTGGCTTCTGTTGTGAGCGGTAGGAAAGATAGCGGCCATCGGGCGAATATTGCGGGGAACTGTCCGCACCGGGGTTGGAGGTCACCTTCTGTGGCGTGCCTCCCGCGAGAGGAACCACATAGAGATCACTATTAGTGCTGGTGGCCTGCACCTCATCGGGATTCAGCGTGAAGCAGACTTCGTTGCTGTCTGGAGAAATGGCGTAATCATCCGGGCCGCCGAGTGAGAACGGAGGCACGTCATGATCCCAGGTGATGGTTGTCGGCGAAAGATCCACCACTTTGCCATCTTCCAGATTCATGGAGAGCAGATGGCTGCGGGTCTTGCCCTGCCAGGCAGTCCAATGGCGGTAAAGCAGCGTGGTGTAAACGCGTGCCTTGACCTTGCTCGAGGATTCTTCCGCCTCATGTTTCGCATTGCAGGCATCATCGGCACCGCAATCGGGATAAACGTCGCTCGTAAAGATCAGGAACTTGCCGTTGGGGGCGACCAAGTGGCCGGAAGCGCCGGAGACCAGTTTGGTGATCTGCTTCGGGCTGCTGCCATCGGGATCCATGGTCCAAATCTGCGGCGTGCCGCTCTTGGTGGAGGTGTAGTAAATCAGCTTGCCATCGGGTGACCAGCGCGGACGGTCGGCGGCCTCAGCCAGCTTCTTCGGGGTGCCGCCATCGACGGGTACAGTCCAAACGCTGCTGATCTTTTTGTTGTTGGCGACATCCGGCGTGGAAACCGAGAAGGCAACGGTCTTGCCGTCCGGCGAGAGTTGTGGATCTCCCAGCCGTTGGATCTTCATGAGGGCATCCGCATCGAACGGCTTCCGTTGAGCGAACAGCAAACAGGGGGAAAGAGCGAGGACCAGCCACGCGGCAATGCGCATAGCCGTTATTATCTCTCTTCGAGGGACCGTGCGCTATCAACGGATCACTGCCGCCCGCGCGGTGAAACAATTGTGACCTGTCTATCCCGAACCTGATTGACCAGATCTGAAATTCCCACAGTGCCGCGGGCGACGAAGATCTGTGTGATGCCACGGTCCCTCGCATAGCCCGCGATGGCCTTCGTCGGATTCTCTCCGGCCAGCATTTGCGGATTGATGCGGAGATTCCGGCAGAAGTTGAACGCGCTCTCGACCGCGGAACGTTGTTCCAGCGGGAGTTCGGTGAGGGTTCCATCCTTGGTGACAAAGACGGCGTCACAGGTAGAGTTGAGATAGTCTGCCACACGGTGGCCGCGCCGGATCAGCATCGCGGTGGTGGGGTTCAAGGTGAGCCAGAGGAGAATGCGCTCGCTCGATTTCAGCGTGGATTTCGGGCGGAATTCGATGCGGTCTTCGAGATTGTGCGCCGTTTGCCGCAGGGCCAACTCGCGCAATGCCGTGAGGTTCTGCTCGGTGAAAAAGTTTTCGAGCGCGCGGAGGGCTTTTTCGGGTGGATAAACGACGCCGCGTTCCAGCCTGTGCTGCAAGGCGCGCGGGGTGACGTCCACCATGACGACGTCGCTGGCTTCTTTGACGACCCAGTCCGGCACCGTTTCCCGGACACGCACGCCGGTCACGTTCCAGACCTCATCATTGAGGCTTTCGATGTGCTGGACGTTGAGGCTGGTCAACACATCAATGCCAGCGTTGAGGATGGCGTCCACATCCTGCCAGCGCTTGGCGTACTCGGAGCCGGGAACATTGGTGTGCGCGAACTCATCGACGACGGCGACCTGGGGATGGCGCGCAATCACGGCCGCGGTGTCCATGTCCTCGAACCTGGCACCGCGGTGGTCCACAATCCGGCGGGGCACCATTTCGATGCCCGCAGTCTGCGCGATGGTGTCTTTCCGTCCGTGCGGTTCGAAGTAGGCGATGACGACGTCCTGGCCGTCGCGCTTCAGGCGCTGGGCTTCGCAGAGCATCTGATAGGTTTTGCCGACACCCGCCGCGTACCCGAGAAAGACTTTCAACCGCCCGCGCTTTTGCAACGGTTTACGCCCGCTGTCCATGGGGGAATATTCGCACATCCATACCATCGGCAGCGGCAATCAGCCGGTCTACAGGGTTGGCGGCCCAGATCTTCCAGAACGGCTGCATGGTGTGTCCGATAAACAACTGCGTCACCCGGTGCACCCTGGCGAAATCAATGATGGCCTGGATGGGGTCAGAGCCTTCGATCACGTGGACTTCCGAGCCGAGCTTCTGTGCGAGGTCCAGGTTGAGCTCGAGCGTCTCCTGCGCGGGCCGGCTGAGTTCGTCCTGCTTTACGTAGACCGAAAGCAACTGGCCGTGGAAGCGGGCGGCAGTTCGCGCACCACTTTCGAGCATCAGTTTCGCGCTGGAGCGGGGCGTCATACAGACCAGCACGCGTTCCTGCGTGCCCCAGCTTTGCAGAATGCCGTGGGCATCCATGTAGCGCTGCAACTGGTCTTCCACGACCTGTGCGGCGAGCAGCAGGGCGAGTTCCCGCAGGTCATTGAGTTGCTGCCGGCCCAGATTGTTGCGGTCCGGGGCAACGTCTTCAGCGGGGACATCGACGATCACGATTTCATCGGCCTTGCGGATGAATTCTTCCGGTACTGACGTTGCGGCGCGCTTGCCGGTGATTTCCTCGATGCGGTCCTGCTGGCTGGCAATGTGTTGCAGGTTGAGGGCGGAGATCACGCCAATGCCAGCGGCGATGAGTTCTTCCACATCCTGCCAGCGGTGCGGGTTGCGGCTGCCTGCCGGATTATCGCGGGCGAGTTCATCCACCAGACAGACCTGCGGCGCGCGCCGGATCACCGCTTCCACGTCGATGGAAGTGCCCAGCATCGGCACCGCTTCGAGTTCACTCACGAAGTTGGCAATGTGTTCCGCACCTTGCTTCTGCACGGACGCTATGACGACGTCCTGCCCGCGCTTCCTGCGACGGAAACCTTCGTCGAACATGCGCACCGATTTGCCGACTCGGGGCGCATAGCCGAGGAATAACTTGAGGCGGCCGCGGGCGGACTGTTCCTCCTGCAATTCAACGCGGCGGAGAAGTTCTTCGGGATCCGGCCTGTGAAAATCCTTCGTGGGCATCTTTTCTCAGCGTAAGGGCTCTCAACGTACGGCGGGGGCTTCTTTATCGAGCAGCAGGTTGAGTTCCAGCACGTTCACACGGGGTTCGCCCAGGACGCCGAAGGTGCGGTCTTTCGCGGCGCGCTGCAACAGGGCGAGAACCTTGTCGCGTCCGCCCGTGCGATGAGTGCCCACGCGGTAGCTTTGGGCTTGCGCATTCGCGAGGCTGATCTCAGGGTCCAGGCCGCTGCCGGAGGTCGTGATGGCGTCGGCTGGAATGTCCCCTTTGTAATTCGGATTTTCCGCGCGCCAGGCTGCGGCGTCTTTCTTCAGACGGGACGCCAGCGCCGGGTTGAGCGGGCCGAGATTCGAAGCGCCGGAGGACGTGGCATCAAAGCCATTTGACCCCGCAGCAGAGGGGCGCGGGTGGAAGTATTCGGGTCGCGTGAAGTTCTGGGCGATCAGTTCCGAACCGATGGTCCTGCCTGCGCTTTGCACCAGACTTCCATTGGCCTGGCGGGGGAAGAGGGCTTGTGCGAAGCCGGTCACCGCGAGGGGATAGATCAATCCGGTCAGGACGGTGAAGACCAGCGTAATCAGCAGGGCGGGCTTGAGTTCTTTCCACATATGTTTCCTTATTTACGCAAGGTGCAGCAATCCCAATAAACGGTCAATCAGAAGAATGCCGGGGAACGGGACAATAATGCCGCCGAGCCCGTACACCAGCAGGTTGCGCCGCAGCAAGGCCCCGGCGCCCAGCGGCCGGTACTTCACGCCCCGCAGCGCCAGGGGCACCAGCGCGATGATAATCAGCGCGTTGAAGATGACCGCGGCCAGGATGGCACTTTCGGGCGAATGTAAGTGCATGATATTCATCGCATTGAGCGCGGGATAAGTGACGCTGAACATCGCCGGGATGATCGCGAAGTACTTCGCCACGTCATTGGCAATCGAAAAGGTAGTTAGTGCGCCGCGGGTAATCAGTAACTGCTTGCCGATAGCGACGACTTCAATCAGCTTGGTGGGGTTGCTGTCGAGATCCACCATGTTTCCGGCCTCTTTCGCGGCCATGGTGCCTGTGTTCATCGCTACGCCGACATCCGCCTGTGCGAGCGCCGGGGCGTCATTCGTGCCGTCGCCGGTCATGGCGACGAGTCTTCCCCCGGCCTGTTCGCGCTTGATGAGATCGAGCTTGTCTTTGGGCGTTGCCTGGGCGAGGAAGTCATCCACGCCCGCTTCACTGGCGATGGCTGCGGCGGTGAGCGGGTTATCGCCGGTAATCATGACCGTGCGGATGCCCATCACGCGCATCTGGTCAAAGCGTTCCTTCATGCCGCCTTTGACGATGTCTTTGAGATGGATGACACCCAGGACACGGGCATCTTCACAGACCACCAGCGGCGTGCCGCCGGTGCGCGAGATGCCATCGGCAATTTCCGTGACGCGCGGCGGGAAAACGCCACCCAGCTCCACAATGTGATTCTTCACGGATTCCACGGCACCTTTGCGGATGGCGCGGCCTTCGATATTCACTCCGCTCATGCGGGTCTGTGCGGTGAAGGGAATGAACTCGGCTTCGTGATTGCTGACTTCGCGCCCGCGCAGGCCGTACTTTTCCTTCGCCAGGACGACGATGCTGCGGCCCTCCGGTGTCTCATCGGCAATGCTGGAAAGCTGCGCGGCGTCGGCCAGTTCGGTGTCACTCACGCCATTGGCGGGGAAGAATGCCACGGCCTGGCGGTTGCCGAGAGTGATGGTGCCGGTTTTGTCGAGCAGCAAGGTGTTGACATCGCCGGCGGCCTCCACGGCTTTGCCGCTCATGGCCAGGACGTTGTGCTGCATCACGCGGTCCATGCCCGCGATGCCGATGGCGGAGAGCAGTCCGCCAATCGTGGTCGGAATCAAGCAGACCAGAAGCGAGACCAGCACCACGACACTGGGCGCGGTACCCGCCCCGGCGGCGGAAACGCTGTAACTGGAGAAGGGCGCCAGGGTCACCACGGCCAACAGGAAGATCAGCGTCAGCCCCGCGATCATGATGTTCAGCGCGATCTCGTTCGGCGTCTTCTGTCTCTGCGCACCTTCCACGAGGGCGATCATACGGTCGAGAAAGGTCTCGCCGGGGTTGGATGTGATTTTGACTTTGACGTAATCCGAAAGCACTTTTGTGCCGCCTGTTACCGCGCTCCGGTCACCGCCGCTTTCACGGATCACGGGAGCACTCTCACCGGTGATGACGGATTCATCCACGCTGGCGATGCCTTCAATGACTTCACCATCACCGGGAATCGTGTCGCCGGGTTCGCAGAGGCAGATATCGCCCTTGCGGAGTGAGGCGGCGGGCACGTCCACCACCGTGCCATTGTCCTGAATCTTGCGGGCGGCGGAATCGGTCTTGGTTTTGCGAAGGCTGTCGGCCTGGGCCTTGCCGCGGCCTTCTGCCATGGCTTCCGCGAAATTGGCAAAAAGTACCGTGAACCAAAGCCAGGCGGCAATCTGGAGTTCGAAACCCAGTCCGGCGGCATGGTGTACGGCGTTGTTGATCAGCAGCAGGGTCACGAGAGCCGCGCCTGCTTCCACGACGAACATCACGGGATTCTTCGCCATGAGCTTCGGGTTGAGCTTCACGAAGGAATCCACAATGGCGCGCCGCACAATCGGAGGGTCGAACAACGGCCGGGAACGCTTCCCGCGGGAGAGTCCCAGTTGCGAGGGATCCGCAGTTCCGGTTGCTGTCTGGAGTTCGGTAATCATGAGGAAAGCCTTTACTGGAGCAAGTGCTCGACGATGGGGCCGAGCGAGAGGGCGGGGAAGAAGGTCAGCGCCCCGACAATCACAACCACGCCGACGAGCAGCGTGACGAAGAGCGGTCCGTGGGTGGGGAAGGTGCCGGCGGAGACTGGGACCTGCCTCTTTTCTGCAAGTGATCCTGCGGCAGCCAGCAGCGGAATGATCATTAGAAAGCGGCCGATGAGCATGACGATGCCGAGCGAAACGTTGAACCACGGCGAGTTGGCATTCAAGCCACCGAAGGCGCTGCCGTTATTGCCCGCAGCGCTGGTGAAGGCATAGAGGATTTCAGAAAAACCGTGCGCCCCGGGGTTGCCGAGGTTCGCAGCCGCGGCACCGGCGGGATTCCAGTAACTGCCCTTGGCGAAGGGGATCACCGCGGTTACCCCGGCAAACAGCAGAATACTGGAGGCCAGCACCAGCAGCGCCAGCATGGCCATCTTGACTTCTTTCTTCTCAATCTTCTTGCCCAGATACTCTGGCGTGCGCCCCACCATGAGCCCCGCGATGAAGACCGCCAGGATCGCGAACATCAACATGCCGTAGAGCCCCGCGCCGACGCCGCCGAAGACCACCTCGCCGAGTTCAATATTGAACAGCGGCACCAGACCGCCGAGCGGCGTGAAGCTGTCATGGAAGGCATTGACCGCACCGCAACTGGCATCCGTGGTGACGGTGGCAAAGAGCGCGGAGTTGACGATGCCGAAGCGCGTCTCCTTGCCTTCCATATTGCCGCCGGGTTGCGTGTCAGAGGCTTCCATCGCGATGCCATTCGCAGCCAGCACGGGAGTGCCTTTCTGTTCAAAGTGCAGGCAGGCGAAGACACCGGCGAACCAGAGCACGGTCATGGCGGCAAAGAGCGCCCAGCCCTGGCGCGTGTCCCGCACCATGCGTCCAAAGGTATTGGTCAGCGCGGCGGGGATGAGAAAAATCATCACCATTTCGAGGAGATTGGTGAAGGGGGTCGGATTCTCAAAAGGATGCGCGGAGTTGGCATTGAAGAAACCGCCGCCGTTGGTTCCGAGCATCTTGATGGCCTCCTGCGATGCCACCGGGCCCTGCGCGATGGTCTGCGCGGCACCTTCGAGCGTCTTCACGGCCGTGTAGGGATTGAGATTCTGAATCACTCCCTGGGAGCAGAGAACCAGCGCTCCCAGGATCGAGAGAGGCAGCAGAATGTAGAGTGTTCCGCGGGTAAGATCCACCCAGAAATTCCCGACGGTCTTGACCGATTGGCGGGCGAATCCGCGCACCAGCGCCATGGCGACACCCAGGCCCGCAGCGGCGGAAAGGAAGTTATGCACCGTCAGTCCGGCCATCTGCACGAAGTAACTGAGGGTCTGTTCCGGCGTGTAACTCTGCCAGTTGGTGTTCGTTACAAAACTGGCGGCATTATTGAAGGCCAGATCTGGACTGACATGACCCGCATTGAGGCCGAGCGGATTGAAGGGCAGCAGACCTTGCAGGCGCTGCATGGCATAGAGCAAGATCCCGCTGACGAGACTGAAGGCCAGCAGCGAGGCGGCGTAGCGGGTCCAATGTTGCTCTCCGGTTTGGTGCACGCCGCAGATCCGGTAGATCAGGCGTTCCAGGGGACCGAGAAAAGGAGAAAGAAAGGTTTTCCGGCCCTCCATGACCCGCGCGATCAAACCACCGAGAGGGATCGTAAAAGCGGTGATGATTGCGAAAAAGATCGCGATTTGAAGCCATCCATTGGGAGTCATAACTTAAAATTTCTCCGGACGGACGAGGGCGAACAGGAGGTAAATTCCGAGGGCGAGGGCGAGAAGACCCGATACCAGGTATTCCATGGGGGTTCCTTAGAGGCGCTCACAGACGCGAACCGCCGCCCAGGCAACCAGGAAAACAGCAACCAACGCGAGGCAGTAGATCAGGTCCGGCACAACCTCAGCGTAGGCGGAAACCCATAAAAAAGTCGTAAGTAACTCGTGAGTACTCTATGACCCGGATTCGTCCCCGCCAGCCGCGAACCGGTAGCCGACCCACGGTTCCGTGAGCAGGTAGCGTGGCTTCGATGGTGTGGGTTCAATCTTCTTGCGCAATTGATTGACGAAGACGCGCAGGTATTCCACCTCGTCGCCATAATCGGGACCCCAAACCGCCTGCAGCAGTTTCCGGTGTGGCAGCGGTTTGTTGGGATGCCCCACCAGAAACCGCAGCAGGTCGAACTCTTTCGGCGTTAGCCGGACCCGGTTGCCGCTGAGAGTCACGCGGCGGGAGGTGAAATCAATCTCCAGTTCGCCATGGCGGAAAATCTGCGCTTCGTGTTCCACTGCGGAAGGAGAACGCCGCATGGCTGCGCGAATCCTGGCCAGCAGTTCCTGGATGCCGAAGGGCTTGGTAACGTAATCATCGGCCCCGGCATCGAGCGCCTGCACCTTGTCGAGTTCCGAATTTCGGACGGAGAGGATGATGATCGGCACTTCCGAGTTCTCGCGGATCGCGCGGCAGGTTTCCAGGCCCCCGATGCCCGGCATGTTGAGGTCGAGCAGGATCAAATCGGCAGGCTCGTGTCGCAATTTCTCCAGTGCCTCTTCGCCGGATTTCGCTTCCATCACGGAGTACGAAAGGTCAGTCAGTGTTGCTTTCAGCGCGCGGCGCAACTGCGGTTCATCGTCGATCACGAGGATTGTGGCGTCGTTCATTCAACCGGCCTCACCGTTTCCACCCTGGGCATGGTCACAGTAAAACATGCTCCCCCTTGTGGTCTGTTCTCTGCCCGGACTTTCCCCCCGTGCGCCTCCACAATTCCCCGCGCGATGGCGAGGCCCATGCCGGTGCCCTCCGCCGAGCCGCGGTTCCTCCGTCCGCGATAAAACTTTTGGAAGATCCGCTCTGTCTCCTCCGGCGCAATGCCGGGTCCCTGGTCTGCAATTCCGATAAGTATTGCCGTCGGGGTCTGGCGTACGGAGATCTCGATCGGACTCGCGGAGGGCGTGTATTTCCAGGCGTTTTCGAAGATTTGTTTGAGTGCCTGGCGCAGCAGTTCCCGATCTGCGTGCAAGGTGATCGCCGGGTCGACATGCAACTGGTACCGGGCGTGGTCTTCGTCGCGGGCGCCGGCGAGGGCTTCGTGGATTAATTCGAGCGCGCTCACCTCGGCGATCTCCATCGAGATTTTGCTGGATTCGATGCGCGCCAGGGCGACAGCTTCGGAGATGGTTTGCTGGAGCCGAAGAGATTCCTGGTCGATGATGCTGAGCAATTCGGCAGTGGTTTCCGGGCGGCGGGGTGGGAAGTCGATCAACTGTGTGACGCAGGTGCGGATTGCGGTAAGCGGGGTCTTCAGATCATGGGCCAGGCCGTCCAGCAACGCGGATTTGAACTCTTCATTGCGCCTGGCTGCTTCCGCTGCGAGCGCACGGTCCGTGGCCTCGGCACGTTCATGATTGATGGCCAGCAGATTGGCGATCGATTCGCGGATGGCCGGGGAGAGCGTGCCTTCTTCGAGCACCATGCTGCCGATGGGCTTGGTTCCGAACCTGACCGGCAGAATTGAAAACTCCGCGCCGTTGACCGTTTCTCCGCCGGCTGCGACGCTGGCCAGTAATTCACGCACCGGGACATCCCAATCTGTGCCACCGGTAGTTTCGCGCGTCGCCAGGTCATAAAAGGCAATGCGGCGGATGCCGAAGAGTGCCGCCGCGCGGTTCATGGAATCCGTAATGGTGGCTGGTGAGTCATTGAGGAGCATGTCGCGGCTGAGGGAGTAGAGGTTCTGTATTTCTGAACGCTGCCGGTCCGCTTCGGCAGCGCGTTTTGAGGCTTCCACGCTCAACTTGCTCGCCGTGACGGCGGTAATCAGGAAGACGGCGAGCGCGACCCAGTTCTTGGGATCGGCAATGGTAAACGTGCCGATGGGGGGCAGGAAGTAGTAGTTCAGTCCGGCCATGGCGAGAATAGAAATCACTACGGCTTCCCGCAGGCCGCAGAGAACTGCCACGGCGAGTACCTCAAGCAGCAGCAAGAGTGCCGCAGTGGTGGCGTTGGCGCGCAGAATTCCCGTGCAAAACCAGAGCAGCACGGCGAGAGCCAGAAGGCAGAAAAGAAACCGGAGAGCAGTTTTCACTTCAGCTTCAGGGTAGCGCTCCCCGGAATGGTTCTACACTGGAACAAGGAGCGAGCTTGCACAGTCACGATCACGGCCACCACCATGGCCATCACCACCATGGTCAGGGTACTGGCAAATTCTTAGTCTGGTCGCTGGTGGGTACGAGTGCGTTTGTTTGCGTGGAATTGTTCTTTGGCCTGCGCGCGAACAGCCTGGCGCTCGTTTCCGATGCCGGCCACAATGCAACCGACGCTCTGGCACTGCTGCTGGCCTGGTTTGGCGTCTACCTGCAAAACAAGCCGCCCGATGCGAGCAAGACCTTCGGCTACCACCGCGCCGGCGTGCTCGCGGCTTTCGTGAATGCACTGACTCTGGTGGTGCTCTCTGCCTGGATGATCTACGAAGGCTGGACGAGGCTGTTTCATCCCGCGGCTGTGGATGACAAAGTCATGATGTTCGTTGCGGGCGGAGGAATCGCCTTGAACGGCGCCATCATGCTCGGGCTTTTCCAATCGAGCAAAGACGACATCAACATCCGGGGTGCCTTCCTGCATATGCTGGGTGATCTTGTGGGTTCGGCTGCCATTGTGATCGGCGCGATTGTGATCCGCTTCACGGGCTGGACGCAACTGGATCCAGTCCTGTCGATCGCGATCTCCGCGCTGATTATCTGGACGGCATGGGACATCATCCGCGAATCCCTGGACATCCTGCTTGAAGCGCTCCCCCGCGGTTTGAATCTCGAAGAAGTGCAAACCCGCATGCGCAAAGTGGAAGGCGTTCTGGATGTGCATGATCTGCATATCTGGAGCCTCGGAAGTTCCGCCCGGGCCATGAGTTGCCATGTGTTGATCGATGACATGCCGCCATCGCAAAGTGATGGCATTCTGCACAAGCTGAACCACGTGCTGGGTGATGATTTCAAGATCCATCACACGACCGTGCAGTTCGAGCATGTGAGTTGCGCCATTTCAGGAACCGGCTGTGTGATTCCGGTGGATGCAGGGCATCACCACCACCATCATCACCATTAGCCCGGCCCGGCAGTCACCGCCCTTTACAATAAACATAGATGGAATCCCGCCCGCAGGGCTTCGGACCCCGCTTCTGGGCGGTCGTTGGAGCCACTTTTCTTGGTTTTCTTGGCATGGGCACGGTCCTGCCCGGTATCGCGCCTCATGTGCGTCATGACCTGGGAGGTTCCGATCAGACCGTTGGTTTCGTCATCGGCATTTTTTCGCTCGTCGCACTGATGAGCCGCTTCTTCTCCGGCCCATTTGCTGACCGCAAGGGCCGGAAGGCCGCGTTCCAGGTAGGCTTGGTCAGTTGTGCGCTCGCGGGTGCCGCCTACCTGTTGCCGCTGGGCGTGGCCGGTGCGTATTTGGGGCGGATTTTACAGGGTTTCGGCGAGGCCTGTCTTTATACCGGTGCGGCAGCCTGGGCCGTGGAGACGGCTGGCGTGGAACGTTCCGGGCAGGCGCTGGGCTATGTTTCGAGCGGCATCTGGGGCGGTATCTCCGCCGGCCCCGCCATCGGGACGTTTCTGGGGAGCTTCCATCGCGCTGCCGCCATGCAGATCTTTACCGCGGTGGTGGCCTTTGTGATTGTATCCCGCGTGACGGAGCGCTATCAACCGCATCCGCACGAAGGAAAGCGGCAATGGTTGCCGCGTAGGATCATCGTTCCCGGCATTGCCATTGGCTTCGTCAATGTCCATTACCCTGCGATTGCCGGATTTCTGATCTTGCACCTCGGTGCTGCGAACGGCGTGGGCCGGATGGCCTTCACCGCCTATGCCTGTATGGTGCTTTTCTCGCGTTTCTTCTTTGGCGGCTTGCCGGACCGCATTCATCCAGCGATCACGTTCTATGGTGGTTTGACGTTGATGGCTGTGGGTCTTTTGGGCATCGCCGCGCACCCTTCGGCATTTCTTTCTGTGCTCTCGGCGGGCGTGCTGGGCCTTGGGTTCTCGTTCCCCTGGTCTTCGATCGCTGGACGGGTGTTGCGGGAGACTCCTGCTTCGGAACGCGGGTCTGCGGTGGGGGTCATCAGCGCCTTTTATGATTTGTTCGTGGGCACGAGTTCCTTCGCGGCTGGTGCGGTGGCGCATCGCTTCGGCTACTCCGAGGTATTTCTCATGGGAGCCTGCGGCGTTGGTGTCGCGGCGCTGATCGGGCGGTTTGTGTTTTGGAAGAAGGAATTGGTGGAACCGCAGGTGTTGGACGAAGTGGCCGTCACCCGGGGCTGAGACTACTCGCGGCCAACCATGCGGCCTTCGAGGGCTTGCACCAGGCTGTGGATCTGTTGTTCCAGTTCCGCCACGCGCTCTTTGAGGTTCTGGATATCCTGGCCTTCGGGGTCGGGCAGTCTGCCGTGTTCGAGCGGTTCATCCCCGGCCATGACACTTCGCTTCACGATGCGGCCCGGGATGCCGACGACGGTCGAATGATCCGGCACCGGATGGACAACCACCGAACCCGCGCCAATCTTCACGTGATTGCCGATTGTGATGCCGCCCAGGACTTTCGCTCCGGCGCCGACCACAACATTGTTGCCGAGGGTCGGATGGCGCTTGCCGCGCTCGTTGCCCGTGCCGCCCAGAGTGACTCCCTGGTAGACCAAAACGTCGTTACCGACTTCGGCTGTTTCGCCGATCACCACGCCCGTACCGTGATCGATGAAGAAGCGGCGTCCAATCTTTGCTCCGGGGTGAATCTCAATGCCTGTGAAGAAGCGGGAGATCTGCGAGATAAAGCGGGGCAGAATCGGGACGCGTTTCTTGTAAAGCCAGTGGGAGAGGCGGTGCGTCAGGATTGCATGAAAGCCCGGGTAGCAAAGGACGATCTCCAGAACGCTCTTGGCGGCCGGGTCTTCCCGGAAAATCGTGTCGAGCTGTTCTTTGATGGCTGCAAACATGCGGCGTAAACCCAATACACCAGCAGATGCCGGTTAGTGGGCCCCGGCTTCAGCGGGTTCGTGCACCACGGGAGGTTTGGCTCCGGCGGGCACAGCGGCCAGCATGTCTTCCTTGCGGTAAATCAGCGTGGAAGTGTTGTAGCTGGCGATCTCAAAACCATGGCCGTGCGTGATCGCATCGGTGGGGCAGGCTTCCACGCAGTAGCCACAGAAGATGCACCGGTTGTAGTCGATGTTGTAAGTTTTGGCGAAGCGCTCACCGCCGCTGATGCGAACCAGTTCGGTGTTCTCAGCCGCTTCGATGTAGATGCAGTTGGACGGGCAGGCGGCGGCGCACAAGAAGCAGGCGACGCATTTTTCCAGACCGTTCTCATCGCGCTGCAGCACGTGCGCGCCACGGAAGCGTTCCTGGAACTTCGGCGGTTCGTCCGGATAGTTTTCGGTCACTGTCGGGGACATCATTTCCCGCAGCGTCACGCTCATTCCTTTAGCAACCGCCGCTGCGGCGCCGAAAACGTCGGTGAGTGAGTTGGCCATCCAGAGACTATGGTAGCGAACGGGCTGGTGAAGCGGAATGGGTGGATGCAGTGGATGCCGGCGTAATGACGTTGTCTTTACGTGATATGTTGGAATGGGAGGCTTGCGCATGGCAACGCCAATTGACGAACCTGGACGGCGGGCGACTCTCAACTTGAGAATTCAACCCGAATTGAGGGGGCTGATTGATCAGGCAGCCTCCATTTCGGGGAAGAACCGGACCGATTTCATTCTGGATGCTGCCCGGTCCGCAGCAGAGACAGCGTTACTGGATCGGACAGTTGTCGTCCTGGACCCGGAAGCCTATGCCGCATTTATCGCGAGGCTTGATACGCCTCCTCAGCCCAATGAGCGATTGCGGCGGACGCTGCGTGCCTCTCTGCCATGGGCGGACTGAATTTACTCAGCCATCCCGCGCCGATCCACGACGGGCACGATGTTTCTCTGTTCGACTCCGGCGAGCCATCGCTGGACGAATGGCTTCGAAAACGGGCGCGTCAAAATCAGAGCAGCGGTGCCTCCCGAACGTTTGTCGTCTGCGTGGATGCGCGTGTGGTTGCCTATTACTCTCTTTCATCAGGAGTTGTGACGGTCAGCAGCGCAACGGGCCGGTTCAGAAGAAACATGCCCAACCCAATACAGGTGGTGTTCGTTGCCCGTTTGGCGATCGACCGAAACTGGCAGGGGCAGGGACTGGGCAGGGCACTGATGCGGGATGCGCTGTGCAGGATCGCGTCCGCGGCGGATTTGATTGGCATCCGCGGCGTTGCAGTCCATGCCATTTCAGAGAAAGCGAAGGCGTTCTATCTCAAGCTGGGATTTGATGAGAGTCCAGTGGAACCACTGATGTTGATGATCACGCTGGCGGATCTTCTCGCTGCCCTCTGAGGTGCCGTGGCTCTTCGTCACATGGATCTGACGGCACTCTTGATCAGCCGCGCTCTGGCAGCGTTCCCCTCGATGATGGACAGCGGACGACTTTGATTCCACACGGGAATCAGTTTCTCGACCCTCAACCGGGGCGCAGCAGGGGCACTCTTTCTTCGGTCAGGAACATCGGTACGCTGAAGCGATGTGCCAGCCGTTCGAGTTCCGGCTTGCTGAAACCGTTCAGTGCCCAGGAGATCATCCCGTCGGTCTCAATCAGGAACATCGAGGGCACATGCGTGATGTGGAAGCCATTGCTGGCCGGGTAGACCTTCAGTTCATCGAGCACCGCTGGCAGCGTGACACCGAAGTGGTCGAGGAACTGCCTGGTGCCAACGGCATCATCTTGGGACACCAGCACGATGCGGGCAGCGGATTGACGTGCCAAACGGTCCAAAAAGGGGATGGTCAACTGGCAGGTGGGACAGGAGATTTTGAAGAAAGCCAGCACCAGCGGACCCTGCCCAAGCTCTTCCTGCAGATCCCAGCGCTGGCCATCGAGCGTCTTCAAGCGGATGGCAGGAGCTTCCGCGCCAGCCTCCAGCATTGGCTTCCGTTTCGAACACCACATTGTTAGCTTTTGAGCCCCTGCACAAAAGATAGGATGTCGAACTTGCGGATTTCGCGTCCTGGAAAATAGCTGTTGATCGCGTCGGTTTCGTCCGTGTAGATCTCGAACATGGTGTCGAGCTTGGTGAGCACCAGCAACTCGATG
>CAIXXM010000132.1 GCA_903923395.1 uncultured Acidobacteriia bacterium
AAACGGACCCACGGGGAACGCGAGGCCGGCGAAGAGTGAGGCGGGCCGGGAACGTCTGAGATCACGGCAGAGCCAGCAGGTCAACAGTGCACCCTGGAAATGGATGAGGATGAAATACCAGTTCAGGTAGACGTGCCGCAGCCAGCCGTGATGGAAGGGAAGTGACCAGAGAAGCCAATTGACTGGATAGGCGGCACCGTTTTGGCTGGGGCCGATGAGGGGTTGGCCGGTCCACTGGTAGGGGTCCCAGAAAGTGAAGACCATGCGGTGGAGTTCGCTGGCCTGCATCTGGAACCAGGGCAACAGGAGATTGCCGGCGTCGCTCGAGTTCAGCCAGGTGTACTGACGCGTAAGCGCCAGCTTCCAGAACATGGCGACAATGAGGATGAAAAGGAGGATGGCGCCCCGCCATCCAAAAGAGCCATGGCTGCGTATGGGCAAAACGTAGTATAGCTTCAGGACCTGCTTTGTTTCACTTACTGCAAATCATCTTCGCCGCATGGATTGTTCTGGGGACTGCGCTGGCCGCGGGGGGGCTGGTGTATCCGCGCGTCGCGCTGCCGTTCTGTGTGCGGCTTGCGGCGGGTACAGTGCTCTGTTCCGCCGTGATTTTCCTTTGGCTTTTGAACGGCTATGCGACGCCGGTGACGCTGGGTACGTCGGCCATGGTGCTGATTGCTGGAGGTGTACTGGTGCGGCCTGCGCGGGCTCCCTGGCTTCCGCGGATGAATTGGTGGCTGCTGGCACCGCTCGTGCTGTTTGGCCTGACCTATGGTGTCTACGTTGCCGCGCCTGAGATTGGGCCGGATTCCGTAACTTACCACTTGGGGCTGGTGCGGGAGTATGTGCGGCTGGAGGGTTTTCCGGAACGAATCGGGTTCTATGAGATGCTGCCGCAGGGGTTTGACATGCTTTTCGTGCCCGCGTATATGCTGGCGAAGCATGGCGGCGCGAAGGCGGTGCATTTCGGCTTCCTGCTGGCGTTGGTGCCGTTGTTCCGGCACTTGGGCCGCGCGCTTGGGTTGCGTCCGATGCAGGCGGATGGCGCGGCTGTGGTGCTTTTTCTGGCTCCGGTGCTGGGGGTGGCCGGGACGAGTGCCTATTCCGATGCGGCGGTTTTGCTCTTTGCCGGAGTGGCGTGGCTGCTGTTGCTGGAATGGCGCAAAGAGCGGCGGACGGCCTATTTGGTGCACGCGGCGCTGGCGGCGGGCTTCTGTTACGCCGTGAAGCCAACCTTTGGCCTGGTGGCGTTGCTGGGGTTCGCGTACGTGATTTGGCGGGCACGGGAGTGGAAGGCCGTATCGCTGTTTGCGGGGCTGGCGCTGCTGGCTGTTTCGCCCTGGGTGCTGCGTGCCGTGGGGGAGACGGGAAATCCCGTGGCACCGTTTTTCAATCACTGGTTCCCCAATGACGTCTTCCGTGAGGATATGGATCGCAACCTGGCGGCGGCGTACAGTGCTCTGCGGCCCGGCTTCTCCTGGCTTTCGGCACCGCTTGATTACGCGATTCTGGGAGGCAATCAGGGGGTGTTGGGGTTGCCGTTTCTGCTGGTGCCGCTCGCGTTTTTCCGAAAAAGCAGCCGGTGGATGTTGGGGCTGGCGTTGTTGTTGCTGTTGCCGTGGTTTATGAATACGGGCACGCGTTTCCTGCTGCCCGCGGCGGCGGTTGGGTTGGTGGCGTTGCTGCGCCTGTTGCCCGATAAAGCCGTCGTCGCGGTGGTCTTGCTGCAGGCGGTGACGTGTTTCCCGCCGGTGCTGGATTTGCTGGAGGATAAGTTCGACTGGAAGTTGGAGGAGATCCCCTTCGCCGCTGCGGCCGGGGTGGAATCCGAGCGCGATTATCTGCTGCGGAATGTCGAAAACTACGGGGCGACCGAACTGGTGCAGCAGTTCGTGCCAAAAGGCGCGGGTGTGCTGGCTCTGGCACCGGTGCAGGAGGCGTATCTGGATTCGCCGGTGCTCGTATTCTGGCAATCCGCCTTGGCGCAGAATCTGACGGACCGTTTGCGGGCGGCGTCTGAAGGCGAAGGCGAACGGGCTCCTGCGGTGGCGGCTGTCCGCAAGGCGGGTTACCGGTATCTGCTGATCACCACGGGCCATGATCCGTTCGGGCGCGTCGGGCTGGATATGTTGCAAAAGCAGAAGGAATGGCACCTGAATCTGCTGGGCAGTGCGGGCAATGTGGTGCTGTTCTGGATCGGGAAATAGCCTGTATACTTCGCTGATGCGTTCTTTGTTGCTCATTCTCACCCTGGCGTCTGCTTTGGCGCAGGTTCCGGCGAAGAAGATGTGGGTGGAACACACTATTGCGACGGGCTTGAAGGGTGCGTATCAGGTGGTTGTGGCGGATCTGAATCATGACGGCAAGCCGGATTTGATCGCCCTGGCCAGCGGGATGACGGATTTGGTCTGGTATGAAAATCCCTCCTGGAAGCCGCATGTTCTGGCGTCGAATTTGCCGAGGCTGATTAACTGTGCTCCGGGGAATTTGGATGCGGAGGGAATTCCCGAAATTGTAGTGGCTTGGGAGTTCGCCAACGAAGCCTCCAAGAGTGCAGGGAAGGTTGGGGTGTTGCATCACAACGGTGACCCGGGCGCGCCGTGGACGCTGCGGGAGATCGATGCCTATCCGACGTCACACCGCATCCGCTGGGCGGATCTGGATGGCAATGGCAAGCCGGTGGCGGTGAATGCGCCGCTGACGGGTGAGAAGGCCAAAGGGCCGGATTACGCGGGTCATACTCCGCTGTTTTTCTACCGCCCCGGCGAATGGAAGCGGGAGACGCTGAGTGAGGCCAATGAGGGGGTGCAGCACGGGATCTTTGTAACGCGCTGGATGCCGGGGGATTCGCGGGACAGTATTCTCACCGCAAGCTTTTCCGGCATTCATCTGCTGCGCTATGCCGGAGGGAAGTGGACGCGCACGGAGTTATCGAGGGGGGATCAGGCGGCGTGTCCGAAGTGTGGCGCGAGTGACGTGACACTGGGGCAATGGGGCGGGAAGCGCTTTCTGGCGGCGATTGAACCATGGCATGGGAATCAGGTGACGGTCTATCCAGCGGGCGGGGAGCGGTTGGTGATTGATGATTCGCTGTCTGACGGGCATACGATTCTGGCAGCGGATTTCGACGGTGATGGCAACGATGAGATCGTGGTTGGTTTCCGGCAGGGTGCCAAGGCCGTGTATCTCTACCGTTGGGACGGCAAGCGGTGGGTGAGGGAGATAGTGGATGCGGGTGGTTTGGGGGCGGCATCCTGCGCGGCGGCAGACCTGAACGGGGATGGTGTCATGGATCTGGCCTGCACGGGCTCGGCCGGGGCCGCCCTCAAGTGGTACGAAAACGTTAGTCGTTCTTCGAGATAGTGCGCTGGCGCAGGAGATGGGCGCAGAGACCAAGGCCCGTCAGGACGAGCAGCAGTGAAGAGGGCTCTGGTGCCGCGCTGGCTTGCGGGGAACTTACGTTCAGGGTGCCGGAGAAGATATCGTTGTTATGAAATTCCGTCACGCCGGTGACGGAGTTGGCGATCAGTTCCCCGTTGAACTGTCCACCGGTTCCATTGAAGGCCGCATTGGGTGCCAGGATGGAAGCCGTCATGCCGAAGTTATTGAAGCTGATGGTGGAGGTTGCGGGGAAATTGAAGAGAATCTGCGCCGCGGAGGGTCCATTGAGGGCGATGGAACTGCCGGAGATGGAGACGGCGTCGGTGCCGGTAACATTGATCACGACGGTGGCGGAGGAAGGCGCATTGATGGTCAGGCCGGTGGTTCCTGCGCTGAGGGCGGCGGTAAGTTGCGCGGCGGTGATGTTAAAGACATCCTGCGTGGAATCTGTGCCGGTTAGGGTGAGTCCATTGGTGCCGCCGACGGTAACCGTGCCATTGGCAGTGGTGTTCGCGAGCAGGTTGGAGAGGCCATTGGTTGCGCTCCCGAGGCTGGTCTGTGCGGCGGTGAAGTTGACTGGCGAGACAGGTACGGTAAGTGGATTCACTGCGGAGTTATAACTTCCGTGGGTGATCCAGTTTGGTCCATTGTAAGTCCCCCCGGAATAAACGGTGGAACTGGCATAACCGGCGGTAAAGTTGCCTTCGGTGTAGAGGTTGCCGCTGTTGGAGAAGCCGCCGGTGCCTGCGTTGATGCCGCCGTTTGCCGCTACCGCAGCGGTGGTGAGGGAGCCGTTGTTGGTGCTTAGGACGCCACCCACATATAAGTTGCCGGTGCTGGCACCGTAGATTGTGGCGTTTCCGCCGGCATAGATACCGCCGCCGGTGCCGGTGAAGTAATTATCAGACAGGTTGCCGTTGACGATGAAGTCCAGCGTCGCGGCGGAGTCATTGAGGGCTGAACCGACCAGATAGCCGGTGCCGGTGAAGTTACCTCCCACGGCGACTTTGCCGAGTGTATCGGCGCCGGTTGGGGTGAAATTGCTGAAGGTGAAAACGTTGAAGCCGGAGGCTGCGCCGAGAGTGACGCCGGAGGCAAAGGCGGAGGTTGTCCAGGCGGCAAGAATAAGTGTCGTGAGAGCTGGGCGGAGATATCGATTCATCGTACGGGAGGGGTCCTGTCCCCGCGATTGGAGTAGCAATACCCTCGCCAAATCCAAAGATCAATAGAATCAATGGGTTGGTGGTTGTTTGGTGTCGAAATGTTCCGTTTCAGGAGGGCATGGTGTTCCGTTTCAGGCGGTCGGCAAGGGAACAACAAAAAGCCCCCGGATTCTGGATTCGTTCCAGAACACGGGGGCGGGGGAAGCAGAAGGTTTGGAGAGTTACTGCTTGGAAGCGAAGAACTTGCGGCGTGCGAACCAGCCGAAGAAGCCGATGGCAGTGAGGCTCATCATCCAGGTGGAGGGTTCGGGAGTCGCGGAGACGCTTGTTACGTTGACGGAACTGGTGAACAGGTAGTCGTTATGGAACTCCGTCACGCCGGTGATGGTGTTGGCGATGATGGTGCCGTCCAACTGGCCGCCGAGGCCTGCGAAATTTGCGTTCGGGGCCAGCACGGAACCGTTGAAGCCGAAGTTGTTGAGGCTAATCGAGGTGGTCTGCGGGAAGTTGAAGAGCACCTGGGAAGCGGACGGGCCGTTATAGGTGATGCTGCTGCCGGAGATGGTCACCGCGCTGGTGCCGGTCACGTTGATGACGACGACCGCGCTGGAGGGTGCGTTGATCACGAGGCCGTCGGTGCCGCCCGTCAGTGCCGCGGACAATTGGGCTGCAGTGATGGTGAACACGTCCTGGCTGGAATCCGAGCCGGTGAGGACAAGGCCGTTGTTCGCAGTAACCCTGGTTGTCCCGTTCGAGGCCGTGCTGTTCAGAAGCGTGGAAAGGCCGTTCGTGGCGCTGCCCAGGCTGGTCTGTGCAGAGGCGAAGTTGATGGGGGCACTGGGTACGAGCAGAGCGGTTCCGGCGTTGTAAGCCGCGTGCGTGACGTAGCCCGGACCACTGTAGGTGCCGGCATAGACGGTGGAGTTGGCGTAGTTGGCGGTGAAGGTGCCCTGCGTGTAGAGGTTGCCGCTGTTGGAGAAACCTCCGCTGCCCGCGTTGATGCCGCCATTGGCTGCCACGGCGGCCGTCGTGAGACTGCCATTATTCGTGCTCAGCGTGCCGCCAACGTACAGGTTGCCAACTGAAGCGCCGCTTAGAGTAGCGTTGCCGCCCGCGTAAATCGCGCCGCCGGTGCCGGTGAAATTGCTGTCTGTCAGGTTGCCGTTGACGATGAAGTCGAGGGTGGTTGCCGAATCGTGCAGTGCGGAGCCGACCAGATAGCCGCTGCCGGAGAAATTGCCGCCGACGGCGACTTTGCCGAGGGTATCGGAGCCGGTCGGGGTGAAGTTGCTAAAGGTGAAAACGTTGTAGCCTTGGGCCAAGCCAAGCGTCATATTTGTCGCGTGACCGAGCGATGCGCTTGACAGTAGTAATAGTGCGATTTGCAGCTGCCTTTTCATTGGTATCTCTTCTTTTCTTTCGCCTGTATACCTTGATCCCAAATTAGCGGAGTTCGATTCCCCGCGGCTATGCCTCCGGTACTGGGACGGTGCTATTTACTATCGGTAATATTCGCCGGGAAAAAATCCTGAAATCTGCACGGGAAGCGGCGTTGCCCGTTGCTTTCAGTGATTTGGGAAGATAGTGGGATGTCGTTTCAGCTGGAAGTGAACTACAGTCCCAAAGGTGATCAAAAGTCCGCGATAGCCGATCTAGTACGCGGTATTGAGGACGGCGAGAAGCATCAGGTGCTTTTGGGGGTCACAGGATCGGGCAAGACGTTTACGATGGCGAAGATCATTGAGAATCTTGGCCGGCCCGCGATTGTTCTGGCGCATAACAAGACTCTGGCGGCGCAACTCTACGCGGAGTTCAAGAGTTTCTTTCCTCACAATGCGGTGGAGTATTTCGTTAGTTACTACGACTACTATCAACCAGAGGCGTACATACCTTCGAGTGATGTGTATATAGAGAAGGAAGCCACCATCAACGATGAGCTGGACAAACTGCGGCTCTCCGCGACGAAGAGTCTCTTTGAGCGGCGTGACTGCGTGATCGTGGCCAGTGTGAGCTGTATCTACGGCCTGGGTTCACCGGAAGCTTACTACGGGATGTTGCTGATGCTGGAGAAGGGCCAGCATATCTCGCGGAAGGACATTACTTCGAAGCTGGTGGAAATCCTCTATGACCGCAATGATCATGATTTCCGCCGCGGTACATTCCGTGTGATCGGCGATGTGATTGAGGTCTTCCCCACTTACGATGACAATGCCATCCGGATTGAGATGTGGGGCGATGAGATCGAGAGCTTGTCGCAGATTGACCCGCTGCTGGGAGAAGTCATACAGACGTATCAAAGAGTACCGATTTACCCGAAGACGCACTATGTGATGTCGCGGTTGACGAAAGAAGCGGCGGTGGAATCGATCAAAGCGGAACTGGAGTTGTGGCGTCCGCAACTGGAAGCGCAGGGAAAGTTAATAGAAGCACAACGGCTGCACCAGAGGACGATGTTCGATCTGGAAATGATGAAAGAGATCGGGTATTGCCACGGCATTGAGAACTACTCGCGCCACTTTTCCGGGCGCTTGCCGGGGGAAGCGCCGCCGACGCTGCTCGATTATCTGCCGGCGGATTCGATTATGTTTCTAGA